>DXLW01000018.1:0-66312 GCA_019414505.1 Collinsella sp.
GCGGCAGATTTATACCCGTGCCCGAGCTCGAAGAGCCCTATGGCCGCCTTCCTGGCCTCGATATCATGCTTCACCCTCAAATCAACGCGCATAAAGAAAGCCTCCCATTTCTCATGTCCAAGAAATGGGAGGCAGTTCAAACTGCCGGCGGGCTTTCGCTATAGACAGACTCGGATTGCCGACGAGGCCTTACGCCTCGCGCTCGACCTCGCTCACGCACTCGTTCTTGATGGTGCCGACGAGCGACTGCAGCGCATCGACCACATGCGGGCGAATGTCCCCGCCAATGAGTACGAGCATGATGTCGTCGCCCACGGCAAGCTCGCCGCTCGCCAGCCACACGCGCACATAGCCGATACCCGGCATCGCGCGCGTTGCCTCGATGGCGGCCTGCACCTTTTCGGCATCGAAGCCAAACACCATGCCGCCCACCTTATGTCCAGGCGCCACACCATCTGTCTCGACCCCACGCACCTCGGACTTAGGCGTCGCACGCACCACGCCGTTGTGTGTCAGGTACATCCCGCAATCAGCCGCCGAAACATCGGCCTTGGCTTCGCGCAGCCAGGCATCAACCGAAGGCATCGATTTGCCACTTTCAAGCATCATTTCTCCTTTTTACCGTCATCGAGTAGCTCATTTGGGACGAGGCTCTTTTAGCTACTCTCGAACCACTTATTCCTCGACCGGCGTGAGCACCATGACTGCGCGCGTATTGCTAAATGACAGCGAGCGGCAGGTCACAAGCGTTACGACCTTGGTTGCCGAAGCGGCACGATCGGTGGCATCGCTCGCCACGGCCGAGGCACCATCGAGCATCTCGGACAGGTAATTCTTCAGTCCGTCATCGCCCTCAAAGTTGGGCGTGCGCGCCTTGGCATACGTGTCCTCGACCACCTTGGTCGCCAGCGGGCGCAACTTATACGTCGCATCACGCGTGATGTAGTACACGTATTCCATGCTGTCGAACGTCGCCTGATCGGTCGTATCCGAAATCACGTTGAACATCGAACCGTCGTTCATATGATGACCGTAAATCGTGGTCTGCTGATCCACCATGCCCGGCGCGGTGTCGTCGCTATCCAGGAAGATGGCGCCCGACGCATTGGCCGTACCGTCAAACAGCGTGTTGAGGTACTTGGAGTTGTTGTTGGTCTGCACCACGGGGTAGTTGATGTTGGTGCCGGGCGCGTAAATCCAACCCACAACCTCGGGATTTGTCTGGGCCAGCGCATTGAAGTCGACAATTGGCACGCCACTGGCGTCCTTGTCGCTCACATATTGATTTTCGATTTTTTGATACGACTCGCTCGCCTGCTTGTAGCCAATCTGCGCGTTGATAAAGATGGCGGCAGCGGCAACGATCAGGCCAATGCCGATAATGATGAGCAAAATGGGAATGACGGAGCGGCGCTTTTTACGCGACGGCTCGGTATAGCTCGATGGCGCGGCATGCGCCGAAGAGCGAGGTGGCTTCTTGGCCGTACTGTATGACGAAGGGCGATATGCAGCCGGCGTATCCTGACGGCGATGCTTCGCCGGCGTCACGGGACGCGGCGCGCGCGGCTGCTGAGGAGAGGATGTCCGACCCTGCTGCGGCGCGCGGGCTGCTCCCGACTTGGCTGGATCGGGAATCCGAGAAGCCGAAAAACGCTTTCCCTGATAGTCGGACATGGCTCTCCTTATGCTGCAAATGGACTGGCAGAGCGCTTAGGCGTCAGCCATCTCCTGCTTCATCTTCTCGATAACCTTGCGGTACTCGGGGTCGCAGGCGCCCAGGATCTGCGTGGCGTAGATGGCGGCGTTCTTGGCACCGTTGATGGCAACACAGGCAACGGGCACGCCCGAAGGCATCTGCACCATCGACAGCAGCGAGTCCATACCACCCAGATCGCTCGTCTTCATAGGCACGCCGATGACCGGCAGCGGCGTAAACGCAGCCACGACGCCGCCCAGGTGAGCAGCCTTGCCGGCGGCAGCGATAATCACCTTGATGCCGCGGTCGGCAGCGGTCGAGGCCCACTCATGGACCTTCGCCGGCGTGCGGTGCGCACTTGCAATCACGAGCTCATAGGGCACGCCCAGTGCCTCGAGCTCGGCGGTGCAGCCTTCCATAACGCCCAGATCGGACTTGGAGCCCATGATGATCCCGACAACCGGCTTCTGATCTGCCATAAACAAAGACCTCCTGTTGAGAGCGGTGACGCGGCGAATCCGCGACCCTTAACTACTGAGAGTAGTATAGCTGCTCCCGTCCCTGCGGTCCCCGGGTGCCCCGCGTCGGGCTGGGTTTTTATCTTCGCTCCCCTTGCTTCGCAAAGTCGCTCAGACAATAAACCCAGCCCGCCGCGGGGCACCCGGGGACCTACCGGGGATTGCTGTGACGTACGTTGGCTGAAATAAAAATGTGGGCTCTGTCGTTCATTCGAACGACAGAGCCCACGCTCATTTTTTATTCAGTCCTAGTCATCGTGCAAAGTCCCTTCGGCAGCACGCGGTGCAACCGAGTCACCGTAGGCCGGGGCGGGAGGGGCCGAGTTTCCTCCTGAGCGACTCTGCTTGCAGCCGGAGCGAAAGGGGGGGGGAAATCTCGGCCCCTCCCGCCCCGGCCGGCCAGGTCACACTACACCGTGTGCTGCGGCAGGTCCTGCAGGGCGATGACGTCCATGCCCATGTCGTTGGCGCTGCCGTGACCCTGCTGGTCCTCGCGCACGGCCTCAATGGCGCTCACGTACGTGTTGGCGGCAGACATCGCCGTCACGCAGGTCACGCCGCGGCGCACGGCCTCGGTACGTAGCAGGTAGCCATCGCCACGCGAGCCCGGACCGTACGGCGTGTTGATGATTACCGCAATCTTGCCATCGGCGATGAGGTCGCCGATGTTGGGACGCTCGCCGTCGTGCGGGCCGCTGATCTTCTCCACGACTTCGCACGTCACGTTGCCGCCGCGCAGCACGCGCGCCGTACCCTCGGTGGAGCAGATGTCAAAGCCCAGGTAGCGCAGGATACGCGCGACCGAAAGGATATGGCGCTTGTCGCGGTCGCACACGCTGATGAATACCTTGCCGGCACTGGGGTCGGGCAGCTTGTAGTCGATCGCCAGCTGCGTCTTGGCATATGCCTCGGGATAGCTCTTGGCGATACCCATGACCTCACCCGTCGACTTCATCTCGGGCCCCAGGATAACGTCGGCACCGGGGAAACGACCCCAGGGCATAACGGCTTCCTTCATGCAGAACCAATCGAGCTGACGCTCGTCGCTCGGCAGGCCCAGGCTCGCGATGGAATCGCCTGCCATGATACGCGCCGCGCACTTGGCGAGCGGCACACCGGTGGCCTTGGAGATAAACGGTACGGTACGGCTTGCGCGAGGGTTGGCCTCGATCACGTAAACGGTCTCACCCTTGATGGCGTACTGCACGTTGACCAGGCCGCGTACGCCCAGCGCCATCGCGATGCGGCGCGTAGTCTCGCGGAGCTTTGCCTGCAGGCTCTCGCTAAAGCTGAACGGCGGGATGCAGGTCGCAGAGTCGCCGGAGTGAATACCGGCCTCCTCGATATGCTCCAGAATGCCGCCGATGTAGACCTCCTCGCCGTCGCACAGGGCGTCGACGTCGGACTCGATCGCACCCTCCAGGAAGCGGTCCAGGTACACCGGGTAGTCGGGGCTAATGCGCGCAGCCTCGGCCATGTAATCGCGCAGATGCTCGGCATCGTAGGCGATCATCATGCCGCGGCCGCCCAGCACGTAGCTCGGACGCACCAGCAGCGGGTAGCCGATGTGCGCGGCCACGGCCTCGGCCTCCTCAAACGAGGTGGCCTGACCCGCCGGCGGATACATGATACCCAGCTTGTCGAGCAGGGCGGCGAAGCGCTCGCGGTCCTCGGCAAAGTCGATGGCGTCGGGCTTGGTGCCCATAATGTTCACGCCGCTCTCCTCGAGCATGCGCGCCAGCTTAAGCGGGGTCTGGCCGCCGAGCGTCACCACGACGCCGTCGGGACGCTCAACATCGATGACGTCCATAACGTCCTCGTAGGTGAGCGGCTCAAAGTACAGGCGGTCGGAGGTATCGTAGTCGGTCGAGACGGTCTCGGGGTTGCAGTTGACCATGATGGTCTCGAAGCCGCGGGCCGCCAGCGCGTAGCTCGCGTGCACGCAGCAGTAATCGAACTCGATACCCTGGCCAATGCGGTTGGGGCCGGCGCCCAGAATCATCGCCTTGGGCTTGTCCGCCGGCGTGGTCTCGTCGGGAGCCACGTACTTCTTGGCATCCGGGCTCGTGCGGTAGATGTTCTCGTACGTCTTGTAGTGGTACTCCGTGGCGCTCGAGAACTCCGCAGCGCAGGTATCAACCGTCTTCATGCTGGGAACCACGCCCAGACCCTTGCGATAGGCGCGCACAAAGCGCTCGTCCGAGCCGGTCAGCGCGGCGATCTCGGCGTCGCTCGTGCCGTACTGTTTGAGCAAGCGCATCGCGTCGGCGTCGATATCCTCCACACGCAGGCCGCGGATGCTCTCCTGGACCTGCACCATGTCGTTGATGCGGTTGAGGTACCACGGGTCGATGCCACAGGTGGCATGGATGCGAGCGATGTCCCAGCCACGGCGTAGGGCCTCGACCACAAAGAAGATGCGGTGCTCGGTCGGCGTGGCCACGGCTTGAGCGAGATCATCGTCGCTCAGCTTATCGGCACCCTCCTTGCCACCGGCGCAGATACCCTGGTGACCGTCCTCCAGCGAGCGCATGGCTTTGCCGAAGGCCTCCTCAAAGGTGCGGCCAATCGCCATGATCTCGCCCACGGCCTTCATGCGCGTGGTGAGCGTGGGGTCGGTGCCCTTGAACTTCTCGAAGGCAAAGCGCGGCACCTTGACCACGCAGTAGTCAATCGTGGGCTCAAAGCAGGCGGGCGTTGCCTTGGTGATGTCGTTGACGATCTCGTCGAGCGTATAGCCCACAGCCAGACGCGCGGCGGCCTTGGCAATGGGGAAACCCGTGGCCTTGGAAGCGAGGGCGGACGAACGGCTCACGCGCGGGTTCATCTCGATGACGATCAGGCGGCCGGTCTGGGGGTTCACGGCAAACTGCACGTTGGAGCCGCCGGTCTCGACGCCAATCTTCTCCAAGATGGCGAGCGAGGCGACACGCATGCGCTGATACTCCAGGTCGGAAAGGGTCTGCGCCGGCGCCACGGTGATGGAGTCGCCGGTATGCACGCCCATGGGGTCGAGGTTCTCGATGGAGCACACGATGATGCCGTTGCCGGCATGGTCGCGCATGACCTCCATCTCATACTCTTTCCAGCCCTCGATGGACTCCTCGACCAGCACCTCGTGGGCGGGCGAGAGCTCCAGGCCCTGGCTCACGATGGAGACGAGCTCCTCGTGGGTGTGAGCGATGCCGCCGCCGGCGCCGCCGAGGGTAAAGCTCGGGCGCAGTACGCAGGGATAGCCCACGCGCTCGGCGATGGCCTCGGCGTCGGCCACGCTGTAGGCATAGCCCGAGCGCGCGACCTCCAGGCCAATCTCGGCCATGGCCTCGTTAAAGAGCTTGCGGTCCTCGCCGCGCTCGATGGCGGCCAGGTCGCAGCCGATCATCTCGACGCCGTACTTGTCGAGCGTACCGTCTTTCGCCAGCTCGACGGCGGCGTTCAGACCGGTCTGGCCGCCCAGCGTGGGCAACAGCGCGTCCGGGCGCTCTTTCTTGATTACGCGCTCGATAAACTCGGCGGTGATGGGCTCGACATAGGTGCGGTCGGCCAAGCCCGGGTCGGTCATGATGGTCGCCGGGTTGGAGTTGACCAGGATGACCTCAAAGCCATCCTCCTTGAGCACCTTGCAGGCCTGGGCGCCGGAGTAGTCGAACTCGCAGGCCTGGCCGATGACGATGGGGCCCGAACCAATGACGAGGATACGCTTGATGTCAGTACGTTTCGGCATGTTAGTTCTCCTCGGTCTCAGCGGTCTCGGACTCAGCAAAGTTCCAGCCGGCAAGGCGGTCCTTCGCGGTGTCGATGTCCAGGTAGTTCTCCTCGCCGTCCATGAGTCGCGTAAAGGCGGTAAAGAGATAGTGGGCATCGGTGGGGCCAGGCGAGGCCTCGGGGTGGTACTGGACCGAGAAGCACGGTGCGTCGAGCAGCTGGATGCCCTCGGCGGTGCCGTCGTTGAGGTTCACATGTGTCAGGCGAATGCGACCAAAGCGCTCGTTCATCACGACCGGCGCGATTCCGCGGCGCACCCAGACGCGCAGATCTCCATCGGCCGCATGCTCGGTCTCGCCGCCGGAAAGCTCGGGGACAAGCTTGCCCAAGCTGGGGAACAGCAGGCCAAAGCCATGGTTTTGCGCGGTGATCTCCACACGGCGGCTTACCAGGTTCATAACCGGCTGGTTGCCACCGCGGTGACCGAACTTAAGCTTTTCCATCTGGGCGCCGCAGGCCAGGCTGATCATCTGGTGACCAAGACAAATACCAAAGACCGGCACCTTGCCGATCAGCTGCTGCACCTGCTCGTAGGTCTCCACCACGGCGTCGGGGTCGCCGGGGCCATTGGACAAAAAGACGCCGTCGGGATTCATGTCGAGCACCTCACTCGCGGGCGTGTCCCACGGCACGACGGTAAGGTCGCAGCCGGCGCGGACCAGCCCCTCCAGAATGCCGCGCTTCACACCGCAGTCGTATGCGACCACTTTGTGACGGGCAGGAGCGGCAGCCGAAAGCGCAAAGTCATGCGTGGCAGGCAGATCGGCGGCCACAAACTCGTGAGGTACGGGGCAACTTACGGTCTTGACCAGGTTCTCGCCTACCAGCGTGGGCGCTGCGGCCAGACGCTCGGCAAGCTCGTCGACGTCGAAGATCTCGGTCGAGATAATGCCCATCTTGGAACCATTGTCGCGCAGATGGCGCACCAGAGCGCGGGTGTCGACGCCCTCGATAGCGACGATGCCGTGGGCGCGCAGATACTCCGGCACGCTGACGGCCGAGCGCCAGTTAGAAGGCGTGGTGCACATGTCGCGAACGATCATGCCGCGCATAGCCGGAGCGCTCGCAGGGCGCACGGCGTCGCCGGGGAAGGCCGACTGGACGTCGGTCTCGTCGATACCGTAGTTGCCGATCTGCGAATAGGTCATGGTTACGATTTGGCCGGCATAACTCGGGTCGGTCATGACCTCAAAGTAGCCCTCGAGCGAGGTGTTGAAGCAGACTTCGCCGGTCGCGGTGCCCTCGGCGCCGCATGCACGTCCATAAAAAATGGTCCCATCCTCAAGATACAGGATGCAGGGACCGCAGGTGCCCTTGCTGGTTTTGGCCAGCATACGCTGGCAAAGCTCGCTGGGCGCGAAGGTGCGGGCGGCAGCGCCCGCGGTATGGTTGTTCGCCATAATTCTCCTTCCCGGTCTCACAGGACCGGCTTAAAGGTGTGTAGTTAGGCCTCGCGGTATTGTAACCGCAAGCATGCCTCATGGCGTTAATTTCATCGAAATGTTTACGAAATGATAATTATGACTTTCTATGCATAATGATTTCTCTGGGACGGGGATTAAAAAATCATCCCGCGGGGCTTGTGGCTCACGCGGGATGATGGCGTCTTACTTTTTCTTGTCCTGTTCCAGCAGTTCGGACGGTGTGCGATTGGGCTTGCCGCCGCGGAAAATCTCGCGGCCATGCAGACGATGCTCCAGGTCACGCTCGGTCTTTTCCTCGTCAATCTTGGTCTGGCTCACCACCGGATCCTCAATCAACGACGACACCGAGTTCACCTGCTTCTGAATGCGCTCGGCGATGGTGTCATCCATACTCACGATGCGCATCTTCCAGTCGATACTCGTGGCGTTGGATGAGCTCTTGGTCCACACGAACGTCAAAATGGCGCTCTGGTGGCCCCGCGCGGGGAACATGCCAAAGAAGGAATCGTGCTGAATGTTGCTATCCTCGTCGATATAGGCGTGAACGTTATACACCACGCGGTCGATCTTATCGTTGAGCAGCGCGTTGGTCGCAAGCGCCGCGGCCTGAATCTGCCCGTTGGACAACAGCTCGAGCTCGTTGGCAGAAGACGTGTCCAACACCGTCACCTCGACCGTGCCCGTGCGTTCATCGGCCTCATCGACGGTAAAGTCGAGCGGGAACTGCGTAAAGCCGTTGCCCCACTCAAGGCCGCCCTTCAGCGCCGTCGAAACGGTATCAACCGAAACGCTCTCGGACAGGTTGGCGGTATTCAGACGGCGCATCACGCCGTAGCCGATCTGCATGCCCACGATCAGCACCAAAATACCGATGACCACGGCCATCGCGGTCTTCGTAATGGTATGGCTCACCTGCGAGCCCGAAGGATCGTCCTCGGACAGCGGGTCGATATGTTTTGCCTGGCTCGCGCGGTCCTCGCTGCGCAGCTGCGCTAGCGCCGCTTTGTCACCGCGCTTGGCCGCGGCCTCCTTCTCACGCATGCGCTCAGTTCGCTTTTTGGCAAGCGTGGGATCCAAGACACCGGATGCATCGATTTCGGAGAATAACTCCGTCACTTCTTCCGGAGTCAAAGGGTTCTTGTCAGCCATAAACTTCCTGTCATATCAATCAGTCGAGCTCGTGCGCACGCGCACCTTCGAACTGCATTCGATAGTAACGGGCATAGGTGCCGCCACGGGCGAGAAGCTCCTCGTGCGTGCCACGCTCCACAACGCAACCATGCTCAACGGTCGCAATCTCATCGGCATGCTTAATGGTCGAAAGACGGTGGGCGATGATAATCGTGGTACGGCCGCGTGCCAGCTCTTCGAGCGACTCCTGGACCGCCTCCTCGCTCTCGTTATCCAAAGCACTCGTCGCCTCGTCCAAAATCAGGATCTTGGGGTTCTTGAGAAACACGCGCGCGATGGCGACGCGCTGCTTCTGTCCGCCCGAAAGACGGCTGCCGCGCTCGCCCACGACCGTGTCATAGCCCTGTGGAAGCGACTCGATAAAGGTATCGATATTGGCGCGATGGGCGGCGTCGGCGATCTCTTCTGCCGTAGCGCCCGGCTTGCCGTAGGCGATGTTCTCGCCAATCGTACCGTCAAACAGATAGACATCCTGCTGCACCAGGCCGATGGCACGGCGCAGGCTCTGCTGCGTCACATCGCGCACGTCTTGGCCGTCGATGCTAATGGATCCGGCAGCCACGTCATAAAAGCGCGGCAGCAGCGAACAGGTCGTGGACTTGCCACCGCCCGAAGGGCCAACCAAAGCGATGGTCTGCCCGGGCTTGATGGACAGATCCATATGGTCGATAACGGGACGCTCGTCGGCATCGCCCTCGCCCAGCTCGACATCCTCGTAGTTAAAGCACACGTCGTGATACTCCACGGCGCCGGCGGTCACCTGCAGATCCGTGGCGCCCGGCTTGTCCTGGATATCCGGCGCGGTCGAGAGTACCTCGTCCATACGCTTAAAGCCGGCAATAGCCTTCTGATACGTTTCGGCCGAATTGACGAGTGTCTCGAGCGGCGTGCAGAACAGCGAAATGTAGAGAGCGAAGGTTGCCATATCGACCGCTTGCAGCTGCCCCTGGGCGACCAGCCAGCCGCCTAGCAGCACCACGATCACATAGAGCACACCCGAAAGTAGGCCATACGTCGCGGTATAGACGCCCATGGCGTGATACATGTTCTCCTTGGACGAAAGATAGCGATTGTTGGAGGCGCGGAACTTGAAGCGTTCGGTCTCCTCATTGGCAAAACTCTTGACCACGCGCATGCCCGCCAGCGAATCCTGCAGCTGCGCATTGATGCCGCTGATCTTTTTGCGGTTGTCGCTAAAGACCTCGCGCATGCGCATGTTCTGCCAAAACATGACGACCGCAAACGCCGCCGTCACCACGGCCATGGCGAGCGCCAGCACCGGAGCGATGGTAAAGAGAATCACAAACGAGCCGATAATCTCGATGCCGCAGATGATGATCCACTCGGGCACGTGGTGCGCCGCCTCGCAGATATCGAACAGGTCGTTGACCACGCGGCTCATCATGTCGCCCGAACTGTTGCGGTCGAAGTACGCAAAGCTAAAGCGCTCGTACTGGTCAAACAGGTCCTCGCGCATCTTGGACTCCATGCGCGCACCCATCACGTGGCCCCAGTAGCTCACAAAGTAGCGGCAGGCGCAGCGAACGGCATACATCAGCACCAGCCCCACTGCGATCATACCGAGCGCCTGCATAATGGCAGCCTGGCCCTGGGTAAACAGCCCACCGGTCAAATTGCGCAGAATAATAGGAAACGCAAGGTCAATGGCAGCAAGCACCAGAGCGCAAACAGTATCAGCAACAAAAAGCCCCATCTGGGGCTTGTAATACGAAAGAAACCTCTTAAACATAATCACCTTACGCGGTTTTACCAAACCGCGTTTCGTCTCGACGCTGCAAGTGCCCCATTTGGACAATCTGGCCTTCAATCGTCGGTCGCGTATATCCATACGCTTCCCTCCTCTTTTAGGCCACCTTGTCTCAAATGGAGCACTTTCGCTGACTTACACAAACCTGCGGGATCATCCCCGCTCGTTAAAGCTCCGTGCCCCCAAGGCGGTGCGCGATGCTATCGCAGGCAAGCGCGCCTACAACGGTCTTGGCGTCTTCGATCTTGCCGTCGAGCACGGCGTCGATCAGCTCGTGCAGCGGCACGAGGTCCACGTTGACAAACTCGTCATCATCGGGGTTGGGTGCATCGAACTCGAGCTTGGTGGCCAGGTAGATGTGAATGATCTCGTCACAGAAGCCGCAGGACGTGACAATCGAAGTCAAAAAGCGAATGCGACCGGCCCTAAAGCCCGTCTCCTCATGCAGTTCGCGCTTGGCGCAATCGAGCGGGTCCTCGCCTGGATCGAGCTTGCCGGCGGGAATCTCGACCGTCACGCGGTCGATGGCGGTGCGGTACTGACGCACCAGTACGATCTTGCCGCTCTCGGTCAGTGCCACAACAGCCGCCGCACCCGGATGGCGAACGATATCGCGGGCGCTGCGGCGACCGTTGGGCAGCTCAACCTCAAGACGGTGGACGTCGAGAATCTTGCCCTTCCAGGCGCACTCCTCCGAAAGAATCTTCTCGTGCAGCTCGGCATCGTGCGGGTCGTCATCGCCCAGCACCAGCGCCGGCTCGTCAGCGACCTCGCCACCAGGCTCGCCCTCGGCGTGCCCATACACGCGGCTGTCCTCTTCGACGATCTGCGCGTCCACGAGCTCTTCGTTCTTCTCGTCCATCCGTCTCATTCCTCTCGGATTTTAGGCATCCCAGGCGTCGCGGCCGCGCAGCGCGCGCAGGCCGATGTCGTGACGCAGGGTCTTGCCCTCAAAATCAATCTTCTCGCAGGCCTCGTAGGCAAGGTTGCGGGCGTTCTCAAACGTATCGCCCAGCGCGGTCACGGCAAGCACGCGGCCACCATTGGTCACGAGCTGGCCGTCCACCACGGCAGTGCCCGCGTGGTACACGGTCACGTTCTCCATGGCCTCGGCATCGGCGATACCGGTAATGACCTTGCCTTTCTCGTAGCTGCCGGGATAACCCGCGCTCGTCAGGACAACGGCCACGGCCCACTCGTCGCGCCAGTCGAGTTCAATCTGATCGAGCTCGCAGTTGGCGCAGGCGAGCATGACCTCGACCAGGTCGTTCTTAAGGCGCGGCAGAACGACCTGCGTCTCGGGGTCGCCAAAGCGGGCATTGAACTCCAGCACCTTGGGGCCGGCAGGCGTGAGCATAAAGCCGCCGTACAGGCAGCCGCGGTAGTCGATACCCTCGGCAGCGAGCTCGGCCACGGTCTGCTCCATGACCTTCACCATGGTGGCGTGCTCCTCATCGGTCACGATGGGCACCGGGCTGTAGACGCCCATGCCACCGGTGTTGGGGCCCTTGTCGCCCTCGAGTGCACGCTTGTGGTCCTGCGAGGTGGCCATGGGGCGCACGGTCTTGCCGTCGGTAAAGGCCAGCAGCGAGCACTCGGGACCAACGAGCATCTCCTCGATGACCACGGTATTGCCGGCATCGCCAAAGGTGCCGCCAAAGCACTCGCGCACGGCCTCCTCGGCCTGCTCAAGTTCGGTCGCCACGATAACGCCCTTGCCCGCGGCAAGGCCGTCGGCCTTCACGACCAGCGGGGCGCCCTGCTCGCGCACGTAGGCGAGAGCCGAAGCCTCGTCGGTAAACGAACCATAGGCTGCCGTCGGGATACCGGCACGCTCCATGAGCTGCTTGGAGAACAGCTTGGAGCCCTCCATCTGGGCGCCCTCGGCACCCGGGCCAAAGCAGGGAATACCCGCCGCGCGCACGGCGTCGGCCACGCCCGCCACGAGCGGAGCCTCGGGGCCAATTACCACGAGTCCGCATCCGTGGCTCTGCGCAAACGCCGCCACGGCCGCAGGATCGCAGTCGTCGAGAACAACGTTCTCGCCGCAGCTCGCGGTGCCGCCGTTACCCGGCGCGATGTAGAGCTTGCCGGCGCGCGGTGATGCTGCGAGCTTAGCTGCCAAAGCATGCTCACGGCCGCCGCTGCCCAACAACAGGATGTCGATGGTTTGAGTGTCCGCCTTCAAGGGTGCCTCCTCTATGGATGAACGGCCCGCTCCGCGCGAGCCCTTTGCAAGCAAATATACCCCTCGGCCGCCCGTCCGGGCTGCAAAGGGGTATATCGCAATAACCAAATAGTCCCGATTACTTCCAGAATCGGTTGATGATCTGCTCGCGACCAGCGCCAACGCCAATGAACGTCACGCGGGTGTGTGCCAGATCCTCGATAAACGCCACGTAGTCCTGAGCCTCCTGCGGCAGCTCGTCAAAGCTGCGGCAACCGGTGATATCGCACTTCCAGCCAGGGAGCTCCTCGTAGATGGGCTTGGCATGCTCAAAGCGCACCTGATGCTCGGGCACGCTGGTGTAGCGCTCGCCATCGACGTCGTAGGCCACGCACACCTTGATGGTGTCGAAGGCCGAAAGCACGTCGAGCTTGGTCACGGCGATGTCGGTGAGGCCGTTGACGCGCGAGGCATAGTTGGCGATAGGGCCGTCGAACCAGCCGCAACGACGACGGCGACCGGTGGTCACGCCGTACTCATAGCCCTCCTCGGTCAGCGTGTGACCGGCCTCGGACTCATAGGAAAGCTCGGTGGGCATGGGGCCCGAACCGACGCGGGTGATATAGGCCTTCATGACACCCAGCACGCGGTCGACGTTCTTCATGCCCACGCCGGAGCCGGTGATGGCGCCGCCGGCGGTGCAGTTGGAAGACGTCACGTACGGATAGGTACCGTGGTCGATGTCGAGCAGCGTCGCCTGGGCGCCCTCAAACAGCAGGTTCTTGCCCTCATCGATCATGTTGTTGAGCAGCAGGCTCGTCTCGGTGATGTAGGGACGCAGGCGCTCGGCCATCGGCAGGTACTCGTCGCAAATCTGGTCCACGGTGTAGGTGGGCAGGTTGTAGATGAGCTCGAGCTCGGGGTTCACACGGGCGAGAGCGGTCTCCAGCTTGTCGCGGAACAGCGCCTCGTCGAGCATGTCCTGCATGCGCAGGCCAATGCGCGCCATCTTGTCCTGATAGCACGGACCGATGCCGCGCTTGGTGGTACCGATGTTCTTCTTGCCGAGCTTCTGCTCAAAGGCGCCATCCAGATCGATGTGGTACGGCATGATGACATGCGCGTTGCCGCTAATCTTGAGGTTCTTGGTGGTGATGTCGTCGGTCTCGAACATATCGATCTCCTCAAGGACAACCTTGGGGTTGACGACGCAGCCGTTACCGATCACCGACACGTGGTCGGAATACATGATGCCGGAGGGCACCTGGTGCAGGCCGTACTTCTTGCCGTTGACGACGATGGTGTGACCTGCGTTGTTGCCGCCCGAGTAGCGCACGACGGCATCGAAGTCGCCGGCGACTAGGTCGCAAATCTTACCCTTGCCCTCATCGCCCCACTGGGCACCGACCAAAACGGTTGACGGCATGTTTACTCCTTACATTCATGGACTGTCTACGCGCCACGCCGGCACGCAGAAGCACAAAACATTCCCAGTATACCCGTGCAACGGGCGCCTGTCCTACTCCTCGGCATGTGCCCCATCAAGCTCATAGAACTTGGTGGATGCCGGCAGGAACATCAGGTCGACGTCGCCGATCGGGCCCGAACGGTTCTTGGCCACGACGATACGCGTGACGCCCTCGTCGGGTCGATCGTCGCGCGAGGCCTCGGCCTCGTCGGCGGAGCGGTCCAAGAACATAACGATATCGGCGTCCTGCTCGATGGAGCCCGATTCACGAAGGTCGGAAAGCTGCGGGCGCTTGCCGGTGCGGGATTCGACCTGACGCGAGAGCTGCGACAGCGCGATGAGCGGGATCTTGAGCTCCTTGGCCATGATCTTCAAACCACGCGACATCTCCGAGACCTCGACGGTACGGCTCTCGGAGCGGCGTCCCGGCGGAGGACTCACTAGCTGCAGGTAGTCCAGGATGATGATTGCCTTCTCCTTGTTATGGAGCATACGGCGACTCTTGGCGCGAATCTCGGTCACTGTGGTGCCGGGCGTATCGTCAATCAGAATATCGAGCTTGGACAAGGTCTGCGTGGCCTCGTTGATATTGGCCCACTGCTCGGGGCTAATGCGGCCCATGCGGAAGTCACTGATCGAGATCATGGCGTAGGCGCAAATCAGACGCTGGGCAATTTCCTTGCCCGACATCTCCAGCGAGAAGAAGCCGACGGTATAACCGGCGGCGGCAGCGTTGAGCGCCAGATTCAGGGCGAACGATGTCTTACCTACAGCAGGGCGGGCGCCGATAATGATGAGCTGGCCCTCGCGGAAGCCCATGAGCATGCGGTCGAGCGACGGGAAGCCCGTGGGCACGCCCGCAGCCTGGCCACCGGCCTGGCACACTTCCTCGGCCTCGTTATAGGCCTCGACCATAAACTCGGTCAGCGTCTTGTAGCTCGACTTGACCTCGCGTGCCGTGACCTTGAGCAGCTTGCTCTCGGCCAGCTCGACAACCTCTTTGGTGTCGGTGGGGGCGTTATATGCCAGCGCGTTGATCTCGTTGGTGGCGCCGATCAGCTCACGCAGCATCGAATCGCGGCGAACGATGGCGGCATGGTGCTGCCAGTTGACGAGCGACAAGGTCTGACCCATCAACTCCAAAATGTACGCTTCGCCGCCCACGGCATCGAGCTTGTTGATGCTTCTCAGGTAATCGATCAGCGAGATGGAGTCGATGGGAATGCGGCTGTTGTACATATCGACCATCGCGGTATAGATGGTCTTATGAATGGGCCGGTAGAAGTCATCAGGCTGCAGCTCGACCTGGGCCTCTTCGACCACCTCGGGCGATAGCAGCATAGCGGCCAGTACATTGGCCTCTGCATCTTGGTTTTGGGGAAGACCCAACTTTGAGCCGCGGTCCTCGACCGTCAGCCCGGTCTCCCTATCGTCATATGCCATGAGCATCCTCATTCATATCGCTTGCGAGCATCCATAGTATCAGCCACGGTCCCAAAACGCGCCGCGCGCCGCCAATCATCACCGAACCAAACGGATGAACGGTCCCACGAATAGACCTCACCGCAACGCCCCCTATGGCGCTCGCATCGCGCTAAAAAGCAAAAAGGGCGCCCTGGCTTCCCAGAGCGCCCTTCTTAGAACAAGATTGTTGCGTTGCAGCAAATGCTACTCGGCAGCAGCCTCAGTCTCGACCTCGGCGGTCTCGGCCTCGGCGACCTCAGCGGCCTCCTCGACCTCAGCCTCGGCAGCGAGCTCCTCGGCGGTAACGCCGACGAGAACGACAACCTCGGCCTTGATCTCGCGGTACAGCGAGATGGCAACGGTGTGGGCACCGGCAACCTTGATGGGCTTACCGAGCTCGACGCGCTTGCGGTCGATGTCCATACCGAGCTGAGCCTTGATGGCGTCAGCGATCATAGCGGCGGTAACGGAGCCAAAGAGGATGCCCTCGTCGCCGACCTTGACGTCAACGGTGACCGTCTTGCCCTCGAAGGCAGCCTTGGTCTCGTTGGCGGTAGCCAGACGGACGGCCTCGCGCTTGGCGATGTTGTTGCGACGCTCGTCAAGCTGCTTGAGGTTGCCCTTGGTGGCGGCAACAGCGAGCTTCTTGGGGAACAGGAAGTTCTCAGCGTAACCCTGAGCGACCTCTACGACGTCACCCTCGCCGCCCTTGCCCTTGATCTCATCGAGAAGAATAACCTTCATGATGCGTCTCCCTTCTTAGCCGCGGTCGCGGTTGCCACGAGAGGAAACCACGGGGACGGTGTACGGCAGGAGAGCCATCTCGCGGGCGCGCTTGATGGCGTTGGCGATGTCATGCTGATGCTGCGTGCAAGCGCCAGTGACGCGACGGGGCTTGATCTTGCCACGGTCGGTCATGTACTTACGGAGAAGCTGAGTGTCCTTATAGTCGATGAACTCAGTGTTCTCCTTGCAGAACTGGCAGTACTTACGACGCGGCTGACGTGCAGAAAAATCATTAGCCATGTCAAAATACCTTTCATTTGGCAACTTCGGCGAACCGAAGCCGCCTCTCACTCAAAAATAGGTGAACACCCTTAGAACGGGATGTCCTCATCGTAGACGTCGACCGCGGGCGGCGTGGCCACCGGTGCGGCAGGACGTGCTGCGGGCGCGGGAGCTGCGGGGGCGTAACCGCCCTGATCGTAGCCACCCTGGCCACCACGGGAGCTCATAAACTCGATCTCATCGACGATGACCTCAAGCTTGCTCCGGCGCTGGCCGTCGCGCTCCCAAGAGCTGTAGCGCAGCTTGCCCTCGATCGCGACCTTGTTTCCCTTTGCCAGGAAACGGCTCACGGCCTCGGCGCGGGTGCCGAACATGGTGCAGTCGACAAAGTTGGGATAGTCCTCCCACTCGCCAGTCTGCGCGTTGCGGCGACGATCGTTCACGGCGACGCCAAAGGACAGAACCTGGGTTCCGCCGGCGGTGGCGCGCAGCTCGGGATCGCGGGTGAGGTTACCGGTGATGTTCACTCGATTGATGCTCATAACTCACTACTTCCTCTTGGGGCACAAGCCCAGTCCAAAACGACAGTCTTACTCCTGGTCGTCGCGACGGACGATCATGTGGCGGACCACAGCGTCGGTGATGCGCAGGACGCGATCAAGCTCGGCGATCTGGGTAGGATCTGCGTGGAAGTTGATGAGGGTGTAGTCACCATCGGTGAGGTCGTTGATCTCGTAGGCGAGCTTGCGCTTGCCCCACTCGTCAACGGAGTCGACCTTGCCAGCGCCCTCAGCGATCGTGGTATCGATACGCTTCATAACAGCGAGACGAGTCTCGGGGTCGAGCGACGGGTCAACAAAGAACAGCAGTTCATAAGCCTTCATATTGTCACCTCCTCTGGGCAAATGTGGCTTCAGGTCGTGAAGGTGCGCCTGAAGCAGGAAAAGACTTGGTAATAATATCTTTCAACCTCCCAAGCCGCAAGAATATGCAGCTACAACCTCATGACCTCCACATATGCCCATACTCGCACCACGTTTCATGCGCATTCCAACCAAATGCCGACCAAAAGCTTGACAGATCTGTGGACAAGATACGGTGCCGTGGGGACAAGCTGAGCCAAGCCGCAGGTCAACGGGCACAAGGCTGTGGTCGCAAAATGCATACCAGTGGTCCACAGCACCACCCAAAGATTTTTAAATTCATTGCCAAGTCGCTTATGAATACTCCTTTTGAACAATTGAGTTGATCAACCACGCTGGTCGGAAGCCGTTTTTTGGCACCTCAAACCCCACTGCAACGCCAAGCGCGGCCAAGCGTTTTAAAAAATGCCAACTTTTCTGTTTGCACTTTGCGATTCCTCGTGTATACTGACTTTCGCATTTAACGGAGAGTTGTCCGAGTGGCCGAAGGAGCACGATTGGAAATCGTGTAGGCGTCAAAAGCGTCTCCAGGGTTCAAATCCCTGACTCTCCGCCAGTTAATTCCAAAGCAGGCCTTCGAGCCTGCTTTGTTTTTACCCCACGCGGAGGGGTGGCAGAGTGGTTGAATGCGGCGGTCTCGAAAACCGTTTGGCCTGTATAAGGTCACGAGGGTTCGAATCCCTCCTCCTCCGCCATTTAGATTGAGAAAGCTCCCGGGAATGGGAGCTTTTTTGTTTTGAGTCCCTAACAAGCAAATACGGCGGAGGAGGGATTCGAACCCGCCAGGGCGCGGAGCGTAAAGAAAACGCGCCAGCGGCGCGTTTTTAGCGCAGCGCGGTCGGCGTAAGCCGACCGGATAAATTTTGAGCAAAGCTCAAAATTTGGACATCCCTCCTATTCGACCACACCCCCATCGTGGTCGATCCCAGCCCATATCTCAAACATGTACACCACCCTCCAAAGATGTCAAAAAATGTCGTTTTTGGAGTGTGATGTACATGTTTGCGTATGACGCGCACCAAGCATGAGTCGATTTGTTCGCATCCGGTATATTTCCCCACCTCAACGGACATAAGAGTTTGGTGTCAGCTCGAAGCGAGAGGTCCCCAAATGGATACTCCTGTTCTCATTTCGCATAAAACGGCGTGGCTCGTCCATCATGCACCGCGAAACCTGGTTCAAGCCGTCGCACAACGCGACTACCAGATAGGCGTGCGGGGCCTCTCTACCCAGCAACGCATCGCGCGCATTCGGCAGGCACTTACCGACTGCGGCATTCCGTCCACCATGCTCAAGACTATCGACATCTCCGTAGTATTTGCTTTCGAGCGAATTCGCACCAACGGTGTCACTTGCCACGTTCTCGGCCAAAACCTACCCTACGACCATATTGACGAGCTTACGCCCGGCATCTTTATCACCGACGAAGCCTTCACCGTCGTGCTCGCTGCCGAGTGGATGGATAGGATCGAATACCTCGAGTATGGTTACGAAGTTTGCGGCGACTATCGCATGGGGCTCAATCCCTCTGACCCTTACACTGAGCAACCAACCACCACCTCCAAGGACGAAATTGTCGAGCTACTCGATCGGCACCCTGGCAAACCCGGCGCCACACGCGCCAGACTCGCGCTCAGACACATCTACGACCACTCAGCCTCGCCCATGGAGACCGCATCTTCCATCGCCCTCTCGCTCCCAACAAGCGAAGGCGGCGTTGGTATCCGAGGTATCGAACTCAACAAACCGCTCGAAATCCCTCAGCGTCTCTGGCATTGCGCAAAAGCCCGAACGCTCAAAATCGACGCTCTTGTTACTTATCAGCGCAGAGAACTCGGCATCGAATATAAGGGCGGCTTTCACGATGAGACCGAGCGCAAGGGAGCGGACGCGGAGCGAGAGGCCGTGCTCGCCCAAATGGGATATCGAATCGTTGCGCTCACCTCGGCACAGTTCGCAAGTCAACTTGCCTTTCATCGCGCCATTAACAGCATTCGCGAAGCACTCGGTATGCCCCGCTGCACGGACGCCGAGTACCAGCGAAAGCAGAACGAACTGCGCAAGGCACTTATCCGCAACTGGAAGAGCGCGCAGGGCGAAGACGCGCCTTCCGAGTAGCGTCATCCCAGCACGCCCCAACCAAAACATGTACATCACCCTCCAAAACCGACATTTTTTGACATCTTTGGAGGCTGACGTACACGTTTGATGCCTACGCCCGCATCCAGTCCCGACCGTTTACCGAGCAATAGGGTCGCAATCGGCGCCGAACATGTACTATGTACGGGCATTGTCCAAATCCGTAATCCAAAGGACCCCATCTTGCCCGTCGTCGCCGCTATAACCATTACCTCACATGCCTCGGATGCCATGGTCGCTATTCCGTTTTGGCTCGAGATGTTCGCTGTTGTCGCTGCATCGATCTCGGGTGTGCTGGTTGCGCGCGAGCACAAGCTCGACCTGGTGGGCGCCGTCGCGCTCGCGGTGGTCTGCGGTCTGGGCGGCGGTCTCTTGCGCGACATGACGCTGCAGGTGGGCAACGTCTACATCCTCAACCAGCCGATGGCGCTCCCGCTTTCCATCGCCACGGCAGCCATCATTTACATTTTCCCGGCAATCGTCGACAAACCCGAAAAACTCATTCCCCTGCTCGACATCATCTCGGTCGGCATCTATGCCGCCACCGGAGCGGACAAGGCGCTTGTCTACGGCTTTGCACCGGCGGTGTGCATCATGATGGGCTTTTTTACCGCGGTGGGCGGCGGCATGTTGCGCGACGGCTTTATGGGCGTGGTTCCGGGCATTTTCCAACGTACCAACTTTTATGCCATCGCCGCCATCGCCGGATCGACAAGCTATGTGTGTCTCGTTATGAGCGGCATCATGAGCAATGTCGCCGCGCTGGTCGTATGCGTTGTCGTGACCATGGGTCTGCGCTGGCTCTCGCTGCGCTTTGACATCAAAAGCCCCACCGAAGAAGACATCGCACGCTTTTTGCACCGCAAAAAATAGGTGGCGCGGGCCCATCCTTCGAAATGCAACCGAGAGGTTCTTTTAGAGCGCCCGCGCGTTGGGTACCCTGTTAGGTATATGCCGAACTCCTAACAAAAGGATCAACCATGACTTTCAATCAAACCGCGGCGGCTCCGTCACACAAGATGCGTCGCTGCCTGCTTATGGCATTCGCGCTCATCGCGCTCGCGCTCACCGCACTTCCCACGGCGTCGTTCGCCGGCACGGACACCGCAGGAAACGTACTTGCGACCGACAATGACGTCGATCCGTCTGGCGTCGAGGGTGACTTGTACTGGGCCGGCCAGGCCCTCAACTTGGACGATGCGTCCATTGACCGCGATATCATCGCCGCGGGCGATACCCTCTCTATCCGCGACTGCACGGTGGGCGGCGCCGTCCGCTTGGCGGCACGCACTATCGATATCGCCAAGACCACGGTTGATGGCAGCGTCACGGTCGTCGGTCAGCACGTTGTGCTCAATTCCGACAGCACCGCCAACTGTTTTTACGCGATAGGCGAGACGGTTGCCCTGCGCGGCTCTACCAAGTCGGCAGCGCTTGCGGGCAACACGGTGACCATCGATGGCACCGTCGAGGGCGATGTCGAGGTTTGGGCCGACAAGCTCATCCTGGGCAAGAACGCCCACATCACCGGCACCGTGAACGCGCACGTCTCCGAGGACCCCGAGCGCGCCGCGGGAGCCGAGGTCGGCGCACTCAAGATCGACCGCACCGAGAACGAGGATACTTCCACCGTTAACGATGTCATCGGCGGTATCGTCGCCGCGGCACTCTCGACCTGCTTTGTCGCTCTGCTGCTCGAGCTCGTCTTTCCGCGTGCGACTGCCAGCGCCGCCGGTATGCTCCACCAGCGCCCCATGCCCCTGTGGGTGAGCGGTCTTCTGGGCACGATTGCTATCGTCCCCGCCGTCCTGCTGCTAATTATCTCTATCGCTGGTCTGTCGCTTGCCGGAGCCCTCATGTGCGGTGTTATTGGCATCGCGCTGGTGTCGAGTGCCTTTGCGGGGTGTGCGATCGCCCGCATGGTCGGACACAGCCAAAACCGCTACGCCATGGCAGCCATCGGCGGCGTGATCGCCGGCGCCCTCACGGGGCTTCCCCTCGTAGGCGACTTCATCAGCGGCGTGGCCTTCGTCTTTGCACTCGGCTACATCATCCAAATCATCTGGCGCAACGCCCACCTCAAACCGCAGCAGTCGGCTAACACGCCAGAACTCCCCACCGCTTAGCCGCCAACCGCCACAAAGGGGCCAAGCACCTTTGTGGCAATGCAGACCAGCTAAATCCCCTTGCACCAAAAAGGGCGCCGACCATTACGGTCGGCGCCCTTTCTTGTTAGACGTTATAAAGCCCAGCGCTTATTTGTTGACCTGACCGGCGCGAACGGCAGCCTTCTTGCGGTCGGTGGCGTTGAGCAGACGCTTGCGCAGGCGGATGTTCTTGGGAGTAATCTCGACCAGCTCGTCGTCGGCGATGTACTCCAGCGCTTCCTCCAGCGAGAAGGTGCGGGGCGGCACCAGCTGGACGGAAATATCGGAGGTCGAGGAACGCTGGTTGCCCAGGTTCTTGGTACGGGCGATGTTGACGACCATGTCGCCGGCCTTGCTGCGCTCGCCCACGATCATGCCCTCGTAGCACTCGGTGCCCGGCTCAACAAACAGCTGGCCGCGCTCCTGCAGCGTACCCAGAGCATAGGCAACGGCCTTCTCGGTGGTCATGGAGATCATGGCGCCATTCTGACGGTTGCCGATCTCGCCGGCGTAAGGACCATACTCCAGGAAGGTGTGGTAGAACACGCCCTCGCCGTGGGTGACGTTCATGATGCGGTTCTTAAGCCCCATGATGCCGCGCGTCGGGATCTTAAACTCGAGGTGCGTCACGATGCCCGAGGTGTCCATGCTCGTCATGATGCCGCCGGAGGTACCGAAGACCTCAACGACCTTGCCTGAGTACTCGTCCGGGCACTCAACGACGGCCTGCTCGACAGGCTCCATCTTGTTGCCGTTCTCGTCCTTCTTAAACAGAACGCGGGGACGGCCGACCTGGAACTCAAAGCCCTCGCGGCGCATGGACTCCATCAGAACAGACAGGTGCAGAATGCCGCGGCCCGAGACCTCGACGCCGCTCTTGTCCTCGAGCTCCTCGATCTTCATGGTCACGTTGTTCTCGGCCTCGTTGAACAGGCGCTCCTTGAGCTGACGGGCGCCCACGATGTCGCCGTCACGGCCGACGAGCGGGGAGGTCGAAGCCTCAAAGACGATGGACAGGGTCGGCGGGTCGATCTCGATGGGCTCGAGCTCGACGGGGTTCTCGGGATCGGTGTAGACATCGCCGATATCGGTGCGGTCAATACCCACGACGGCGGCGATGTCACCGGCGCCGACTTCCTGGCACTCGGTGCGGCCCAGGTAGTCGAAGGTAAAGAGCTGCTTGACGGTAGCGGTGGCGCTGGAACCGTCATTCTTGACAACCAGGATCTGGTCGCCCTGGTGAATGGCGCCGGAATACACGCGACCGATGCCGATACGGCCAACGAAGTTGGAGTGGTCGATGGTCACGCACTGCATGGCCAGCGGGGCGTTCTCGTCAACCTCGGGCGCGGGCATGTCGGCGATGATCATATCGAGCAGCGGATACATGTCCATGTTGCCGTCGTTGGGATCGAGGCGGGCAAAGCCATTCATGGCGCTGGCGTAGACCACGTGCTCCATGGCGAACTCAAGCTGGTCGTCGGTGGCGCCCAGGTCGGCCATAAGGTCGAGGCAGTCGTTGTAGGCCTTCTCGGGGTTAGCACCCGGACGATCGATCTTGTTGATGACGATCATAATCTTAAGGCCGGTGTCGATAGCGTGACGCAGCACGAAGCGGGTCTGGGGCATGGGGCCCTCAAAGGCGTCGACCAGCAGCAGGGCGCCGTCGGCCATACGCAGCACGCGCTCGACCTCGCCGCCAAAGTCGGCGTGGCCCGGGGTGTCGATGACGTTGATCTTAACGTCCTTGTACTCGATAGAGATGTTCTTGGCGAGAATCGTAATGCCGCGCTCGCGCTCCTGGTCGTTGGAATCCAGGACGCGGTCCTCGACCTGCTGGTTGGCACGGAAGGCGTCCGTGGCACGCAGGAGCTTATCGACCATCGTCGTCTTGCCGTGGTCGACGTGAGCGATGATGGCGATGTTCCTCAGATTGTCTACGCGCATGTAGTTCCCCTATCTTCTATCTATATACAACCGGCACGCGTATGCGACCCACCCAGCAATGCAACGCTCGGCGGGAATATTGAGCCTTTTACCGAAAACTCGTTTATTTTAGCGATTTTAGATGAGAGGGGTTTCCTCACCTGCAGGTTCAGGGTCGCTCCACATAAAACCATCGCCGGCGCCCATGCCCTCATACAGCACATATGCCGAAAAACCGCTCTCGAGCGTGGTTTCGAAGAAGCTCACGAGCAGAGCATCGTGATAGCCGCCGTCAATCTCGACGCAGCCGGTGTAGCCGATGGCATAGCGGGCGATACGGCCCAGGCCCTCGTCCTTAAGACCCATCTTGTGCTCGGAGATAAAGTTGGTGGCAGCCTCCAGGCATGCCTCCTCGCCGTCCTCGTCGAGCGCCGCCAGATAACGGTTGGATGCGGCGTCCTCAATTGCCACTACCACGCCAGGGTTTTCACCGGCGGCAAGGTCGTCCAAGAACGCGCCGATCAGATCGCACACCATGGCGTCGAGCTCGGCGGAGACGTTACCGGCGTCCTGCATATCCTGTGCCATCTTTAGACCTTCCCATCGAGTCTGGCGTCATTACAGTTCTTGTGCCTCGGCGGCGATCTTAGCGGCAGCGTCGCGGGTGCGCATCATATCCATCGCGCGCTTGTCGAGCACCTTGATCTGACTGGTCAGCATGACCGCATCGACCACACCCCAGATCACCAGGCCTGTAGAGATCGAAAACCCAAGCGCACCAACTGTACCACGAAGGCGCGAGCAGATTGCCGCGACAAGGGCGGAGACGACAACCATCTTGATAAACGAGCCGCGGCGCTCGCGAAGCGTGCGGGCCTGCGTCACATAGGCAATGCGAGCCGCCTCAGAAGCCTCCGAGCGCATCTGGGCCTCGCGCGCAATGGCCGCCGCCTCAGCCGACATACCGCCGGCCATCAGCGAACGCTCCGCAGCCTGGCCGCCCCGCATTTAGAAGTCATCGGGGGAGAGCGTATGGACGAACTCGTCGAACTTCTCGAACTCCTGCTCGTCGTCAACTTCCTCGGCATGGGCAGAAACGGTGCCCAGGCGATTCATGATGTCGTCTTCAACGAACATGGGGGCATTACTGCGTACGGCGAGGGCGATGGCGTCGCTCGGACGCGCATCGATCTTATGCTCGTTGCCATCGGCCAACACGACAACCGTCGCGTAAAACACGGGCGGCTCGGCGCGAACGATTTCGATGCGTTCGAGCTTGGCACCCAGGGCACCAACAGTATCGAGCAACAGGTCATGGGTAATCGGGCGCTCGGCGCGACCGCTATCGATGCCGCGGCTGATGGCAGCAGCTTCAAACGAACCAGTCTGAATGGAAAGGGAACGCAGTGGCGCGGGCGAGTCCGATTTGCTGCAGCGCTCGCGAAGCACGATAAGCGATGGCACGGGACCGGCGGCCATGACGATGGTCTCTATGTCGACACGAACCATGGAACACCTCCGGTACGTAGCGGTTAACACGCGGCAGTCCGCCGCATTGAATAGCTATACTACCCAAACTTTCGCACAGCACACAAAACCAAAATGAGATTTATCGCAGACAAGAAAAAAGCCCCGAGGCAATGCCCCAGGGCTCTTCACAGTTTTGATGGTGGACCTGACAAGATTCGAACTTGTGACCTCCCGGTTATCAGCCGGACGCTCTAACCAACTGAGCTACAGGTCCATCATGGTGGAGGTTAGGGGGATCGAACCCCTGACCTCAGGCTTGCAAAGCCCGCGCTCTCCCAGCTGAGCTAAACCCCCACGGAGACAGTAATAAACACCCCAGCGGCGACTCGGCTCTCGCTGGGGTGTTTATTGCGAAAGAAAGTGGTGGACCTGACAAGATTCGAACTTGTGACCTCCCGGTTATCAGCCGGACGCTCTAACCAACTGAGCTACAGGTCCATCGCGCAAGGGATATATTAGACGAGTCGTTACGCGCGCGTCAACAACTTTTTTGAAAATCTTTGAGGGGTGTCGCCCCCGGCTGCCCGGCGGCATGCGAAGTCGCCTGCTCGGACAGTCCTGCTCGCACGGAGAGCACATTAAGTGCTCTCCTGCTCGTGCGGAACTCGCGATCGACTTCGCATGCCGCCGTGCGACCGGGGCGAACACGAGTCCCAAGGTTTTCAAAAAAGCGGTCGGCGCGCAGTGCGCCGACCGCCGATATATGGGGTCTGATGATTTTTACCAGCTAGAGCCTCTTACTCGTCTAGGAGATCTTCTGGCATGTCGTTGCCGTCGCCTAGATCGACAGGGGTTTCTTCGGAAGCAGAGCCGTTTTCTGTGGCTTCGCCTTCGGGCTTTTCCTTGGCTGCCGTCATGCGGGCGACAGCGCATACGCGGTCGTTGTCGTCGACGGTCATCATCTTGACGCCCTGGGTGGCGCGGCCAGTCTGGCTGATCTCGTCGGTCTTGACGCGAATGACCGTCGCGCCCTCCGTCACGATGAACAGCTCGTGCTGCGGGCCCACCGTCTTCATGGCCGCGAGGTTACCCTTGCGCTCGGTCATTTGGATGGTGTAGACGCCCTGGCCGCCGCGATTCTGCTCTGGGTAGTCCGCGACCGGCGTGCGCTTGCCGTAGCCGCGCTCGGTGATGACGAACAGATCGCCGTTGCCGTTAGTGACTTCCATGCCCAGAACGCTCACGCCGTCCTTCATACCGATACCGCGAACGCCGCTGGTATCGCGGCCGGTGGCGCGCACCTGCTCCTCGGAGAACATGATCGCCTTGCCCGCGGTGGTGGCTAGGATAATCTTGTCACCCTCGCGCACGCGGCGCACGTTCAGCAGTGCGTCGTCGTCGCGCAGGTTGATAGCGATCAGGCCGTCGCGACGGCTGCGGTCATATGCGCTCATCACGGTCTTCTTGACCATGCCGCTCTTGGTGGCAAACATCAGGTACTCGTCGGCCGGGAACTCGCGGCAGCTGATGACGCTCGCGATCTTCTCGCCTTCCTCGAAGGGCAGCAGGTTGACGATCGCGGTACCGCGCGCCTGGCGCGTACCCACCGGCAGCTCGTGCACCTTCAGGCGATAGACCTTGCCCTTGCTCGAGAAGAACAGCACGTACTCGTGCGTGGACGCGATGAACATCTCGTCGATAACGTCGTCCTCTTTGAGGTTGACGCCCGATACGCCCTTGCCGCCGCGCTTCTGGGCGCGGTAGGCAGCCACCGGGATGCGCTTAACGTAGCCGGTGTGGGTGATGGTCACGACCATGTCCTCGTCAGCAATGAGGTCCTCGACGTCCAGGTCCTTCTCAACCTGGCTGATCTCGGTGCGGCGCTTATCGCCGAACTTCTTGGAGATCTCGCGCATCTCCTCCTTGATGACGCCCAGGATCTTCTCCTCATGCGCCAGCAGGTCCTCGTAGTAGGCAATGGCGCGGCGCAGGCCGTCCAACTCTTCTTGGATCTTGTCACGCTCCAGGCCGGTCAGGCGGCGCAGCTTCATCTCGAGGATGGCCGTGGTCTGCTCGGGCGTAAAACCAAAGCGCTCGATCAGGCGGCTGCTGGCCTCGGAGTCGGTCTGCGAGGAGCGGATGATGCTAATGACCTCGTCGATATGGTCGAGAGCCATCAGGTAGCCCTCGAGGATATGGGCACGCGCCTGGGCCTTCTTAAGGTCGAAGCGGGTGCGGCGGGTGACGACGTCGACCTGGTGATCGATGTAGTGCTGCAGCATCTCGCGCAGGCTCAGGCATTTGGGAACGCCGTTGACGAGCGCCAGGTTGTTGGCGCCAAAGGTCGTCTGCAGCGAGGTGTACTTATACAGGTTGTTGAGCACGACCTGCGGAATGACGCCCTTCTTGAGCTCGATGACCAGACGGATGCCCTTCTGGTTGGACTCATCGCGCATATCCGAGATGCCTTCGATGCGCTTGTCGTTGACGAGCTGGGCGATCTTCTCCTGCAGGGTGCCCTTGTTGACCATGTAGGGAATCTCGGTAAAGACCAGGCGGCTGCGGCCGGTCTTGGTGGACTCCACATGTGCCTTGGCACGCACGGTAATGGAGCCGCGGCCGGTCTCGTAGCTCTGCTTAATGCCGGCGCTGCCCATGATGATGGCGCCGGTGGGGAAGTCCGGACCGGGCATGATCTGCATGAGCTCGTCGACGGTGGCGTCGGGGTTGTCGATCAGGTAGCAGGTGGCCTCGATCGCCTCGGTGAGGTTATGCGGGGCGATGTTGGTGGCCATGCCGACGGCGATGCCCTGACTGCCGTTGACCAGCAGGTTGGGGAAGCGCGCAGGCAGCGCCACGGGCTCGGCGAGCGATTCGTCGTAGTTGGGCTGCCAGTCGACGGTATCCTTCTGCAAGTCACGCAACAGTTCCATGGCGGGCTTTGCCAGGCGGCTCTCGGTGTAACGCATGGCCGCCGCGCCGTCGCCGTCGATGTTGCCGAAGTTGCCGTGACCGTCGATGAGCGGCGTGCGCATGGAGAACCACTGCGCCAGGCGGACCATGGCCTCATAGACCGCGAAGTCGCCATGCGGGTGGTACTTACCGATAACTTCGCCGACCGTCCAGGCCGACTTCTTGTGTGGGCGGTTGGGGTAGATGCCGCTCTCGTTCATCGCGTACAGGATGCGGCGGTGCACCGGCTTTAAGCCGTCGCGCACGTCCGGCAGGGCGCGCGCCGTGATGACCGACATCGAATACTCGATGAACGACTGCTTCATCTCGCGGCCAAACTCCGAAATCTGGAGCTGGCCGCCGTTGATATCCTCGCCGGCCGAGGCGCCACGGTCGACTTCGCCAAAGCTCTCCTCGAGCTCGGCGTCGTCTTCTTCCTCATCATCATCGGCATCGGGGTTATAGGCGTCCGGGTCGCCGTCCTCGCCCTGCTCAGCACGGGCAAGCAGGCGCTTCAGATCGTCGGGCATACCGGCATCGCCGGCCTCGCCCATACCCTCGTTGTTGTTGATATCGTCTGCCACGTTACCTCCTCATGGTTTGCGTGGTCCATTAGTTCCCAACCACGGAGACGGCTTTTCCAGGTGCCGCAGATTCGCCCGAAAGAGGAGGGAAGCGTACTTGGGTACGCGACCGACGATTGAGGGCGAAGGTGCGGTGGCTGGGAAAGCCGCAGGGATTAGGCGTCTAAGAATCGTGCGTCATGTGCATGCTTCTCGATGTACTCGCGGCGATAGCCGACCTCGGAACCCATGAGCTCTCGCACGGCGCGGTCCGCCACCACGGCGTCCTCGATCGACACGCGCTGCAGGATGCGGGTCTTGGGGTCCATCGTCGTCGAGGCAAGCTGCTTGGGGTCCATCTCGCCCAGGCCCTTGTAGCGCTGGACGGTATAGCCCTTGCGCTTTTTGGTGATCTTGCCGTCCTTGGCCTTGCCGTCCTCGTCGTTATCGTCGGGGTTCAGGCCCAGGCTCTGGATGGTGTCGCGCAGGATCTCGTCTTCGGGCTGGCGGCCGTTGGGATACACGTAGTGGATCTTGTTGCGCACCTTAATGCCAAAGATGGGCGGGCAGGCAACATAGACGTAACCGGCATCGATCAGCGGACGCATGTACTTGTAGAAGAACGTCAGCAGCAGGATGCGGATATGCGCACCGTCGACGTCTGCATCGGTCATGATGATGATCTTGTGGTAGCGCGCCTTGGTGATATCGAAGTCGCCGCCGTCGCCGGCACTCGTCGTGACGCCGCAGCCGATCGCGGTAATCAGCGACTGGATGGTGTCACTCGAGAACGCGCGATGGTCACCAACGCGCTCGACGTTCAAAATCTTGCCGCGCAGGGGCAGAATCGCCTGGATGTCTCGGCGACGGCCGTCCTTGGCCGAACCGCCTGCCGAGTCGCCCTCTACGATGAAGAGCTCGGTCAGCTCGGCATCGCGCACCGAGCAGTCGGCGAGCTTACCGGGCAGGGACGCCGTCTCGAGCAGGCTCTTGCGGCGGGTCGCCTCGCGCGCCTTGCGGGCGGCATTGCGCGCCTTGCAGGCCTGCTGCGCCTTCTTGACGATCTCGCGAGCGGGCTTAGGGTGCTCCTCGAGGTAATCGGCAAGGCCGTCGGTCACGATCTTGAGCGTGAGCGCGCGCATATAGGAGCTGCCGAGCTTGGCCTTGGTCTGGCCCTCAAACTGCGGATCGGGCAGCTTGACCGAGATAACGGCCGAAAGGCCCTCGCGCACATCGTCGCCGGTCAGATTGGCGTCTTTTTCCTTGAGCAGGTTCTGCTTGCGCGCATAGTCGTTGATCACGCGGGTGAGCGCGGTGCGGAAGCCCTCAAGGTGCATGCCGCCCTCGGGGGTGTAGATGTCGTTGGCAAACGACATGACGTTCTCGCCGTAGCCGCTATTCCACTGCAGGGAAACCTCAACCTCGCCCATCTTGGCCACAGGTGCGTCCGGGTCCGATTTGCCCTCGATGTAGATAGGCTCCTTAAAGGCCTCGGGGACGTCCTTGCCCTCGTTAAGGAACTTGACGAAGTCGATGATGCCGCCCTCGTAGCAAAACTCCTCCACGTGGGGAGTAGACTCGCGCTCGTCAGTCAGCACGATTTTGAGGTTCTTATTGAGGAACGCCGTCTCCTGCAGACGGTTGTGCAGCGTATCGAAATCGTAAATGCAGGTCTCGAAGATCTCGTCGTCGGGCCAGAAGGTGACGGTGGTGCCCGTCGAATCCGAGGTGCCCACGACCTCCATCTTCTTGACGGTCTTGCCGCGCGAGAACTCCATCTCGTAGGTGTTGCCGTCGCGACGAACCTGAACGACCACGCGCTTGGACAGTGCGTTGACGACGGAGATGCCAACGCCGTGCAGGCCGCCCGAGACCTTATAGGCCGAATTATCGAACTTACCGCCGGCGTGCAAAATCGTCATGACGACCTCGAGCGTCGGGATCTTTTTAACAGGGTGCTCGTCGACGGGGATGCCGCGCCCGTTGTCGACGACCGTGATGGAGTTGTCGGCGTGGACCGTCACCTGGATCTCGGTGCAGAAACCGGCCATGGCCTCGTCGACGGAGTTGTCAACGATCTCCCACACCAGGTGATGCAGACCGCTGGCGCTCGTCGAGCCGATATACATGCCCGGGCGCTTACGAACGGCCTCGAGACCTTCGAGAATCTTAATCTCGCCGCCATCGTAATCGTTTTCGTTTGCCACACGTCCTCCTTCAGTCAAGAAAATGTGTACAGCCTTACTAGTTTATCGTAAAAAAATACCCTCGGGAACGAGGGTATTTGGCTCTACAAGGCCACCAGATGCGATTTAAGGCTCTTTTTTGCTTTGCACGCCCTTGGCCCACTCGGCACTGGCTCTCATGGCGTTCTCGAGGGCCTCGCGCAGTTTTTGGTCTTCGATGGGCGCCACTTGGCGCTCAATCTCGGTGCGCTCGGCATCGCTGAGGTCGGCGTGTGGGGCCGGCGGGCGCTCGGTCGTCGCTGGGCGAAGGCGCTCCTTGGCGGCGGGCGGCGTGTGACCGGGCGCGGTGGTTTTGAACACCAGGCCGTCCACATGCGCACCGGCGCGCTCCATGCGCGCGCGGATGATCTCGCGCAACAACGTCATTTCCTGCGTCCACGAGGGCGAGTCGAGATATACCAGCAGCTCATTGGACTCGGGCAGGTAGCGCAGGCCCGTCACATGCCGCCCCTCGCGCGTGCCCGAGCACACCGCGTTCCACGCGCGATAGACCGCGCGCGACTCCTCGGCGGCCTCCATCTGCGCACGGCGCTCAGGGGTCGCAGCCGCCAGGATGCGCTGGCGCTCTGCGTTCAAAAAGCCACTGAAGGCGACCGTTTCGCTCTCGCGCTCGTAATTAGCACGTCTCACCCATGCTCACCACCTTGGCTCGATCAAGCAGGTCATCGGTAAAGTACCCCAGGTTGGTCGTGGTTATGACCGTCTGGATATCATCGCCGATCAGCCGCAGGAAAGCACCGCGACGCTCGCCGTCGAGCTCGCTCATCACGTCGTCCAAAAGCAGCAGCGGGGCGGTGCCCAGGACATCGCGAGCCACGGCCACCTCGGCCACCTTCCAGGACAGTACCAACGTTCGCTGCTGTCCTTGGCTGGCAAATGAACGGGCGGAGCGACCCGCAACGGTAAATTCAATCTCGTCGCGATGCGGTCCCACCAGCGTCACGCCGCGGCGAATTTCCTCGTCGGCGTGCCCATCAAGGGCAGCCAGCATGCGCTCGTACGCCCAGCCCTTCAGCTCTTCGCGATCCTCGACCTGGGGCAAATCCCCCAGCGTGGACGCATAGGACACGTTGGCGGCTTCACCGGACGCCACTTGCCCGTAGGCAGTACGCACATGGCCCGCCAGCCGGTCGAGCAGGGCCAACCGGTGCACGAGCAGAGCCGCGCCCGCGCGGGCAATCGAATCGTTCCACGCGCCGAGCATCTCACGGCAGCACCAGGCCTCCTTGAGCAAGGCGTTACGCTGGGTCACGCAGCGACCATAGGTGCTCGCAAGATCGGCATAGCGTGCGCTCAGTTGCATGCCAAAGTCGTCGAGGGCGGCGCGGCGCACACTGGCGCCTCGCTTAACCATGTCCAGATGGTCGGGGCAAAACAGCACGCTCGGCAGAACCCCGCGCACACCGGCGGCAGAGCATCTCTTGCCGTTGCGGCTAAACGAGCGTTTACCGTCCTCCGCGCTCAATCCCATATCAAGTACGCGGCCGTCGCCCTCGAGCCTCAGCTCGATCTTGCACGAGCCCACGCCATCATGGACGAGCTCGGCTGCGGTCGGATGCCTAAACGAGGCGCCGCTCGTCAGCAGCTGCAGCGCCTCTATGAGATTGGTCTTTCCCGCCGCGTTGGGTCCCGCAAGTATCGTCACGCCCTCGTCCAGGGCAAGACGATAGCTCTCGAAACTGCGGTAGTGCGCGACGGAAAGATCGCGGGCGAACATGGTCATGGCGCAGCGCTAGATGCGAACCGGCATGACCAGGTACAGGTAGTTGATCTTGTCGTAGGACTTGAAGATGCCCGCCTGCGAGTAGCTCTTGAGCTCCAGCGTGATCTCCTTCTCCTTGGACAGGGCATTGAGGCAGCCGAAGATGTAGTGGTAGTTGAAGGCGATGGTACCCGACTCGCCCTCGGCCTCGACATCGATCGTCTCCTGCGCAAGGTCCTGGTCATTGGAAATGGAGGACAGGCCCATCTGCCCGTTCTCGACATCGATCTCGAACTTGACGGCGGGGTTGGCGCTCGCGATAACGGCCACGCGCTTGAGGGCGGCGTTAAAGGCGGCGACGTCGATCTTGACGCTCGTCACGCACGAATCGGGGATGAGCTGCTTGTAGTTGGGGTACACGCCCTCGATGCGGCGCGACACGTAGGTGGTGTTGCCGGCCTCGAAGACGACCTGGGTGTCGGTAGCCCCGATCATGATGGTCGCCTGGCTGGCCATGATGTTCAGCGCGTCGTTAAAGGCGTCGGCCGGAACGTTGAGTTCAAAGGAGCCCTCGAGGGTTGAGGTCTCGACCTGCGTATCGCACACGGCCAAGCGGAAGGAATCGGTCGCCACCAGGCGCACGGTGTTGTTCTCGACCTTCATGTGCACGCCACCCAGGATGGGGCGGGCCTTGTCGGTCGAGGTGACGCGCCACACGCGGCCGACCATCTCGGACAAGATATCGGTCGGCAGTTCCACGGCGCTCTCGATGGCATAGGCCGGAAACTCGGGGAAGTCATTAGCATCGAGCGTGTTCAGCCTAAAAGAGCTCTTCTCGCAACCAATCAGCACCTGGCGCTCGGACAGCTCAAAGGTGACCGGGGCATCGGGGAGGGTCTTGGTGATATTGGAGAGCATCTTACAGGGGATAACCATCTCGCCCTCTTCTTCGACATGCGCCGCGATGCGATGACGGATCGAGATGGTGTAGTTAGAGGTCTGGAATTCCAAGATGCCGTCTTGCGCCTTAACGAGCACGCCCGACAGGATGGGAAGGGTGGATGCCGAAGCGACACCCTTCATTACGACGCCGATGGCTTGTGTAAGCGAGCTCTGGCTGACGGTGAACTTCATCTTTTAATACCTTTCTATAGATATAAATATCTTAATAATAGTAATAGCACTGACGAAACTGTTGATTACTCCCAAAGACGCAGGTCAGACCCAGAAAGAGAATCGACAGCAACCTGTGTGCAACGGGGGTGGTTTTCCACGTTCAAAACCTGCGCAAAACTTTTCATCACCGCGGGTTGGGTTTTAAACACCTTATGCCCGTGGTTTCGACAAGTTTTCAACAGGTGTCTCTATTTCCCTACGAGCGCAGTGTAATTTTATCGCGCAGCGACTTGAGGTCTTCGGTGACGGTGCGGTCTTCCTGGATCATCTTCTGGACCTTTTTGTAGCTCGTGCTGACGGTCGAGTGGTTGCGGTTGCCAAATTCGGCGCCCACCGCCGTGGTCGTCATCTCGCACATCTCGATGGCCAGGTAGATAGCGATATGGCGTGCTTTGGCGATATTGGCGTTGCGACGCGGGCCGATGAGCTCCTCGTGCGTCACGCCGTACTGCTCTTCGATGACGGACTGAACCGTCTGGACGTTGATCCTTTTGGCCGATGTGTCGAAGTACTGGCTGGCGATGGCATCGATATCGTCAAAGGTGAGCTCCCCGCCCTCGCGCTCGCGGTCGCCCGCCTCGCCGGCGCAGCGCTCGCAGAAGCTCTCGAGTTCGCGGATGTTGGTGCCTGAGACCTCGGCCATGTGTTTAAAGTGCTCGTCGGTCAGGTGCCCACCGTCGCCCCCATAGGCCGCCAGCAGCGAGTCGTCGCCTGCCTCGGGAGCGGCGACGATGGTGTTCTCGTAATAGCGCTGCAAGATCTTGTATTTCATCTCGTAGCTGGGCTCTGCGACCAGGCAGAGCATGCCGGCGTTGAAGCGGCTGGTCAGACGCTCGTCCATGCTCAGGTCCTTGGGGGCGCGGTCTGCCGCGATGACGACCTTCTTGTTGTTGCGGATGAACTCGTCCATGAGCTGGAAGAAGTAGTCCACGCTCGCGCGCTTGCCGATGATGTTTTGGATGTCATCGATGATGAGTACGTCCACGCCGTGGTACGCCTGCATGATGGGAGCGTTGCTCTTCTTCTGGCGGTCGAACTCGGTCATCAGGTCGTCCAGATATGCCTGGGAGTTGGCATACTTGACCTTGATCTCGGGCGACTTCTCGGCGAGCTCGTTTTTGATGGCAAGCAGCAGGTGCGTCTTGCCCAGGCCCGATTTGCCGTAGATGAACAGTGATGTGCACGTGCCGCGCTCGTCCGCGAGGGCGGCAAACTTGAGTGCCGAGCGATAGGCATGGCTGTTCTCGGGTCCGTAGACAAAGTTCTCAAAGGTAAATTTTGAGTTCGCGGCGAGCGGGGCTCCATCCGTATTCTGCTCGGCCGGCACGGTCGGTGCTGGCATGGGTGAAGCGGGGGTCGCAGCTTGCGTGGATTTAGTCGCCGCTCCGCCCTTCATCTGGTTCATCATGCGACGAAAATCATCGGCCGAGAGCGTGTTCTTGATTGCAATGCCCGAATCCGCGCCCGCCACTGCGTCGTGAGCGATGGGCATATGCGTGACGGGTACGTTCGTTGACGTCGCTGCCGCGGTCGGCAACGGTGCCATGGTTTCACGGGAAACATCGCTGTGCTGGTGCTCGATTGTCGGCACGTCGCCTGTGGAGGCCGGCACCGCCGGGGAAGCGGCGGGAGCCGTGGCGGGCGCCGTCGCGGCAGCGGATTCCGTCGCGGCGCCTTGCGGTGCCACGATATCGAGCGCAATCGGTGCAAAGGCGATTTCTTCCAGATAGGCCTCAATAGTCGGCTGATGCTTTTTGAGCTGCGCGATGGCAAAGCGCGAGGGGGCCTCGATCGTGAGCGTATCTTCGGTCAGGCTTATGGCGCGCGATTGCCCCAGCATGTTGATGAGGCGTGCATCTTGGCCGTCGCGCTGGCAAAAGGCGATGGCATCCCCCAGGATGATGCTTGCTTCCTCGTCCACTGTCTCTCCCGTTCTTTAGCTCTGAGCTCGCACGCGAGCGGCGCCGAGTTCGGTCAGATGGTATTTCTGGCCATGCTTGATGACCAAGCCGGCCTGCGCCAAGTCATTGAGCGTGCGTGACCAAGTGGGGGCCGAGTTTCCAAACGCCCTCGCAAGATCGGTTGCACCGCACGCTTGATTTTGCGCCAGATAGCCCAGCGCGGCGTTGCCGCGATCGCTTACGAACACGTCCGGTTGTGGCTGTGCATACTGATTTGCTGCATTAGGATACATCATTTGAGCTGCTGGTTGTTGAGAACTCTGCATTGGCGGCATTTGCTGTTGAAAACTTTGAGGCCACTGTTGGTAAGGCTGCGGAGGCATCTGCTGGGCCCAGGGGTTGTACTGCTGCTGCGGCATCTGCTGGTACGGCTGCTGATATCCCTGCTGGTACTGCTGCGGGTACTGCTGGCCATACCCCAGTGGCGGCATCTGCTGATATGGATATCCCTGTTGGTACGGCTGATGGCCCATTTGCTGGCCACCCAGTGCCCCCGTCGCCTGCTGCATTGCTGCTGCATCCTGATCCGCCAGCGGCATGGCCTCTGGCGTGTTTGGCGGCATCGACATCGATGCCGCCCGGGGTTCTTGTGTAGGTAGCATTCCGGGCTGCTGCATCTGTCCCACGGGGGGCTGCATCTGCTGCGTTGCCATGGGCTGCTGCGCAAAAGCTCCCGGCAGGGGATATGCGGGCTGCTCCGTCTCGGGCCGCACGGCAGCGCCGTGTCCGCCGGCACGCTCGATTTCCTGCACGCGTTTAGGGTTCAGGCTTACCGTAACCACGGTGCCGTTGCCCATGTTGTCCTCGATGGATACGGCACCGCCGGCGTTTTCCAAATACTCCTGCACCATGGGAAACCCCGCTCCGGTTCCACGGATATAGCGCTTCATCTTGCTGTTTGCGCTGGTAACGCCAAAGTCGAAAGCGCGTTCCTTGTCATCGATGCCGGGTCCTTGGTCGGCAAAGCGGATGGTGTCTCCGCCGTCCAGAATTGAGATGATGGGCTCGGCAAAGTGTGCGTGGATAAAGTTTTCGACAATCTCGCGGATGACCATGAGCGAGATATGGCCACCTTGTTCTTTCATGCACTGGTAGACGGTGTTGGTCGTCTCTTCCAAATACGTGCGGACATCTTGCGGATCAATGACGATCACACGCGGTGTCGACAGCATGTCGTCATAGACGGCGATGCGTGCGGCGTACATGGCTTTTGGCGCCTGCGTGGTCGTCTGCTCGCCTTCCTCACGCTCTTCGCGCACGCCGGTGATGTGCTCGTTGTCGGGTGCCGGGTCTCCGGAATCGACCATGGTGTAAAAGTCGTCAGACATGCTGCTCGCAATCTTCCAAAAGGTTTCGAACAAATAGTAGCTCACCGTGCAATGTTTCTCATCTTTCGACAAACTTTCAAAACCTGTTGAAAACTTTGGAAAACGGGCGAAAAGTTCTCAACATTGCCAACATGACCTGTTGAAAACTCGATGAAATATCGTGAAAAGTTGCCATGCACCGCTAAATCGAGCTTGGCTTATGGGGGAACCGTGTGAACTGCGCAACCTTTTACCTTTGATTTCTTGACATTTGAACATTGATTTCCCTACAATCTTCAAGCTCACGTGTCTATATCTGCGTCCGCGTCCCCGCGGACACTCGAAATGCAGCAGGAGGAACTTAAGATGAAGCGTACGTATCAGCCTAATAAGCGTAAGCGTGCCAAGACCCATGGCTTCCGTGCCCGTATGGCCACTAAGGGTGGTCGTGCCGTGCTCGCCCGTCGTCGCGCCAAGGGCCGCAAGCGTCTCACTGTCTAGCAGCGATACACACATCTCGCATGAAGACTATTAAGTCTCGGCAAGATTTCGAGCATGTGTTCAGTCAGGGGCGTCGTTTCAATCACCCTCTGATTCGAATGACCATATGTGAATCGGTTGGCGAAGGCGACTCCGGAAGGGTCGCCTTCGTTGGTGCTAAGCGACTCGGTTGTGCCGTCGTGCGCAACCGATCTAAGCGTGTGATGCGCGAGGCCGCCCGCAGCTGCGGATTTCCCGTTGCGGGTTATGACATCATCTTGTTTGCAACTCCCAAGACGAGGGTTTCCTCGCCGAAGGAGATGGACAAGGCGTTGCGTTCGCTTATGAAGCGCGCCGGCGTTGCCGGGGAGGAGCGATGAGCAATCACGTTTTGCGACGTGTTGCCATCGCTCCTATTCGCATATATCAACAGGTTATTTCGCCCTTATTGCCTGACGCCTGCATTTATTACCCAACGTGCTCGCAATACGCCATCCAGGCGATTGAGAAGCACGGTGTTTTGAGAGGCTGCTGGCTTGCCGTGAGGCGCATCGCTCGCTGCAATCCCCTGCACGTCGGCGGTTATGACCCTGTGCCCTAGCGGGCACTCGCTATCGGAGGAAAACTTACATGTGGGATTGGATCGTTAACATCCTTTTCGAGCTGCTCAAGCTCATCCAGACCTTTGCGGTCGACTGGGGCCTGTCCATCATCATTCTGGTGGTCATCATCCGTCTGCTGCTGACGCCGCTTATGCTCAAGTCGACCAAGTCGACGGCTCGCATGCAGGTGCTGCAGCCCAAGATGCTCGAGATCCAGGAGCGCTATGCCGACGATCCCCAGCGTCAGGCCGAGGAGATGCAGAAGTTCTACAGCGAGAACAAGTTCAACCCCATGGCTGGCTGTCTGCCGCTGCTGATTCAGATGCCTATCCTGTTCGCCCTGTTTACATTGCTGCGCAACCTGCCGCAGTACTTTAACGACGGCACGTTCTCGTTCTTCAACATCCTGCCCGACCTGACCACCACGCCGAGCGCTTCCTTTGCCGATGGCTTTATGGTTGCACTGCCTGCGCTGGTTTGCCTGATCCTGTTTGCCGTCCTGACCCTGATTCCGCAGCTCTATATGTCGCGCAACCAGACCGGCCAGCAGGCTCAGAGCATGCGTATGATGGCCGTTGTCATGACGGTCATGATGCTTTGGATGGGCTGGAGCCTTCCCGTTGGTGTTCTGCTGTACTACGACGTCTCGTCTGCTTGGCAGGTTATCCAGCAGATTTTTGTGACGCAGAAGGTCATCGACAAGGCGAAGGCCGATGAGGAGGAGCGTCTTAAGAACGCTCCGCTGCAGGTTGAGGTCACTCGTCGCGAGAAGAAGCCGCGCCCGCACAAGAAGAAGTAGTGGGATATCAATCTTATTTAGGTACCTAACTTTTGGAGTACGTTATGTCTGAAGAGATCATCGAGGATATGCTTGAGGAGGTTGCCCCGCAGGTCGCGGGCGATTATCCCGAGATTGCACAGCGCTACAAGGCTGGTGAAGAGCTGACCGATGAGGAGCTCGACACCATTGCCGATGTTGCGATTTCCATCCTGCGTTCCATCCTTTCGCACTTCGATGCCGCCAACTCTCCTATCGATGAGTATGAGGGCGACGAGGGTGAGCTGATTTTGGATGTTACTGCTCCCGACCTTGCTGTTCTCATTGGCCGTCATGGTCGCACTCTTGATGCTCTTCAGGTTATGTTCTCTTTGCTGGTGAGCCGCAAGCTTGGCTTTAGGTATCCGGTTGTAGTGGACGTCGAGGGATACAAGAGTCGCCGTCAGGATAAGGTCGCCTCCATGGCTCAGTCTGCTGCCGAGCGTGCCATCCGCACTCATAAGAGTGTTTCGCTTCCGCCCATGAATGCCTACGAGCGCCGACTGGTTCACATTGCACTTCGTGGCAACGATGCAGTCGATACTCATTCTGAGGGTTCTGACCCTGATCGCCATGTGGTGATTGTTGCTCGATAATCTACTCGAGCTTATGCTAAGGGGACGTGGTTTCCACGTCCCCCTTTTTTTTGTCAAAAGTTTTCGATACACTGATTTTTGTCAGATAGGAGCTTTCGTTGTTAGTACTTACTGATCAGCAAGCTGACGAGATGTTGAGTCGTCTAACTTCCTATTGCAAAGAGTATTCCTTGAGCGTAACTGATGTTGAGCTGAGGAAATGTATCCAGCATTTGGATTTGGTTCTGGAAACAAATAAGACAACCAATCTCACCCGTATTCTTAACGTAGAAGATGCTGCAGTACTTCATATCCTCGACTCACTTGTTTTGCTCCCCTATATCAACAAGGCTCCTGAGGGAGCTTTGCTCGATATGGGAACAGGTGCGGGCTTCCCTGGTATTCCATTAACCATAACCACGCATCGTAAAGCTACTTATATTGACTCTGTTGGCAAGAAGGTTGATGCGGTTAATTCCTTTGTCCATGCTCTTGGATTGAAACATGCTCATGCGGTTCATGATCGTCTTGAAGAATATGCTCGAAGCCATAAGAAGCAGTTCTCTGTTGTAACCGCCCGCGCACTGGCCCCTCTACCGATTCTTGTTGAGTATGCGGCTCCGTATCTGAAGGATGGAGGGCTATTTGTTATAACCAAAGGCAATCCTTCGGATGAGGAGCTTGCTTCCGGCATGTCAGCAGCTAAGATTTGCGGCTTCACTTTGCTTCTGAATGACGCAATTGATTTGCCTGAAGGCTTGGGTCACAGGGAGTTCATTGTTCTTAAGAAGAGTCATCCAGCATCTGTCTCATTGCCTCGTGCAAATGGCGTGGCAAAGAAGAATCCGCTTGCCTAGATGTTTCACGTGAAACATAATGGATACTAACAACTTGAAGTGTTTCACGTGAAACATGGCGGTTGATATCGATTCGGAATGTTTCACGTGAAACATCCTCCGTTTGACAGCTTTAATACACACCAGGAGGGACCGTGGGATTTCGCGACGTTAAGCGTTCTAAGAGCGCAAAAGACACGCGTATCATTGCAATCATCAATCAAAAAGGCGGCGTCGGTAAGTCAACGACGGCTGTAAACCTTGCAGCAGCACTGGGTGAGCAGGGTCGTAAGACACTGATTGTCGATTTTGATCCGCAGGGAAACAGCACCAGTGGATTCGGAATTGAAAAAGAAGACCTTGATCACTGCATCTATGATGCATTGTTGAATGATGTGCCGGCAGAATCGCTTGTTCTTGATACAAATTGTAAAAAGGTATTCGTTATTCCGGCTACAATTCAACTTGCAGGCGCGGAAATTGAGCTCGTAAGCGCAATTGCTCGTGAAACCCGCCTCAAAGATTTGCTTGAGCCGATTCAGGACGAGTTTGACTTTATTTTCATTGACTGTCCTCCTTCGCTCGGCCTGCTTACTATCAACGCTTTGACCGCAGCAGACAGCGTTTTGATTCCGATCCAGTGCGAATATTACGCACTCGAGGGCGTTACGAAGCTGCTTGAGTCAATGAAGATGGTCAAATCACGGCTGAACAAGGGCTTAGACACCTATGGTGTGCTTATGACCATGTATGACTCGCGTACTTCACTATCGAATCAGGTTGTTGAGGAGGTTCAATCGTACTTTGGTGATAAGGCGTTTAAGACGCTAATCCCCCGTACGGTTAAAATCTCCGAAGCTCCGTCTTTTGGAGAACCGGTAATTACCTATGCACCTCAAAATAAGGGTGCAAAAGCATATATGAACCTTGCAAAAGAGGTGATCAAGCGTGCCTAGTGTAAAGAAACGTGGCGGATTGGGACGTGGACTCAATGCTTTGGTCTCAGAGGCCGAGTATGAGACCGGCGGTTCGGCTGCATCGGCTTCAAATGCCGCATCTGAAACAAAACTACCTATTGAGGATATCGTTCCCAACCCTAATCAGCCGCGAATTCACTTTAACGAAACTGAACTTCGCGAGTTGAGCGAGTCAATTCAAGAACATGGCGTTTTGCAGCCGCTTTTGGTTCGCAAGCATGGAAACGGCTATGAGATCATCGCTGGTGAGCGTCGTTACCAGGCGTCAAAGCTTGCTGGCCTTGAAGAATTGCCAGTCATCATTAAAGAGGTAAATGATGAAGAGATGCTGGCTCTTGCTCTTATCGAAAACCTTCAGCGTTCTGATCTGAATCCCGTCGAAGAGGCTAAGGGCTATCGCCAACTCATTGATGCCAGCGGGATGACCCAGGAGGCATTGTCGAAGGCAGTAAGCAAGTCACGCTCTGCAATTACAAACTCGCTGCGTCTTCTCGATCTCCCCGAAGTAGTTCAGCAGATGATTTTTGAGGGCAAACTTACTGCTGGTCATGCACGTGCGATTCTTGCAGTTCCCTATGAGGACGCGCGTATTCGACTTGCAGAGAAAGTTGTTACAGAGGGCCTTTCCGTAAGAGCGACAGAAAATCTTGCTCCGTTGTTTTCTGCCGGAGAGACGCCTAAGACGCCGAGGCCTGCAACGCCTCAGTCTTTTAAAAAGGCTGCCCGCGTGCTTCGTCAGGTTTTTAATACCAACGTGCGTGTGAAGAGCTCGCGTGGAAAGAATAAGATTGAGATTGAGTTTAAAGACGAGGAAGAGCTCTCTCGTATTCTTGGTGAAATGATTCAGTTTGATCAAGGAGGCCAAGATGAGGAATAAGATTTTAACTGCGATTGCATTGGCGACGACTGTCGCGGCTGGTGCCTTTGCTGGATATAAGATCGCGACAGACGATGAACTTCGAGGTCGTCTGCTTCGAGGCGCGCAAGATATCGTCGATACTTCCAAGAAGAAAATGGATGTTATGACAGAAGATGTTGCCATGCGTACAGCTCAGGTAACAAAGAATCCTAAGATTAATCAAGGTTGGGTAAGCAACCAATGGGAAAATGTAGGCTATTAGGTACCTAACAATTACTTAGCTTATTTTGATGGGTCCTTGTCTGATTCACGAGACAAGGACCCCTTATTTTGGCCGTAAAAATGGGACCAGTAGCAGCTGATTCAAAATTAAGGTCAATAAATGAAACGGCCACGGTTGCATATCCTGCAGCCGTGGCCGTTCGATGTTTCACATGAAACGTTTTGGGGTGCGACTCCCCTATGCGTTCTTCTGAACTTTGAAGCGCTGCTTCAGCTGTCCGCAAGCGGCATCAATATCGTTACCACGGGAGTTACGAATCGTGGTCTCGATGCCACGGGACTCAAGACGACGCTGAAGATCCTCAACCTTATGAATCGGCGACGGCTTGAGCGGGCTGCCCTCGATGTCGTTAAGCTGAATCAGGTTAACGTGGCACAACGTTCCCTCGCAGAAGTCGCAGAGCGCCTGCATCTCGGGATTCGTATCGTTGACGCCTTCGATCATGGCATACTCATAGGTCGGGCGGCGGCCAGTCTTCTCGGTGTAGAGTTGAAGCGCCTCGTGAAGGCGCAGCAGCGTGTACTTCTTAATACCGGGCATGAGCTTATTGCGCGTCGACTGGATGGCGGAATGCAAGGAAACGGCAAGCGTGAACTGCTCAGGGATGTCGGCAAATTTGCGAATACCGGGAATAACGCCACTGGTAGAGACAGTGAGGTGACGAGCGCCGATACCGATGCCATCGGGGTCGTTGAGGATTCGCAGCGCCTTGAGAACCTCGTCGTAGTTGGCAAACGGCTCGCCCTGGCCCATGAAGACAACGCTCGTGGCGCGCTCGCCAAAGTCGTTGGATACATGAAGTATCTGGTCGACGATCTCTTGAGCGGTCAGAGAGCGCTTGAGGCCGTTGAGACCGGTGGCGCAAAAGGCACAGCCCATGCCGCAGCCTGCCTGGGTGGAAACGCAGACGGAAAGCTTGTTACGACGGGGCATGCCGACGGTCTCGACGGAAACGCCGTCGTGGTACTCGAGCAGATACTTGCGTGAGCCATCTTTGGAAACTTGCTTGGTTAGTTCAGTCGGCGTGTCGAAGGCAAAAGCCTCTTTAAGCTGCTCGCGGAAAGCCTTGGGAAGGTTGGTCATATCGTCAAACGAACAAACGTTCTTCTCGAAGACCCATTCGATGAGCTGCTTCGCGCGGAACGCGGGCTGGCCAAGTTCGGCCACGAGCTCGCGAATATCGTTTTGGCTCAAGTCGCGAATGTCCTGAGATTTAGTCCTGGGATTCATGGAAGCCTTTCGATTTTGGGGAAACGTAGAGGGTATCGCTACAATATGGTATCAGCTGCAGAAATTATAGAGGAGGAGTCTGCCCATGCCGGGTAAAAGCCTAGAGAACATGCACGTAGCGGTCTTGGCGGGCGGTCATTCCGCTGAGCGCGAGATCTCGCTCAATTCGGGAAAGAACGTTGTGGTGGCACTGAAGGAAGCCGGCTACACCTCGGTGGAGCTGCTCGATACGGCCGCTGATGACTTTATGGTAACCATGGCAACCGGCGGCTTTGACGTGGCGTTTATCGCCATGCACGGTGCCGGCGGCGAGGATGGTGCCATGCAGGGCGCCATGGAGACCCTGGGTATCCCCTACACGGCCTCGGGCGTGCTTGCCAGCGCCTGCGGTGCCGACAAGGAGGTCTCTAAGCTCCTGTACGCCAAGGCGGGCATTCCCATTGCCCCCGGCCTTGCGCTCGAGGTGGGCGATGAAGTCGATATCGATCATATCGTCGAGGTTTGTGGCGAGCGCTGCTTTGTGAAGCCGGCCGTCAACGGTTCCAGCTATGGTATTTCCCTGGTCCATGAGCCCTCCGAGCTGCCCGCGGCAATCGCCAAGGCGTTTGAGTACGGCGACAAAGTGCTGGTCGAGAAGTGCATCGAGGGTACCGAGATCACCGTTGGCGTATACGGCGAGGATGACGTGCGCGCCCTGCCGATTGTCGAGATCCGTAAGCCCGAGGACTGCGAGTTCTACGATTTGGACGTGAAGTATGTCGACCCTACGGACATTCATCGCATTCCGGCGCAGATTTCACCCGAGAATTATGCTCGTGCCCAGGAGCTTGCCTGTGCCGCTCACAAGGCCCTCGGTTGCCTGGGCATCTCGCGCAGCGATTTTATCGTGAGCGAGGACGGCCCCGTTATCCTCGAGACCAATACCATTCCCGGCATGACCGATACGTCGCTGTATCCGGATGAGATCCGCCACACCGACGACATGACGTTCCCGCAGGTCTGTGACAGCCTGATCCGTATGGGTCTTCGTCGAGCGGGCATTGCATGCTAATCGAGGACGCGGTTTCGTCAGGAACGCCGCAGTTTGTCATCGACTCCTATGCCACGCTTGCCGAACGCGCCAAAACGCAGTCCTTCGGCCTTATCGAGGAAGATGTGATTGTCCTCGATACCGAGACCACAGGTCTTTCGGTGCAGGACAACGAGCTGATCGAGATCTCGGCGGCCCGTCTTTCGGGCCGCGAGATCGTCGACCGCTTCGATACCTTCGTGCATCCCAAGCAGCTAATTCCCGCCGAGATTACCGAGCTCACGAGCATTACAAATGCCGATGTGGCAGATGCCCCGCCGGCCGTTGAGGCCGTCGCCGCTCTCGCCGATTTTGTCGGTGGTTGCCCGGTGATCGCACATAACGCCACGTTCGATCGCTCGTTTATCGAGTCGGTCAAAGGCGGTGTCAACGTGAGCGATATTTGGATCGATTCGCTGGCGCTGTCGCGCATCGCGCTTCCGCGCCTGGCCTCGCACAAGCTGTCTTTTATGGCCGATCTGTTTGGCTGTGACTCGGTATCACACCGTGCCAATGCCGACGTCGACGCCCTGTGTGGCGTATGGCGCGTGTTGCTCGTGGCACTCACCGACTTGCCCCAGGGCCTCATGGCGCGCCTAGCCGACATGCATCCGGACGTGCCTTGGTCCTATCGTCCTATCTTCTCATTCTTGGCAGGGCAGAACCCTGGCTCTATCTTCTCTCTCAGCGCCGCTCGTGCTGACATTCTCAAGGCCGATCGCGCCGACGATCGGGTGGACGCCGACGAACTGCCGGTCCTCAAGATGCCGAGTCGTGAGGAGATTGAGGCAGACTATGCGCCGGGTGGCCTGGTCAATCGCATGTATCCCACCTACGAGCCGCGTGATGAGCAGATCGCGATGGCGCTCGAGGTCCGCGATGCGCTGGTCACGGGCACCCATCGTGTAATTGAGGCGGGCACGGGCGTCGGCAAATCGATGGCCTATCTGGTGCCTTTTGCCGAGGCAGCGCGCCGTAACAACATCACGGTTGGTATTGCGACCAAATCGAACAATCTTGCCGACCAGCTCATGTACCATGAGCTGCCAAAACTTGCCGAGCAACTGGACGGTGGTCTGTCATTTTGCGCTCTCAAGGGCTATGACCACTATCCGTGCCTGCGCAAGCTTGAGCGCATGAGCCGAGGCCAGGTCGAGATTACCACCAAGCGCGACCCGGCGGACACGCTCACGGCGGTCGCGGTCATTATGGCGTACGTCTGCCAATCAGCCGATGGCGACCTCGACTCGCTCGGCATTCGGTGGCGCAGCGTCAACCGCCCCGACTTTACGACGGCCTCGCGCGAGTGTGCTCGTCGCCTCTGCCCGTTTTTCCCTGATAAATGTTTGGTCCACGGCGCTCGCCGTCGTGCGGCGCATGCCGATGTGGTGGTCACCAACCATTCCCTGCTGTTCCGCAATGTCGCGGCCGAGGGCAGGATTTTACCTCCGATTCGTCATTGGGTAATCGACGAGGCCCATTCCATCGAGCGCGAGGCGCGCCGTCAGTGGGCGCGCGTGGTGTCGGCGGATGAATCGCGCGTTCTGTTTGAGCGCCTGGGTGGCTCGAGCGCCGGCGCGCTAAGCCAGGTTTCCCGTGATTTGGCAACCTCCGAGGGCTCTACGCTCTATCTGGGCCTTACTGCCAAGGCGACGTCGACGGTTGCGCGCGCGAGCATGGCAATCGCCGACGTGTTCGATGGCGTTCGCGAGCTCGGCCGCCGTGCGCGTGGGGGTTATGACAATGCCAATCTATGGATTGGCCCCGAGCTGCGCGAATCTGACGACTGGCATGATTTCTTACAGTCGGCCTACACTGGCATCGACGCATTGGAACAAGCTGACAAGAGCGTCGACGCGCTGGTGCAAGCCGTCGCCGCCGACAAGCCCGAGGTTGTTGTCGACCTGGGTGATATCTCGCGCCGCCTGCACGAGCTGGTCGAGAACCTCAAACTCATCATTGATGGCACCGATGAACACTACGTGTATTCGCTGCAGGTCAATCGCAGGCTGCGTGCCGGCGGAGAGTCGATGACCGCAGAGCGCATCGACATTGGCGAGGCCTTGGCAACCGAGTGGCTGCCCGAGGTTCACACGGCTATCTTTGCCTCGGCGACCATGACGGTGTCCAAAAGCTTTGAACACTTTAACCACGCGGTCGGCCTCGATCGCATCGGTGCTTCAACATCCTCATCGTTGCACTTGGACTCGAGCTACGACTTCGATTCGAACATGGCTGTAGTCGTTGCGGGCGATATCCCCGATCCGCGCGATCGTGAGAGCTATCTTACGGCGCTCGAGCGCGTGCTGGTCGACGCCCATCTTGCCATGGGCGGATCGGTGCTCACGTTGTTCACCAATCGGCGCGACATGGAAGACCTGTACGCCCGCGTTGAGCCCAAGATGGCCCGTGCGGGTCTGGAGCTCAACTGCCAGCAGCGCAACTCATCTCCTCGTCGCCTGCGCGACCGGTTTATCAATGAGCCGACCTCGTCGCTTTTTGCGCTTAAGGCCTTCTGGGAGGGGTTTGACGCCAGCGGCGAGACGCTGCGTTGCGTCATCATTCCCAAGCTGCCGTTCTCGAGCCCCACGGACCCGCTCTCGTGCGAGCGTAACCTACGCGAAGACCGCGCTTGGGCGCGCTATTCGCTGCCCGAGGCGGTGCTCGAGGTTAAGCAGGCGGCCGGCCGCCTTATCCGCTCGTCGACCGATTGCGGCGTGCTGATTCTGGCCGACCCGCGCCTGGTGACGAAGGGCTACGGAAAGAAGTTCTTAACGTCGCTGCCCACGAGCTCCTACCAGCGCATCGAATCGGCGCAGATTGGTCACTATCTGCAACTGTGGCGCGCACGTCACGAGCGGCGGCGCTAAAGCGGACAGACGAGGGTTTTTGCCATATCGCACAGACGCTTTGACAGGGCGGGGTCATCCAAGATGCGGATGGCTCCGCCCGCTGCGATTATCTGGCTCAGTAGCCAACGCTCGGAGCCGTAATGCACGGTTACCGTTGCCATGTCTGCCCCGCTGCGCTCGATTAGGGTGATGCCGGCCCAGTCCAGATGCTCCGCCATATCGAATGGCATCAAGAGCTTTGCGCTACGCTGCGTCCGGGCAAGGGAATCGTGGAGGGATGCGACGCCCGGTGTGTGAGGCACGACGGAGTCTTCCGTCAAGGTGAGTCCCTCGATTTTATCCATGCGATAGGTGCGCTGCTCATCGACCGCGATGTCCCAGGCAATCAGGTATGTTTGGTCGCCGTTTACCGTAATGCGCAAGGGGTCGACCAGACGCTCGCGTGGCCGCGCATCGTCCATCGAGCGATACGAGATGCGGCAACGAACACCGTCCTGAATGGCGCAGCTCAGCTGCTGCCAGTGCGACCCGTGGTTGACGGTGTCAAAGACGCGCTGGTTATAGCCGAGCTCTTCGGGCAGAAGGGCATGTCGAATCCGAGCTGCCGTCTGCGGCTCGATCCCCAACGATTCAAGTTCATGGTTGAGCACAGCGCCTTCGGCGGCACTCAGGCGCAGTGGTAGCACACGCCCGGCGTCACCAGTGAGGACCACACGCTCGCCGTGGCATTCGCAGATGATGCGCGCACCAGATTCTCGGTCCGCGAGCGTCGAGACGATCTCGAGAATCTCGTCGAGCGATACTCCCGTGATGTCAAAGCGGCCGCAAATCTCGGTTCGTGTCATGCCGCTCTCGCCGGCGGCGTAGAGGGCCTCCATGATGTCGATGGCGCGCGAGAGTCTCTGCTCGCTGGTGAGTTTACGCACGGGCATGCTCGTGCACCGTCCTTTCAATGAGGTGGTTCCACGCCTGCTTGAGCGATTTGGGGGCCATGGGCCTCATGCCGTCCATGGCGTGGACCATGCAAAATGAGGCGGCGGCTTCAAGGTCGCGCACGTCAACGGTCCAGATCCATCCCGCATCGGTGTGTGCGAGCTCACCTCGCCCGCGCGTGAGGCCGTTGATCATATCGATCTGCGTCTGAGGGGCGAACGAGAACGTGGCTGCAACAGGCGGTCGGTCGGCGAAATCGAATTCAAAGAACAGATAGTCGTTGAGATTGAAGTCCGCAGGGATGGCGTAGGCCTTCGAAGGACGCCATGCGCGAACGATACGGTCGCAGCGGAATGTCCTGATGTCGTCGGTGACATTGTCGAGGCCGCAGAAGTACGCCACGCCCTCGCGTTCGAACATGCCGTAGACACAGACGGTACGTTCTTTCTGCTCGCCGCGTCCGTTCTGATATAAAAATCGCAGCGCGCATCGCTCGGCAAAGGCGCTCCATACCGCATCGACGGTGGGAGAGCGGCGGATCGGTGCTTCGTCCACCGCCGACATGCCGGTGAGGTAGGCAATTTTGGAGCGAATATCGGCAAGCGGCGCGGCAAAGGTGGAAGAGCCGGCCGCTAGCGTCTGGTCGATGGCGTTGAGTAGGATGTCGGCGTCGTCTGCGGTGATGAGGCCACCTGCTGCAAACGTGTGCTCGCGGTCGATTGTCCACGAGCTTTCCTCGGTCTCCTGCGCACCGGCGGGGCGAACCTCCTTGATTAAGATGCCACGCTCGAGCAGTTTGTCACGATCGCGCCGAAACTTGCGCTTATCCGAGTCGATGTTGCCCGAGCCATATCCCAGGTCAGAATCCAAGACGATCTGCTCGGTCGTCAGCGGTTCGGGGGAGCTGTTGAGCACAAAGAAAAGATTGAGGATGCGCTGAGCCGTTTTATCGAAACCGGGCTCCGAACTTCCCTTTTTAATTGTCGCGGTCGCGTCGCTTGCCGTCATAGAGTCCTCGCATGAGAAGGTGGTTTGCTGCCATGATTTTAGTCCGATATGGAGATTAGGCTATATCCTTGTCCGCTCGGGGCGTTAAGATGGCCCGAATTCGGTCGTTTGCGCTCGCTCGGGGTATACTTTCGACTATATACGGTTCTAATGTGCATGCATTGGGCCTATTTGTCGGATTATGGATGTGGAGCGCACATGGCGAACACCCAGAACTATATTAACCACCTGCTGCAGAACACCGGCATTACGCCGGCATGCAGCGAAGAAGAGCGCTTGGCTGCCGAGGATATCGCTCAGATCTTCCGCAACCACGGCTTTGACCCCGAGGTTCAGGAGTTCAATGCCCCGGCGCCCAGTAGGTTGGCATTTGCCGTTACCGGTATTCTTGCGTTTGCCGGCGCCCTGCTGATGGGCATCGGCGGCGGTATCGGCTTGGTCGGCACCTTGCTGGCCGTTGTCGGCGCCGTTCTTTACGTGCTCGAACGCACGGGCCACCCCGTGGTTTCGCGCCTGGGCAAGACGGGCGTGAGCCAAAATGTCATCGCCTACCACAAGGCCTCGGGCCCGCTCGCGTCTCCGCGCAACCGCCCGGTGGTCGTTGTCGCACACTACGACTCTCCCCGTGCTGAGCTGCTCGCCCGCGAGCCCTATGCTTCGTATCGTGCGCTCATCGCCAAGCTGTTGCCCGTTGCCACGGTTGTCCCTGCTGCCGTTGCCATCCTGCGTATCCTGCCGCTCCCCGGCGCGCTCAAGGTTCTGCTGTGGATTGTCGCGATCCTCGCTTCCCTCGTTGCACTTGCCAACGCGGCAAACATCATCTCTAACCGTCACATTCTTCCCTATACGTCCGGCGCGGTGTGCAACAAGTCTTCTGTCGCCGCTATGCTCGGCGTTATGGACAACGTTGCTCCCTTCCAGGGCGAAAACGAGTTTCCCGACGATGTTCCGTTCGATACCTATTTTGGGGAGCAGAAGCGTCGTGCCGAGGAAATGGCGCGCGCGGCGGCGGAGTATGCCGCGGCCCAGCAGCAAAACGACTACGGCAACACCATCGAGTATGAAGAGCCTACCTACGTCGAGGATGAGTTCGGTCAGCCGATTGCTCCCGACGCTCAAACCGAGCCCGAACAGGGTGAGGCTTTCGACGAGCAGATCGAGGGCTTTGAGGGTGCGTCTGCCGACGAGACGCTGATTGGCGCCATCGTGCCCGAGGATCAGAATCAGGCTGTCCAGGCCGAAGAGTTCAATGACGAGGTTCCCGCTGCCGAGCCGACGGAGGAGCCTGCCGCGGCCGAGCCCGAGCCCAAGCTCTATCGCAATGCCGCCGGCAACATCCGCTTTGGTTCGGATGCCATCCGTGCGCTCGGAATGCTTCCCGAGTCCTGCACGCTCGATTACGAGGAGGGCGAGGAGCCGACGTTTGAGCCCGAGCCTGCCCCCGTTGTCATCGTGGATGATGAGTCTGCCGCGGTTACCACTGCCGATGCTGAGCCCGAGGCGGTGTCCGCGATCGATCCCGCGGCAGGACTGGACATTTTGGCTCCCGCCGCGCCGGCGCAAGACGTTGCGGACGAGTCTGACGACGATTACGTTGAACAGCCGAGGCGCGTGTCTTACGAGAGCGATACTGATTTCTCGGCCGAGATTCCTGCGGCAACGCCCCATGCCGATATTGCATCCGCGTTCTCTTCGATTGGCGCCAGCGCTTCCAACTTCTTTAAGGGCGCGCTTGCAAAGGGCAGGAAATTTGTCGACGATTTCGAGGAGAAGCGCGCTGCCGCACGCGAGGCTGCCGAGCAGGAAGCTATCGCTCAGCAGCAGGCAGCCGAGGCGGCACGTGAGCTCGCGGCGCAAGAGTTCGAGCAGAACGAGGCTATGCAGTCCGTGCCCGTCGACGCTGCCGAAGCTACAACGTCCTTTGAGTCCCAGCAACCGGCGTCCGCGGATGTTGTTGAGGCGACGACGTCTTTCGAGGCCCAGCAGCACGTCGATAGCACCATGTCGTTTGATGCCGCACAGTTCGATTCCACGATAACGTTTGAAAAGCAAGGCACCGCGATTGCCGAGCCCCTTCCTGCTTCCGATGAGCAGGACGACGCGGCAGACGATGACGAGCCCATTGATGCTGCCGAAATTCAGGATGCTGCCGAGGACGAGCCCGTCGAGGCCAACTCTAACGAAGAGCAGTACGCGGCAGCCGAGCAAGATGATTCGACCGAGGTCGAGCAGGAGGAAGTGTCTGCGGTTTCCGAGACTCCCGAGACAGATGAGTCGAGGCCTTACTCCACGCAGATTTTCACCATGCCGACCCCGAGTGGTTCCGGTGCCACGGTTGCCGATACTGCTCCCACCCAGGACGAAACGGTCGATTCCCTTATGGCCCAGATTTCCTCCCAGGCATCGCCGCGTCCGCAGATGAATGTTCCCGATCCGGCGTCGGCACCGTCGCCTGCACCTTCCTCGTCTCCGCTGGCTTCGGTCCCCGATCCGTCGCTGCCGTCTATGAAGCAGGCAAACGTTGCGTCTCGCACGTCGCTGTTCGACCTTCCCGATCCCTCTGCCCAGGTCAACGACCCCTTTGCTACTGCCCAGGGTCCCGAACCCACATCGGCACCCGTTGCGCCTCCTATGCCCGTTGCGTCGGGCGCGCAGCCGATCGAGACCATTTCGGCTCCCGCCCCGGCGGCACCCAAGTCTCGTAAGCGCGGCCTGGGTGGCCTGTTCGGTCGTAAAAAGAAAAACGAGCAGGATAGCATGAGCGACTGGCTGGGCGTCGAAGACGATTACGATGCCAAGAAGTCCGGTCGCGGTATCGGTTCGTGGGATAACTTCGAGGACGATAACGATGGCTGGAAGGGCGGCGCTACGTCTTCCGACGGCGCTTCTTCCGAAGATATGCTCTCGGCTGTCGCCTCTATGGGCGATGATGAGCTGCTCGGTCACGATATCTGGTTTGTGGCAACGGGCGCCTCGGATTGTGATGGCGCCGGTATGAAGGCCTTCTTGGCTTCGCATCGCGACAAGCTCCGCGGCGTATTCTTCATCAATCTTGAATCCGTCGGCGCCGGTAGGCTTTCGGTGGTGACGGTCGAGGGCGAACAGCAGCTGCTCAAGGGCGATCGCCGCATCATGAACCTGGTCAGCAAGGTGTGCAAGTCGTTCCATGTCGATTGTGGTGCGCTCGAGATGCCCTATGCCAAGACCGATGCCTATGCCGCGCTCGAGGCGAGCCGCCGAGCCCTCACCATCGCCGGCGTGGACGGCACGCGTCTGGCTTGCGCTCGTACCGAGGACGACCTGCCCCACAATGTCAACCCGACGAACATTGCCACGGTATCCGAGGTCGTGACCGAGGTTATCCGCCGTTCGTAGACGGAGCTCTAAGGAGTCAACGTGTTTTCGTATATTAAGCGCCATTGGCCTGTCTACGTGATTTTGACCTTGATTGCCATTGCGTTAGGATTTGGGGCTGCCTACATCGTGGGTGCAAAGGGCTCGACCCCCGCCTCCGCAATCAGCGAAGAGGTGGAGCAAGAACAGAGTACGGGTGCCGATGGGATTCCTGAGTCCGAGCAGGCAATCGTTGATGGTGGATCTTCGTCTGCAGAGTAGATACGGCGATTTACATGATTGAAAGCGGGCGAGCCAGGGGACTGGCTCGCCCGCTTTTTCATCGCGCTAGCGCTTCTTTGGGATCGACCTAAGGCGAGCGAACCATAGGGCTGCGGCACCCGAGGTCAGGAGCGCGGTGATGCAAGCGGCGATGGGAACTGATCCTGTTGCCGGTAGGTCCTGCGGTAGGGTACAGCGTTGAATGACACGGTCCTCGTCATGTGACTCAAGTTTATCGCCGCCACCGTTGCGGCAAAGATCGACGCGTGCGCTGTTGGTGAGTGCGGTTTGGGGCGTATAAGCCGACGTTGCCTGCATGTGTACGACTGCGCCCCGAGCGTCTGTGCCAAGGATTGCTTTGGCATCGTCAAGGTCGTCGTGCTCATCCTTGAGATCATCGCGGGTCCAAGAATCCGCATCGCTTCGAGTCGTAAAGTCGGCGGCTACCGCACCGTATTCAATTCGAATGCCCGTTACGACGGTATTGGACGCAAGGTCGAGTTCTTTCGCCTCGAGTGTGGTGGATTCCGTGGTCGAGACATCCGCCTTCCAGAGGTGCCAGCCGTCGTAATCGACGAGGCGACAGTCCTCACCAAGGCTCTCTTTTACTTCGTCGGACTCAAGCCAAGGATTTTCGTGCCCATCGTCAAGTGTCGCGTTTGCCGGCTCATCGACGTCTGTCGAGTCCAACGGCGTCGTGCGATACCACACGTTGCACAGACCATTGAGGTCGCCGATGGCGACGGGGGTTTCGATTGAGACGAATCTCGCCGTATCGTCCTCGGCACACTCAAGATCATCGGTAAGTGTGAACTCATCAACCCAGGTAGTTGAATCGTTTCGAGCGTCGATGATATAGGAGAAAAGCCCATCCGTATTGGTTTGCATCGCGGCACGGTTTTTACCATCGCCGTTAGCCAACAGGCCCTTTTCGATAGGTTGGACAAGTTCCTGACGCTTGTCGACCTGCCCCTTGATTTCGATGGGCGCATCCTTCATCGCGACGGATTGGACTTCTCCCGTATCCTTTATTTCAAACGTTATCTCCTCGGCAAGGTCATAGGTCCGCGGAGACATCATTTCGCGCAACGAGTAGGTGCCGGGTGCAAGATGTTCGACGCGGTGCGGCTTGTCGGATGAGGTCCAGGAGTCTATTTCGGTTTTATCGGGACCATATAAGGTGAGTTGTGCGCCTTTCACTTCCTGCTCTCCGCTTGCATCGACCTTGGAGATATCAACCTTGGTGTAATCGTCGGATACGTTAAGCCGTGCTTCTACAACGGGTGTTTTCTGGTCGGCATAAGCGAGGTCTACGATATGGGGCGTCCGGTCGAGTAAGAAGCCTGCCGGCGCTTGAGTCTCGACAACCTCGTAGCGTGCGGTGCCAGATCCCAGTGGGAGGTTGCCCGCACGTGCTTCTCCAGTTTCATCCGTCGTGACGGTCGCGACAGTCTCACCGTCGAGCGCGGCAATGCTACCGTCGGGGCGCACGATATCACCCGAGGCACGGATCTCAAAGACGGCGCCCGCGAGGCTGCTGCCGTCTATGGCATCGGTTTTAACGATCCTGATGTTTCCGGTCGCGGCGTGGTCATAATACGAGGCGATTGCAACGGGCGTTAGGTTCATGTCGGCGGGTATGTTTACCTCGATCTCTTCGCCGACAAGATAGGGCTCTTTGGCCGAGGTTTCGCGTACATAATAGGTGCCCGGCACGAGCGATTCGGGCAGTGTGACGGTCCCGGTCGCGTCAGTCGTAAAGGTGTCCATTACGTTATGTGCTGGATACCAGCAAGTTTGTGAGACAGGTTCGTGATTGCTGTCGAGGAGTTGGAAGGTGAATCCGGCTAGGGGAACAGAAGCGCCTGTTCGGGCATCGCGTTTTACAATCTGGAGATGCGTCGACAGAGCGTGGTTGTCCACGATATATTGAAGCTCGGCGCCGTCGGAAATCTGATTGGCCCCGACGGTCCATTCCCCTGCACGTTTAAAACCCTCGGGGACGGTTTCCGGAACCTCGCGAACCGTGTAGCCGGCACGGTCGTATGGGACGGCTCCGTGGACACCGGCGGGTCGCTTGCCTGTGCCGAACCATGCTTCGGGCTGATCTTTGGTGGAGGCAAAGCCATAGATGTTTGTGATCAGTGTGCCAACAACCTGCTGAGAGCTGTTGCTGACAACCTCAAAGACAACACCACCCGCCGGCTGCTCCAGGCCGGATTGGTCGCTATTGCCGTAATCCTTGAATTTGGAAATCTCAAGGTTAAACGCAATGGGGATATCGGAAACGCGAGATTCGATCTCGACCACGCCTGAATCGCCGAGCTGGTCGGCTCCAACGGTATAGGTCCAGCTGTCGTTGGATGGCAGGTAGCCCTCGGGGGCTTTTGATTCGTAGATGGTAAAGGTTCCTAAGGGGACATCGACGAGGGTGGCCCGACCGCTTTCGTCGGTCGTGAGGATTTGTGCCCATCCAGGGGTTGATTGCGACACACACGTGAACTCTGCTCCTGCGAGCGAAGCTCCAACTTGGGGGCCTGTATTCGTCGCGGCATCGAGCTTTGCGATGCGCAAGGTAATGGTGCCAGGTTGTTCATCAATGGCAACCTGTCCGCCGTCATTCCCCGTGGTAAAGGCGATGCGATCACGACGGGGGACATAGCCGGCCGGCGCCTTCGTTTCAATCAGGTAGTACGCCGTGTTGGGTAGGAGTGTTGCCTGTGCTCGACCGTTGCCGTCCATCTGGATGGTACCAACACGCGCGCCGCTGGCGCTCTCAAAAACATCGAATGTTGCCCCGGTAAACTGATAGGTATTGTTTCCGCTGGTAATAACGGTGTTCGCAGACTGCTTTTGGAAGGAAACAGAGACCGCCGGCAGTACATAGAGCATGTCTTGACGTTTGCTGCCGCCCGATACGGCTCCTAGATAGCGTCGCGCGCGGTGCGGAGCGGCTTTGATGCTTCCTGATTTTGCGCTGTCGTGGAGCCACCGCGCAGCCGCCACGACTTCATTGTCGGCGGTAAAGTGTCCGCTCTTGGTTTTGCCCTGAGCGGTCGTGTAGGAGTAGGTGCCGTCGACATGGGTAGTGCCGTTGAGCATCCATACGGCAAGCTGGGTGGCGGCGCGGGCGCGATCGGGTGAAAGATGGTAACCGCCAAACGACGTGGCGGTAGGATATCCGTGACAAACGATTGCCGCGAACTCGTCGTCGAGCCACACCCAGCCTTGATCAAAGTTGAGCCATGGGCCGCCCGGCTTGGTGGGGCCGGGGCGCTCCTGGTTCATGCAGTAGGCAATTGAGGCGTCTTGAGCTTCATACTTGCCGATGAAGAAGGGCCCACAATCATCGCTAATAGTGCGGAAGCCGAGCTGGTCATAGCCATCGACGGCAAATGCGGCTCCTGGTGCCAGGCAGCCGAAAAGCAGGAAGAGGAGCAGGAGCAGCGGACCTGTTGCGATTGCGCTGTGGACAGAGTGCGTGGGTGCGTTGGACATGGCTGCTCCTTATCCCTCGTGCGTCGCACGGGGAGGCTGCGACGCGTAGGATGAGGCTACCCCCGAGGTTCATGCGGGTAAGTACCGGAGCCTGACCAAAAGCTTGCCCAATTCCTGACAAATTGAGGTCAAATACAACAATCAAGCAAAAGTGCAGGTAGAATATGGTAAGAAAAGAAAGACAAAGGTCCTCATCTCCACAATTGGCGCGGTTTTCAAACGAATCTCCACAGCTAAAACAAGCATCGCCACCCTTGTATCGAACAAGACAACCGCGTTATACTATCCCCCACATATGCGGGCATCGCCAAGTGGTAAGGCATCAGCTTCCCAAGCTGACACTCGCGGGTTCGAGTCCCGTTGCCCGCTCCATTCGAATTTCAGGCACGGTAACGTTTTGTTACCGTGCCTTTTTCAATAAAGTGCCGGGACTCGAACCCGACAGGGTGCGAGCGTTAAGCAAACGCGAAGCGTTTGTAGCGAGCAGGCGAAGGCGCCGACAGGCGCCTGAAGCCGGTGCGGATTTGCGAAGCAAATACGCGGACGTCCCGTTGCCCGCTCCAATCCCAAAATGTTAGGTTAATGCCTGCTGCCCATACTTGCACCTGCGCACGGTACAATGGTTGGGTTACGACCAACGTGCCAATAACCAAAAAGGAGCCGCTATGATCGATCGCTATACCCGCCCGGAGATGGGACACATTTTCTCCCTCGAGAACAAGTACGCCATTTGGCAGGAAATCGAGGTTCTGGCCTGCGAGGCCCAGGCGGAGCTCGGCAAGATCGGTATTTCCAAAGACGAGGCCCAGTGGATCCGCGACCATGCCAACTTTGAGAAGGCGAAGGTCGATGAGATCGAGGAAGTCACGCGCCACGACGTCATTGCCTTCCTGACCAACATGAAGGAATACATCGATGCCGATGTTCCCGAGGGCGACCCCAAGCCCAGCCGCTGGGTTCACTATGGCATGACCAGCTCCGATCTGGGCGACACGGCCCTGTGCTACCAGCTCACCCAGGCCTGCGACCTGATCATCGAGGACGTCAAGAAACTCGGCGAGATCTGCAAGCGTCGTGCCTTCGAGGAGCGCAACACGCTCTGCGCCGGCCGTACTCATGGCATCCATGCCGAGCCGATGACCTTTGGCATGAAGTTTGGCTCTTGGGCCTGGGAGCTCAAGCGCGATCTGGACCGTCTTGAGGATGCCCGCAAGAACGTTGCCTTTGGTGCCATCTCGGGCGCTGTCGGCACGTACAGCTCCATCGAGCCGTTTGTCGAGGAATATGTCTGCGAGCACCTGGGCCTGGTTCACGACCCGCTGTCCACGCAGGTTATTAGCCGCGATCATCACGCCTACCTCGCCGGCGTTCTCGCCACCACCGCGGCCACTTGTGAGCGCATCGCTACCGAGGTTCGCAATCTGCAGAAGACCGATACACTCGAGGCCGAGGAGCCGTTCCGTAAGGGTCAAAAGGGCAGCTCCGCCATGCCGCACAAGCGCAACCCCATCACCATGGAGAAGGTCTGCGGCCTGTCGCGCGTCGTGAAGGCCAACGCGCAGGTTGCCTTCGACAACGTCGCCCTGTGGCACGAGCGTGACATTTCGCACTCCTCTGCCGAGCGCGTCGCCCAGGCCGATAGCTTCATCGCGCTCGACCACATGTTCCAGTGCCTCATTCGCGTTATCGACGGCCTGCAGCTGTATCCTGCCCGCATGATGGCCAACCTCAATAAGACCCGCGGCCTCATCTTCTCCTCCAAGGTGCTGCTCGCCCTCGTCGACACGGGCATCACCCGCGAGGACGCGTACGTCATTGTGCAGGAGAACGCCATGGCAACCTGGCACGAGGTACAGGATTGTGTCTCCGGCCCTACCTTTAAGGAGCGTCTCGAGGCCGACCCGCGCTGCACCGTCAGCCAGGAAAAGCTCGATGAGATCTTTGATCCGTGGGACTTCCTCACCCGTATCGACACAGTCTTTGATCGTCTGGAGCAGCTGAGCTTCGAGTAGGTTCGGGCATAACGTTAGCTTTTTAGGGCGCTTTGCTGGTAATGTGTGTTGCCGGCAAAGCGCCTCGTTGCATTTAGGGAAAGACGGGGATAATAGTCGTCTCGAATAACATTCTGAGAGGGGATCGCATGATTTCGTTTGATTACAAGCCTCAGGGCGTGTGTGCTCGCAATATTCACCTTGACCTTTCCGATGACGGCAACAAGGTGATGGGCGTTGAGTTTACCGGTGGCTGCGACGGCAATCTCAAGGCAATCTCCAAGCTGGTCGAGGGCGCTCCTGCCGATCGCGTAATCGAGGTTCTCGCCGGTAATACCTGCGGTATGAAAAAGACCTCCTGCGCCGACCAGCTTACGCGCGCTATCGAGGCCGCTCGCGCCGAGATCGCCTAATGGGTATCGCCGATCACATCAAGAACGGAATATCGCGTCGCGGCTTTGTACTCGGTGGGGCTGCCGCGGGCGCTGCCACGGTGCTTGCCGGATGCTCGAAAAAAACGGGTACCAGCGATGATGCCGCCGGCGAGCCGCAGGTTATCAAGGACGATTCCAAAATCATCTCGATTACGGATGAGTACGAGGCAGTCGACATCGATCTTGAGCCGGCGGCGTCGTGGACGCTGCCGCTGGGTACGCTGCTGTACTACTGCGACGGAGATTACGCCGCGGCGATGATGGCGCCTGCATCGGCACTGCACGCCAACACACTCGGTGTGCTCAACCTGGGCGATGGCTCGCTTACCACATTAATCGAGGATCCTATCGAGGGCACGGGATATGCATTCTACGATGTCCGTGCCGGCGACGGCGTATTCGCGTGGGTTGAGATGAACTTTGCCAATTCATCGTGGAAGCTCTACGCTCAAAATCTGTCGGGCGCTTCGCTCTCTGGCGATGTGGTTGAGCTCGATCGAGGTGGCAAGGACTATGATCCGCCCCTGTTTACGGCGTTCGGGTCATCAGTCATCTGGTATAAAATGCCCTCGGCAGGCGGCAATAAAACGAGTAGTGATTCGTTTTGCTATCGTCGCTCGCTTGATGAATCCAAGGCCGAGGCAATTTGGAAATCGACGGGCCGCTTTGCATCGGCCCCGCGCGCGAGCGACGGCATTTTGACCATCTCGCCGCGTGTCCGCAACGACGAGGGCGTCTACTACGGCATAACGGCAATCGATTTGACCGACGGCAACAACACCAAGCGTGCCCAGCTGGTCCTCCCCTCGTCAGTCTCGCCTTTCGAGGCCGTATATATGGGCGATACCTTCGTGTTTTCTATCGAGGCGACCTATAGCGGTGTGGGCAGCCTAGGCAACATGGGCACGTATATCGGTAATGAGGGAGGGCCGTACCTCTTTCTGTCACGCGAGCCGCTCGCATGTGCGGCTGGCAAGAAGAATAAATACCTTGTTAAGGTGCAGGCGTCGCATTTCCTGATCGACACCTCTGCCAAGACCTATGGCTCACTGCTGTCGCCCGACCGCGCTTTGGAGTATGGCGATTATCCAGCTACGGCGGGAAAATCGGACTCATTCCTTACGTACGCCACGGTGCGCAACAGCCAGGGTATACCAGAGACAGTCACTGCACGCCTATTCTCTCTTTAAGCTTAGAGGGGTTAAAAAGGCGCCAACAGGGGAATAAACGCGTTGTAATTGTGAGTACCGCCCGCCGAGCTGCCGCGTCATAGCGGCATCCGGCGGGCTCAGGTGCGTTAAAATGGGCTTGTTCTTAGCTAATTGAGACAGGGGGGCCGTGTTATGGCTTCAGATGCAAAAAAGATTCTGCTGGTCGAGGATGAGAAGGCAATCCGTGACGCCGTCGCTGCCTATCTCGAGCGCGAAGGCTACTGGGTTGTGGGCGTCGGCGACGGCCAGTCCGCGATCGAGGAGTTCGAGAAGCATCAGTTCGACCTGGTCGTGCTCGACCTTATGCTCCCCAAGATCCCCGGCGAGCGCGTTTGCCGCACCATTCGCGATACCTCGGATGTCCCCATCATCATGCTGACGGCTAAGGGCGAGATTGAGGACCGTATTATCGGTCTTGAGCTCGGCGCCGACGACTATCTGATTAAGCCGTTCTCGCCGCGCGAGCTCGTCGCCCGCGTTCGCGCTCTGTTCCGCCGTGCCCATCAGGCCGACGAGCCCGCCGTCGAGGTACTCGACTTCGGCGATCTGGTCATCGATATCTCGGGCCACAAGATCTTGGTCGAGGGTAAGGAAGTCGATCTGACGGCTTCCGAGTTCAAGCTGCTCACCACGCTTGCCCGCCATCCCGGCCGTGTGTATAACCGCATGGAGCTGGTCGAGAAGGTGCTCGGGTACGACTTTGAGGGCTATGAGCGCACCATCGATAGCCACGTGAAGAACCTTCGCGCCAAGCTGGGCGATGATCCCAAGAAGCCCAAGTGGCTCTACACCGTCCATGGTGTCGGCTATCGCTTCGAGGCTCCGGCTAAGACCGATAAGTCGGACGAGAAATAGGGAAATCACATATGACACCTGCGCGCTTTGAAATCGGACAAAAGCACAAGCAGGAGAGCGAGGCGGGTTCCAAGGCTAGTTGGAACACGCCTCGTTCCGATTCACGGCCAACGATGAGCTATCCCTCGCGCATGGCACTTGCTTTTGCTCTGACATCACTCATGACGGTATTGGTGCTGGTGGGCGTTGTCTCTGTTGTGTGGGGCACGGTCTTTTCGGATTACACACGCTCCAATATCGTCGAAATCGCAAATTCCGCTGCCGAGAAGTTGGCGACCTCATATGAGGAAAACGGCTCTTGGACCGCGGGAGAACTGCGCACGGTCGCAACGTCGAGTTTGGTTTCCGACGATCTGGGCATGCAGGTCGTCAATAAAAAGGGCGTGATCGTTTATGACGATTCCTGGCCCTCGGCAAGCGCCACCGCCGATGTACGCGAAAACCAGGCTACGACCGACGACACGAGCGGCAAGAGGGCATCGCATAGCCCGGTCTCGTCTGCTCCAACCGACTCCGATAGCGTTGCTAACGTCGAGATTGTAACGTCTTCCGGCGAGCATGTCGGACAGGTAAAGCTGTGGGCCATCGGCTCCGACGCTCTGCTCACCAAGGCGGACTCTGCGTTTAGGGAGAAGACCTTTAACGCCATGGCTCTCGCCGCGGTTGTTGCAATCTGCATTTCGGTCGTTATCGGATCGCTCGTGTCGCGCATGCTCACCAAGCCGATTCATCGCATCACCAGTACCGCAAAGCAAATCCGTGACGGCGACCTGTCGGCTCGCACGGGACTGCGCGGTGATGACGAGATCGATCAGCTGGGTGAGACCTTCGATGAGATGGCCACTTCGCTCGAGAAGGATATGAAACACGAGAAGCGCCTGACCTCAGACGTTGCACACGAGCTTCGCACGCCGCTTATGGCCATGCTCGCAACGGTCGAGGCCATGCAAGACGGCGTGTACCCCACCGACGACGAGCACCTGGAGACGGTCGCTTCCGAGACGCGTCGCCTGGCTCGTCTGGTGCAGCAGATGCTCGACCTGTCGCGCATGGAAAACAGCACGGCTCCGCTCAACCTTGAGCCGGTGGACATGGTTCCTTTCGTGCGTTCCATCGTCAATGCCCAGGAGCGCCTGTTTGTCGACCGCGATCTGCGCCTGCGTTTTGCGGACGAGACCCAGGGTCACGACGATGTCGTCGAGGCCGATCCCGACATGATCACGCAATGTGTTATCAACCTCATGAGCAACGCCATGCGCTACACCCCCGAGGGCGGTTGGGTCGTGGTGTCGGTGCTCAGTGACCGCAAGCACGTCAGCATTGCCGTTTCTGATACCGGCATCGGTATTGCCAAGGACGATCTGTCGCGCATCTTCGGGCGGTTTTGGCGCGCCGATGCCAGCCGCGCCCGCGAAGCTGGCGGCCTGGGCGTTGGCCTCGCCGTGACCAAGCAGATCGTCGAGCGTCACCATGGCTACATATCCGTGGAGTCGGAGCTTGGAAAGGGTACGACTTTTACAATTCATCTGCCCCGCGAGCACACGGCGGACGCGGCATCTACTACAATGGAGCACTAGCTTTTCGCTATTCGGTGAAGGAGGGGCTGCGTCCCTGCCGCTCCGAGTTTGCGAAAACATGCGGGAAAGAACCCGCATTTCTGTCGTATTTAGGTAAGGAGTGACTCACGTGACAACGATGGAGCGTCGTCCGGATTCCCGTGGCAAGGTTCGTGATATCTACGATGCCGGTGAAAACCTGCTGATGGTCGCCACCGACCGCATTTCTGCGTTCGACTTCATTCTTCCCGACGAGATTCCGTTTAAGGGAGAGGTGCTCAATCGCATCTCGGCATTCTGGTTCGATAAGTTTGCCGACATCGTCCCCAACCATCTCGTTTCCATCGACCCGGCGGATTTCCCCGAGGAGTTTGCTGAGTATCGTGACTACCTCGCTGGCCGCGCCATGCTGGTTAAGAAGGCCCAGACGATTCCTATCGAGTGCATCGTCCGCGGCTATCTGACCGGTTCGGGCAAGAAGACCTACGACGAGAACGGCACCGTCTGCGGCATCCAGCTGCCTGAGGGCCTGACCGAGGCTTCCAAGCTTCCTGAGCCGCTGTTCACGCCGTCCACGAAGGCCGAGATCGGTGACCACGACGAGAACATCTCGTTCGAGCGTTGCTGCGAGATCGTGGGCGAGGACATCGCCACGCAGATTCGTGACCTTTCCCTCAAGATCTACAAGGCCGCTGCCGAGTACGCCGCGACCCGTGGCATCATCATTGCCGACACCAAGTTCGAGTTTGGTGTTATTGATGGCAAGGTCACGCTGATCGACGAGTGCCTCACGCCCGACTCCAGCCGTTTCTGGCCTGCTGCCAGCTACGAGGAGGGCAAGATCCAGCCTAGCTACGACAAGCAATTCGTCCGCAATTGGCTCAAGGCCAACTGGGATATGACGGGGGAGACCCCGCACCTGCCCGCCGAGGTCATCGATGGCACGTCCGAGCGCTATCGCGAGGCCTTCCAGATCATCACGGGCTCCCAGTTCACAAGCATGAAGGAGAACGCATAAGTGAGTACCCGTAGCGCCACGAACAAGCGCACGCAATCCCACGAAGTTACCGGGGTTGCGCGCAAGTCCGCCGCATCTGCTAAGCCCGCCCGCCAGGCAGCGAGCTCCGTTCGCGTCGTGCCGGCTTCGTCTAAGGCACGCCGCAAAGAGCTCGAGAAGGGTGAGAACCTCGAGGGCCTCTCTAAAGAGGAGAAGCGCGCCCGCAAGGCTAAGCAGCGCGCCAAGGAGGACCGCATCTACACGGTGTCGAATATCCTCCTCAAGCAGGACGAGGACTACACCAAGCGCCGTCGTATCTGGTGGGCCGTGCTCGCCATCGGCATGGTGCTCGTCGTGGCAATTTGGGCTTCGCTCTACTTCGCTCCCGGCGGCACGGTGTCCAGTCCCGTCCAGATGGTCGGCATTGTTTTGTCCTATGTCATCATCTTAGGTGACTTTATCTACGACTTCGCTCGCATTCGTCCCTTGCGCAACATGTACCGCGCGCAGGCCGAGGGCATGTCCGAGAACAAGCTCAACGCTCTTATCGAGCGCGCAGCTGCCGAGGAGGACAAGAAGGACTCCAAGAAGAAGTAGCGTTTGCATACATACTTATCGCTAAGATATAAGGCGCGTCGTTTTTGCGGCGCGCCTTTTTACTGTTCTATAGATAGATGGAGTGGCACATGATTCGAGCTGCCCTGACGGTCGAAGAGGCTCTGGAGGGTATGAAGGCCCTGGAGCCCAAGATTAAAAACTACGCGCGCCTGGTCGTCCGCAAGGGCGTAAACGTCAAGCCCGGCCAGGAGGTCGTCGTTCAGTCTCCGGTCGAGTGCGCGCCGTTTGCGCGCGTGGTGGTCGCGGAGGCCTATGCTGCCGGCGCCGGCCACGTGACGGTCATTTGGGCCGATGATGCCGTGACGAGGCTCACGTACGAGCATGTCGAGAAAGGCTATTTTGAGCAGACGCCCGAGTGGAAGCGCATGCAGCTGGATTCCTTGGCCCAGGATGGTGCCTGCTTTGTCTTTATTGAGGGTGCGGATCCTGCGGCCCTCAAGGGCATCGATCCAGCCAAGCCGGCCGCGGCATCAAAGGCGAGGAATACGCAGTGCAAAGTTTTCCGCCGTGGACTGGATTACAACATCAATTCGTGGTGCATCGCCGGCGCTCCGGTCGTGGCTTGGGCGCACGAGGTGTTCCCGGGAGACGCCGATGAGGTTGCAATCTATAAGCTGTGGAATGCGATTCTGCACACCGCGCGCGCCGATGGCCAGGACCCAGAGAGCGACTGGGAACTCCATGACGCCGCATTCGAAAAGAACCTGCGTTTCCTGAACGACAATCGTTTCGACTGCCTGCATTACACCGCGGCAAATGGAACCGATCTGACGATTGGCATGACGAAAGGTCACGAGTGGGCCGGCGGCAAGGGCAAGACGCCCGATGGGCACCCCTTCTTCCCCAACATTCCCACCGAGGAAGTCTTCACTTCGCCCGATCGCATGCGCGCCGACGGTATCGTGTACTCGGCCATGCCGCTCATCCACCACGGCAATAAAGTCGACGATTTTTGGATTAAGTTCGAGGGCGGCCGCGTGGTGGACTACGACGCCCGCGTGGGCAAGGCAACGCTCGCAAGTATCATCAATACTGACGAGGGCGCTGCTCACCTGGGAGAGGTCGCGCTCATTTCCAAGAACACGCCGATCCGCGAAAGTGGTGTTCTGTTCTACGATACGCTCTATGACGAGAACGCTAGCTGCCATCTCGCGCTAGGTGTCGGTTTCCCCGAATGCATCGAGGGTGGGTATGACATGTCCAAGGAGGAGCTCCTGGAGCATGGCGTTAACGTCTCGAGCACGCACGTTGATTTTATGATCGGCACGGACGACATCGATATTACGGGCATTACGCCTGATGGACGTGAAGTTGTGATTTTCCAGAACGGCCAATGGAGTTGGGAATAGTCCCAGACCGTGGTACAATGCCACCCGCGGGCCGTTAGCTCAGCTGGCAGAGCAGGGGACTTTTAATCCCAAGGTCCAGGGTTCGAACCCCTGACGGCCCACCCAAAGATTGTTGAGACGGTCAACTTCGGTTGGCCGTCTTTTTTGTCGCCCTTTCATGGGTTCGGACCCGTCGGGGCGCGGAGCTGAGTAAACGCGTGAGCGTTTGCCAGCGCAGCGCGCAAGGCGCGAAAGCGCCGCAGCGGCCGCCTGCGAAGCAGGCTGAACCCCTGACGGCCCACCCAAAGATTGTTGAGACGGTCAACTTCGGTTGGCCGTCTTTTTTGTTGCCGGTGCACGGGTTCGAACCCGTATCTAGCTATATATAAGAACGCTTGGCGAACAAAACCCGCCTTTTACCGATGGGAAACAAATAACTGATGCCTTTGGAGTAAAGTAGCGCTCCAGAGATGACCGATGTCTCAATACACATAAAACAGCTGGTCATCGCCAATATCAGAAGCCAATGCTTCAGTTTTAACCTCAGTGATGCGACTGAGGGACCTATTCATTTGTGAACAAAATATGGAGTGCGCGATTCCCGCCCACGGGGCCCCTCCGGTCTGGCAATATATCTCCTTGCCGCGCGGCCCGGTGGAACCGGGAACCAGCGCAGGCGTGCACCTTGAGAACCGGATACTGCGAGG
>DXLW01000019.1:0-117643 GCA_019414505.1 Collinsella sp.
CTGAAGGACCTGCCGAGGGACGGGCCCGTCAAGCCGTGACCGGAATCGGTGAAAATACGTTAGCGCAACCGGTGAAACCGCCTTTGCGCGAACGGTGCGCCTGTTTAGCGAAACTGGTGAAAAATAGATTGACGCTAACACGAGACGCTGCACCGGGCCGAGCTCTGGGTCGAGCGCTACCTCGACTGGTGCGGGTTCTGGGCCGACTTCCTGGAGGACAGGACCGTGGTGGACGGCAGGAGGGTCTACACCCACGAGAGGCTGAGGCGGGCGCGCTCGTCGCTGTCGTCGCCGGTGTCGGCGGGGACGCTGTTCACCTACCTCGACCCCGCCCTGGCCAAGGCCGGCCCGCTGCCGTCGACCAACAACATGATCGAGGGAGGGGTGAACTCGCAGCCGGGGGCCGTCCTGCGCAACCACCGGGGGCTGACGTCGGTCAAGCGCGTGAAGGCGGTGTTCTGGTGGTGCCACGCGCACTCGGGGGACGCGAGGACGGCGCGCGAGAAGCTCGCCACGATGCCGACCGACGCGGACATCGACTTCCTGTTCAGCGTCTACTCCGCCTCGCCGTCGCGCGAGGACGGAGGGCCGGAGTGGGGCGACAGGGCCGTGTGGGAGGACCTCCACCACAGGGACCCGTACCCGTTCTGGCTGGATTAATGGATGGAAACGGGTGTTCTATCGGGACACACATTTTGTCCTATAAGCCTTTTTTCTTTTGAGCGATATGGGGCCGTCTGTTGATTGGGGACAGACTTAAATGAGCGTTTTCACGCATTTAAGTCTGTCCCCAATTAACATTGCTGCGGCACTTTGCTCGGCTAAAGCGTACAATAGCGCCTATGCGAAAGGGGAACAGATGATCAACGAAACTATGTATGCTCGCGGCGCGGAAAGCTCCATCATCCGTGAGATTTTTAGCTATGGCCTTGAGCGCAAGGCGCAGATCGGTGCGGAAAACGTATTCGATTTTTCGCTGGGCAATCCGAGCGTTCCGGCGCCCGCTGCTGTGGCTGAGTCGATTAAGAAGGCCCTGGAGCTGCCGAGCGACCAGCTGCACGGTTACACGCCCGCACCGGGCCTGCCGCAATGTCGTGCCGCTGTGGCCGAATCGCTCAACCGCCGCTTTGGCACGAGCTATGAGGGCAAAGACGTATTTATGACGGTGGGTGCCGCGGCTTCGCTCACCTGCACGCTCAACGCCGTTACGAACCCGGGCGACGAGGTTATTGTTATCGCCCCGTACTTTCCGGAGTATCGCGTTTGGATTGAGAAGGCCGGCTGTACGTGTGTTGAGGCGCTCGCCGATGAAGATACGTTCCAGCTGAGCGTGGACAACGTGCTCAAGGCGATCAGCGATAAGACGGCGGCCGTCATCATTGACTCTCCCAACAATCCGACCGGTGCCGTATATACATGCGACACGCTGACGCGACTGGCCAATGTTCTGCGCGAGGCCAACGCTCAGCGCGATCCCGAGAATCCGATTATGCTCATCTCGGATGAGCCGTACCGCGAGATTGTGTACGGTGCCGAGGTGCCTTGGGTGCCCTCGATCTACGAGCACACCATCGTGTGCTACTCGTATTCCAAGTCGCTGTCGCTGCCGGGCGAGCGCGTGGGGTGGATCTTGGTTCCCAACACCAATCCGCAGGCTGCCCGTCTGATGCCGGCTGTTGCGGGTGCTGCCCGTACGCTAGGTTTTGTATGCGCACCGGCACTCTTCCAGCGCGTAATCATCGATTGCATCGATGAGCCGAGTGATGTCGAGGCCTATGCGCGCAACCGCACCGCGCTTACCGACGCACTAGCGGAGTACGGCTACACCTATGTTGAGCCGGATGGTGCATTCTACCTGTGGGTGAAGGCGCTGGAACCCGATGCGAATGCGTTTTGCGAGCGTGCAAAGAAGTATGAGTTGCTTGCGGTTCCCTCGGACAGCTTTGGTATGCCGGGTTGGTTCCGCCTGGGCTATTGCGTGAGTTACGAAACGATTATCAATTCGCTACCCGCTTGGAAACAGTTGGCGGACGAGTATCGTTAAAAGTAAAGCGCTCTGCCTACAATGTTTTACGTGAAACGGGGTTTGGTGTTAAGCCAGACCCCGTTGTCATGGACGTTGTGTCTTTGGGATGGAGTGGTTTTACGACTATCGAAGGCTATGCGTACAATGAATATAAGCGACGGCCGTGCCAGATAAGGAGACCTGATGCCCTACCTGCTTTCTTGTGACATTCATACCCATACGATATTCTCTGCGCATGCATATTCGACCATTGAGGAGAATGTGTACTGGGCGGCAGAGCGTGGCCTGCAGGTGCTCGGATCTGCCGACCATCTGAGCTCTATGGTTACGGCTTGCCCCAATGACCTGCGCAGTTACCAATTCTTTATCAACCAGGATATCTGGCCGCGCATTTGGAGCGGCGTGCTGGTGCTGCGTGGTGCCGAGGCCGATATCGTTTCGCTGGACGGAAGCCTGTTTGGCGAGGACACTCCTGTCACGCTCGATATTGCCGGCGATTCGTACAGCCGTCAGCATTCGCTGTTCGATTTGGTTACGCGAAATTTGGATTATTTGGTTGCGAGCGTGCATAATCCGCAGATTGCTGAAGGCGCGACGCTGGCCCAGACGACCGAGATGTATATCAATGCCCTGGAGCACCCCAAGGTGTTCATGCTGGGTCACACGGGGCGTTCGGGCGTGCCGTTCGATATCGACGAGGTGCTGTTGGCAGCTAAGGCCAAGCACAAGATTATCGAGATCAACAACCATAGTCTTGAACACGGTGTCGACACTGAGCATTGGGCCGTATGCCGCAAGATCGCCGAGTGCTGCGCCGAGCTGGGCGTGGGCATTGGCGTGTCAACCGATGCCCACATTGGCATGGCCATTGGCAAGCTCGATCACGCGCGCAAGATGCTCGACGAGATTCACTTCCCGCTGGATTTGATCGTGACGCGCGACCGCGAGACGCTGCTGCGCGAGATGGCGGCAGCCGGCGTGTGCGATCTGCGCAAGGGGATGTAGCGGAGTTTATAAACCAAGCGAAGGGGGCGGCCCAGGCGGGTCGCCCCCTTTCTTGTCCCAAAAATCTACTGAGGTCGGTTAGCGGCGTTCGAGGACCGCTACGGTTTCGGTGTGGTCGGTGTGAGGGAACATGTCGACGGGCGTGATCTTGAGCAGGCAATAGCCTCCGTCGAGGAGCCGATGCAGGTCGCGCTCTTGAGTTACGGGGTTGCAGCTGATATAGGTGATGCGGCGCGGCTTAAGCGCGCAGGCAGCTTCGAGGAACTCGGGCGTGGAGCCGGCGCGCGGCGGATCGATGGAAAGGACATCGACCCGCTCGTTGTTATCGGCGGCATCCAGGATGTAATCGGTGGCGTCGTCGGCCATAAACCAAGCGCTGCGGGTGAGGCCGTTGAGCTCGGCATTGCGACGTGCATCGGCAATGCCCGCCGGGTTGCGCTCCACGCCGAGCAGCATAATGCCGATACCCTTGTTCTGGGCATCTTTGGCTGCGCAAAGACCGATGGTGCCGCTGCCGCAGTAGGCATCCATAAGCACATCGCCCTGGTGCAGATCCATACCGTCGATAGCGAGCCGATAGAGCAGTTCGGTCTGCTGCGGGTTGGTCTGATAAAACGCGGTGGGGGAGATGTCGAATTCGCAGCCGAGCAACTGATCGCGCATGCATTCGGCGCCATAGACGATACGAGTCTCCTCGCCCAAGATGGCATTGCCGGGGCGACCGTTGATGTTTTGGGCGACGGTGACGATATGCGAATCGAGTGCGGCGACAGCCTCAAAGAACTCCTGCGCATGCGGTAGGTCGCGCTGAGCGGTCACGAGGGTGACCATGATCTGGTCGGTACGCCAACCGCAGCGAACGATGGCATAGCGAAGCAAGCCCAGGTGCTTGTCCTCGTTAAAGGCGGGAATGTGCAGGCGCTCAGCCTCACGCGCGATGCCGTTAAGAATCTGTCGGGCGCCCGGTGCCTCGACGGGGCATTCGGGAACAGCAACGATTCTGTGCGTGCCGCGCTCAAAGAAACCGCAACGGACAGCGCCCTCCTTACCGGGAGCAAAGGGAGTGGCGGCCTTATGGCGAAAACCGCGCGGCGCAGGATATTTGCCCGGGTCGCCCAGGGTGACACCCATGCCACGAATAGGATCTACAGCAATGCCCTCACGCTCACAAAGCGAAGCAAAAAGCTCCTCCATAGCAGCCTGCTTGGCGGCGAGCTGCTTCTTATAAGGACGATTGAGCGCCGTACACCCACCGCAAGCTTTCATGATGGAACAAGGAGACTTGGAATCAACGGCCTTACGCGCAGACGGAACCGGATTCTTATACGGGCGCTTGGAGCGAGTCTGAGATGCCTTATCCTCGTTCCGACGAGAGCCGGGACGCTTGGCCTTAGCCTTGCCCTTAGCCGATTTGCTTTTTGCAGCTTTAGAAGACTTGGATTTCGTAGAAGATTTCTCCTCCGACCCCTCAGCTGCTTCGATCAAAGCACGACGAGCCTTACGCTCCGCACGAGATTCTGCCATGAATTAACCCCACTATTAAATAAAAGAAAAGTCCGAAGCAATTGTACCGTGCATTCAACGTGCCCGTTTGGAGAGGAGGCTATTTAAGGTTCCGAGCACGTTGCCTCCCGGCTAAGTGGCGCCCGGCGCGGAGTTTAATTTGTCGCGAGTTCCGCACGAACAGGAGGCCACTTAATGTGGCCTCCGTCGTGAGCAGGACTGTAGAGCAGCAAATTAAACTCCGCGCCGGGCGCCACTCAGCCGGGTGCTCCATGCGTGCTTTCCGTCTTGCGCAGGACTGTAGAGCAGGAAACTTAATTACGCGCCGCTCCCCGCCCATGCCGGGCAAACCATCCCTTGTACTTTATCAAGGTAGAGTGTATGATTCTGAACGTTACATGACTCACTTTACCTAACTAAAGTGCCATCAAGGGGGAATACCATGAATACCGATATGTCTCGTCGTCAGTTTGTTGGTCTAGCCGGCTCGCTTGCCACGGTGCTTGGCCTTGGTCTTGTCGGTTGCGGCGGTGGTGCCGGCAAGGGCTCCGCTGCTGGCTCTGCCGCGGCCAAGGATGTGAAGGGCGCTGCGGAGTCCAAGAAGCTCGTGGTGGGCTTTGATAAGTCCTATCCTCCGTACGGCTTTGTGGGCGACGACGGCGAGTACACTGGTTTTGACCTCGATCTGGCCAAGGCTGTCGCTGATAAGCAGGGCTGGGAGGTCAAATACGAGGCCATCGACTGGGACGCCAAGGATACGCTGCTTAACTCGGGCGCCATCAACTGCATCTGGAACGGCTTTACCATGGAGGGCCGTGAGGATGACTATACGTTCTCCGAGCCGTACATGCTCAACGAGCAGGTGCTGGTGGTAAAGAAGGATGCAGGCATCAAGAGCTGGGACGATCTTGCCGGCAAGACCGTGATTACCCAGACCGATTCCGCTGCGCAGGATGTGCTCGAGGGCGACCAGAAGGATCTGGCGGCGACGTTTGCCACGCTCGACACGATCGGCGAGTACAACACGGCCTTTATGCAGCTCGAGAGCGGCGCGGTCGATGCCGTGGCTTGCGACCTTTCGATTGCCCAGTATCAGCTCGCCGCCAAGCCCGATGCTTATACGCAGCTTGATGAGCCGCTGTCCAGCGAGCACTACGCCGTCGGCTTTAAGAAGGGCGACACCAAGTCGGCCGACGCCGTGACCGAGTCGCTCAAGGCACTCTACGAGGACGGCACGGTCAAGGACCTGTGCGACAAGTATGCGGATTACGGTCTTTCCTTCGACAACTGGGTTCTGAAATAGCGGCTTTCCCAGGCACCCGATTTTGCCGTTCAAACCGTCGCTTGCGTACATTTAGTACGCGGCGCTCCTCTTTCACGGCAAACTCGAGCACCTGGAAAACCCGCTTTAGCATTGGGTTTGCTGTTCTGTTGTCGCGAAAGAGAGCTTAGGTTGTCTATCCAAGTCATGATGCAGATGCTTGGCCAGGGATTCTTGGTCAGTTTGCAGCTGTTTGTGCTGACGCTGCTCGGGTCGATTCCGCTGGGAATTCCCGTGGCGTTTATGCGCATGAGCAAAATCGCGCCGCTTCGCTGGATTGCGCGCATCTATATCTCGGTCATGCGTGGCACGCCGCTCATGCTGCAGATGTTTGCCATCTACTTTGCCCCGTACTACGTGTTTGGCATTTCGCTCACGCCCGATTCCAAGTGGACGGCGTGCGTCGTGGCGTTCATCATCAACTACGCCGGTTACTTTGCCGAGATCTATCGCTCGGGCTTGCAGTCCATTCCGCACGGTCAATACGAGGCTGCCGAGGCGCTGGGCTATTCGCGCGTGCAGACGTTTCTGTATATCGTGATGCCGCAGGTCGCCAAGCGTATTCTGCCGGCGATGGGCAACGAGATCATCACGCTGGTCAAGGACACGTCGCTGGCGTTTGCCATTGGCGTGGGTGAGATGTTCTCGACGGCCAAGGCGCTGGTCGCCTCGCAGGTGAGCATGGTGCCGTTTGCGATCGCGGCGCTGATCTACTGGATTTTTAACTTTGTGGTCGAGATGCTGCTGGGCGCCGCCGAAAAGAAGCTGGACTATTATCATGACTAACTCAGTGATGAAAATCGAAAACGCGCGTAAGGCGTTTGGCGGCAATGAGGTGCTCAAGGATATCTCGCTCGAGGTGAAGCGTGGCGAGGTCGTGGCGATTATCGGGCCTTCGGGCGGCGGCAAGTCCACGCTGCTGCGGTGTGCCACGCTGCTCGAGACACTCGACGGAGGCTCGCTCTCGTTTGGTGACCTTGCCGTTGCGACGGATGCGGGTTCGGGCGCGGTCTATGCGAAGGGCGATGTGCCCAAGCGGGCACGCTCGCGATTCGGCTTGGTGTTCCAAAATTACAACCTGTTCCCGCACTATACCGTGATGAAAAACATCATCGACGCGCCGATCCGCGTGCTTAAGCGCCCGCGCGAGCAGGCGGAAGCTCGTGCGCGCGAGTTGATCGCGCAGATGGGGCTTACGGGCAACGAGAACAAGGTTCCGTGTGAGCTTTCGGGCGGTCAGCAACAGCGCGTGAGTATTGCCCGCGCCCTGGCGCTCGATCCGGAAATCTTATTCTTTGACGAGCCAACCTCGGCACTCGATCCCGAGCTGACGGCCGAGGTGCTGCATGTCATTAAAGACCTTGCCGCGCAGAATATGACGATGGTAATCGTGACCCACGCGATGCAGTTTGCGCGCGATGTTGCCGACCGCGTGGTCTTTATGGATGGCGGCCGCATTGTCGAGGAGGGTCCTGCCGAGCAGGTCATCGACCATCCGCGTGAGCAGCGCACCCGTGAGTTCTTGAGCCGTATCGAGGGATAGGCTCAGGTATTTACTCAACTATTAATTGAGGCGAAGCCGTCGCAGGTCTTACGGTCTGTGGCGGCTTTTTGTTTGCATCGACGGGGTTCAATAATCGCCTCACAAGCTTGTCTCTTCCTCTCGCCGCCTGTATTCATACGTGCGCCGAAAGGTATGCATGGACGGCCGCCCGTGAGGGTAGGGTGGTGGCATAGGACATTTGGAGGGTGAGTCGGCTCGGTTGCCGACCATGCTGCTCCCGGGATGGCACCGACCGCGAACTCTCCCCGTTGGCGTCGCGCATTGCGCGCGGCCCTGCAAGGAGGTCATCATGGGTGCTCCCAAGACCGGCAATGTAAGGAACGTGGTGCTCGTAGGCCAAGGCGGGGTGGGCAAGACTTCACTCGCCGAGGCCATGCTCCACCTTTCCGGCAAGACTGCCCGCCTGGGCGGCCACGACGGCACCAAGCCCACGCTCGACTATGACCCTGAAGAGGTCAAGCGTTCATTCTCCATCTCGACGACCATCGCGCCGATCGACTGGAAGGGCGCGCGCATCAATGTGCTCGATGCCCCGTGCTACCCCGATTTTATCGGCGACGCCTTTGCCGCGATGAGCGTCTGCGAGACGGCTCTGTTTGTGGTCGACGCCGAGGCCGGCCCGCAGCCTACGACGGTTAAGCTCTGGTATGCCGCCGAGGACCTGCGCCTGGCGCGTGCGGTGTTCGTAAACCGCCTGTCGCGCTCCGAGGCCAGCTTTGCGACCACGATGGACCTGCTGCAGGAGCGCTTTGGCACGCGCCTGGGCGCCGTGACCCTTCCCTGGGGCGAGGGCGAGGACTTTGACGGCATCATCGACCTGGTGCGCATGAAGGCGCGCCATTGCAACGGCACCGAAGCCGTTGAGTCGGAGATTCCCGAGGAGTATCGTGCCCAGGCCGAGGAGGCCCATGACCATCTGTGCGAGTTGGTGGCCGAGGCCGACGATGAGCTGATGATGAAGTACCTGGAAGGCGAGGAGACGCTGACGCAGGAGGAGCTTGAGGGCTTGCTGTCGAAGGCGATTGCCGAGCGCATCTTTGTGCCGGTCTTTGCGGGCGATTGCATTAAGGAGCAGGGCGTCAACTCGCTGATGGACGACATCGCGACGTACTTCCCGGCGCCGACCGACTACGGCGAGATGCCGCTTATCGACGGCGATTCGCTCAAAATCTCGAGTGACGATGACCGCCCGGTGGCCTTTGTGTTTAAGACCCTGGCTGATCCGCAGCAGGGTCGCATCAGCTTTATCAAGGTGCTGACGGGTACGCTTGAGCCGGGCCTTGAGCTGATCAATGCGCGTACCCGCAAGAGCGATCGTCTGGCTCACCTGTATGTGATGTGCGGCCGCGATATGACCGAGGTTGGCCACGCTTATGCCGGCGACATTATCGTGGCACCCAAGCTGGCGGCCGAGACGGGCGATACGCTCTCGATTACCGGCAAGGTCGAGGCTGCGGCGTTTAAGTTCCCCAACTCGCAGTACCGCATTGCCATCGAGGCCGAGAATCGCGGGGACGAAGAGAAGCTCTACACGTTTATTGAGAAGGCCTGCAAGGCCGATCCGACCATGAGCATCGATCGTGACGAGGAGACCGGCCAGACTATCATCTCCGCCGTGGGTGAGGCGCAGGTTTCGGTCCTGCTCAATCGCCTTGAGGATCGCACCAAGGTCGTGGCCAAGAGCGTGCCGATCCGCATCCCGTATCGCGAGACTATTCGCCGCACGGCAAGTGCCCAGGGTCGCCATAAGAAGCAGACAGGCGGCGCCGGCCAGTATGGTGACTGCTGGCTGCGCGTTGAGCCGCTCATTGGACCCGACGGCACGAGCGATGGCTATGAGTTTGTGGACGAGGTCGTGGGCGGTCGCATTCCGCGCTCGCTGATCCCCGCCGTGGACAAGGGCGTCCAGGAGACCATGAAGGACGGCATCATTGCCGGCTATCCGCTCACGGGCATTCGCGTGGCTGTGTACGACGGCTCGTATCACAGCGTCGACTCCAACGAGATGGCGTTCCGCGCGGCAGCTCGCATCGGCCTGCGCAAGGCGTGTGCCGATGCCGACCCGGTGGTGCTGGAACCCATCGAGGAAATCACGGTGACGATCCCCGAGAGCTACGCCGGCGCCGTGATGGGCGACATCTCGGCCTCGCGCGGTCGCGTGACGGGTATGGAGACCGATGAGCGCGGCGATACCGTGGTCATCGCGCAGGCGCCGCTGGCCGAGCTGACGGATTACTCGACGCGTCTGCGCTCTATCACGCGCGGCACGGGCGACTTTACCATGAAGCCTGCAGGCTACGAGCAGGTGCCTTATGACGTTCAGGCCAAGCTGGTTGAGCGCTATGAGGAGGGCCGCGCCAAGTAGCGTGTGACTTTGCCTGTAATATACATGCCGAGGCAAGGGCCGCTCTGGGCAATCCAGGGCGGCCCCTTTTGATCCCTAGGGGGCGGAGGAAAACGGATCATGGTAGGTTTTGGGGCAGCTTGGTCGGCCCTAGTCTCCCGAGGCCTGATTGCGGCCGGTGGCGTAGTCGATCTGCACATGCGGCTGCAGGTTGTAGCAATATACGTGGAAACAGAGGGTCCTGCCGTGGTCCTCGACCGATTGCGCCTCAAGGCGCACGCCACGGCAGACGAGTTCCTCTTCGTTATACATGGGCGTGACGCGATAGAGAACATGGTTGCCCGTGTCGTGGATGTAGTTGAGAATCTGCTCTTCAAACGGTAGCATGCCCGTCTCGTTGAGATAGCGCGTGCCGGTGAGGAGATTCTTACGGTTGGCGTTTTCGCCGCAGAGCGACCAGGCGATAAGGTGGCAGCGGTTGTAGAGGCTCTGGCCCGGAATAAAGTCGTAGCGCTGCTGGCGCCAGCCGGCGGGGTGGATGCGCGAGATATCGCCGCGCTTGCCCTGGCCGAGCGATTCGGGGCCTACGCAGGCGAGCGCTTTGCGGGTGCGGCCCAAACTGTCGAGCTTGGAGAACTTCTTAAAGCAACCCTCTTCTGTAGCGCGCTCGTATTCATCGAGCGTGAATGATGGTGTGCCGAGCGGGTGCGTGCTGTCGGCACGAAGGGCAACGTAGGGGTTGCCGGCGTAGTCGGGAATGCTGCTGAGATATACGCCGCGGGCGCGGTCGAGATCGGGGTTTTCCACCTCGTCGATGGGGGTGGCGGCACTGCCCGCGGAGGCGTCGTCGCCGGTGTCGGTTGCGGCGGAATCGGAGCCATCGCCAGCGTCCTGGCTGTTTTGAGAGTCCGAGGAGATCGCTGTCCCCGATTCGAGTCGGGCAACCAGGTCCGCCTCGTCGTCGGTGCGGCTGGGACTTTCGTTTTGTTTTTCGGCCAGAGCTGCCGCCTGTTCATCACTTTGCGGCGACAACAACTTGGGCGCTCCGTCGAGCGACCCTGTGAACAGCGCAAACCCCAGCACCACGGCGGCGCCGATGGAAAGTACTTGCTTGTAGGCGGACTTGCGCGACATTGCGGCTCCTGGATGGACGGTTGGGAATCTACCAGTCTAGCAGGAGCCGGCAAGGGCCGTTCTGTCGAACAAATACTTAAGATTTGAGACAAACGCTACTGATTCATTTGTCTCATATGGAGCTGCGGCAGTTGTTGATGTGGGGCTATTCGGCGTTTCCCCAGATAAAACCTACCAAAATAAACCTGTTCCTTTTTGGCAGGTTAATCGGGGACTATTTCACCGCAACTTAGGGCACGGTTAGGAAGTGTGCACCTTAAAGAGTGGAGCCCATGATTAGAGAGGTCGCGCTCGTCTCTCTAAAGAGAAAGCCAGTTAAAGAGATAACATTGGGCAATCTACCAGAGAATTCGATACATCTCTCTAAATGTCTCTCTAAAATAAGGTGCTTATCTCTCTAAAGTTAGAGAGATATACTACACTTTAGAGAGATAACTCTATTGTTTTAGAGAGGCGGAATGCCAATGCTGCTGGATGAACCTCTTGGCCTTATCGTTGAGCGCCTTCGCAGGCGGGGGACTGATGACGCATCGGTAGAAGTTAAAGCCTGCACGAATAAATTGAGCGCAGACGTATGGGAGACAGTGAGCGCTTTTGCGAACACTGCGGGTGGGCTCATTATTTTGGGCCTGAATGAAGCCGAAGGATTTGTTCCTTCGGCTAACTTTGCTATCGATAGGGTGCGCGATCAGTTTGTTTCGGGTATCGGAGACGGAGGCTCAGCGGCAGTGGTGACCCATGCGCCGCGGTACGAGCTTGATCGAGGCGAGGTCGACGGGCTCCAGGTGCTTCTGGTGCGCATCTTTGAACTTGAGCTTAAAGCGAAGCCTTGCTATATCGGCGCGCGCGGCGTGCAGAACGGTAGCTACAAGCGCGTGGATGATAAAGATATCAAGATGTCACCCGCTGAGCTATATGAGCTGCAGAGTGCGTTGCTTCCGAGCGATGCAGACGGCACGGTGGTTTCGGAGGCAACGGTCGAGGATTTGGATCCAGATGTCGTGCGGTCTATTATCGCAAATCGCCGGCTGCAGACCCCGCGCGTTTTGCGCGGGGCCGATACGCTGGAAAAGCAGCTGGTCAGACTCAATATCACTACAAAGGATGGCGCCGTGAAGCTCGCGGGGCTTCTGTCGGCGGGAATTTACCCCCAGCAGTTCTATCCCAAACTGATGATCGATGTCGCCGTTCATTCCGATGTGGAAAAATCTGCACCCGGGCAACCCCGGTTTATTGACCGCCAGTTGTGCGATGGCCCGATTCCGGCTTGCATCGAAGATGCCCTTGCCGCGATTGGACGAAACTTGCGCAAAGCGGCGATAGTGCAAGGTGCTGGCAGAAGGGAGGATTGGGAAGTTCCCCAGGAGGTTTTGCGCGAGGCCTTGGCAAATGCCTGCATCCATCGAGAATATTCGCCCATGTTTGTGGGGCAGGCCGTGAGTGTCGATATCTATCCAGACAGAATAGAGATCAAAAACCCTGGCGGGCTTTGGGGCGGAAAGACGGTGGACAATCTTGCAGACGGGGAATCGCGCTGTCGAAACCCAAAGCTCATGAGCCTAATGGGGGCGACGCCGTTAGAGCATGCCGAGGGGGCCGTTGCGGAAAGCCAGGGATCTGGTATCCCGGCTATGATTCGCGAGATGGAGTCTCGTTCGCTTGGCAGGCCGAAATTTATCGTTAAGGCCGATTCGTTTACGGTGCTGCTTTCCCGGCACGGGGCGGAGCTTGCTGAAAACCGTACGTGGATTCAGAGCCATGTGGGTACCGAGCTGACGGATCGCGAGGAAACATTGCTCATGTTTATGCGGGAGCATGGGTGCGTATGCGATGTTCAAAAAATACGAGAGGCCCTGAAGTGGGATTCGGATGACATTCGCCTGATCTGCGGGGATCTTGTCGATAAACATGTCCTGTCAAAATGTGGCAAAGACACGTTTGAGATTATCGATATGGGCAGAGAATCGTCAGCTTCGACAGCGGATAGGATCCTGGAGGCTCTCAGCGCCGAAGTGGATATGACGGCGCGAGAAATAGCGGTTGCATCGGGGGTCAAAATTTCGTCTGTCCGTTACCATCTGCCAAAAATGGCGGATAAAGGACTCATCGAAGTAATGGGTTCATCGACGAGTCGTAACCGCCGATATCGGAAGAAGTAGATGCAGCCGGGTCGCCTCTCTAGTGCCTCTCGAAGTTAGATGGGTGCTAGGGGAGCGACTGCCTCGCGATATTTCCCCAGATAAAACCTGCCAAAACAAACCTGTCCCTTTTTGGCAGGTCAGTTAACGCAGTGCAGGTTGAGCATATGCGAGCGAGCGGGCTCCGGATGCGGTAAGGTGACGTGAAACAAGCGGGCGCTGACCTTTTGGTCGCGCCCGTGAAGTTGAACGTCAGATTGCCGTGCCCGGGGCCTGCGCAGCGCCGAGCAGTTACGCCGTTTGTAAAACGGCGTAGCCTAAAGATTCATGGCACCGTGAATGTAGGGGGTAACCTCGGGGGAGATATGGTCGCAGCCCAGCTCGCGCAGCGCGGACTCGATAACGGCGGGCAGCGGGGTCTTGCCCTTGTCGTCGATGGCGGCACCGCCGAGGGCGGCAATCTTGGCAACATCTGCGGGTGCGGCCTCGATATGCATGCAGCCGCCGACCAAGCGCGCGCGTACCTGTGCCAGATCAAGATCGTGCAGGTAATCCTCGCAGGCGCGGATTAAATCGACCTTCTCGCGCGTAAGCTCCTCGCCCGTGGGAACGCGCGTGGCAAGACATGCTCCCGCCGGCAGGTTCCAAACGGGATAGCCCCATGCGCGCAGCAGCTCGCGCTCTTCGTCCTTGGTAAAGCCGACCTCCATGAGAGGGGAGCGTACGCCGAGCTCTTTTGCCGCGCGCATACCAGGGCGGTAGTCGCCGCGATCACTTGCATTGCTGCCATCGATGACGGTGGGAAAGCCGAGCGACTTGGCGTGGTTGACGATGGCGGTAAAGCCGGCGTGCTTGCAGTGGTAGCAGCGATTGGCATCGTTGCAGGCTACCTGGGGGAGCTGCAGCTGATCGACCGAAAGATTGAGCACGGGGAGCTTAAAATGCGGCCCCTCATTGGCCTGTCCATCAACGGACTGCTCAAACGAAGCCTGTTCGGGCGTGCCGATGAGCGGCGTGGTGAGATGGACGAGGAGGGTATTGGTAGGCATGATGCGGGCGCATACGGCGGCCAAAAAACTGCTGTCAACGCCGCCGGAAAAGCCGATGGCGACGCGTCCGTATGCCAAAAGCAGCTGCTCGAGTGCTGCGAGTTTGTCCTGAAGCTCCTCTGCGGGTGCGGCGGTGTCTGAAAGCATGAAAGTTCCTTACAGTTATTAAAGCTCGGATGAAACTATAATCCCACCGAGCTGCTTGTCATAAGACTTCCAGCTATGTAACGAAAGTGCAATATGCTATATACGTTATATACAAGCTTGTAAAGTGCGGTAGAGTGGCAGTAATGCAATCCGGCGAGGGGGACCGATATGATCAAGGCTGTTATTTTTGACATGGATGGAACGCTGGTCGATACCGAGCGTTTGGGGATTAGGGCCTGGAAGGCAGGCGCCGCTGAGCTGGGGCTCGCGATTGATGATGCGCTGATCCATCAGTTTATCGGTCGCACGCTACCCGATGTCATGGACATCCTCGATAAGCATTACGGCAGCCACGAGACCGCCGAGGCGATCTATGTCCGCCACAAGGAGATTCGCGACGAGATGGTCAAGACCGATCTGGAACTTAAGGCCGGCGCTGCCGAGTGCATAGACGAGCTGTTGGCTGCGGGCTATCACGTAGGCCTTGCAACGTCATCGCGCCATGTTACGGCCGAGCGCAACCTTAGAGCATTCGGCCTCTTTGACAAGTTTGAAACGGTGACCTGCGGTGAGGACGTCGTGCACGGCAAGCCCGACCCCGAGATGTATTTGCTCGCCTGCGAGCGCGCGGGCTTTGCTCCCGAGGAATGTGCCGTGGTCGAGGATTCGCGCAACGGCTGCGTCTCGGGCATCACGGCCGGATGCCACGTCTTTGCCGTCCCCGATATCGTGCCGCTGCCGCAGGACGTGGTGGATGGCTGCGAGGCCGTGCTCGATACGCTATTCGACCTGGCAGCGGCAGTCAAGGCCGTGCGCTAGACAATTGCGGTGTTGAAACGAGCAATTGCCCATGTTTGCGCTCAAGCAAAAGGGGGCCGGCAATGGTCGGGCCTCTTTTGCTTGAGCGGCGACTTAGCATACTTGCGGGCGTGCTATAGATACGCACCGAGGTTGATGGCCGTGGCGTCGGTCTGGCTGCTTGCCTGGGTGCTGGCGCGTTCCAGCAGGAACGGCCGCACGAGTTCTTGGCGGTTGATGTCCTCGGCGGCGGTGACTGCGGTGACGGTGCGCGCGGCAGAGCCGATGTGGACGTGCTTGGGCTTCGCCGGCGCCTTGTTCTCGATTTGCTCCATCAGCAATTGAACGCCCTTGCGGCCAATCTCGTAGCCCGGGGGCGCTACCGTAGTGAGCGGGACCGATCCGCTCCAAGCGAGTGGGTTGCCATCGCAACCTGCTACGCGTACTTGCCCGGGGACAGAGATGCCCTTGTCGACCAGCGCCGAGATAACGCCCGAGGCCAACACGTCGGTCAGGCCGACGACAAAATCGGGGCGTTCGTTCGCGGGGCGCTCGGCGATTTGGGCACCGATGCCGTAGCCGTCGGCAGCGGTATTCCATTCGCCGGCGTCGATGACTTCGATCTTGATATCGGGGTGCAGAGCGAGGGCCTTGTGAATGCCAAGCACGCGTAGGGTGAGCTGCATAAATGCTGCTCGGCCGACGACGACAATATGGTGTGCGCCGCGGGCGATGGCGAGCTCGGCAATGATGCGACCTTGGGCCTCGTTGTCGGCCGCTACGTAGTAGCCGGGCTCGGAACAGTGGATGTCCAGATGGACGATCGGCACGGGCATTTTAGTCATGGCCGGATGCCAGTCGGGGGACGCCATGGGCTGAACCATGACGCCGGACATCTGCGTGCCCATAAAGTAGCGCAGGTAATGGTCCTCGAGAATATCGTCGTTATCGGCGTTGGCGATGAGCAAGTCGTAGCCGTGCTTGCGGGCCTCGTTGTGGGCGCCGCTGGCGATTTGGAGCGAAAAGCCGTGATCGAGACGGGGGAGCACCAGGCCAAAGGACTTGGTGGCGCCGCCCGCGAGCTGACGGGCGCTTTGGTTGGGCAGGTAGCCAAGGCGATTGATGGTCTCGTTGATGAGCTTGAGGGTCTCGGGGCGCAGCTTTTCGGGGTGGTTGAGCGCGTTGGAAACCGTGCCCAACGAAACCCCGGCCTCGCGCGCGACGTCGCTGATTTTTACCTTTGCCATAGCGGCCCCTTTGATGCGTTTCAAGTACAAGCCAGATTGTAGCATCCCAAACCTACCAAAAAGGGACAGGTTTATTTTGGCAGGTTTTATCTGGGGAAACGCCGTTGCCAGCGCGACCACCACGAAGGTGCCTGTCCCCATTGTGGTGGTTTGGACCGGCTGAACGTGTGTGCATCGGGTGGTATCTAAGTTGAGATACCACTTCTGGTATATCAGCTTGCGCTTACGTGAGTACAATACTCGAACGTTATACGTCTCAGCGCCCCCTGTGCGTGGACGTTTTGCAGTCAAGCGGACGAAGGGATTTATCCTATGTGCGGAATTGTCGGCTACACCGGCTCTGATATTGCAAAGAACATCCTGGTCACAGGCCTCAAGCGTATGGAGTATCGCGGCTATGACTCTTCGGGCGTTGCGCTCGAGGTGGGCGAGGGCGCCGCGGCGCATCTCGATGTCATCCGCCGCGTGGGCAAGGTCGCGGGCCTGGAGAGCGAGCTTTCCAACATCGACAGCGACGCTACCTGCGGTATCGGCCACACCCGTTGGGCCACCCACGGCAAGCCCTCCGTCGTTAACGCTCACCCCCACACCAGCTGCGACGGTCGTATCGCCATCGTCCACAACGGCATCATCGAGAACTTCGCCGAGCTGCGCGAAGAGCTGGAGGACCGCGGCCACCACTTTAAGAGCGAGACCGATACCGAGGTCTTCGCGCATCTGATCGAAGAGGCTTATGCCGAGACGCACGACCTGATGGCCTCCGTGCGCGAGGCTTGCACCCACGTGGTCGGTGCCTATGGTCTGGCCGCCGTGTGCGCTGACGAGCCCGGCGTGATCGCCGTGGCCCGCAAGGATTCCCCGATCGTAGTCGGTGTGGGTGAAACCGGCTCCTATGTTGCTTCTGATGCCATCGCGCTCATCGACGCCACCCGCGATGTCGTGGTGCTCGAGGACGGTCAGTTTGCCAAGCTCACGCCCGCAGGCGTCGAGTACACCGACGAGGCCGGCAACGTTATCGAGCCCAAGGTCACCCACATCGACTGGGACCTGGACATGGCAGAAAAGGGCGGTTATCCCGACTTTATGCTCAAGGAAATCCACGAGCAGCCGCGCGTCGTGCGCGACACGCTGGTCGGTCGTATGACGCCGGCCGGCGAGCTCGACATCGACGAGCTGGGCCTTTCGCTCGAGGAGCTCAACGACATCGACCGCGTCTACGTGATCGCTTGCGGCACCAGCTATCACGCCGGCCTCATTGCTAAGAATCTCATTGAGGGCTGGGCTCGCATTCCCACCGAGGTGGAGGCGGCCAGCGAGTTCCGTTACCGCAATCCCATCATTACGCCGACGACGCTTGTCGTTGCCGTGTCCCAGTCGGGCGAGACGGCTGATACCCTTGCCGCCATTCGCGACGCGCGCATCAAGGGTGCCAAGGTCTTCGGCATCACCAACGTGGTGGGCAGCCCCGTGGCGCGTGAGAGCGACGGCGTCATCTACACCAAGGCCAACAAGGAGATCGCGGTCGCCTCGACCAAGAGCTTCATCGGCCAGGTCGTGAGCCTTACGCTTTTGGCCCTGCTGCTGGCGCAGGTCAAGTACCGCTTGACCACCAAGCAGGCGCGCATGCTGTTCCGCGAGCTTTCCGATACGGCCGAGCAGATCCAGTGGATTTTGGATACCCAAACCGAGGCCGTGCATGAGGCCGCCCTGCTGTGCAAGGACGCGCAGTCGGCGCTGTTCGTGGGCCGTGGCATGGGTGCCGCTATTTCCTACGAGGGCGCGCTCAAGCTCAAAGAGGTCAGCTACCTGCACGCCGAGGCCTACGCCGCCGGCGAGATGAAGCACGGCCCCATCGCGCTGATCGACCCGGGCTTCCCTGTCATCGCCGTGGCCACCAAGAGTGCCACCTACGACAAGACCGTGTCGAACCTCATGGAGTGCAAGGCGCGCGGCGCCAAGGTCATCGTCGTTGCCACCGAGGGCGACGAGGAGATCAACAAGATCGCCGACTGCATCATCCGCGTACCAGCAGTCCGCGACGTGTTCAGCCCCATCACGGCGAGCGTCCCGCTGCAGTTGCTCGCCCGCGAGGTGGCCATCCTGCGCGGTTGCGACGTTGACCAGCCCCGAAACCTCGCCAAGAGCGTCACGGTAGAGTAGTTGGTTCCGCCGTTCTAGCGACCAAGGCCCGGCTCCGTTGCAGCGGAGCCGGGCCTTGTTTCATTTGCCCAGATAAAACCTGCCAAAATAAACCTGTCCCTTTTTGGCAGGTTAGCGGAGCTTGCTGGTCTCGAAGTACTCGGGGAACTGGTCCAGAACCTCGGTTTGGTTGCGGAACATCATATGCAGGTGCTTGCTGACCAAAAAGCTCGCTTCGATGGGGTCGCGACCGGCGATAGCGCGGCGAATCTGCTTGTGTTCGTTCACAATGTCCTGATTGTCGAGAACCTGCGTGGCAGCGCGCAGCCAGCGGAAGCGCTCCAGGTCGGCATTGGTCTCTTCGAGCCACGACCACACGGTGCTGCGGCACGCGATGCTAAAGATCATGTGATGCATGAGGTTGTCGCTCAAAAAGAAGCCGATGCGATCCTCTTCGGCCATGGCCTTTTCCTGCAGCACGATGGCGCGGTCGAGCTGTTCGATGCCTGCCGAGGTGGCGCGCGCACAGCACTCCACGATCACCTGCTTTTCCAGATGCTCGCGGATGTAACAGGCACTCTCGGCAAGGGTGAGGTTGATGGGTGAGACGTAGGTGCCACTCTGGGGCACGGTGCGCACCAGGCCTTCCTGCGCCAAGCGAACCAATGCCTCGCGCACGGGCGTGCGACCCATATCCAGGTCATCGCAAAGTTGCTTGACGCCCAGCTTTTCGCCCGGCTTGTAGTCCAGGTAGACGATTTTGCGTCGAATGGTGTGGTAGGACTGGTCCTGTAGGCTCGTTTCCTGCTCGCCGACGTGCATCGATTCTTCCATAGCGCCTCGCAACTGTTCTATCAAACTCATATGTCAGTTGTTAATTATGCCGCGAATCAGCTCTCCGCGGTGGGTAATTCGGCTGTTGCCTGAGAACTATTGCGGCATCTTAGTCTGTGTTTGCGCAAGGCTGCGCTCAATGTTGCCGTATCATAAGCCGTCGCAAACGTGAAATAGAAAGAAGGAATCCCATATGCAACTGGCAAATATCGTACGCGAGCGCTGGAAAGGCGTCTTGTTCTGCCTGATCATCGCCATCCCCGCGACGTTGCTCGGCAAACAAATTGAGGTGGTCGGCGGGCCGGTGTTTGCCATCCTCTTTGGCATGGTCCTGGCGCTCGTCTTTCCCAAGAATCGTCGCGAACAGCTCGCCGCCGGCGTTACCTATACGTCTAAAAAAGTCTTGCAGTACGCGGTTATCCTGCTTGGCTTTGGCATGAACCTCTCCCAGATTCTGTCCAAGGGCGCCCAGTCGCTGCCGATTATCGTGGCGACAATCTCGACCTCGCTTGTCATCGCCTTTGTGCTCTGCCACGTTATGAACGTACCGGGTAAGATCGCGACGCTTGTGGGTGTGGGTTCGTCGATTTGCGGCGGTTCTGCCATCGCCGCGACCGCACCCGTCATCGATGCCGACGATCGCGAGATTGCCCAGGCTATTTCGGTCATCTTCCTGTTCAACGTTATCGCGGCGCTCGTGTTTCCGACGCTCGGTGGCATGCTCGGGCTGACCAACGAGGGTTTTGGCCTGTTTGCCGGCACCGCCATCAACGACACCTCGTCCGTAACGGCTGCGGCGAGTGCCTGGGACAGCATGCATCCCGGCGCCAATGTGCTCGAGAGCGCCACGGTGGTCAAGCTCACCAGGACGCTGGCCATCATTCCCATCACGCTGGCGCTTGCTTGCTGGCAGATGCATCTGGCGCGCAAGGCCGGCGGCGACGCTAGGAGCACGTTCTCGCTTAAACGCGCGTTTCCCATGTTTGTGCTGTTCTTTGTGCTGGCGAGTGTGATCACTACGGTGCTTCAGCTTCCCGCGTCCTTTACGGCGCCCATCAAGGAGCTGTCTAAGTTCTTTATCGTGATGGCCATGGCGGCAATTGGCTTTAATACCGATATCGTCGAGCTGGTCAAAAAGGGCGGCAAGCCCATCGCGCTGGGCTTTTGCTGCTGGATTGGCATTGCGTGCATGAGTTTGGGAATGCAGCACGTGCTGGGAATCTGGTAGAGAAGTAGCTTATTTGCGTGCTGCGTGCTGGTGAGCGCATTCTCACGGTGGAGCGATAGGAGCTCTTGCGGGTATGGCTTGTCCGCAGGTTTATAAGTCCCGAAGAGCTCTTATCGCCCCGCCAGGATGGCGATGCGGGGCAACACCTATACTCGCAGGACGGCGCTTTCTGCCCTATAGTGTTTGATGAGCAATATCGTTCAATTTTGAAACACTCGGTCGTGCGACCGTCGGCGGTTGCGCGTCGCTGCGGACAGGGGCAAATAATGGATAGCGATGTCAAGCTGAACATCTTGACCGAGGCCCTGGCTGCTGCCGGGGCCTCGGCATTGGCAATCGATGCGCGTGGGGACGTCGCGATCTCGACCATGAATGACGCGGCGCTCGAGCGGGATGTGGCGGCTTTTGTCGCTGAGCGCCTCGACCGTATAGGAGACGGCGCGCGTCTTGTTATGGGGCGTGCGGGTACGCGCCTGAGCCTGACCGTTCGCCCCACCGACAAAGAGGGCGGGGGCCTTTGGGTGGTCGTGGCGCGTGAGGTGCGCGGTGCCGCGGCGCATGCGGGCATCGAGTGGCTCAACGCCGACGAAGTTGAGGCCCGCTACGAATCGAGCGCGTACGGCATCGTTGAGGGTGCCGCTGCGGTGGCTGCACCGGTTGCCGAGAGCTACGCGCGCGGTGTGCCCCTTATGCTCGAGGGCGAGCTGGGAGCGGGTCAGGTCGAGATCGCCAAGCGCCTCTATCTGGACGGTCCTTTTGCCGATCAGCCCTTTGTTTCCGTCGCGCTCGATGAACTCACCGATCGCGGTTGGCGCCATGTGCTCAAAAGCTCCGAATCGCCGCTGTTCCAAACGGGGCTGACACTTTGCATTGAGGGCTGGAACGCGGTTGGTCCGCAGCGCCTTCGCGAGCTCGTTTCCACGATGGCCGACACCGCGTTGGCGACGCGCTGCCATGTGGTGCTGACGGCGAATGACATGCCGGGCGGCAGCGAAAGTGATCAAGCCGCCTTTGTGTCCGAGCGCTTCGCCTGCGCGGTGAGCGTGGCGCCGGCAATCGCCGAGCAGGGAGCCGCGTCGACGAAGGCTGCGCGCTATTTGGAATATCTCGCTGATGCATTTGGAACGGCAGCGCCCACGCTGTCTGTCGCAGCGACGAAGACGCTCGATGCTTACCGCTGGCCGCGCAATTATCTGCAGCTCCGCGAGGTCTCGGAACGACTGTATATATTGGTGGGGGCGGGCACGGTGGACCGCGCTGTGGCGGAGGAAGTGCTCGCCCAAGAGGACGTGATTAAGACCGCAACCTTTGGCGCCCCGACGCTTGAAAGTGACCTGTATATCCTGCGACCGCTGGCCGATACCGAGCGAGATATCGCGCATCTGGTTGTAGACCATCTCCACGGCAACCGAACCCGTGCGGCGGAGGTGCTGGGCATAAGCCGTACAACGCTGTGGCGCTTGCTGAAGGACGATGACCGTTGAGCGAGGCGCCCGTGACCGCACGCGACGCGTGTGCTACAGTCCAAAGCGTTATTGTTTCGATTTGGTTACGGCGTGCGAGGGCATATGGCTGAGACTTCAAAACCGAGCCGCAGAAGGCGGAGTGCCGCGCCGGTCAACCGACGCACAACATCGGTGACGTGGGGCAAACACGCCTCGGGGTTTGATGGCTCGTTCAAGCGCACTAAATACGGCTATCCTTCGGCAAGCGCCCGCTTGGCAATGCAGGCAGAGTCCTCGCTGTGGGGCCGCAAACGCGTGGTGGGCTCAAAGCTCAAGCACGACGGAACGCTCGGCTACATCAGCCGCGGGGCGGCTCGCCGCAGCGGGCTCAATCCCGCCGGCTGGCATCGCTACGTGCCGATCGTGGCCGCCGTTGCAGTGATCGTCATCGCGCTCGCTGCGCTCGGATATGCCGGCGGTGGCGCCAACTTGGACGCAATGTTTAAATCGCCCGAGCTCGCGCATGCAGGCACAGAAGTTGTCGAGGGCGCACAGACCCAGACAGGCGTCGCGCCCCAGCGCGGTATCGTTGCGGCGGCCTCCACCATCGCCGATGCGCAAAAGGACGAGGACGAACAGGGCGATGGCGCCGAAACGGCCCAGACGAACGAAACGACGACAACGGCGACGTCAATATAAGTTGCGAGTGGGGTAGCTAAAATAGCCCCGTCCCAAATTAGCCACCCCGCTGACGCTCCTGGGTTACCTTACGTAGATGATGTTGTCGCGGCGGGGCTTGGGCTCGGGTAGCGTGTCCTCGGCGTAGCCAAGAATGCAGTTACCGACACCGCGCAGGCTGCCGTCGGCGGGCAGGCCCCAGCTGGCCAGCAACTCCAGGCCCTCGGGCGAGTCAAAGACCTCGTGGGCGCGGTGAATCCAGCACGAATCGACACCCAGTGCATAGGCGGCGTTGAGCAAGTTGCCCATGGCGAGCGAGCCGTCTTCCAGATGTGTGGGCACGCTGCGGTCAACCAGCACCACCACAACGGTCTTGGCGCCATAGAAGGGGTCGCTGTTGCTGTCCATGACCTGGGCGTTGAGCCGTGAGAGACGCTCGACGGTCGCGGGGTCGGTGACGGCGACAAACGTCACCGGCTGGCGGCCCATGCCGCTCGGTGCATATTGGCCGGCTTCGATAATACGTGCAAGCTTTTCGGCCTCGACGGGACGATCACTGTAGTTGCGGCAGCTGCGGCGGTGAATGAGTGCTTCGATAGTCTCCATGGTGTCTCCTTGCGGTGGCGTTGCAGATGCCCCGTTCATACCCGTCGGGCTCAAACGATAGACGGTCAATTGCCTGGCCAAAAGGATAGATTCCAATTGGGAAAGTAGGTTTGCATAAAAGTACCTTCAGAATGTGACAAACAAATGGGATGGTTAAACGTTTTATCCCGTCTACCCTGCGGTTTTTTACCACTTGCCTAAATGATGCGCGCATAAGCTCTGATAAAGGTTTTACTAAAGGAGCACCAACGTTTATCAACGCGCCATGGTGGCGCCGGGCCAGGAGGTAACATCATGTTCCAGGCTGGAGATGTCGTCGAGACCGACTTCGAAGGATTTCTGAAGCTGCTGCGTTCCAAGACGCGCGCTTTCGTGTCGATCAACGATCACGAGTACTACATCACGCACACCGATGGCTATTGGCGTGTCCAGGATTGCGAGGCCCTCAACGATAAGGGCCACTTTACTGACTGCTCCGAGCTGGTCAACACGGTCTGCGAGGTCGTCGAACTGCCGTGGATCTGCGGCAAGAGCCTGCACGACAGCTTCTCGGGCGCCACGGTCTACGAGGCCGTCGCTGCTTAACAGCCAACAATCGATATTCTCTCGCAACCGCCGGCGCCGCCCCCGCGCCGGCGGTCTTTTTTGTCGATATGCTTATGTGGAGCCGATCATAAGCAACGAGCTTATTGACGATAGTCAAAACTCGGACTAATGTAGAGATATGAATTGGTCAAAACTCGGACTATCGAATGGCGGGAGAGATGAATAGTACAGTTAGCCCGGTCGATTTCGACCGGATGCTCAACGGGCTTGACCGTATCTATTCGGAGTTCGCGCGCACTTGCGGTCTTTCGGACTGCGCCTACTGGATGCTCGTCGACACGAGCGCGGCGGGCGGAAGCGTTGCCGTGAGTCGGCTGACGAGTGAATGGTTCTACAGCAAACAGACCATCAATTCGGCGATTAAGACGCTTAGGGCGCGAGGGCTTGCGACGTTGGAGTTTGCCGAGGGCAGTCGTAAGAACAAGGTTGTGCGACTGACCGAAGAAGGCGTGCAGTTTGCCAAGCGTTACGCGTTGCCGGCGCAAAAAGCCGAGCAACAGGCATTCGAGGCACTCGAGCCGTGGGAACAGCGCGAGATCATGCGCTTGGTCGGTAAGTTCTCCCATGTTCTGAACGAAGAGTGCGAGGCATTTAAACGGCAAGTGGCCGCCGAGAACGAGGCTGACGATAAGGGCGAGGGGGACACATGCGACTCTTAATGAGGTTTATGAGGCCGTACCGCGGTCTGATTGCGGTGACGCTGTTTGCGGTGCTGATAGATAACGTCGGTACGCTGTTGGTTCCCACGATGCTGGCGAACATGGTCAACACCGGTATTACCACGGGCGATGTCGACTATATTTTACGCAACGGCCTGTACATGCTTATCGCGACCGGCATGGCCAGCGGCGGCACGGTGCTGGGCTGCTATCTTTCGGCGCGCCTGGCCGCCAACGTGGCCTGCGATATCCGCAATGCCGTGTACGACAAGTCGCTCGAGCTGTCCGCCAGCGACTTTGAGCGCTTTGGCACGGGTTCGATGATCACGCGCTCGCTCAACGACATCAACGTGATTCAGCAAGCTGTCCTTCAGACGATTCAGCTGGTGCTGCCGGTACCGTTCTTGGCCGTGGCGGGCATCATCTTTGCCTGGTTTATCGATCCTGCCATGGGCACGCTGCTGGGTGTGGTCGTTGCGATCGTGCTGGTGGCGGCGGTCTTTACCGTTGCCAACGCCGCGCCGATCTTTATGCGCCTGCAGAGCTTTATCGACCGCATGAACGTGGTGCTGCGCGAGAACATCGTGGGCGTGCGCGTCATCCGCGCATTTAACAAGGAGCGCCACGAGGAGCAGTGCCTGGACGAGGTGTTTAGCGATTACGCAGCCAATGCCATCAAGGTCAACCACCTGTTTGTGGGTCTCGACAGTTCCAGCTTCTTTTTGATGAACATCGCCGAGGTGGCGGTGCTGTGGGTGGGCGGCAACCGCGTGGGTGTCCATGCCATGCAGATCGGCAGCATCTCGGCCGTGCTGGAGTATGCGATCCTGATCCTGTTCTTTGTGATGATGGCGCAGATGGTGATTCTGACGCTTCCGCGCGCCGCGGCGTGTCTGAACCGTGCGCAGCAGGTGTTGGAGATTGAGCCGAGCATCGTGGACGGCAAGCGCACGCTGGACACGTGCGCGGCGGAGCCTGTTGACGGTGCCGATGCGGTTGCCGTGTTCGACCATATGTCGTTCCGTTTTGACGATGCCGACGAGGACACCCTGTGCGACCTGAGCTTTGCCTGTCGCCGTGGCCAGACCACGGCGATTGTAGGCTCGACGGGTTCGGGCAAGTCGACGGTGGCCAAGCTCTTGCTTCGCTTTCACGATGCCACGAAGGGCGCCATTCGCCTGAACGGCGTTGACCTGCGCGACCTTTCGCAAGGTGAGATTCGCGGGCATATCGCTTATGTGCCGCAGAAGGCGTGGCTGTTCTCGGGCACCGTTGCAAGCAACCTGCGCTTTGGCAACGAGGGCGCGACCGAGGCTGACATGCTCCATGCGCTGGAGGTTGCCCAGAGCACCTTTGTGCTCGATCAGCCCCAGGGGCTCGATACACCGGTATCCCAGGGCGGCACGAACTTTTCGGGCGGCCAGCGCCAACGCCTGGCCATTGCCCGCGCACTCATGAAGCGCGCCGATCTATATATCTTCGACGACAGTTTTTCAGCCCTGGACTTTAAGACCGATGCGGCGCTGCGCCATGCGCTGCAGGACGAGACGCGCGATGCCGCGGTGCTCATTATCGCCCAGCGCATCTCGACTATTTTGCATGCCGATCAGATTGTGGTGCTCAAAGACGGCGAGATCGTGGGCCTAGGCACGCACGACGAGCTCATGGAAACCTGCGAGGTGTACCGTGCTATTGCGGAATCGCAGATGAAGGGAGGTGAGTAGCATGACCGAGGAGTTCAAAAAGCAGGGCATCGCCGATGGCGCCGCGGTTGCAGAGACAGTCGAGGAGACGGGCGTCGCGCCCGACCTGGACGAAGCCGCCAAGGCGGCGGAGCGCGAGGCTCGCCGCCAGGCACTCTACGAGGAAAACGAGCGCGCCGAGGACGAGCGCGCCCGCGCCGAGGCGGAGCGCATGCGCGACGTTGACGACGAGGACGAGGACGAGACGCCCCGCGACACCTGGGCGACAGTGCGCCGCCTGTGGAGCGAGGCCGCCGGCGACCATTGGCGCTTCTATATCGTGTTCGCGAGCATCATGTTCTATGTCATCTTTAACACCGCGGCGCCGGCTTACAGCGCCCGCGTGATCGATGAGCTGTGGGGGCACATGAAGCTGGCGTTTGCCAACAACGCTACCTTCAGCATTACCTGGGAGAACTGCGGCAGGACCATCTTTATCTACTTTATGATCTGGACCGCCGCCGCCTCGTTCTACGCGCTTCAGAGCTTTTTGATGTCGAGCGTTGCCGAGCGCCTCAACCTGCGCCTACGCAACCGCATCGCTCAAAAGCTCAACCGTCTGCCGCTTGCCTACTTTGATGCGCATCGTCCCGGCGAGGTCGTCAGCCGTGCGACCAACGACTTGGACAAGATGTCCGAGAGCATGCAGCGCGGCTTGCTGCAGCTTCTGGTGTCGATCGGTACCGTGGTGGGCGCCGTGAGCGTGATGTTCGTGTTTAGCGTGCCGCTCACGCTCGTCTTTTTGTTCTTTACGGCGCTTTCGCTGCTGGTGACGAAGGTCGTTTCGCGCCGCACGCACGATGTAACGGGCGAGCGCCAGGAGTGGGTGTCCAAGATTACGAGCGCGGTCGAGGAAGGCTACTCGGGCCGTCTGGTGATCCGTGCGTTTAACCGCGAGCTCCAGAGCTCTGCCGAGGTGCACGAGGCTTCGAAGGAGCTGGCACGCGTGAGCACCAAGGCCGACTTTATGATTAACGCCGTCGGTCCCGCGGTGCGCTTTATTGGCCGCTTGGCGCAAATCGTGATTGCGCTTGTGGGCTGCAGCATGTTGGTTGCCGGGCATATGACCGTCGGCGTGTTCCAGGCGTTCTTCCAGTTTATCTATGAGGCGTCCGAGCCCATGACGCAGCTGTCGTTTACCTTTAACTCGCTGCAGAGCGCGCTGGCGAGCGCCGAGCGCGTGTTCGACCTGCTCGACGAGTCCGAGATGGAAGCCGATCCGTTGCCGGCGGCCGCCGCCAAGCTGCCGGGCAAGGTGGAGGGCCGTGTCGCTTTTGAGCACGTGCGCTTTGGATATTCGCCCGACAAGCCGCTTATGCGCGACGTGTCGTTTACCGCCGAGCCGGGTCAGAAGATCGCGGTGGTGGGAACCACGGGTGCGGGTAAGACCACGCTCATCAATCTGCTCATGCGCTTCTACGAGATCGACGGTGGTCGCATTACCCTCGACGGTGTGGACACGAGCCGCATGGACCGCGGCGAGCTGCGCCAGCAGTTTGGCATGGTGTTGCAGGACGCCTGGCTGTTCGATGGCACCATTGCCGAGAACATCGCCTATGGCTGTCCCGAGGCGACGCGCGAGGAGATTGTCGCGGCTGCACGTGCCGCTCAGGTCGACTTCTTTGTGCGCACCATGCCGCAGGGCTACGACACGCGTGTGGCTAACGATGCCGAGAGCATCAGCCAGGGCCAACGTCAGCTGCTGACCATCGCGCGCGTGCTGCTCAACAACCCGGCGATCCTCATCCTGGACGAGGCGACGTCGAGCGTGGACACGCGCACCGAGCTCGCCATCGGCCGTGCTATGGACGCGCTCATGCGCGGGCGCACGAGCTTTGTGATCGCGCACCGTCTGTCGACAATCGTCGATGCCGACCTCATCCTGGTCATGGATCACGGCAATATCATCGAGCAGGGTACGCACAAGGAGCTGCTGGCTGCCGAGGGTGCTTATGCCGACCTCTACCTAAGCCAGTTCGCATAAGGAGACAAAGGGGCAGCCCCGCATATCACATCGAAAAGAAGGCGCGCCGGGGGCGGATTCCCTGGCGCGCCTTTTGTGTTGGCGTCAATGTTGTCGGTGGCCGTCCGCTTCTAGCGCTCGTCCACGAGCTTGGCGACGAGGGCTTTGAGCTCGGCCACCTCTTGCTCGAGTTCCTTGACGCGACGGGCGTTTTCGGTGATGCCCTGACGGTTGAGGGCGCTCTGCTCGGCGGCATCGTCGGGCATGTACTCGCGATGCTGCTTGGCGTCGAAGCTCTCCTCGAACACGCGGCAGCCGTTGCGCTTGATGATGCGCCCGGGCACGCCCACGACGGTGCAGTTGTCGGGCACGTCCTTGACGACGACCGAGTTGCCGCCGATTTTGACGTTGTTGCCGATGTGGATGTTGCCAAGCACCTTGGCGCCCGTGCCCACCGTGACATTGTTGCCCAGGGTGGGGTGACGCTTGCCGGTCTCGTTGCCGGTGCCGCCGAGCGTGACGCCCTGGTAGAGCACACAGTCGTCGCCCACGATGGCGGTCTCGCCAATAACGACGCCCATGGCGTGGTCGATAAAGAAGTGCTTGCCAATCTGCGCGGCGGGATGAATCTCGACGCCGGTGATGTGGCGGGTTAACTGCGAGAGCACACGGGCAAGCGATCGATGGCCGTGTTCCCACAGCCAGTGCTCGGGCACGTGATTCCACTTGGCGTGCAGGCCAGGATAGGAAAGGAAGATGACCAGACCGTTTTGCGCGGCGGGGTCTTGCGCCTGGACGGTCTTGATGTCCTCTCGAATGGTGTTGATAAAGCTCACCGGCCGCCCTCCCTTAGCACCGTGACAATGCGATTCAATAAAGTATAGCGATTCGCTAGGGATTAGGAAGGGCGATCTTGCTTTGCTTTGGGCGACAAGTGTCAGTTATGCAAACTTGCTGGTAATGAAGTAAGACTTTTGAGGGGTTTGGCCCGCGCCCGCGCCGCAACCGTATACTGGTCAACTTGGACGTGTCCGCGCCCACAACTGAGAGGTTTTACTTCATGGGTTTCATCAATTTTATCGCCGAGCTGCTTAAGGACCCGCGCACCGCGATCGCCAGCTGGATCGCCGCCGGCCCGCTTATGGCCTACGGCTGCGTGTTCCTGATCATCTTCATTGAGACGGGCGTGGTGTTCTTCCCGTTCCTTCCCGGCGACTCGCTGCTGTTTGCCTCGGGCTTCTTTGCTCATAACGGCGGCTTTAACATCGTGGCGCTTCTGGCCACCGCATGGGCCGCGGCCATCCTGGGCGATCAGTGCAACTTTATGATCGGCCACTTCTTTGGCCGCAAGATCATCGCTTCGGGCAAGGTAAAGGCCATGACGCCCGAGCGCATCAAAAAGTCCGAGGATTTCCTGGATAAGTGGGGCCATCTGGCCATCTTCCTCGGCCGCTTCTTCCCGTTCATCCGCACCTTTGTGCCTTTTATCGCCGGCATGGGCGGCATGCACTGGCGCAACTTTGTCGTCTTTAACGTGTTGGGTGGCATTACCTGGTCGACGGTCTTTACGCTGCTGGGTTACTTCTTTGGTGGCATTCCGTTTGTGCAGGAGCACTTTGAGCTGCTGATCGTCGGCATCGTCGCCGTGTCGATCATTCCGACCGTGGTCGGTCTGGTTAAGGCTAAGCTCGGTAAAAAGAACGCCTAGTCCGAGCTTGTTTTCGGACGTTAATTCCAAGGCCCGTCATCGGATTCGATGGCGGGCCTTTTGTGTTGAAGGCAAATGAAAATACTTTACTTAGTTAAAGAAAAAGCGTTTTATCCAAGGCGTGCGGGGAGTACAATCACCTGCATGCGAATCGACGCGCCATCGGCTTTGATGCTGCCCGCGTGTCCTGCCCGGCTCTACGCTTCCGGGTATGCGACGTTGCGACGCGGCCGGCTTCGGTCCTTGCGTGCGGGTTCGCGAGTATGCAACCGTGTATGTAAGGAGCGACATATGACTGTCGAGAAGAAGGATATCGATTGGGGTAGCCTCGGCTTTGGCTACATGAAGACCGATTACAGCTACGAGGCTCATTGGAAGGACGGCGAGTGGGACGAGGGCGGCCTGACCACCGACCACACCCTGCATGTCTCCGAGTGCGGCGGCATCTTCCACTACTGTCAGGAGGTCTTTGAGGGCCTGAAGGCCTACACCGCCGAGGACGGCAGCATTGTCTGCTTCCGTCCCGACATGAACGCCGAGCGCATGTATAACTCCGCCCAGCGCCTCGAGATGCCCCCGTTCCCCAAGGACAAGTTCGTTGAGGCCGTCAAGCAGGTCGTCTCTGCCAACGCCGCATGGGTTCCGCCCTTCGGCTCTGGCGCAACTCTGTATGTGCGTCCGTTTATGATCGGCTCCGGTGACGTGATCGGCGTGGCTCCCGCTCCTGAGTACACGTTCCGCATTCTCGTGACCCCGGTCGGTCCGTACTTTAAGGGTGGCCTCAAGCCTGTCAAGCTGCGCGTTTCCGAGTACGACCGCGCCGCACCGCACGGCACCGGCAACATCAAGGCCGGCCTCAACTACGCCATGTCCCTTAAGCCCACGATGGAGGCTCACCGCGAGGGCTATGCCGAGAACCTGTATCTCGACTCCGAGTCCCGCACCTATGTCGAGGAGACCGGTGGCGCCAACGTCCTGTTCGTGAAGGAGGACGGCACGCTTGTCGTCCCGCAGTCGCACACCGACTCCATCCTGCCCTCCATCACCCGCCGTTCGCTCGTTCAGGTCGCTGAGGACCTGGGCATGACCGTCGATCAGCGACCCGTCGAGTGGGCCGAGGTCAAGGCCGGCACCTTTGTTGAGTGCGGTCTGTGCGGCACCGCTGCCGTTATCTCCCCGGTCGGCGAGATCGACAACAAGGTCTACGGTGCCGACGAGACTGTGACCTTCCCGGCTGGCTACACCGAGATCGGTCCTGTGATGAAGAAGCTCCGCGAGACTCTGACGGGCATCCAGTCTGGTGCTGTTGAGGACAAGCACAACTGGGTTTACACCGTCGCGTAAGCTGTCTTACCTATCCGGGCAGAGAGCAAGTTCCCTCCCGGCGCGTCCTCGGACATGCAAGAAGCCCTCGCTGCGCACTTCGTGCGGCGAGGGCTTCTTGCGTCCTGCGGAGTGCGCCGGGAGGGAACTTGCTCTCTGCCCTGCGGGTTCGGCGATGTCACAACGGGCAATGATTAATCTGAATAAAGATGGTGCGCGGCCTTTTAGGCCGCGCTTCTGCTTTGCTTCGCGCCATGTGGGGGTGGTGGCGACGTGCATTTTTGCGAGTATTCTGCAATCGAAGGCCCCTGCATACCGACCTCGGGCAAAAATCGGGAGTTCTCGATGTTTTCTACGAATGATGGGCGGGATTATGGGCTGGCAGCGTTTGATTTGCAGGGATATTCGCGGTCTTCGGCATGTATCGTGGTGCCCGAAGCTCTTGGTTATGTTGAATACTCCTAAAAATGCACGGCGCTTAGAGGGGGACCTTCGCGACAAAGGAAACCGCCCCGCCGAAGTATGCATTCGACGAGGCGGTTTATGCATATACCCGATTAAGGATACGCTGCGGATCTGTTAGAACTTGACGGTCGGTGCCTGGCGGGCAGCTTCGGCGGCCTCGAAGCCCTGGCGCTCCTTAAACTGGAAGATGCCGGCAAAGATGACGGCCGGGAAGGTCTGGATAGCGTTGTTGTAGCTAAGCACGCAGTCGTTGTAGCTCTGACGCGCGTAGCTCACCTTGTTCTCGGTGTCCTCGAGCGTGGCTTGGAGCTGCGTAAAGTTGGTGTTCGCCTTAAGATCGGGGTAAGCCTCGGCCACGGCGAAGAGCTGGCGCAGCGCACCGGTCAGCACGTTGTCCGCTTCCATCTTGGCCTCGGGTGTGGTGGCGCTCACGGCGGCGTTGCGCGCGTTGACCACGGCGGCAAGCGTGTCCTGCTCGTGTTTGGCGTAGCCCTTGACGGTTTCGACCAGGTTAGGGATCAGGTCGTTGCGGCGCTGCAGCTGCGTGTCGATGTTCTGCCAGGCGTTATCAATGCGATTGCGCTTGGTGACCATGTTGTTGTAGATGCCGGCGATGGCGCAGACAATCACAACGACAACAACGATACCGATGATGACGGGAATCATGGTGTCTCCGTTTCGAATGGCCGCGGCGTCTTCCGCCGGCTGCCGTTGGTGTAACGCTACTAGTATACCCGCAACCTTTGGCGATACCGAACTTTCCGGTAAGCGTTATGTTTCCACCAAGGTAAGGCCATTCGCCAGGGGGCGGGCGATACAGGTGTAAGATATGCGACAGATTAGTGAGTGCTGTCTTTTCCTTGAGGAGGGCGATACGTATGGACCTTCGCATCAAGAAAACCTATCGGGCCCTGTTCGAGGCCTTTACTGAGTTGCTCGAAGAGCATCGGTTTGAGGACGTGACGGTTGCCATGCTGTGCGACCGCGCTATGATTCGTCGGACGACGTTCTACAAGCACTTCCGCGACAAAAACGATTACTTTGCCTTCTATATCGATGAGCTCATGTCGGGCCTGCCGCAAAAACGGGCCGATGCGGATGGCGCGGAGGACGCCGAGGACGTACGCGCGCTTCGCCACGAAGTGTTCGCCGATGCCATGGATCTGATTCTGGCGCATGAGCAGCTCATGGATAACATTTTGGCGAGCAGCATGTCGGGTATGCTGACCAGCATGATTTGCGACCGCATCGCGCGCTCCATACGCGGGCGCGTGATGATCGCGCTTGACGAGGACGCGCTCGCGCCCGTATCGCTCGAGACAACGTCTGAGTTTGTCGCCGGCGGTATTATTCGACTCTTTACCATGTGGTGGGAATCGGGCCACGTACTAGAGCGCCGATCCGAAATCGCCGACGTGGTCGATGCGCTGTTCGAGCGGACCATGACGCCGGTGAGTCACTAAGAGTGGCGGAGAGAGGGGGATTCGAACCCCCGGAACGCTCTCGCGCTCAACGGTTTTCAAGACCGCCGCATTCAACCGCTCTGCCATCTCTCCGTGAGTCGTAATGATAGCATCGTTTTGGGTTTGCAACAGGGAAGGCGAACGATGACGAGCACCGGAATCGATGAGAAGTTCATGCGCGAGGCGCTGGCGGAGGCGCGCGCCGCCGCTGCGGTGGGCGAGGTGCCGATTGGTGCCGTGGTAGTGCGCGCGGGTGAGATCGTCGCGCGGGCGCATAATCGCCGCGAACTCGACCAGGACCCTTCGGCGCATGCCGAGTTTTCGGCCCTGTGTGCCGCCGCGCAGTCGCTCGGTCGTTGGCGCCTTTCCGATTGTACGGTCTACGTGACGCTCGAGCCTTGCTGCATGTGTGCGGGGCTTATGGTCAACGCGCGCGTGGGGCGCTGCGTGTATGGCGCGGCCGATGCCAAGGCCGGCGCGCTGGGTTCGCTGTATGACCTGAATGCCGATTCGCGCCTGAATCATCGGTTTAACGTACATGCCGGCGTGCTGGCGGATGAGTGTTGTGAGGTGTTGAGCGGCTATTTTAGTGGGCTGCGTGACACCGATGGTGCTGTCTGCGGCTGTGGGGCCAATCTTGAGGCACATGCCGCCCACGCCGAGGCGCTTGCGGGGGTTGGGGATCTCGCTGGCGAGACGCTCGACTTTGGCCCCGTACAGCGCCGGTCCCGCCGCGTGCTGTTGGCGATCGACTCCTTTAAAGGCAGCGTGTCGAGCTCGCAGGCGGAGGGTGCCGTTGCCGAAGGTGTGCGCCGTGTGTGGCCTGATGCCCAGGTAAGCGCGTTGCCGCTGGCGGATGGCGGCGAGGGAACGCTCGATGCCGTTGCCGCGTGCGGCGGTGAGGTCGTGGCATGTGAAGTCGCAGGCCCCTTGGGCGACCGCGTGTCTGCTCGGATGCTGGTGGACGGCGAGCACGAGTCGGCTGTAATTGAGATGGCCGAGGCAGCGGGTATTGGGCATTCGCCTTGCATAGAGCCGGCGGCGTTGGCCGCTACGACCTATGGCGTGGGCGAGCTCATGCTTCGCGCGGTCCGTGCTGGGGCAAAGACTATCTATATTGGTCTGGGCGGCAGTGCCACCAACGACGGTGGCGCCGGCATGCTGCAGGCGCTGGGCGCCCACCTTGTCGATGAGTGTGGCTGCAATATCGCCCCCGGCCTCGCGGGCCTTGAACGCGTGGCGAATATTGATTTGGCACCGGCGCTTCGGGCATTAAATGGCGCGCGTGTCGTGGTGCTTTCCGATGTCGAGAATCCGCTCGTGGGGCGTCGGGGCGCACTGGCGGTGTTTGGCGGGCAAAAGGGCCTGCCGACGAATGATGCCGACGCATTGTGTAGATACGACAGCTGGATGGTCGGCTATGGCCGCCTGCTCGATGCGGCGATTACCGGGGTGCGGGCTCAGGGGTTGTTGCGCGCGCCCGAGGGCGTGCGGACATTTGGCTCGGTGCTCGGTGTGCCCGGTGCCGGCGCCGCCGGCGGCCTAGGCGCCGCGCTGTTAGCGCTCGGTGCGGAGCTACGCTCAGGCGTGGAGACGGTGCTCGATCTGATTGGGTTTGACGAACGCGTGCGCGATGTCGACCTGGTCATTACAGGCGAGGGCAACATGGACGAGCAATCCGCTGCCGGCAAGGCGCCGGTGGGCGTGGCCCGCCGTGCCAATCGCTATGGCAAGCCGGTAGTCGCCGTCGTGGGCGGTCGTGCTGACAACCTGGATACGGTGTATGGGCAGGGTATTGACTTGGTTTTGCCGATCTGTCGCAAGCCCATGGACCTGGAGCAGGCGCTCGATCCCCAGGAAGCCACAACCAACCTCATCTGCGCCGGTGAAGCAGCCGCCCAAGCCTACGACCTCGGCCGCATCTAAAAGCAGTCAAAAAAGCCCCGTTCCAAATTAGCTGTCTTGCCCCATCGGGCGGGAGCGGGTAATATATATCGAACGCCTAGCGCGTTCGATGGGTTCGGATGACGACATGTTCCGAATCTGGTCAGGTCCGGAAGGAAGCAGCCATAAGGAGCCTCTGTCGGGCATCCGGATCCATCGAGCGCGCTTTTTTGCGCGGTTTTTACCGCTATCCAAGATTCTTCTGTAACGAGTTGCTTACGCATCTCCAGGGTTCTCCGTACTATCATGAATCAGATTGAAGAGAGATGATGATAGGGAGCGCCTATACATGATTGAGCTGCTCAGGCGTTTTGGTGGTAAGTTTCGCCGGTATATGGTGATTGGCCCTGCGTGCAAGTTGATTGAAGTGATCTTTGACCTGCTTACGCCGCTCGTGATTGCCCAGATGATTGATAAAGGTATCGGTGCGCACGACGTGAGTGCCGTCGTCCACTACGGTATGGTGCTCGCCGCCATGGCCGTGATTGGCATCTCGTTTACGCTCGTCTGCCAAAAGATGGCGGCGCTCACCTCGCAGGGCATGGGTACTGACATTCGCGGCGCACTCTACAAGCACATCAACAAGCTGAGCTATGCTGAACTCGATCGCTTTGGCACGCCGTCGCTCATCACGCGCATTACCAACGACGTCAACCAGGTGCAGCTCGCCGTGGCGCTGGGCGTGCGTATGCTCATCCGCTGGCCTTTCCTGGCGGTGGGCTCAATGGTCGCGGCCCTTGCCATCGACCTTAAGCTCGGCATGATCTTTTTGATCTGCACTCCCGCTATCGGCCTGGTGTTTTGGTTTGTCATGGCGCGCTGCATCCCGTACTACAAGCAGCTGCAGGCAAAGCTCGATCGCATCGCGCTTATTTGCCGCGAGGGACTTTCGGGTGCCCGCGTGGTCCGGGCGTTTGTGCGCGAGGGTCACGAACGTGAGCGTTTTGCCCAGGCGGCCGATGACCAGGCGCGTGTCGCAATCGCGGTGGGCAAGCTCTCGTCGATTCTCAACCCCGTCACGTTTTTGGTGATGAACCTGGGCGTGTGCGCCATCCTGTGGGTGGGCGGCATCCAAGTCAACGTGGGCGAGCTCACGCAGGGCCAGGTCATGGCGTTTGTGAACTACATGACGCAGACCCTTACCTCCATCGTGTATGTTGCCAACTTGGTTGTAGTCTTCACCAAGGCGAGCGCTAGCGCTTCGCGTATCAACGAGGTGCTCGACTGTGTGCCGAGTATCACGGACGGGGGCAACCAAAAGCTGGATCTTTTTGCGATCGGAAATGCCTGCATGCTTAAAGAAGACCGGTGTTCTCCCAGTGCTTACATGGCCGACAAGCATCCGCTCGTCGATGTCGTGCCGCCTGCCATCGAGTTTGACCATGTGAGCTTTTCGTTTGGCGCCGGAGCCGTTAACGCCGTTGACAACGTGTCGTTTTCTGTTTCTGTGGGCGGAACGCTCGGCATTATCGGTGGCACGGGTTCGGGAAAATCGACGCTCGTTTCGCTGATTCCGCGCCTGTACGATGCCTCGACGGGAACGGTTCGCGTTTTCGGCCGCGACGTGCGCGCGTGGAATCTCGACCAGCTGAGGGAGGTTATCGGCATGGTCCCCCAGCGGGCGAGTCTCATGAGCGGAACGATTCGCTCCAATCTGGCATGGCGTCAAAGGACGTGCTTTATGGATGATGTGCTTTGGGATGCGCTCGAGACGGCCCAGGCGGACGATTTTGTACGGAACCTGCCGGACGCCCTCGATGCTCCCGTCGAGGCAGGCGGCAAAAATTTTAGCGGCGGACAACGTCAGCGCCTGACAATCGCGCGTGCTCTGGTGGAATACCCGCAGATTCTCGTTATGGACGATTCGGCATCGGCGCTCGACGTAAAGACGGATGCGGCTCTGCGCCGTGCCGTGCGCGAACTCGCAGGAAGAGCTCCGGTGTTTTCGAGGGGCATCCCCATGACAACCGTGATCGTAAGCCAGCGCGTCTCGACCGTGCGTGACGCCGACATGATCTGCGTGCTCGATCACGGCTCGGTCGCGGGCCTGGGCGCGCATGACGAGCTGTATGCGACCTGCCAGCTCTATCGCGAGATTTGCCAGTCGCAGCTGCGTCGCGAGGAGCTCGAGGGCCAGCAGGGGAACGCGACGCCCGTGTCCGCCCCGATCGCCTCCGCATCCGTCTGCGCAAAGGAGGGCTGCTAAATGAATCCGTACACTTCTTCCGGCTCGGTCGCCACGATGACGGCCAACGTGTCCGGCAACGATAGCCTCAACGACCTGGGCGATGGCCCGCGCCGGCCCGGCGACCCCGAACGTTATCCCGTGGATGCGGTGACCCGCCGCCTGCTGGGCTATGTTCGCCCGCACCGCGTCTCGTTTGCGGCATCGTTTTTGAGTGCCGCCGTTTCGGTAATCTTGCAGCTCTATACGCCCATCCTTATTGGCGAAGGCATCGACCTTATCGTCGCCGCCGGGCAGGTGGACTTCGACGCGCTACTGCCGCTTGTCACCAAGCTCGCGATTGTCGTCGTAGGTACCGCGGCTTTCCAGTGGCTGCAGGGCTATTGCGTCAACCGCCTGTCCTACGAGACGGTGCGCGACATGCGCGTGGAGGCGAGCGACAAGCTCAGCCGCATGCCGCTCAGCTTTATCGACAGCCACGCCCACGGCGACCTTATGAGCCGCGTGGTCAACGACGTCGACCAGGTGGGCGACGGTCTGCTACAGGGCTTTACCCAGCTTTTCACCGGCGTTATCACCATCGTTGGCACGCTCGCGTTTATGCTCTCCATTAACCTGACCATGACGCTTGTGGTGGTGCTCGTCACGCCGCTTTCCATTTTTGCCGCTGGCGCCATCGCCAAGCTTTCCAACAAGAGCTTTACGGCCCAGCAGCGTATTCAGGGTCAGCTCGGTGGTCATATCGAGGAGTATGTGGGCGAGCAAAAGCTGGTTGATGCGTTTGCCTACGGCCCGAACGCCCAAGCGCGCTTTGACGCGCTCAACGCCGAGCTCTATACGGCAGGTGAGCGTGCACAGTTTATGGGTTCGCTCTCTAACCCCGGTACGCGCTTTATCAACAACATCATCTATGCCGTGGTCGCCGTGATCGGCTGCGTGGGCGTGATCACGGGCGTGCCGGCGGCGCTTACGGTGGGTGGCGTGCAGATTTTCCTGTCCTACGCCAACCAGTACACCAAGCCGTTCAACGAGGTCACCAACGTCATTACGCAGATCCAGACCGCGTATGCCTCGGCGCGTCGCATGTTTGCGCTGCTCGATGCGCGCGAGCAGGAGCCCGATGCGGCGGATGCCGTGGAACTTACCGCCCCGCAGGGTGAGGTGACCTTTGAGCATGTGGACTTTAGCTACGTGTCCGACCGCAAGCTGCTGCAGGATATCTGTATTGAGGCCAAACCCGGCATGCGCTTTGCCCTGGTCGGCCCCACGGGTTGCGGCAAGACGACGCTCATCAACTTGCTGCTGCGGTTTTACGATATCGATGCCGGACGCATCATGGTCGATGGCCGGTCTTCGCGTGACTACACGCGCGCAAGCCTGCGCCGCGCCTTTGGCATGGTGCTGCAGGATACGTGGCTGTTCGAGGGCACGGTGGCGGAAAACATCGCCTACGGCTGTCCCGACGCCACGCGCGAGCAGGTTATCGAGGCGGCCAAGCGCGCGCATGCGCACAAGTTTATCGTGCAGCTGCCAGGCGGCTACGATACGGTCATCGGCGAGGACGGCGGCACGTTTAGCCAGGGTCAAAAACAGCTGCTGTGCATTGCGCGCGTTATGCTCACCGATCCGGCGATTCTGCTGCTGGACGAGGCAACGTCGAGCATCGATACGCGTACCGAGCTGCAGGTGCAGGCGGCATTCGACGAGCTCATGGCCGGTCGCACAAGCTTTGTCGTGGCGCACCGCCTGAGCACCATCCGCAACGCCGACTGCATTCTGGTGATGCGCGACGGCCAAATTATCGAGCGCGGCACGCACGACGAGCTGCTAGCGGCAGGCGGCTTCTACGCCGAACTCTACCGCAGCCAATTCGCCCAGTGAGCAAGCCCGTGGGGCAAATTAATCAGGTTTGTTTGTCCCATAGAGCGATCTTGTTATATAGCGTTTTACCAGCGCGTGAAACATTTTGACGATACTCTGTGACACAATTTGACGGCGTTTTGTGAAACAGTTTTTCGGCCATTCGTGAAACGTTCTGCGGCGGTTTCAATCCGAAGTACATACTGTTCGAAATCTGTCCAAAGATGTCGTCTGCGTCGCCAATCGACAGACGGTGGTTTACATCTGTCACGTTAGTACTAAGATATTCATCTAATAAATTGCATTAGTGGCTTTAGTTTTGGGGGAAACGAGGCAACGTGACTATGACGTGCTCTTTGGTGGTTAACAGCAAGAGCGGTAATACCAGGATGGTTTCGGGCGCGATCAAGCGCGCTCTGCAGGCTGCGGGCGTTGAGTTTGTCCATGCCGCGGCATTGAGCGACGATGCGGATGCAGATCAGGTTGCGCTCGAGGCGCAGGGCGCCTGCGCGGCCGACACGGTGCTCGTCGGTTTTTGGTGCGACAAGGGCGCGTGCACGCCTTCGGTCGCGATGTTGCTCTCCGCCTTGCACGGCAAGCGTGTCTTCCTGTTTGGCACCTGCGGTTTTGGCGCCGACCAGAGCTATTACCAGCAGATTATTGATCGCGTAACTTCTAATTTAGCTGGGGATGCCGAGCTTGCGGGCTGGGCGATGTGCCAGGGCAAGATGGGCCCTGCGGTCAAGCAGCGCTACGAGGCCATGCTCGAGCAAGATCCCGACAACGCCCGATTTAAGATGCTGCTCGACAACTGGGTTGCCGCGAAGGACCATCCCACCAAGGAAGATCTGGACAACATGGCTGCAGCCGCCAAAAAGGCCGTTTTGGGGGAGTAGCTCCCATCGCTGACGGCGGTCGGTCCATCTTTCTAAATGAAACGTCCTCCCGGGCGTCGGGGCACGAAGTTCCCTGCTCTACAGTCCTGCGCAAGACGAAGGCCACATTAAGTGGCCTTCTTTGCGTGCGGAACTCGCGATGAACTTCGTGCCCCGCCGTCCGGGAGGACGCCTCTTTATTGATGGGAGGCCTGATAGGTCGATGGTTCCGTGCCCGGATGCGTCCAAAGTGGGACGGGCTTTCCGGATGGGCAGGCTTTCGAAAAATGCGTCCCGGAATTTGCCTTTGGAATGGGACGTAGTTTCCCGTTGAGGTGCTTTGCGGAAAGTGCATCCCACTCTGGGCGGTCGAAGTGGGACACACTTTCCCAAAGGCGCTCCAACGGGAAATTGCGTCCCATTATTCGGTCAAGAAACGGGATGCATTTTCCCAATGAGAGCAAAACCGGAAAATGCATCCCACAATTAGCCCTCAAAGTGGGACGCCGTTTCCCAATGAGGCTCAAGCGGAAAATGCATCCCGGAATTTGCGCTCAAAGTGGGATGCGGTTTCCGGTTGAGGGTCTAAGGGGAAAATGCGTCCCAGAATCGACGCTTGAAATGGGATGCAGTTTCCCGATGAGGCACTCGACGGAAAATACATCCCAGAAATGGCCTTTGAGCTGGGATAAGATTTCCGCGGCATCTCGGATTCTCAAAAATGAGACACGCCGTTGGCGAAAATGAGACACGTGATATCGGGCATCGGATGTATCATTTGCAAAAATGAGTCCACTCCACTCGAATAAAGCGAGGTCCCTCATGTACGTTCCACACCCCCGTATCCGTAGGCTGTCGAAAATCCCGCTTGTTGGGACGGCGGCGCTTGCTGCGTTGATCGCCACGAGCGTCGCCTGCTTCACGGCCACGCCCCAGGTTGCCCAGGCGGCAGACGCGCCCGCAATCACCGATATGACCGAGCAGGATTATCAAGCCCTGGGTCTGGGCACGAGCGAGGACATTCCGGCCGATACCGTTGGCCCCTATTCCACTGATACCCCCACGACGTTTGCCACGCGCAGCGAGGTCTATATGGCAGCTAACGGTAGCCATGGCAATCGCTACACTCTGCGCGACAAGCTCGAGAACGTCGAGCGCGGTGACATTGGCGGCAGCAGCAAACTCACCGATGGCTATGGAAGTGTGTGGGGCGCCGCAAAGTTCTGGCAAAACGTCAACAACTTCGATACGAACAGCGATCTCTACAAGCATAGCGACTACGGTGGCGGCACCTGGTCGTACCTAAGCAACAATGAGTCCTCAACAGTACTCGCCAACGACAACAACGGTTTCTCGGGCATTCACGCCACGAGTGTTGAGTTCTGCAGCGACGCCAGCACGGGCAAAAAGAGCCGCGTTGCCGAGCTCCGTGTCTACGGCGACAGTTCCTCCACGACGATTGACGGCAAGTCATACGCCGGAAAGGTTGAGCTGGTCCTCTACTCGTTTAGCAACGGGCGTACGCGCACTCTCGACACACACCTGCCGGTGACGGTCAACACTAATATGATGTACGAAGGCCGTTTTAAGTACCTGGATGCCGGTTACCTGCAAGAGCACGACGCCGTCTTTGATGTCGAGGCGGGCGATGTCGATGGCGACGGCGTCGACGAGCTTTTTGTCTACGCGGGCTGCTATGTCGACGAGAACGGCGTGCGCAAGGCTGTAGTCGACATGTATGACTTGGAGGGCGGCAACTGGAAGCAAAGCGTCGTCAAGATCGATGCCGGTAACGCCGCGGACTACACCACGCACAACAAGGGCGGGAACGACTCCTGGACGCAGCTTCAGTCAGCTCCTGTCGTTTCGCTAGCGGCCGGCGACCTCGATCGCGATTTTTGCGATGACCTCGCCATCGTGGTCTCGGCACCCTACGGCAAGAAGAATATTGATAAGTCGACGCATTGCGAGCTGTTTTCGTGGGATGCATCCAAGGGTGCGCTCGTCCATGTCGATGCTCTGGGCGACGCGGGCGCAATCTCCCTCTCCGCGAACGGCAAGACCATGGTCGCTGCGAATGCGACGTTCGGCACGTTTGCCGCCTACGATGAAGAAGGAAAGAAGACGGGTGAAACCGTCACGGGCCTTATTCTTGCGGGCTATGACTGGCAACGCAGCGCTTTTGATTACGGCGCTTCTGACGGCAGCAAGGGGCTGTACGGCGCGCTGTACCGCTACGCGTATTTTGACTCGGAGTCTGGCGAGTTCAAGCTTTCCGATTGTAAGGAATACAGAGACGGGCTCCTCGCCTCCTATGGGCTGATGCATGTGCCCAACAGCGCATGGAAGGATAGCGCTCAGGATAAGCGCTATCCGTGCACCTTGGCGCCTATTGCCCTTGCCGCTGCCAACCTTGACGGCCTGTCCGAGCAGCTGGCGGTCGACGAGGTGCTCGTGGGCGGCGATGTGTTCCGCGACTTTGCCTGCAACACGGCACAGAGCGGGGCTCAGGGCTTGGGGTCCATGGTCGGAACCATGAGCATGAGCGGTCAGCAATACAACAGCAGCAACAAGCATGACCACAAGGGTATAGAGCAGGTGTGGATCAGCGACGTCAAGGCGGGCGGCGTCTCGGGTTCGGACCGCTATAACGAGAGCTTTATCGCCGTGGTGGGCAAGCACCGCGACGAGGACCTGCGCAAGAACGATGACTACTATTGGATGACCGCCTCGCATTTTTCGCTCGACGAGAACGGAAAGGTGCGCCGCGGCGAGGAGCAGGTGATTAGCGAGAGCAACCGTCGCGGCACTACCTACGGCACATTTATCTCGCTCGCGCTGCCCGATGTCGACAACGACAGCGTCAAGATCACGTACAAGGACCGCTACAAGGTCTATACCAACCCGCGCGTGCTTGCCGTGCTGCAGGATGCGCCCTATGTTGAGGATCTGGAGCAGGCATACGGCTATCTGGTGTTGGGCGGCACGTCATACGGAGAGGAAAAGGGCACGGGGACATCCCAGGGCTATACCATTGGCGCCGAGTTGGGCGTTGCCGTCGAGGTGCAGACCGGTCCGCCCCTGGTCGCGATGAATGCTTCAGTCGATTTTGCCGCCGAGGGATGCTATGACTACCGGAGCGAGCGCACGGTCAGCGCAAGCGTAAGCTATGAGTCGCATGCCGGCGAGGGTGACAAGGCCGTGCTCTACACGATTCCGATGGTCTATTACGAGTATGAGATCGAAAATGAGGAAACTGGTGGCAAGGGCGTGATGGCGGCGCCCGTGTCGCTCGGCGCGCAGACCTCGGTCGTTAATGTCGAGGCCTATGACCGCATTGCCAAACAGCACAATATGACGCCGCTCAGCTACTTTTTGACCAACCGGTCGGGAGAACCCGGAACCTATCAAACGACGCTCAACGGCGAGACTCCCGTTGGGGATTCCTTTGGCCTGGGCAAGCCTGGCGTAACGCGCGCCTACACGCACGATGGGTTTAACGGCGCCGCCGCGCAGTCGGGGGCGAGCATTGAGCAGACCATCGAAGTCGAGGAGGGCAAGGAGCAGGAGCTCGAGCTCGGCTTGACGCTGAACGGCAGCGTTGTCATGGGCGCGAAGCTCGCAAAGCACGAGTTGTTTGGCGGCCTGTGCTTTGGTGCCAACGCCGGCTTTACTACGGGTAACTCCTCGAGTGAATCGACCGAATACGGCGGCACCGTCGACAACCTGCCCGAGGCCGCGCAGGGCAAGTACGGTTTTGTGTGGCGTCTGGGCGTCAACGCGGTGGATGTCGACAAGTTCGAGGCAGACTCGGGCGACAAGCTCGGCACCAAGGACACCGACCAGTTCTGGATCGTGGGCTATGACGTTAAGGATGTCGAGATGCCCGACGCGCCGGCCGTGACGGGCTTTACGGCAAACGCCGTCGATTCGACCAGCGTTACGTTTAGCTGGGACGATGTACTCGCAAACAAGAGTGGCTTTAGCTACGGCGTGGGCATGCTGCAGAGCAATGCGGCGGATGCGGTCGTCAATAGCTGGAAGATTGCCGACAACACGCAGACCTCGCTCAAGTGGGATGGGCTGCAGCCCAATACGGAGTATCGATTCGCCATCGCCGCCGTTAAGAATGGATCCACGACCGAAACAGGTATTCGCTCGGCAATCATCACGGTCAAGACCATGCCCGATGGCATGACGATGACCGTGAGCGGACCTGCGGCGGATGCTGCGGAGGGGCCGGATCTTGGATACGACTCTTCGGTTGAGCGCGCGGCGGGAAGCCACCTGACGCTCTCGGCGATTGGCCATGTGAAGCAACTCGGTGCCGACGATAGCGAAACAGGGCTGGCACCGACCTATATGTGGTACCGCAAGGGCCGCGGCGAGACAGAGTTTAAGCTCGTGGGTGCCGATGGCAACCTCGCGGCTGGAACGGCCTCAAAGCTCGAGATTGACCTGACCGCAGACGATGACGGTGCGCAGTATTACTGCCACGTGGGATACAACGACGTGGGCCTCGACACCGGCACGACGCTCGTGAATATCGAGGCCGAGGAGACGGCGCCCACAACGGTGAACGCCACCCCGATCCGCACGCGCCGCCTGTTCTCACAGGCAAGTGCGGGCGCCAAGAAGTTCCTGGACCATACGCTGGTAAACACCGCCGGCCCAACCGATTCCGAAGGCTCAAAGGACCCCGAGACTCCTGAGACCCCGACGAACCCGGACAAGCCCAAGTCCGACAACGGAGCTAAGACCGACACCAAGGTCAAGACTACGACCACAGCGAAGAACCTCGTAAACACCGGCGACCAAACATTCGCCCTAGTCGCCACCGCAGCAGCAGCGGGAGCAACGCTCGTAGTGATAGCCCTCATCATGCTGATCAAGCGCCGCAAGACCCACTAGTAGCCAGTCGAACATATCGACAACCCAAAAACCCGGGTAGCCAAAAAACAGGCCACCCGGGTTTTCTGTTGAGTGGAGACTCCGCAAGCGGAAACTGCATCCCACAATTAGCGCCCGGAACGGGACACATTTTCCGTCAAGCCCTCATCCGGAAAATCCATCCCAGTTTGAGCGCCCAGACCGGGACGCACTTTCCCAAAGGGTCCTCAACGGGAAACTGCGTCCCATAATTAGGCCGAGAAATGGGATGAACTTTCCCAATGAGAGCCAACCGGAAACCACGTCCCAGAATCAGCCCCCAAAGTGGGACGCACTTTCCCAACGAGCCTCAACCGGAAAATACATCCCGGAATCCAGCTGAATAGTGGGACACACTTTCCCAATCGGGTCCCAAGTGGAAACTGCATCCCATTCCAGACAAGAATTCCGGGACACACTTTCCGCAAACAAAGAAGGCCACATAACGTGGCCTTCAACTTATATATGTTCGGCGATACACCCAAGACAAGCCACGCCCCAACATCAGGGAGTCTGTCCAGGCGGAGGCATATAAGGTTCATCGCGAGTTTCGCACGCAAAGAAGGCCACTTAATGTGGCCTTCGTCTTGCGCAGGACTGACCGAGCAGGGAACCTTACGTTCCGCGTCGCCGGGCAGACGAACCAGTTAAGACGCGCTGCTACTTGATCTTGGTCGTACCCGGCGCCAGGTTGGGGTCGGTTTCGTTGGCCTCGGTCTGGAAGTGCTCGGTGTACACGTTCTTGCCGTCGCGGAACATCTCGTAGTACTGCATCTTGGCGTAATCCTCGCGCGCCTTGGTGGCGGCTGCGGCTTCGGCGTCGTCACCGGTGACGTTGGAGGAGAGCGCCCAGCGCAGGCTGGCGTCCTCGTAGCCCACCGAGTTGATGGCGGGCAGCGACTCGCGCAGCGTCATGTGCGCCTTCTGGTAGTCGGTCAGCGGTGCGCCGATCAGCTGCATAAGCTGCGTGGACAGGTAGTTGGTGGACAGGTCGTCGACCTCGCTTGTCTGGTCGCAACCGGCAACGTCGTAGTTAGCCCAAATGATGTAGTCGGTCTGCCACAAGCGCTCCTGGTGGGTAGCGTCGTCCTCGCCGGTAAACCACTTATCGTTGAACTTGGACGGGAAGAACGGCTGGTGATCGCCCCAGAACACCACGACTACCTTGCGGTCGAGCTTGCTCAAGGCGTTGAGGAAGTAGCGCAGCGCCTGATCGGACTGCTCGATGCACGAGACATACTCGTCGACATCGGACAGCGTGCCGTCCTCGACGGTCTTGGCGTCCAGGTCGGTCGTGTCGATATTCAGATGCATCTGCTTGTCGACCGGCAGCAGGCCCGTGTCGTAGCCCGAGTGGTTCTGCATGGTCACGTCGAAGATAAACTGAGGATCGGCGTTCTGGTCGAGCAGCTCAAGAATCTTGTCGTAGGTAGCCTGGTCGGTCACCATCCCGCGCAGGGTATCGGCGCCCTGGAAGTCGTTGATGGACAGGAACTGGTCAAAGCCAAAGTCCTTGTAGACGTTCTCGCGGTTCCAGTTGGTTGCGTGGTTGGGGTGCATGGCGGTGGTGGAATAGCCGAGCGACTTGAACTGCTCTGCCAGATTCCCGGTCGTTTCCATGTTGTAGATGGTGTAGGGGTACACGCCCGAGCCCAGGTTGGCCATGGAGTTGCCGGTCATAAACTCAAACTCGGTATTGGCGGTGCCGCCGCCGTAGGCGCTCACGTAGAGCTTGCCGCGGCTGAGGCAGTTGGACAGGTTCTTAAAGTACTGCGGGCCTTCGTAGCCGGCGCGCATGTTCTGGTAGATCGACAGATCCGAGAAGGTCTCGTTCATGATGGCGATGACCGTGGGCTTCTCGCTGTCGAACTGCTCCTTTGCGGCGGCGCGCTCGTCGCTCTTGGCCGCGTCGGACTTGTCGTAGGCCTTGGCGTACTTTTTGAGCGTGGCCTTGGCATCGTCGACGGAGTAGTCGGCGGGTTTGGGCGGCTTGATGGACTGCGCCGCGCTAATGAAAGCGGGCAGGTAGCCCTCGCGCCAGTAGCTCTCGAGCGGGCGCCAGGTGTAGACGGTGATGCCGAGGGTGTTGTAGTAGTCGATAAGCGTGACGTGCGCGGTCACGCCGCCCAGGCACAGCACGGCGACGAGCAGGTTGGTGAGCAGCATGCGCTTGGCGTTGGCGGCGCCCTTCTGACGGTGCGGTGCCACCAGGCCGGCGTACTCGCATAGCAGCATGGCGATGGCGGTAAAGCCCATGGACAGCACGCAGAACAGCGAGATGGAGAAGGTGTAGCCGGTGCCGGCGACCGCAGCGGCGGTGGAGATGGCCGAAAGGTCGCCCGGCTGGATGGGCATGGATTTAAACGTGATGACGAAGAACTCGGCAATGCCCAGGACAAAGAGGGCAAAGGCCAGGACCGCGGGAGCTGCGCCGTGGCGCTGGAACAGGAAGAACAGGCCGACCATGAGCGTGGTGATGATGGCCCACTCGAGCAGGATGCATAGGGGGTAGACCCAGGTAAAGTCGTGGTTGGACGAAACCTCCATGCCCAGCAGCGCAAAAACGCCGGCGAGCAGCAGGCACAGGACGGCGGCGACGAGCGGTTTGCCCACAAAGGCGCCGCGCAGGCGGGCGAGCTTGCCGGTGGGGGCGGGGGCGTCGGGCCCGGCGAACGCAAAGACGCGCGGGGCGATGCGGTCGCGGGCGATGCTGGCCCAAGCGCAGCCGGTGAGGATGGCGTTGGTCAGGATGAGCATCACGAAGGCGAGCGGCTCGTTCTGCGCGACGAGGCCAATAGCGCCCCAGACGGTCAAAAAGAGCTGGAACAGGCCGAAGGCGACGCTCCAGGCGAAGGCGCCCTTGGCAACGGTGCCCGACTGAGCGCGAATGGCCTTGGCTTCGCGCAAGACAAGGTAGACGGTCGCCGCAAGACCGACGAGCGAGATGGCGGCAGCGAACATGCTGAGACTCCTCACAAACTAAAACCTACGAAAGCGGGGGTTTACCCGATTGTTACCTAAATATGCGCTGCATTTGCGGGCTGCGCACAACAACCAGCCATATTAACGCGCATGTGCGGCGGTGTGTCGCAATGTAGTGGCGGCCTGCGCGATAATGGACGGGAATTACACGGAAACGTAAAGGCTTCTTAAAGAATTGGCGAGGATAGAGCTATGGGCGAGCAGGTTTGCAAGGCGGACATGGGCGGCGGCGGAGCTGCGGGCGTGGATGCGAACGGTTATCCGGTCGAGACTACGGGCAATGCGGTGCTGGACATCTTGGAGCATCGCTCGTCCACGCGTGCCTTTGCGCGTGATGACGACGACCGTCCCGTGGCGGTGACCGACGAGCAGCGCGCAGCGATTTTGCATGAGGCGAGTCGCGCGCCGTCGGCGGGCGCCATGATGATGTATTCCATCGTGAGCATTCGCGAGCAGGCTACGCTGGATTGTCTGGCCGACCTGTGCGACCACCAGCCCATGATCGCCAAGGCGCCCTGGGCACTCATATTTGTGGTCGATTATGCCAAGTGGATCGATCTGTTTGAGCACGTGGGCTGCTTTGAGCCCGAGTTTGTCGAGCGTACGGGCAAGGTGCCCCGCCGCGCGCCGGGTTTGGGCGACTTTGCCATCGCGGCCCAGGACGCCGTGATCGCCGCGCAAAACGCCGTGGTTGCCGCCGAGGCTCTGGGCTTGGGGAGCTGCTATATCGGTGATATCGTCGAGAACGCCGAGGAAGTTGCCGAGCTTCTCGATCTGCCGCCCTATACCATGCCGCTATCGATGCTCATCATCGGCACGCCCCGTAAGGAGCGTCCGGCGATCGCGCACCCCGTGGTGAACCTGGTGCACGAGGAGCGCTACTGCCGTGCGGATGCCGCGACCATGGACGCGCAGGTGGCCGAGATGGACGCGATGTTTCGCCCGCATGCCCGCGAGGTGGGGGAGCGCGTCGTGGACATCTATACCCGCAAGCACACGAGCCCCTTTATGGCCGAGATGAGCCGATCAATGGAATGGTGGTTCAAAAACTGGCTCGGAAAATGACGAATGTGACAAGGGGACAGACCCTTTGTCACATTCCATATCGCCGCGGTGGCCTAAAGGCCGTATAAATGTTTATCTAGCTGGGAAAACAGTGCCATTCAAACATGGGCCGATTACCTATAATTCCTTCGAACATTAAAGTTGGGAGGAAACCGGCTTATGGAACAAAAGGCCAAGGAGGCAGCCTCGCACGCTGCTATTCCTGTGAGTATCTCGGCGATGCTCGTCACGCTGGGTGTGGTGTATGGCGATATCGGCACCAGCCCCATGTATGTAACCAAGGCGCTCGTTGCCGGCAACGGCGGCATCGGAAGCGTGACGGAGGAGTTTGTGCTCGGCGCGCTCTCCCTTGTCGTGTGGACGGTCACGCTGCTGACCACCATCAAGTATGTGCTCATCTCGCTGCGCGCCGATAACCATGGTGAGGGCGGCATCTTTGCCCTGTACAGCCTGGTCAAGCGCTGCGGCAAGTGGCTTATCATCCCCGCCATGCTGGGTGGCGCCGCGCTGCTCGCCGACGGCATCCTGACGCCGGCCGTTACCGTTACCACGGCCATCGAGGGCCTGCGCACCATCCCGGCGGTCCATGCCGTGCTGGGCGATGACCAGGGCCGCGTCGTCGCCATTACGCTCGCCATCATCATCGCGCTCTTCTTGGTACAGCGCATCGGTACGGCCAAGATCGGTCACGCCTTTGGCCCCATCATGACGCTGTGGTTTCTGTTCCTGGGCGGCACGGGTCTGTTCTTTGTCTTCCAGCACCCCGCCGTGCTGCTGTGCCTCAACCCGGTGCGCGGCATCGCCTTTTTGCTAAGCCCCAACAACCACGCGGGCATCATGATTCTGGGCAGCTGCTTCCTCGCCACCACCGGTGCCGAGGCGCTCTACTCCGACATGGGCCACGTCGGCCGCGGCAACATCTACGCCACCTGGCCGTTCGTTAAGTGCTGCCTGCTGCTTTCCTATATGGGCCAGGGTGCTTGGCTTATGAACAACGCTGCCAACCCCGAGCTCATGGGCATTGCCGACCTCAATCCGTTCTACCAGATGCTCGCCCCGGGCCTGCGCCCGTTTGCCGTCGGCCTTTCCACCATCGCGGCCATCATCGCCTCGCAGGCGCTCATCACCGGCGCATTCTCGCTGGTGTCCGAGGCCAGCCGCCTGGACCTTATGCCGCACATGCAGGTCTTCTACCCTGCCGAGACCAAGGGCCAGCTCTACATCCCCATGGTCAACAACGTCATGCTTGTCGGCTGCGTCATCGTGGTGCTGCTGTTCCAGAACTCGGCGCATATGGAAGCCGCCTACGGCCTTGCCATTACGCTGACTATGATGTGCACCACGCTGCTGCTCTTCTTCTACCTGCACGAGGAGCGCAAGCTCAAGGTTGCTCCGTGGATCTTCGCGGCCTTCTTCCTTTTGCTCGAAGGCTTCTTCTTCGTGAGCTCGCTCACCAAGTTCTTCCACGGCGGCTACTTCACCATCCTCATGGCTGCACTCATCATGGGCATTATGGTGTGCTGGTACAACGGCACGGCGGTCGAGCAGCGCCAGTTTACGCTACTGCCGCTGCGCAGCTACCTGCCGCAGCTCAAGCGCCTGCGCGACGACGACCGTTACGAGCTCGTGAGCGACAACATCGTGTACCTGACCAAGGACACCCATACCGACTACATCGACCGCGATATCGTCTACTCGATCTTGGATAAACATCCCAAGCGCGCCCGCGCCTGGTGGTTTGTGAATGTCGAGACCATGGACGAACCGCACACCTTTGCCTATTCGGTCGAGACGTTCGGCACCGACTACGTGTTCCGCGTGCATCTGTACCTGGGCTACAAGATCAACCAGCGCGTCAATGCCTACCTGCGTCAGGTTGTTCAGGACCTGGCTGCCACCGGCGAGCTGCCGCCGCAGACGCATGACTACTCGGTCTACAAGGACCCGGGCAACATCGGTACGTTCAAGTTCGTCCTGATCCGTAAGCTTCTGGCGCCCGAGAGCGACGTGGAACCGAGCGAGCGTACGGCCATCACGCTCAAGTACATCATCCGCCGTGCTGCCGGCACGCCCGCGCGTTGGTACGGCCTGGAGAACTCCAACGTGAGCTTTGAGTACGTGCCGCTGTTCACCAAGTTCAAGGCCGTGAACAAGATGCAGCGCCTGGCTCCCAACGAGCGGCCGTAGGCGCCGACAGGCTGCATGGAGTTGGTTTTCGATGGACAAGATTGAGGCCGGGGAGGCAAACATGGATACAAAGGCGCTCGATGGCCGCGAGGCGGTGGTCGAAATGGTGCGTGAGGCGCGCGTCGACGCCGCCGAAGATCGGTTCTTTACGAATCGTGCAAACATGGACATGGCCGACCGCGTGATTTCGATCGTGGTGACGGTGTTTGCCGTGGCGTGCGTTTGCGCGCTGCTCGCGCACGTGCTGTTTGTCTAGCGACCGCCGGTTGCAAAGGCTATACACTTGGAACCACCACAAGGGAAACCACCACAAAGGTGCCTGTCCCCTTTGTGGTGGTTTTTGTTTTTGAGAGAGGGGCGGGACGCTGATGGACGTCCGTACGGACGGCGATATTGCCGATAGCTTTTGGTGGCGGCGCACAACGCTGACGCGCCGCACTCCTCTGTATGACGCCTGCGTATCGGTGGGGCTGCTGGTCGCGGCGACGATTGTGGGCGCGCTGCTCGACCATCCGGGTCTCGCGCCGAGCATCATGATCGTCTATGTGTTCGCCGTTCAGCTGTGCGCATTCTTTACCTGGAGTCGCCTGTATTGCTTGCTGAGCTCGGCTGCCGCCGTGGCGCTCTACAACTTCTTGTTTGTCGACCCGCGCTACTCGCTGTCGCTTATCGACCGCGGCTATCCCGGCATGTTCTTCATCATGTTCGTGGTCTCGCTAGTGTCGAGCTCGATTGCGTTGGCCTTGCGCCGCGCCTTGGCACAGGCTGCCGCCAGCGACCGCCGCACGCATATGGTGCTCGAGACCAACCGCATGCTGCAGCGGTGCGCCGATCAGCATCAGATCGTTCACGCCATGGCCACGCAGCTGGCGCGTCTTTCGGGCTGCCCTGTCGTGTGGTACAGCGCCGACGCCGAGGGCGATGACCTGCTGCCGCGCGCGACTTACACGGCCGTGGGCGATGCCGCACCGGTGCACGAACTGGCGCCGCAGATGCCGCCTCGGCTCTCGGCGTCCGCCTATGTGGGAACGCCGCTCGACGCCACGTTTGGCGGCTCGGCGTTTTATGGCATCTACCTGACGGTTCGCACAGGCGACGGCTTCGCGCGCTCGGGCGACCCCGCCTCGGTGGTGGGCGTGCTGGCTATCGTTGCCGAGCCCCACGTGCTGACGCATGAGGAGCGGACACTTGCCGATGCCATCGTGAGCGAAGGCGAGCTGACGCTCGACCGCGCCCGCGCCATGGAAGCCCGCGAGGAGGCGGCGGTGCTCGCCAAAAACGAACAGCTGCGCGCCAACCTGCTGCGCTCCATCTCGCATGATCTGCGCACGCCGCTCACCAGTATTTCGGGCAATGCCGACGTGCTGCTCGATCAGGGCTCGACCGGCACCGCGGTGCTCGATGCCCAGACGCGCCGCGGCCTGCTTCTATCCATTCGCTCGGATGCGCTGTGGCTCAACGCCACTGTCGAGAACCTGCTCGCCATCACCAAGCTCGAGGGCGGCGGCATGCATCTGTCGACTACGCTCGAGCTTATGGACGATATCGTCGAGGAGGCGCTGCGCCACGTGAACCCTGCCGTGCGCGAGCATGACCTTAAGGTGGTGCCGTGCGACGAGCCGGCGCTCGTCAACGTCGATGCGCGCCTGATGGTGCAGCTGGTGGTCAATCTGGTGAACAACGCCATCACGTATACGCCCGCAGGCTCGCACATTGTGATTTCGATTGGCGTCGACGATGGACGCGTGGCGTGCTCGGTGGCCGATGACGGCCCGGGCATTGCGCCCGAGGACCGCGAGCGAATCTTTGAGTCGTTCTACACCGCCAACCACGGTCTTGCCGACAGCCATCGCAGCGTGGGTCTGGGTCTTTCGCTCTGCCGCTCCATTGCGCTGGCGCATGGCGGTAGCATAGAGGTTGCCGCGGCGGACCCGCACGGCTCGGTCTTTACGATTGAGCTTCCCGTCGCCGACGTTTCGTTTGATAAGGAGTAGCGCTGTGCCGAACTCTGCCGTAAAACCGCTCATCTTGGTCGTTGAGGACGACCCCGCCGTTCGCAACTTAATCGTTGCCGCGCTTGAGGCGCACGGCTTGCGCCATATGGCTGTGGAAACCGCTCATGCCGCCATCGCCGCTGCCTCATCGCAGGCACCGAGTATTGTGCTGCTCGATTTGGGCCTACCCGATATGGACGGCGTCAAGGTGGTGGAGTCGGTGCGCGCATGGTCGGGCATGCCGATCATCGTGGTTTCGGCGCGCAGCGAGGATGCGGACAAGATTCGCGCGCTCGATGCCGGCGCCGACGACTATCTGACCAAGCCGTTTTCGGTCGAGGAGCTGCTCGCGCGTATTCGCACGACGCTCAGGCGCCTCTCGTATGCGCAGATTGGCATGGGTGCGTCCGAGGGCTCGTTCGATACCGGTGAGCTGCATATCGATTTTGATGCCGGCATCGCCACGATGGATGGCGAGGAATTGCACCTGACGCCGATCGAGTACAAGTTGCTGTGCCTGTTGGCCCATAACGCCGACAAGGTGCTGACGCACCAGTTTATCCTGCACGAGATTTGGGGCACGGCAACTAAGAGCGACCTGGCGAGCCTGCGTGTCTTTATGGGCACGCTGCGCAAGAAGATCGAGTCCGACCCCGCGCATCCGCGCTATATCCAAACGCACGTGGGCATCGGTTACCGACTGGTCACCCAAGGCTAGATCGCCAACCACCATCCCAATATGAGTTGCGGTGAAATAGTTCCTGTTTGGTCCTTTACCAGGCATTTTTAGGAACTATTCCACCGCAACTTTGTTATTTGCCCTTGGGCTTGCTGGCGTAGAACTTCTTCTTTTTGGGCTTGCCGGCGGGGGAGGGTTTGCCGGCAAAGTTCGACTTGCCGTTGCCGGCCTGCGCGTGCGCGGGCGCCGTTGCGCGAGGCTTGCGGGCCTCGGGGTTGCGCAGCTCCTCGACGCGCTCGGCAATTTCCTCGGCGTTAAAGCCGACCTCGGCCATGGCGTCCTCAATGGGCAGACGGCGCACGATGTAGCAGTGGTGCACCTTTTGGTTGCGCGCGAAGTCCTCGGGGATGGTCTGTGCCGTAATGTCTTCCAGCACCACGCCCGCGCGGGCGAGCTTGCGCGTCTCGGGGCGGAAGCCGCGCAGGTTGCAGCTAAAGATGGCATGTCCGCCCTGTGCAAGCAGGCGCGATACGCCGGCCAAAAGCTCAACATGGTCGCGCTGGACATCCCAGGTACGGCGGCCCATCTTGGACGAGTTGGAAAACGTGGGCGGGTCGACAAAAATCAGGTCCCAGCGGTTGCGCGTCTGGCGCTGGTCGCGAATCCAGGCAAGCACGTCGTCGCGCACAAAATGATGCTGCGGACCAACAAAGCCGTTCTGGCGCATATTGCGCTCGGCCCAGTCCAGGTAGGTGTTGGAAAGGTCGACCGTCACAGTTTCCTCGACGCCGCCGTCGGCCGCGTAGCAGGTGGCGGTGCCGGTGTAGGCAAACAGGTTGAGGAAGCGGCGCGCCTGCTTGGCGTGCTCGCGCACCAGGTTGCGCGTGACGCGATGATCCAGGAAGATGCCCACATCCAAATAGTCGTCAAAGTTGACGGCAAAGGTGAGCCCGCCCTCTTCGATGAGCGGCAGGCGACGGCGCGCGATGTTGGCGCGCTCGCCCGATGCACCCTTGCCGGCGCCCTGCTTGCCGTACTGTGAGCCGCCACGCGAGCGCATGCGGGCCTTGGCGTGCACATGCTCGGCCGGAACATCAAGGATACGCGGCGCGATGGCCAAGATGTCGAGCATGCGGGCCTGGGCCAGCGCGGGATCGATGGTCTTGGGCGCGGCGTATTCGGCGATGACGAGCCAGCGGCCCGGCGTCTGCGGGCATCCCTCGTACAGGTCGATGGCGGCGGAGTAGTCGGGCAGGTCGGCATCGTAGACGCGGTAGCAGCTCACGCCCTCGCGCTTCGCCCACTTGCGACGCAGGCGGGCGTTCTTGCGCAGGCGGTTGGCGAACTGCTCCGACTCGGGGATGAGCACGGGCAGCGGCTTGCCGTCGCCTAGGTCGAGCGTGGCGGCGGGCTCGGGCATGGCGGGGGCGGCGCCTTCGTCGTTGGCTTCGTCGGTATCCGCAACCTCGGCCTCGGCATCCGCGCTGGTCGCAGCCTCAAACGCTGCGGCGGCGTGGTCGAGCGAAGGCCAGACTTCGACGGTCGCCTCCTCGTTGTTGGGCATGACGGCGATCGAGCGCTCGGGCTCGGCGTGGAGCGCGCGGGCCAGCAATCCGTCACGGGTGAGCGCGGCGACCGGCGCCGCGGCAAGCTCGGGCGCGCGGCGCAGCTCGCCGATCAGCGTCATGGCGTCGTGCATGAGCGAAAGCGGTGTCTCGGTCGTATCCGCGACCACGGCGGCGCCGGCGACAGCGCCTGCATGGTCCAGCACGGTGGCGGACTTGGCGGCGCAAAAATCGACAAAGCGCTTGTAACCGGCGCACTTGACCATGCGCTCAGCGGTCTTGCGGGCGGCGGGGTCAACATCCACGGCCACGATGCGTGCCTGCCGCTCGCGTGCTGCCGCCTCGCGCTCGCGTGCCTCGGCAAGCAGCTGCTCCCACAGGGCGGCGTCGTGCAGCTGACAGCCCTCAAAGCCCCAGCGCTCGCGGGCGGCCCCCGGGGCGCGGTCGGTTAGGATATTCACGGCTTCCAGCAGCAGGCCGCCGCCGGCGCACGAGGCGTCGATCAGCGTGGGCAGGGCCTCGTTCTCGTAATCGTCGGCCGTCAGCTCGTGCTCGCACAGTGCGGTCCAGCCGACCTGCGCCAGCACCAGGGCGGCGTAGTCGGGGCGCAGCACGTGCGAGCCCTCGCCGGCGCGGGTCGCTGCGGGCGGCAGGCGCTTGAATAACGGGTCGCCCGAAAGGTCCAGGCTGATGCTCGCGCGACGCTGGCGCAGCGAAAGCAGTAGGTGAACATCGGGGTCGGCGGCATCGACGTCGGCGCGACGGCCCGTGGTTTCGGCCAGGCGGTCGCACAGCGCGTCCTTGGCGCGCAGGGCCGAGAAGCGCGTGTTGCGCAGCTGCTCGGTCACGCCGCGGGCGGTGATGGCGATGGTGGCTCCGGGGCGGATGATGGTCTCCCAGGCGATGTCGTAAACGCTATCGTACAGCCCGTCGGCATCCTGTGCCTCAAAGCGTCCGAGTACCACGAACACGCGGCTCGCCAGGCGCGACCATAGACAGGCGCGGTAGCCTTCTTCGAGCTCGCCCTCAAACGTGGCGCGGCCCTTCAGGCGGCGGACATGCGAAAGCCCGAGGCGTTTAAGCTCATCGGTGAGTGCGGACTCAAAGCCCTCGGGGCAGCTTGCGTAAAATTCCATGGGTGACCTCTCTGGTTGCGTCGCTCCATTATATGATGGATGCTCCGTTTGCCATCGCCCCCGAAAGGAACCTATATGATTGATGCGTGCTCCTTGATTCCCATTTTCATTGCAACAGCCTCAGGACTCGGGGCCTCGCACAGGCTCCCGCCGCCTTACAGAACTGAAAGCTGGGCGTAGGGCAAATCCATGGCACGTGACCTGCGATTGCTCGGCCATAGATGGCGTAATCGAGGCCAAGGGAGGGCATCATGTGCGAGGGAAACGAGAGCTGGTTCTGGCACGCGAACGACATGGTGGTGGCGGGCGACATGAACCTCGTGGTCCGCATCCTGTGGGTCGCGCTCATCGTAGGCATCGGCGTCGCGACGATGGCCACGCTCTGGATCGTCACGAGGTAGCGCGCCACGAACGGATGACGAGGCACGCGGCGCATGCCGCGCTGGCGGAACCCTAGCCTCGCTGCTGGACAATCTGTTCGATGAGCTTCGCGACGGAGTCCTCGGCTGCGTCCCCGATCAGGTGATGGGCCGCGGCCTTCGCCTCTGGCATCGCGCCCGCGACTGCGTAGGAGTTCAGCACCTTTTCGAGGAGCGTCACGTCGTTTTCCGAGTCTCCGATAAAAGCGACCTCGTCCAGCGTGACCCCAAGGCTGCCGAGAAGCGCGTCGAGTCCGTTTACCTTGCTCCAGCCAGCCGGAACAACATCGAGGAAGAATGGGACGGGCGAGGGGAAATCAAGCTCTGGGCAGGCTTCCTTGCATCGACTCCGAACGACTTCCGTCGGGGCGGAGCTGACGTTGACGAAGATGCCGGCGGTGATGACGTCACGGTTCGTGGGCACGTCTCCGAGCGCCATGTCTCTTCCGGAGTCCTTAACGATTTCCAGGGCGAATTCGTCGCCAGGCTCGACGGCGCAGAGGAACTGCTCGCAGCGTTTGCCTGTCTCATCGACATCGGCGACTAGCCAGAGTGACGTCCCCGCGTAGGGGCGTACGGCGCTATCGAGCTTGACGAGGGCCTCCGTCGAGAGCGTCTTTTTGAACACGAGTTCGCCGCTGGAGAAGACCTTCTTTCCGTTGGCCATGATGCCGGTCGAGAAACAGCGCGCGTCGCCGTCAAAGGCATCGGCCAGGTCGGCGTAGTCGCGGCCGCTTGCGGGGCCGAACGCGATGCCCGCATCAAGCGCCGAAAGAATCGCGCTGTGCGTGCGCTCCGATACGACCCTTGAGCCAAACGGCAGCAGGGTCCCGTCCATGTCTGCGAGGATGAGCTTTATCAAGGGGTCCTCCCGTTTCGGTCTGGGCGTCGGTGCGCCGGTGTGCGTCGTCCTAGCTGTATTGCCTGTCTCCCAAGAGATTCTTCGAGATGATCCTGTTAAACTCTACCGGGTCATCCCAGCAAGAGGTCAGGAAGAGGAACAGCAGTTCGATGACGAAGTTGATCGAGCTGTGCGAGAAGGCGACCTCGGTTCCGGTGATGGCCTGATCTCGCGAGATGGCTCGGATGATATACGTGGCACGCTTCGCGAGCGGCGTATCTGGGTTGTCTGTGATCATGATGATGGGGGTGTTCGAATCCTCGGCAGAGTCGAATATGTTGACGAGGCGCTTCGAGTATCCGGACGTCGAAATGACGAGCAGGATGTCATTCTCCTTGAGGCTGGTTGCGGCGGAGACCATGGCATCGGTGGTACTGGGGCAAAACGCCCTGACTCCAACCTGTGAGAGCTTGAACGCCGCGTTTACGCCCATGCTAATCGAGTTGCCGACGCCCGCAATCAGGACGAGGTTGGCGTTGTGGAGCAGATTGACGACTGCCGAAAAGTCATCGGAGTCAATGAGCGAGGCGGTTTGGGAGAGCTCCTTGACCTTGTGAGACAGGACGTACTTAATGGAGCCCTCGACGTCGTCCAGAGTAACCTTGCCGCCCGTGGCCTTTTCCTCGCCGGAGGCCCTGCTGATGGATATGCCGAGCGCCAGACGCATGTCCGAATAGGTTCGGTAGTCAAGCGTCCTTGCGAACCTCGAAACAGACGCCGGTGACGTACCGGTTCCTGCGGCGAGTTCGCGGACGGTCATCGTTGCGACGTCCGACGGGTGGTCGAGCACATACGTTGCGATTGCCTTCTCCGAGGGGGATAGGCTGTTCATGACCGCGCAGATGTGGCTGAGCACATCCCCTGTCTTATCCATGGTTACTCCTTGGCCCTAGTTTGCTTCGTATCTTAGGTCAAGAGAGGTGAAAATAAAGCAAAATGTTTCATAAGCGGTGAAATTGCGTTTCACCGCTGATTTCCTACCGTTCACGGTAAATCGGTGCTTCCCCGGCGCAATCTCATCTTGAGCTGCTATCTTATGAGCCGTGAAACAACGGCACGAAAACGATGAAACAACAGAACATTGTTCCAACGCCTCACAACTTTGTTTCACGCTAGATGGCGAATCACTTCGAAGCCCAGACAGGCACCCGGCGAGCAAGAAGGGAGAAGCACGATGCACAACGCCAGGACAAACGCAAGCATGACTTCGCTGTTCTTCGCGAACGTCCTCTACTGGGTCTGCGCGGGCGTGTACTCGCCGTTCCTCTCCGCTCACTACACGAGCCTCGGCCTCAGCGCAGCCCAGACCGGCATCCTCCTCGCGGCGACCCCGGTGTGTGCGCTCGCCATCCAGCCGCTCTGGTCGACGATCGCCGACAAGCTCGGGCGCCGCCGCGCGGTCATCGTGATCCTCTGCCTTGCGGCGGCGGTACTCGCTCCGCTGTATTACCTGGCGTCGACGTTCGTCCCGGTCCTTCTCGTAACCTTTGCGTTCTCGGCGTTTTTCTCGGGGCTCCTGCCCCTGAGCGACTCCCTCGTCATCGAGCTCGCGGATCGCTCTGGCCTGGACTTTTCTCGCATTCGCATGGGTGGCACTATCGGCTATGCCATCGTCGTCCTGATCGTCGGTCGGCTGCTCGACATGGCTCCTCAAATCCAGTTCGCGGTGGTCTCTGCCGCGCTGGTGGTCTTCGCGGCTCACATGTGGCGCCTCCCCGAGGCGGGAATTCGCGCCAATGCCGCGGACGATCCCAAGGTCTCCCACGGAAAGGGCCTCCTCTCGCTGTTTACCAGCAATGAGATCGCCTTCGTCTTGGTCTTCGCCTTCATCAGTTCGGCCGCGATTGGCTTCATCGGGGCGTTCTTGGGCCGCTACGCGGTCGAGCTTGGCGAGGGTCAGAACCTCGTGGGCGTCCTGAGTGCGGTCTCCGCTGCGAGCGAGATCCCCATCCTGCTCGTTTCCTCCAAGCTGGTCAGGCGCTTCGGCGAGATGAACCTCCTGATCTTTTCCTGCTTCATGGCGGCGCTCAGGCTCGTGCTCGTGGGCACCGGCATCGTCCCGGTCATGATCTGCGGCCAGCTGCTGCAGAGCGTGAGTTACATGACCGTCTACTACTCCTGCGTTACCTACATTGCCAACCACACTTACGAGGATTGTCGCGCTCGAGGTCAGAGCGCCTTCGCGATGGTTCAGAGCGGTCTGTCCGTCGTGGTTGCGAACCTGTTTGGCGGTTGGGCGTGCGACGCGCTCGGCACGCACGCGGGTTTTCTGGCCTTCGCCCTCGCTTCAACGATTGCTGCGGTCGTTGCTTTTGTGGCGTACGTACTGTGGCGTCGAAGCGCAGCGCCACAGCCTGAGGGCCAGTCGGCCGCATAGGTTCCACCGCGTTTTGCAAGCGCCTGCCTGCTTCGCGCTTCTCTTCGTGTTCAACCAGCTGACGAGCTGAGAACTGTCCAATCCAATGGTTATCCAAGTGAAAGGAAGACAAAGATGTCTCTCATCAAGGTCAACGAGCTTCTTCAACATGCGACCGAGCACCACTATGGCGTGCCCGCGATCAACGTCATCAACACGGAGACCATCCGTTATGCGATCCAGGCCGCCGAGGATGAGCACATGCCTATCATCATCCAGTACTGGCCCGGCTTCGAGGACCACTGTGCCCTCGACATCATCGCCTTCGCCGCCCGCTATTACGCCGAGCGCGCGAGCGTGCCCGTCGCCGTCCACCAGGATCACTCCGCTGGTTACGAGATCGCCGTCAAGGGCGTCAAGGCCGGTTTCCCCTCCGTCATGGTCGACGGCTCCTCGCTTCCCTATGAGGAGAACTTCCAGCTCACGAAGGACGTCGTCCAGGTCGCCAAGATCTTCGACGTTGACATCGAGGCCGAGCTCGGCCACGTCGGCAACGGCTCCGACGCCAACGACTTCGTGAACAGCGACCACTATACCGACCCGAACCTCGCCGAGGAGTTCGTCGAGGGCACCGGCTGTGGTTCGCTCGCCATCGCCGTCGGCAACGCCCACGGCCCCTACGTCAAGGTCCCGAACCTCGACATGGAGCGCATCAAGGCCTGCAGGGAGGCCGTCAGCGTCCCCCTCGTCATGCACGGATGCTCCGACATCCCCGACGAGCAGCTCCAGGAGGCCGTGAACCTCGGCATGAGCAAGTTCAACATCGCCACGGAGTACTTCCGCTCCATGTACCGCGCCTTCGAGAAGGACATCAGCTCCGGCAAGAACGACGGCAACGGCGTTGGCCTCCTGATGGACGCCGCCCCCGACATGCGCGCGTTCGTCGCAAGCAAGATCCAGCTTCTGAACCCCAACCACTATTCGCTCTAGGAGAGACTCGATGAAGAAAGTTCTTGTCGCGTCGCACGGTCACCTCGCAAGCGGAATCAGGAGCTCGATCGAGATCCTGACCGGTATGGCGGACATGGTGGAAGCAGTTGACTGCTACGTGGACGACTCCGATTTCACCCCTCGCATCCAGGCGTTTATTGACTCGGTGGGCCCTGAGGACGAGGCCATCATCTTCACCGACATCTACGGTGGCTCCGTCTTCCAGAAGGTCGTCCTCATGGAGCCGGAGAAGCGCGGGATCGTCCATGTTACCGGTATGAACCTCGGCCTCGTGATCGAGGCGCTCCTCGGCGCTGAGCCGGTCACGGCAGATTCGATCAAGCAGAGCGTCGAGCTGGCGAGGGCGACGATGCAGGTCGTCGAGCCTCCGAGCAAGGCCGCGGACAACGAGGGGTCCGACGGAGACTTCTTCGATTAGAGAGCACTAATAAGTAAGGAGAGGAAACAATGATTGTTCAGGTTCGAGTCGATGACCGTCTGATTCACGGGCAGGTCGCCCTGGTGTGGACCAAGGAGCTCAACACCACCAGGATCATCGTCGCCAACAAGCACGCCGTGGAGAGCGATGCCCTTCGCATGACGCTTTCCATGGGTACGCCGGCGGGCCAGAAGCTCCTCGTCAAGGATGTTCCGGATGCTTGCCGCATCGCGAACGATCCGCGTGCGGACTCCATGCGCATCTTCGCGCTCACCAACTGCGTGCGTGACGTGCTTGAGCTCGTTAAAGGCGCACCGGGCAAGATCGAGGGCGTGAACGTTGCCAATGTCGGCCGCTTCGACAAGTCCGATCCGGATAGCAAGGTCGCCCTCAACTCCACGATCATGCTCAACCCGGATGAGCTCGAGGCCGCGAAGGAGCTTTGCGAGCAGGGTATTCCGGTTTTCCATCAGCTTATCCCGTCCAATCCCAAGACTCCTCTCAAGAGTCTGATCGAGGCGGCGGAGAAATAAGGGGATTTGGCCAGGCGGTCAAATGAAATGAGAGAAAGGAAGCCAAATGATTGGGTTAGCAGTAATGGCCTGGTTGACCGTGCTGATTTGCTACGGCGGCAACTGGGTTCTCGGTCAGTGTATGATCGAGCGTCCTCTCGTGGTCGGCCTCGTTGCGGGCCTTCTGATGGGCGACGTCAAGACCGGTGTCATCATCGGTGCCTCTCTCGAGGCAATCTTCATGGGCGCGGTTAACATCGGTGGCGCCATCTCCGCCGAGCCCGTTACCGCGACCGCCCTCGCCGTCGCCTTCACCGTTGGCGCCGGCATCGACCAAGGCGCCGCCATCACGCTGGCCGTTCCCGTTGGCGTCGTCACCGCGTTCCTCTCGATCTTCATGAACAACGTGTTCCTCGCGTTCTTCGCCGCCACCTTTGACAAGATGGCCGCCGAGGGCAACGAGAAGGGCCTCGCGCTTCAGCACTTCGTTCTCTGGTTCGTTAAGTACGCCGCCTTTGGCCTCATCGCCTTCCTCGGCGTTTACCTTGGCGCTGAGCCCGTTGCCGCCATCGTCAACCAGATTCCGGCCAATGTCATGAGCGGCCTCAACGCCGTGGGCGCCCTCCTGCCCGCCGTTGGTATGGCGCTCCTGCTCCAGATGCTGTGGAGCACCGAGCTCAGCATCTACTTCTTCCTGGGCTTCACGCTCTACCAGTACCTCGGCCTCCCGATGATCGCCATCGCGGTTCTCGGCGTCATCATCGCGGTTGCCTCCGCCCTCCGCGACAAGGAGATTTTCGATCTCACCAAGAAGGGCTTGGCCACCCAGGCCGTTTCCAACGACTCTGTAACCAGCGACGAGGAGGATTTCTTCGCATGAGCAACCTGACCAAGAATGTGAGCCCTGAAGACAAGAAGATGCTCAACAGCATTTTCCTGCGCTCTTTCTCCGTGTTCGCCTCCTGCGCCGGCGGTTCCGTCAAGGCTGGCGCCGACGGCTGGCTGTACTCCGTCCAGCCCGCGCTTAACCGCTACTACGCCGATGACCCCGAGGCCCGTGCCGAAGCCATGAAGCGTCACACGACTTGGTACAACATTACCCAGAACGTCGGCACGTTCGCCATGGGCCTCGTCGCCTCCATGGAGAGGGAGAACTCGCAGCACGAAGACTTCGACACCGAGTCCATCGACGGCATCAAGGTTTCCCTGATGGGCCCGATGTCCGGCATCGGTGACGCAATCTTCTGGGGCGTCCTGCGTGTCATCGCTGCCGGCATTGGCATCAACCTCGCCATGAGCGGCTCGCCCCTCGGCGCGATCATGTTCCTGCTGATCTACAACATCCCGTCGATCCTCTGCCGATACTTCATGACCTACCTCGGCTTCAGCATGGGCACCAACTTCATCTCCGAGATGTACGAGGGTGGTCTCATGAAGCTCATCACCAAGGCGACCTCCACGGTTGGCCTCGTGATGATCGGTGCCATGACTGCGGCGAACGTCCAATTCAACACGATCCTGTCCATTCCGGTTCAGGACTCTGACCCCGTCATGATCCAGACCTACCTCGACTCGATCTTCAAGGGCATCGTGCCCCTGGGGCTTACGCTCGTCGTCCTCTGGCTCCTGCGCAAGAAGAACGTGAACGTCAACATCATCCTGGTTGGCATCATGATTCTGGCGCTCGTCCTCGGCCTCGTGGGCATCGTGTAGGGCGGCTTCCGGATCATTCGAAGCTTGTTTAAGGCAATTCCCGGCGGCACGCGATCGAGGACATTCGACGCGTGCCGCTCCATTAGAAGGAGAGAACATGCGCTACACGCACCTCAAGAATTCCGATGTCGACGTCTCCCAGCTCGCTGTGGGCACCTGGGCGATCGGCGGCGACTCCTTTGGTGAGAACGATGACGCCGCCAGCATGTCCGCCATCCGCACCATGCTCGATCACGGCGTCAACCTCATCGACACCGCGCCGTGCTATGGCAACGGCACGTCCGAGAAGGTCGTCGGCAACGCGCTCAGGGGCGTCGACAGAGAGAGCTACCTGCTCTCGACCAAGGTTGGCCTGATCACCAGCGCCGCCGGCTATGACCGCGACTCCTCGTTCAAGAACATCATGAGGGAGGTCGAGAGCTCGCTGCGCAACCTCCGCACCGACTACATCGACTTCTACTTCGTGCACTGGCCCGACGCTAAGACTCCGTTCTCCGAGACGATGTGCGCCCTCCAGCTCCTCAAGGAGCAGGGCAAGATTCGCCACATCGGCGTCTCCAACTTCACGACCGAGATGATCGAGGAGTGCGAGAAGGTCGCTCAGATTGACGTCCAGCAGCCGCCCTACTCTATGGTTGACCGCTCCTCCGAGGACCTCATCAAGTGGGGCTACGAGCGTGGCATCGACTCCTTCACCTATGGCTCCCTTGGCGCGGGCATCCTGTCGGGCAAGTTCCGCGAGCTGACGAAGTTCGAGGAAGGCGACGTCCGCGGTGGCTTCTACGACTACTTCCGGGAGCCCAAGTTCTCGCGCGTCCAGGAGCTGCTCAAGGTCATGGACGAGATCGCCGAGGCCCACGACAAACCCGTGGCGCAGGTTGCCGTGAACTGGAGCACCCAGAAGGAGTACGTGGGCACCGCTCTCGTGGGCGTGCGCACGGACGCCCACGCGATTCAGAACTGCGAGACGTTCGAGTGGGAGCTTTCCGCCGACGAGATGGCCAAGCTCGACGCCAGGCTCGACGAGCTGAAGATCGGCTAGCCATGAGCGCCGAGGATAGGAAGTACCCCACTTCCGAGCTTGAGGTGCTTGAGAGTGGCGCGAGGGAGGTTGTCGAGCCTAACGGCCTGAGGCTGATGCTGAAGCCCGTGCCGGGTGACGACCGCGAGCACGTGCTCGATCCGCGCGTCTATGCTCGTGCGCACGCGAAGCTCGCTGCGGCTCCTGCGGCGGGGTCGGCGCCGGCCGGACCGGTGGACGTGATCGCGTGGCGCTCCGCGCCCAACAAGGAGACCCACGTCGTGAGGGGCGCGAACGTTGCCAAGAAGACCGTCGTCATGAACTTCGGCGACAAGGGCATTCCGCTGCACATCTTCACGCCGGAGGGGCACGAGGATGGGTCTGCCGCGCTCGTGTTCATCCATGGCGGCGGGTTCATGGTGGGCAACATCGGCCAGTACGAGAACTGCCTGCGCGACATCGTGGAGCGCACGGGTTGCGTCGCGATCTATCCGGAGTACCGCCTGTCTCCCGAGACGATGTTCCCGGGTGGCGTCGAGGACTGCGTGAAGACGCTCGACTGGCTTGTCGATCACGCTGACGAGCTGGGCGTTGATGCGACTCGCATTGCCGTGGCTGGTGACTCTGCGGGTGGCAGCCTGTCGAATGCCGTCGTGCTCGAGGGCTCTCACGCGGATAGGATCAAGGCGGTTGTCGAGCTTTATCCGCTCGTTGATGGCGGTCCCGTTCCGGATGAGTGGTCCTATGACCTGTACGAGGTCGTGGATGAGCAGAGGCCCGAGGCGCTGAGCAGGGTTGATCGCATTCGCCTCGCCAACAACGACCTTCCGCCCATGTACGTCAACGGCGATGCGGACAAGATGCTCGACCCGCTGATTTCCGCGCTGTTCGCGGAGGACGTGAGCGCGTTCCCCCGCACGGTCATCATCTCTTCCGAGTATGACTATCTGCGCTATCAGGACGAGCTGTTCGCGAAGAGGCTGCAGGATGCGGGCGTTGACGTCACTGCGATTCGTTATCGCGGCTGCGACCACGGCTTCTTCGAGATGTACGGCGTGATGCCTCAGGCTGAGGATGTCTGTCGCGTCATCTCCGAGGAGCTTGCGAAGATCTAGGGGCTCGTCGCGGCGACCTCCTGGACGAGTGAAGGTCCGGCGGGATGCTAGGTGCGTCCCGCCGGACCTTTGCGTTGGCGGGCGCGTGCCGCTTGCCGGCGGGCGCGTGTGGGGTTTGCCTCGGCGGTGCCGGATTGACTGGGAGACGCGTTTACCGCCGATCTTCCAAGCGAGCCCAGCAAGCAAACCGCGAGCTGAGCCCCAAGGGCATTGACAAGGGCGTGGGCGTGGCGCGAGCACTGGAGTATCTGGGATGCAGCCGTAACGCGCGCACCTTTGGCTTCGGCGATTCGGGCAACGACCTGGGCATGCTCGCTGCCGTCGAGACGGCTGTCGCCATGGGCAACGCCATGCTCGAGGTCAAGGCGGTCGCCGACTTCGTGACCGACGATGTCGCACACGACGGCACTGTCACCGCGATGCGCCACTTTGGGTTGATCTAGCGCTGCGCGCGTCCCAGGCACCGCATCTCGCCGTTCAAGCCGTCGCTCGCGTACCAAAGTACGCGTCGCTCCTCTTTCACGCCGATCTGCGGCACCTGGAACACGCTCACTGACGTTTGCTTAAACTGAGACTTTCTTCTTTTGCATGCTCAATCGATTTATCAATCCAAACACTGAGGTGTTTATACCGTTCGCCGAGAAGATAAAAAACCGCAGCTCACGACTTGATAAACGTAGGTAAAGTGTTTAGCAGTTCAACGCTCGCGTGCAAACGAAAGGAATCAGGCAGATGGCAATCAAGGTGTTCGCTGACGGCGCAAACCTCGAGGGCATGCTCGACATGTACGAGAACGGCAACGTTCAGGGTTTCACGACCAACCCGTCCCTTATGAAGAAGGGCGGCGTGACGGATTACCGCGCGTTTGCCAAGGAGGTCTTGACCCACATCACCGATGTGTCCGTCTCGTTTGAGGTCTTTGCCGACGACGTCGAGACCATGGAGGTCGAGGCGCGCGAGATCGCTACCTGGGCCGAGAACGTCTACGTCAAGATTCCGTGCGCGACCACCAAGGGCGAGTCCACCGCCGAGCTGGTCCACAAGCTTTCGACCGACGGCATCAAGGTCAACGTCACTACCATCTTTACGCCCGAGCAGGTCGATGAGATGGTCGAGGCCGTTGACGCCGAGACGCCGTCCATCATCTCGCTTTTTGCCGGCCGCATTGCCGATACCGGCGTCGATCCCATTCCGTTTGTGACGGAGTCGGTCAAGAAGGCCGCCGCCAAGCCCAACTGCGAGGTCCTGTGGGCATCCACGCGCGAGCTCATCAATATTTACCAGGCCGAGGCCTGCGGTTGCCAGATCATCACGGTGCCCAACAGCATCCTGGCCAAGCGCAAGAACATCGGCCGCGACCCGTATGAGGTCTCGCTCGACACCGTGCGCGGCTTTGCCAAGGATATCGCGGCGCTCGGGTTTCATATCCTGCCGTAACGCGAACACTGGCTGCGCCGCGGGTCGCTCGCCCCGGCCTTTCCTTTTCCTATCGCTCACGCGCTTCGCGAGGGTCGCGCTAGGCAAAGGAAAGGCCGGGGCTGCCGACACGAGCTTGCCGGTAGGTTGGTAATCGGCCTCCATATCCTGCCGTGGGCAAAGGTACCCCCGCCTGCGACGTGCAAAATCGAGAGTATTCAGCAAGGTAAAGGTTTTTACCAGCTGGTTGAAGCACGGAACAGCCCCCGTTTTGGCTCTAAAAACGCCAAAACGGGGGCTGTTTTCTGCTTTATTGTCTCTGAGGGGCATCCGGAACGGTGGAATTTGCAGAATACTCGCGATTTTGCACGTCGCGAGAGGGGGACCCTTGCTTTAGGCGGTTTACTTCCCCTGCACCATGGTGAGGGAGATCTTCTTGCGGTCGCGGTCGACTTTTTCCACCCATACCTTTACCGTGTCGCCGACGCGCACCACATCGCTCGGGTGCTTGACGAAGCGGTTGGCCAGCTTGGAGATGTGCACGAGGCCGTCCTGGTGCACACCCACGTCGACGAAGGCGCCAAAGTCGACGACGTTGCGCACCGTGCCCTTGAGTTCCATGCCGGGCTCCAGGTCGTCGATGGAAAGCGCCGAGCGGCTAAAGACTACCTCGGGCGCGTCGTCGCGCGGGTCGCGGCTGGGCTTTTTGAGTTCGTTAACGATGTCGATGAGCGTGAGGGTGCCGCAGTCCAGGTCGCTTGCCAGCGCCGAGATGCTGCCCAGGCGGCGCTCGATATCGGGTACGCCGCCACGGCTGAGTTCGCTGGCTTTAACGCCTGCGCGCTCCAGGACGGCCGTGGCCACCTCGTAGCTTTCGGGGTGGACGCTCGTCGCGTCGAGCGGGTTCCTGCCGCCGCTGATGCGCAGGAAACCTGCGGCGTTGAGGTATGCCTTGGGTCCCAGCTTGGGGACCTTCTTGAGCTGGCGGCGATCGGTAAAGCCGCCGTTTTCCTCGCGGTAGGCCACGATATTCTTGGCCACGCTCGGCGTGATGCCCGACACGTATCCCAGCAGGCTCGCGCTCGCGGTGTTTACGTCGACGCCCACGCGGTTGACGACGTCCTCCACCACGTGGCCCAGGGTGCGCGAGAGCTCGGCCTGGTCAAGGTCGTGCTGGTACTGGCCCACACCGATGGATTGGGGCGGAATCTTAACGAGCTCTGCCAGCGGGTCCTGCAGGCGGCGACCCAGGCTCATGGCACCACGCACGGTGACGTCCAGATCGGGATACTCCTGGCTCGCGAGCTCGGAGGCGGAGTACACCGACGCGCCGGCCTCGTTAACGATGGTGTAGCGAAGGCTGGGCGCCTGCTCGGCAATAAACTCCGAGACGACTTCCTCGGTCTCGCGGCTGGCGGTGCCGTTGCCGATGACGATGGTGTTGACACCGTCCTTTTTGACGAGGCGAGCGAGCTCGCGCTTGGTGCCGGCGACGTCGTGGCGCGGCTTGGTGGGGTAGACCACGCCGTGGTCGAGTAGCTTGCCGGTCTCGTCCATGACGGCGACCTTGCAGCCGGTGCGGTAGCCCGGGTCGAGCGCGAGCACGCGGGCGCCACGGACGGGGCGGGCCGAGAGCAAGCCCTCGAGATTCTTGGCAAAGACGTTGATGGCCTCGGTCTGGGCGCGAACGGTGAGTTTGGCGCGGGCCTCGCGCTCAAGCGAGGGGGCCATGAGGCGCTTGTAACCGTCAGCGATGGCGGCGTCAAAGACGGGCGCGAAGACGCCCTGGCGTCGGGGCCAACGGCTGCCGAGGCGTGCCGTGGCGGCAGCGCCGTCGACGTTCACGCGCACGCGGAGCTTGCCCTCGCGCTCACCGCGGTCGATAGCCAGCACGCGGTGGTTGGGTATACGGCGCAGCGGCTCGTCGAAGTTGTAGTAGGGCTCGTAGGGAGTCTTCTCGGCGGGGTCGGCGGCCTCGACGACGATGTCGGCGGTGTTTTGCGTAAAGGCGCGCAGGTCGGCGACGTTCTCGGGGTCCTCGGCTACCGTCTCGGCCACGATGTCGGCGGCGCCGGCGAGCGCCTTCTCGGGCGTGTTAAAGCCGGCCTCCTCATTGACGTATGCCGCGGCGGCGTCGAGTGCGCTGCCCTTGGCCGAAGCCTGCATGATGATCATGTTGGCGAGCGGCTCCAGGCCGGCCTCGCGGGCCTTCTGCGCGCGGGTCATGCGCTTTTTGCGGTAGGGCTTGTAGAGGTCCTCGACGCGCTGGAGCTGCGTGGCCTCGCGAATCTGCTGCTCGAGTTCGGGCGTGAGCTTACCCTGAGCGTCGATGAGCAGAATGACGTCCTCTTTGCGCTGCTCAAGATTGCGCAGGTAGGACAGGCGCTCGTCGAGCGCGCGCAGGGCGACGTCGTCCATGCCGCCCGTTGCTTCCTTGCGGTAGCGCGAGATAAAGGGGATGGTGTTGCCCTCGTCGATGAGCTTGACGGCTGCCTCGACGTTGGCGGCCTTAAGGTTGAGCTCGCGGGCGAGCTGGGCGATAAGATCCATGAAACTCCTTGCGGTAAAGGTGCGTTTGCAGCACAGGGCTACCAAGGATACCACCCGTCCCAAAAGACTGTTTTGGGGCCGCGCCACGAAAACGGTCTATCTACTACGTTTGAACCGTATGGGTCGACCATCCCCCGGTTTTCCGAGAATACGCAAGCCGTCTACCTGCTGTTTTTATGTCGCGAAATTCGGTATGGTTGGGGGTAATCGGTTAAACGTAGTAGATAGGCCCATTTCGTGGCGAACGAATCAAGCCGAGGTGCAAAAAGCCCCGTTCCAGAAAAATCATCGGCAAGGTAGCAAAAAGCCCCGCGGGCAAGAGGCTGCTCGCGGGGCAATGAAGAGGGGCTTATTTGTGGCGGACCGAGGGGCTCGGCATGGGGTTTCTGCCGCGGCCGCTCTTAAGGCGTTACAGCTCGACGAGCTGGCCGGTCTCGGCGGCCTCCTTGATGGCGTTGAGAAGCGTGAGCGTCTTAACGTTGTCGGCGGGGGTCACGACGGGCTCGACCTCGCGGCGGACAACCTTCACAAAGTGCTTGAGCTGCATCTTGTGCGGCAGCGCCGGGTCGACGGCCGGGATCTCCATCTGCAGCGGCTTGTGCCAGTTGGAGGCGCCGTCGTAGGAGAATTGGTGCAGGCGGGGCAGCGAAAGGGCGCCCTTAGTGCCGCCGATAAAGTAGGCGTCGGCGTCGAAGGGACGGTACTGCGGGTCCTCGCGAGCGGTGGCCTCCCAGTTCCAGGGGCTGGCGGTGGCGTCGGAGATGGTCATGCTCGCAAGCGCGCCATCGGCAAAACGGACGTTGACCACGGCGGAGTCCTCGGTCTCAAAACCGCGGGCGGCGCTGGACTGCATGCCCTGGACGGCAACGGGCTCGCCCAGCAGGTAACGGAGCAGGTCGACGTCGTGCACCAGGTTGACCAGGATCGGGCCGGCACCCTTCTTGCGGCGCCACTCGACGTCGAAGTACTCGTCGTTCTTATAGATCATGTAGTGGAAGCTCGACACGGTGAGCTTGCCCAACTTGCCGGACTCGATGATTTCCTTGGCTTTGTTGACGAAGGGATTGTGGCGACGGTGCTGGCCCACGAGCACGGGCACGCCGGCGGTCTCGGCCTCGGCGGCAAAGGCCTGGGCATCCTCGAGGTCGTTGGAGATCGGCTTCTCGACCAGCGGCACAATATTGCGCTTCACGGCCTCGCGGGCAACGCCCAGGTGCAGGTCGTTGGGGGTGGCGATGATGACGGCCTCGGGCTTGACCTCGTCCATCATCTGGGCGGGATCGGTGTAAAAAGGCACGCCGGCGGCCTCGGCCGTGGCGCGGGCGCCCTCAAAGGCGTCGGCGATGGCGACGAGCTCGGCCTCGGGCTCCTCGGTGACAAAGCGGATGTGGTTGCGGCCCATGGCGCCGGCGCCGATAACGGCAATGCGGACGGGGTTGAGCTCAGACATTTCGACTCCTTAATACTGGTGACCGGTGGAATGCGACAAAGGGGCTGTCCCTTTGTCGCATCGGTAGAACTAGGCGGACTTCTTCTTACTGTCGGAGACCATCATGTAGACGGTGAGCACGACGGCGATGGCGGCGATCACAATGGCGCCGTAGAAGGACTGCTGGTAGGCGGCGCTGCCGGCCTCGGCGTGATACAGCACAGCGGTGATGGGCTGGCTGATCCAGGTGGAAGCGGCGTAGCCCAAAAACATGATGCCGTAGTTGACGCCGATGTTGCTGGTACCAAAGGCGCCACCGGTGAGCGGCGGGTAGATGACGAGCAGGGCGCCAAAGCTAAAGCCGAGCAGGGCGAGCGCCACAAAGAACATGCTCTGCGTAAAGCTCATCGACATGATGACGAGCGCGACGATGGTGACGACAAGGCTGATGAGCAGCGACTTATAGGCGCCGAGCTTGTCGATGATCTGGCCAAAGGACAGACGACCGACCAGGTTGGCGCAGGTGTTGACGGAGACCACCACACCGCCGAGGGCGACGGCCGCGGCGCTCGTGGGGTCGGCGAAGAGCTGAACGGCGGCGATGGAGGCAACCTTGCCCACGAGCAGGGTGCCCGCGGTGGCGGCAAAGGCGAAGGTGACGATGAGGACCCAGAAGCGCGGGGTCTTGACCATCTCGCCCGGGGTGAGGTCACCGAAGGTGCCGGCATGCGCGCCGCCCTTGGGGGCCTCGAAGCCCTCGGGCAGCCAGCCGGCCTCGGGGGCCTTCAGGAACAGGGCGGAGGCGGCAATCGTCACAAAGAAGATGACGCCGAGCGCCTTGAGGGCGCCAAAGATGCCCAGGCTCGGGATGAGCAGCGAGGCGAGCACCGGGGACAGCACGGCGGGGCCGGCGGTCGAAGCGGCCAGGGTGATGCCGGAGGCGAGACCCTTCTTGTCGATGAACCACTTTTGGCCGGTGGTGAGCGCCGGGTTGTAGCCCAGGCCGTTGCCGATGGCGGCGACGAGCGAGAACCACAGGTAGAACTGCCACGGCTCGGTGACGGTGCCGGACATGAACCAGCCCAGGCCGTAGCACACGGCAGCGGCGATCACGACGTTGCGCGGACCGATTTTATCGGAGATGCGGCCGGCGAAGATGCCCGTCACGGCCATGATGGTCTGAAAGACCGGGAAAGCCCAGGTAAGGGCGCTCGACCACTCGGGGTGGACGGCGAGCAGGTTCTTGCTCACGACGGAATACAGCGCGATGGAGCTGATGAAGAACATGGTGACGCACGCGGCGGAAAGCACGACGGCGCGACCCTTGTTGGAGTTGGTGGAAGCCATTGGACTCTTTCTAATCGATACGGGGGAGGAGCGGGCGTGTCCGCGGGACCTCCCTGTCAGGTTGGTTTACTGGTCAGTCGGCTTGGCGACGCCGGACTCATCGGACCAGAGTTCGACACCCTTGTTCTTAAGGTAGTTGTCGGCATAGGCGCGACGGCCGCCGGGCTTGGCGGTGAGGTCGCCCATCATGTTGGAGAAACCGCCGTCGACCTTGATAGCGTCGCCGGTGGTAAAGTCCGAGCGCTTGGACGCCAGGAACATGACGGCGTTGGCGATATCGCTGACCTCGCCGATGCGGCGCGTGGCGATCAGACGGCTGCGGCTCTTTTCGACCTCGGGGTCGGCGTAGAAGTTGGCCGACATCGGGGTCTTAACGAAGCAGGGCTCGACGCAGTTGGAGCGGACGCCGTAGGGGCCCCACTCGGCGGCGAGCATCTTGGACATCATGTTGACGCCGGCCTTGGTGGAGCTGTACACGCCCGAGAACGTCTCGGGGGAGTGGCTGGCGACGGTCGAGATGTGCACCAGGCGGCCCTGGCCGGCCTTGATCATCTCGCGACCAAAGCGCTGCGAGGTGATGAAGTAGCCGGTGAGGTTGACGTTGAGCACCTGCTCCCAGTCGCTCAGCGGCAGGTCCTCCATGGCGGCGAAGCGCAGGATGCCGGCGGTGTTGACGAGGACGTCGACGCGGCCGAAGTTGGCGATGGTGGCGTCGACAGCAGCCTGAACCTCGGCCTCGTCGGTGGCGTTCATCTTGTAACCCTCGGCGTGGATGCCAAACTCGGCAGCTAGGTCGGCGGCAGCGGCCTTGACCTTCTCCTCGTCCAGGTCGAGCAGGACGACGTTGGCGCCATTGCGGGCGAACTCGCGGCAGATCTCGGCGCCCATACCGCCGAGCGCGCCAGTCACGGCGCAGACATCGCCCTCGAGCTTAAGCCAATTGCTCATAGGAACTTCCCTTCTTGTGCCTCCCGGTGGGCCGCTCCCATTAACCGACCCACGTGGTTTCCGCTGGTTATCGTATGCTTTGCATTTGCGCAGGTGAATTGCATATTTGTTAGAATGGCGTTAACTGTAGGTTTATACTGTGCGATGCAGGATATTCTCAATTGAGCGCGTGACCTGCGAAAACAACCCCCTGTGGCACCATGCGGTCACGGGTGCGAAAACGGGAGATTGACGTGTACGATCGACGACTTGAGGCCATATCGGCCGCCGCGGAGCTGGGAAGCTTCTCGCGTGCGGCGGCAAAATTGTGCGTGTCGACTCCGGCGCTCGTCAAGCAGGTATCGGGCTTCGAGGCGGAGTTCGGTATTACGCTGTTTGAGCGCTCGCATTCGGGCGTCAAGGTGACGCCGGCGGGTGCTCTGCTGGTGGACGACGCACGCTCGATCATGCGCCAGTCCGAGGACGCCCTGCGCCGTGCTCGACGTGCGGCGGGTGACGGCGGTGCCGTGCGCCTGGGCGTGTCGATGATGTGCCCGGGGCGCCAAACGCTGTCGATGTGGACGGGCATCCACGATCTGGAGCCGTCGTTGCGATTTGAGATCGTGCCGGTAAGCGACCTCTACGACGAGCGCGAGACAGTCATGCGTAGCTTGGGCCGCGAGGTCGATGTGGTGCAGTCGAGTTTTTCGACCCCACGCTGGGGCGACACCTGCCAAAAGCTCCGCATCGTCAACGTGCCGTTTTATATCGACGTGCCGCGCACGAGCCCGCTGGCGCGCAAGACGCGCATCACGGTTGCCGACCTGGAGGGCATGCGCCTGCGCGTGCTCCGTCACGGCAACGACGCCATGGACAGCCTGCGCATCGACCTGTTGGCCGACGGCGGCGTGGACGTGATCGACGTGGACAGCTTTGACTTTGCGCTCTTTAACGAGGCGGAGGAAAAGGGCGACGCGGTGCTCACCTGCGGCGCGTGGTCGGGGGTGCACCCGGCCTTTGTGGGCGTACCGTTCCTCTGCGGCCGCGAGGTGCCGGTCTTTCTGCACTACCCGCTTGAGCCCACCCTTCAAGTCCAAAAATTCGTCAACGCCATGGCCCAACTCCTCAAGTAGCCAAAAGAGCCCCGTCCCAAATTAGCTACCCTTTGCTACGGGTTTAGCGGTCCTCGCGTTGCGGCCCGGCTGCCTCGGCTGTCTTTACGCGGTTCTTATCGACGTACATGTTCTTGTCGGCCTGGGAAAAGAGCTCGCGCATCGTAGGCGGTTCATCAAAATCACTGGAAAGCGCATAGCCCACCGCATAGCTGATAGGCATGTCGGGGTGAGCCTCGGAATACTCGTTCACGTTCGCACGAACCCGAGCGAGACAGGACTCCACGGCAGCCCGATCGGCATCCCACAGCACCGCGATAAACTCATCGCCGCCGTCGCGGCCCACAAAGCACGTCTCGGACGCCACACTTCCCAGTTGCCGGGCAAAAGAACGGATGTATTCGTCGCCCTTCTCGTGGCCGAAGCTGTTATTGACCGTATGCAGATTGTTAAGGTCGAAGACGCACACCGCAACGGGCGCCTCAGCGGAGACAGGCTGCTCCTGCCCCAAGATCTCCTCGCACTTGTTCTTGTTGGGCAGTCCCGTGGCTTCGTCGAGATAGACTTTACTCTGCAGTTCACGATTGAGCGCGGCAGTTCGCACCGCGCGAACAAGTTCAACCGCAAAGGTCGCCACCAAGCCCACGATGTCGATGATCACCAAGCCCTCGAGATAGTTGAGCGCCGACGCCTTCTCCTGAGAGTAGTCCTCTGCGAGTCGCGTAGCATCGTCGCAAATGCCAAAGAACTCCTCGCTCATGGAGATGATGTCGGTGTTCTCATAGCCGACTTCGCGCACGCGGCTGATCTCGGCGCAAAGCTCATCATAATAATTTGCAAGCTCGGTCATTTTTACCTGATACTCGTCGTCGTCGAGACGGACGAGGTTGAGGTCGTCACTTCCGTAACGCAAACCGTTGATGTATGAATCCACGGCTTTGAGCAGGTCATCTTGAGGCTGGCCCGCATCCTCGAGCTTAACGATTCGCTGCGTGGTACCGCGCACCAGACCGGCGTAGTTGACCACACGCGCCGTGCCCTGGATATCGGAGACGAGCAGCATAACATTGATGAAGAAGAAGATGAGAACTGCCGTGAGCACCATCATGAGCAGGCGCACCGCCTGGCCGGCCTTCTTGGCGACAGAAGTATTCACAAGTTCACTCCCCTAAATGACAAAAGAACAGGTAGCACGCAGTGTGCTGAAATTCATGGGTGGTTAACTCTACCATATGGGCCAGCAGCCTCAAACTGCAGCAGACGCTCGTCCAAATTGGCGTGACGCTTGCCTTGTTGTTCTTGACCTGGCCGCGCTATCGGACATGCTTCTGGTCTTGGATCACCATGGGAAAGCTCATCCCGTTTTGTGCGTCTAGAGTGGGATGCGGTTTCCCAAAGGTGCCGTTAGGGGAAACCACATCCCGGTTTATGCCCTTGAAATGGGATGTCGTTTCCCGGAGGGGGCCCAGCGGGAAACGGCATCCCATTCTGGGCCCGAAAAGTGGGATACGGTTTCCGGCCGGCATGAAAAAAGCCTCCGCAGCTCGTGTGGCTGCGGAGGCTTTATTCGTTGCGGCGCATTGTGTTTGGGTCGTTGAGATGAGTCGATTTGCCCCGAAAGAGGAGGGTATTGACCTTAGGGTCATGCCCGACGAATGAGCGGCAAATCGGCCATCTCGGCGGGCCGAACTACTCCAGCTCAAACGCTCCGGTGTAGAGCTGGTAGTAATACCCGCGCTTGGCGATCAGCTCGTCGTGGTTGCCGCGCTCGATGATGCGGCCGTGGTCCAGGCAGATGATCGCGTCGGAGTTGCGCACGGTGGACAGGCGGTGCGCGATGACAAACGTCGTGCGACCTTCCATGAGCTTATCCATGCCTGCCTGCACGATGGCCTCGGTGCGGGTGTCGATGGAGCTCGTGGCCTCGTCCAGAATCATTGCCGGCGGATCGGCGACGGCAGCACGTGCGATCGAAATCAGCTGGCGCTGGCCCTGCGACAGCTGTGCGCCGTTGCCGGTGAGCATGGTGTCGTAGCCGTCGGGCAGGCGGGTGATAAAGTCGTCCGCGCCCGCGAGCTTGGCCGCCGCGATGCACTCCTCGTCGGTAGCGTCCAGGTTGCCGTAGCGGATGTTATCCATCACGGTGCCGGTGAACAGGTTCACGTCCTGCAGCACCACGCCCAGCGAGCGGCGCAGATCGGCCTTGCGGATCTTGTTGACGTTGATGCCGTCGTAGCGAATCTTGCCGTCGGCGATGTCATAGAAGCGGTTGATGAGGTTGGTGATGGTCGTCTTACCGGCACCGGTGGCGCCGACAAATGCGACCTTCTGGCCCGGCTTGGCAAACACGGACACGCCGTGCAACACCTCGTGGTCGGGCGTGTAGCCAAAGTCGACGTTGTCCATGACCAGGTCGCCGCGCAGCGGTACGTACTCGATCTCGCCGGTTGCGCGGTGCGGATGTTTCCACGCCCACATGCCGGTGTGGTGGTCGGCCTCCTCGAACTCCCAGGTATCGGGGTTCACCTGCGCGTTGACGAGCGTCACGTAGCCCTCGTCGGCTTCGGGCTTCTCGTCGATGAGCTCAAAGATACGGTCGGCGCCGGCGAGGCCCATGACCACGGCGTTGATCTGCTGCGAGATCTGGCCGATCTGTCCGCAGAACTGCTTGGTCATGTTGAGGAACGGCACTACGACGGCGATGGACAGCGCCATGCCCGAGATGCTCAGGTTGGGCACGCCCAGCGCCAGGAAAATGCCGCCGGCAAGGGCCACCAGCACGTAGAGCAGGTTGCCCAGGTTCATAAGGATGGGCATGAGGATGTTGGCGTACATGTTGGCCTTCTGCGAGACCTCGAAGAGCTTTTCGTTGCGCTCGTCAAAATCGGCCTCGGCGGCAGACTCGTGGCAGAATGCCTTGACGACCTTCTGGCCGTTCATGACTTCCTCGATGTGGCCCTCGACCACGCCGAGCTCGGTCTGCTGCGCAATGAAGAAACGCGCGGAGTTGGAGCCGAGCAGCTTGGTCATAAAGGTCATAAAGGCGACGCCGGCCACAATGACCAGGCACATCCAAACGCTGTAGTACAGCATGATAAAGAACACCGTGACGATGACGATGGTCGTCATGAGCAGGTTGGGCAGCGACTGGCTGATCATCTGGCGCAGCGTGTCGATGTCGTTGGTGTAGTGGCTCATGATGTCGCCGCGCTGGTGCGTGTCGAAGTAGCGAATCGGCAGGTCCTGCATGCGGTTGAACATCTTCTCGCGCAGCTTCTCGAGCGAGCCCTGCGTGACGATGGCCATGGCGCGGTTCCAGAACAGCGAGGACAGGATGCCGACGCCGTAGATGCAGGCGAGGGTGGTCACGAGCTGTGCGATCTTGGGCTGTGCAGCTTCCCAATCGCCCGACTGCCACGATTCGCTAATAATCTGCAGGGCGCTCTGAAGGAAGGTCGCGCCGATGGAGTTGATGATGGCGCAGAGCACCACGCCGGCGACGACGAGGGGCAAAAGCACGGGGTAGAAGCCAAAGAGCGTCTTGATGAGGCGCGACATGGTGCCGCCCTTGCGGTTGAGTGCGCGCTCGGCGGTCGTTGCCTTACTCATGTGCCTCGCCTCCTTCCTGGGCCTGAGCTTGCGTTACGGATGCCTCGGCTTCGACGGCCCCTTCGCCCTCGGCAGACATCTTGTTTTGCGAGGTAAAGGTCTCGCGGTAGATCTCGCTTGTCTTAAGCAGCTCGTCATGGTTGCCGATCTGCGCGATGCGGCCACCCTCCATGACGATGATGCGGTCTGCGTCCTGCACGGAGCTAATGCGCTGGGCGATGATGAGCTTGGTCGTGTTGGGCAGATAGCTTGCCAACCCTGCGCGAATCTTGGCGTCGGTCTTGGTGTCGACGGCGCTGGTGGAGTCGTCCAGGATCAAGATCTTGGGGCGACGCAGCAGGGCACGCGCAATGCACAGGCGCTGCTTCTGACCGCCGGAAACATTGGAGCCGCCCTGTTCGATCCAGGTGTCATAGCCCTTGGGGAAGCCATCGACAAACTCGTCGGCGCAGGCCAGATGCGCTGCCTCGCGGACCTCCTCGTCGGTGGCGTTCGGGTCGCCCCAGCGCAGATTCTCGGCGATGGTGCCGCTAAACAGCACGTTTTTCTGCAACACCATGGCCACCTGGCGGCGCAGGGCGTCCAAGTCGTAGTCGCGCACATCCGCGCCGCCCACGCGCACGGTGCCTTCGGTGGCGTCGTACAGGCGGGCGATGAGGTTTACAAGCGTGGACTTGGCCGAGCCGGTGCCGCCGATGATGCCGATGGTCTCGCCGCTCTTAATGTGCAGGTCGATATTGTCGAGCGCCTGGCGCTTCGCATGCGCGGAATACTTAAAGCTCACGTGGTCAAAGTCGATGGAACCGTCGGCAACCTCGAGCACGGGCTCGGCGGGATCGGCGATCGTGGGCTCGGCGGCCAACACCTCGGTGATGCGGTGCGCCGATTCGTCGGCCATAGTTACCATGACAAAGATCATCGACAGCTGCATCAGGCTCATGAGGATCTGGAAGCCATAGGTAAAGATCGAGGAGAGCTGGCCCACGTCGAACAGCGTGCCCTGGCTCGTGATGATGAGCTTGGAGCCCAGGTAGATGATGACGACAAACGCGCCGTTGACGCAGATGTTCATCATGGGGTTGTTAAAGGCCAGCAGCTTCTCGGCGCGGGTGAAGTCCATCTGGACGTCGCGTGCGGCGGTCGCGAACTTCTCCTTCTCAAAGTCTTCGCGCACATAGCTCTTGACCACGCGCATGCCGGTGACGTTTTCCTCGACGGACTCGTTAAGGGCGTCGTACTTGTGGAACACGCGCGAGAAGATGGGGCGTACCTTAAAGATGATAAAGAACAGTCCAAAGCCCAGCAGCGGAATGATGACCAGGTAGACCATGGCAACGCTGCCGCCCATGATAAATGCCATGGTAAAGGCGAAGATCAAGACCAGCGGCGCGCGCACGGCGATACGGATGATCATCATAAAGGCCTGCTGAACGTTATTGATGTCAGTGGTCAGGCGCGTGACGAGCGAGGAGCTCGAGAACTCATCGATGTTGGCAAAGCTGAACGTCTGGATCTTGTAGAACAGGTCGTGACGCAGGTTCTTGGCAAAGCCGCAACTCGCATGGCTGCAGGTGACGCCCGCGGCGGCGCCAAAAGCAAGCGACGTCAGCGCGATGAGCACCAAAAAGCCTGCGGTGGGAAGCATCTCGGCTACGGTGGCGCCGTCTTTGATGGCGTCGATCAGGTTGGCGGTGATAAATGGAATCAGCATCTCGCAGAGTACCTCGCCAAGCACGAGCAACGGCGTGGCAACGGTGACTTTCATATAGTCGCGGATGCTGCCCATGAGGGTTTTAATCATCCAGTTCCTCCCAGGTTACGCGGATTTTATCGAGCATTTCGGCGAGGTCCTCGCGCTCGTCATGGGTGAGCGCGCTAAAGGCCCGTTCTCTAAAGCGGATGCGGGCCGCCTGGTCGATGCGGGCGTTTTCTCGGCCGGTTTCGGTCAGGCGAATGGTGAGTTGCCGTCGATCCTTGGGGTTACGGCTGCGTTCAATGAGGCCGTTGACCTCGAGCTTGGACAGGATTTCGGAAAGCGACCCCGGCTTGAGGTCAAAGTGCATGCCGAGTTCCTGCTGTGACATCTCGCCGCCGGGCTGCTTGGCCAGCAGGCAGATGATGGGCGCCTTGCCGGACACGCCTCCGCCATGAAAATGCATGTAATGGCCGCAAAAGCCCAGGCCGCTCAGGATGCGCTTGGCGAGTTTGTCTTCAGCGCTGACCGCTTCGGGTATGTCTACCGGTTGCGACGGGTCACCGCCGGGCTCATGCGGAAGAACGAGTGCTTCAACACACATATCTAAGCTTCGCTCCTTTCTTTAGTTAGGTAGTGGAATTGTTTTGTGCCTAACCAATTTAGGAGCGTGAGAAACCAATGTCAAGGTACCAAACTAGTGGTTACGCGGTTTTACCAAACCGCGTAACGAGTTGACGCTGCAAGCCCGCCAGAGCGGCAATCTGCCTTTCAACTTCGGCGGCATGACCGGAAGGTCAATGCCGCCTCGTTTCAAGGCACCTTGCTCGCTCTGGCGGGCTTTCGCTGTCGTTGCCAAAACATCGGCGTTGCCGGACTAGTCGTTTTGGCACTTAGGACGTTCCTCTTGTGCCGGTAGATGGGGACACTCCTTGTCAAGGGATTGGTGCAGGGGGACAGGCTGCCCTCTCATTTCCGAAACCTTTCCGCAACAATTCGTCCTCCGCGGCGCCAGTGCCCGTTCACAACGTCCCCTGCGCTACACTTAGTTGCACTATGGCGCCATCGTGCCGCGCCCGACCCAAGGGGGACTCTCATGAAGAACACTCAGCTGCTGCTGATCAACGATATGTGCGGCTACGGCAAGGTCGCGCTTTCCGCCATGCTGCCGGTGCTGTCGCACATGGGCTACCGCATCCACAATCTGCCGACGGCACTTGTGTCCGATACGCTCAACTATCCCAAGTTCTACATCCATGACACCACCGAGTACGTGCGCCAGAGCCTCGCCATCTGGGAGGATCTCGGCTTTGAGTTCGACGCCATCTCCACCGGCTTTATCGTGACCGAGGAAGAGACGCGCATTATTTCGGACTTCTGCCACCGTCGCGCGCAAAAGGGCACCAAGGTGTTCGTCGACCCCATCATGGGCGACAACGGCAAGCTCTACGCCGGCGTGCCCGAGTCCACGATCGGCCTCATGCGCAGCCTGCTTGAGTGCGCCGACTATGCGGTGCCAAACTACACCGAGGCGTGCCTGCTTACCGATACGCCCATTGCCGAGCAAATCACGCCCGATAAGGGCCGCGCTCTTGTGGATGCCGTGCGTGCCCTGGGCGCCAAGTCGGTGGTCATTACGAGCGCTGTGGTCGACGGTGCGAATGTCGTCATCGGTTACGACCATGTGGCGGGGGAGTACTTTACGATTCCCTTCGACCTGATCCCGGTCTACTTCCCGGGCACGGGCGACACGTTCTCGGCGGTGCTCGTCGGCCGCGTTATGGCAGGTTGGAGTCTGCAGCGCGCGACGAGCGATGCCATGCGCGTGGTAGCCGAGCTTATCGAGCGCAATGCCGACCAAGAGGACAAGTCCGCCGGCCTGCCCATCGAGGCCTGCCTGGATGTGATTGACCATGAGTAACGCCGACGAGAGCGGCACCGAGGCAGCGGGCGAGAACAAGCCGCTCGGTGCCCCGCGCGGCAGGCGCCCACGTATCCGCGTGAGCTGCGTGGACCAGCTGGGCACATGCCGCTGCCATCACGGGCACAAGCCGGGTGACGTCTTCGACTTCGACCGCGACCGCGGCAAGATGTGCGCCATGGCCTGCCATGTGGGCTTTCCCTATATCGATATCCTGCGCTATGGCGGAACCGTGCCCGGCAACGAGCCTGGTACGGCAAAGTTCTGCTGTCCCGAGGTCGATACGCTGAACGTCTGGCTTGCCGAGATCGTCGACGAGTAGTTGAGCGCAATGTGACAAAGGGACAGTCCCTTTGTCACATTCGCGGGTGGTGTCCCTTCTTTTTGCGTATAATCTCAAATCTCTGCATTTCATCCGATTTTAGGTTCTAAAAATTCTGCGTTTCATCGATAATCAAGCGTATAAAACTTTGCATTTCATTTGATGACACTGAGGGGAGAGCCTATGCTGCGCAGGAAAATAGCTGCAGAGCTGGAGCGCTGGCTGAAGTCTGCCGAGCAAAAGGCCTTATTCATTACGGGTTCTCGCCAGATTGGCAAAAGCTATTCGATTCGCGCATTTGGCAAAGCCAACCATGCAACCTACATCGAGCTTAACCTCATGGAAAACCGCCAGGCAAAAGATGCTCTTCTCGAGGCGCGGGATGCCGATGATTTCATCAGCAGGGTGACGCTTCTTTCGGGAAAGTCGATTGCACCAGGCAAAACGCTCGTGTTTATCGATGAGGTCCAAGAGGCCCCCGACATTATGACGATGGCAAAGTTCCTTGTTGAGGACGGGAGGTGCCGCTGGGCGTTTTCGGGGTCAATGCTCGGGACCCAGTTCAAGGGCGTCAGGTCCTATCCCGTGGGGTATGTCCACGAGCTTAGGATGTTCCCGCTCGATTTTGAGGAGTTTTGCTGGGCAACCGGAGTGAGCGAGGGGGCTCGCCAAACGATACGCGACGCGTGCATCAGCGAGAGGCCCATTCCTGATTACATTCATGACGCGATGATGGCAAACTTCAGGACCTATACCGTTGTCGGCGGAATGCCGGAGGTCGTGCAGCGTTTCCTTGACACGCAGGGCGACCTTGCCTCTGTTCGTCAGCTACAGTCCGAGCTCAACGAACAGTACCGACGGGATATCTCCAAGTATGCAAGCGGGCGTGCCCTTCAGGTGCAGAGCATCTACGATCAGCTCCCCATTATGCTCGAGGGCGAAAACAAGCGTTTCGTGCTCAATTCCATTGACCCCAAGGCGCATTATGAGAAGTACCAGCGAGATTTTGTCTGGCTTGTCGATGCCGGCGTTGCTCTCAAAGCCGATATAGTAACCGAGCCAAAGTCGCCCCTGCTCAAGACGGCACGGCCATCGCAGTTCAAGCTATACCAATCGGATACGGGCATGTTGATGGCGCGCTACCCCGTTGGAGTCGCCCAAGCGGCGTATCTTGATAGCAAGGAGCCCAATCTGGGCGGCATTTACGAAAACGTGGTGGCCCAGCAGCTGGCTGCCCAAAATCGCCAGCTTTACTACTATCAGACAAAAAAGCGCGGTGAAGTGGACTTTGTGGTCGACGGACCGGATGGGACGGCTGTTCCGATCGAGGTTAAATCGGGCTCCTATTACCACGCGCACGCTGCGCTCGGTCATGTGCTTGATACGGCTGAATATGGCGTAAGGCTCGGGATTGTTTTCTCGAGAGGCAACGTTGAGCGCAACGGAGCGGTTCTCTATTTGCCGCTATATGCGACCTGGGCCCTTTCGGATGTTTTGGGCGACTCCTGTGCCAAGGGGATTAAGCTGGAGGTCAAGCCGGTCTAGGGCCAGTCCCGGATGTGACAAAGGGACAGTCCCTTTGTCACATTCATGAGTGTGGATTTTCTCCCGCCGAGATAACGAGCGTGGATTTTCTCCCGTTTAGAGCGCACTCGAACGCTCAAAGTGGGAGAAAATCCACGCTCTTTTTTCATGTCGGAGATTATCCGCGCTCGTTTCGCGCCGAAGGCGTGGCCCGCGGCCTCGCTTGCCTACAGCTGCTCGAGCATAGCGGTGCAACCGGCGAGTACATCGCGGTAGGTGGCGTCGAAATTGCCGGTGTACCAGGGGTCGGCCACGTCGCCGGGGCGCTCGGCCCAATCGAGCAGGCGCGTAATCTTGCCGTCGGGGTCGTCGCCAAAGATGCGACGCAGGCCACGCGCGTTCTCGGCATCCATATAGACAATGTGATCCCAGTCGCCATACTCCGCGCGACGCACCTGGCGTGCGCGATGGGCGACGGCGGGAATCCCGACTTCGCGTAGCTTGGCAACGGTGCCGTGGTGTGGCGGGTTGCCGATCTCCTCGGTCGAGGTCGCTGCAGAATCGATGACAAACTCCGCCTCGCGCCCGGCGCGGCGCACCAGCTCGGTAAACACCGACTCGGCCATCGTCGAGCGACAGATATTGCCGTGACAGATAAACAGTACGCGTTGCATAGAACGATACCTTTCATATAGAAGGCTGCTAAAGAGCCGAAGCCGGGCGCATGCCAAGTTTTATTTCTTGGCCAGTTTGAAGTAGCGCTCAAATATCAATTCGAAAACGTAATAGAACATCAATCGACTGTCGAGGTCCATGCTGCCCAGGCGGATTTCTTTTTGCACGGTGTAGATAGGGTAGTCGGCTAGTTTCGAGAGAGAATTTCGAGAAAAGCCGGTGAGCGTGACGACCTTGCATCCGCGCGTTTTGGCTATCGATGTGGCGTCAATAGACACCTGCGTCTCGCCGCTTACGGAAACGCTGAAGACCAGGTCGTTTTTGCCGAGGAGTTCTGCGTAATGCCTCATGACGTGGCGTTCACTGAGCGTGTCGGTATTCTTGCCCATTATTTTGAGCTTTTCAGCCATCTCGAGACACGGGTATTTTGAAAAGCCCGAGCAGAAGAACACGATATGCGAGGCGTCCTGGATAAGGCTCACAACCGAATCGATGACCCGGTCGTTAAGCAGATCTTTGGTCTGTACGAGCTGGGTATCAAGAGGAAGTGCCTCGATAGTAAATCGATTGCGGTCGAGTGAGGCAGAATATGACCGTTTGAGTTCCGTAAACCCTGAGAATCCAAGTTTATGGGCAAGCCTGACGATTGTATTGGGGGCGACGAAGAACCGTTCGGCAATGCTCTTAAGCGTGACATCGTCAATATCATCACGCAGCTCGATGATGTAGCGCATGATCTCGCTTTCGAGATCGTTGAGCTTGCTCTCGCCAGCTCGCACATGATCATAAAAAGATTCTTGATCTTTCATAAGATGTTTCAGCCCTTCGCACCTCGTCGTACATATGGTACCGCTTTGTGTAGCCAGGTGAGAAATCGGCAATCGGTCAAGATTGCCTATTGCCCATGAACTGGGCAAATATGCGTGTTTACCTACACATATCTGTGTTGTGAGCGAAATCATGTGTCCCCGTTTCGCATTGGCTCACACGGGGACTCGCAAATGACCTTATGTCGCAAAATAGCAATCGAAACGAAGCAAGCCGAGGACAACCGCGGAGCCCAAGGTCTTCGAGAACACCGATCAGCCAACCCTGGAGGGACGGAACATGAAGGATAAGCTCAATATTGTGATCGTTGGCGGCGGCTCCACGTGGTGCCCTGGCATTCTTAAAGCCCTGACCAAGCACATGGACATTCTGCCGCTGAACCGCGTGATGCTCTATGACATCGATGCCGAGCGTCAGCGTCCGATCGGCGAGTTTGGCAAGATCCTCTTCGCCGAGGAGGAGCCCGGTGTGGAGTTTGGTTACACCACCGATAAGGACGAGGCTTATACCGACGTCGACTTTGTGCTCTGCCAGATTCGTACCGGCGGCTACGAGATGCGTAGCAAGGACGAGAAGATTCCGCTGCATATGGGAATCATCGGCCAGGAAACGGTGGGCCCTGGCGGCATGGCTTACGGTATGCGCTCCATGCATGACATGGTTGAGATCGTCAACGACGTTCGCGCTCATAGCCCGGAGGCGTGGATTATCAACTACACCAACCCGGCCGCTATTGTGGCATATGGTCTCGAGCGCGTCCTGCCCGATGAGCATCGCGTCCTCAACATCTGCGATCAGCCCGTCAACCTCATGCGCTCTTACGGTCGCCTGCTCGGTCGCGATATGAGCAAGACGGAGCCCGTGTACTTTGGCCTCAATCACTTCGGTTGGTTCAAGCACATCTACGATGAAGAGGGCCATGACCTCGTCCCGCAGATTAAGGAGTACACGGAGAAGAACGGCTTCCTTCCTGCCGATGCCGAGCAGCGTGACCAGTCCTGGCTTGATACCTACGCCATGGTCAAGGACATGCTCGAGGACTTCCCCGACTATCTGCCCAACACTTATCTGCAGTACTATCTGTATCCCGAGTACAAGGTCGCTCACCTCGACCCCGACTACACTCGCTCCGACGAGGTTATCAACGGTCGTGAGAAGCGCGTGTTCGCCGAGTGCGAGCGTGTTGCCAAAGTCGGCACCGCAAAGAACTCCTCGGTTGTGCAGAACGATGCTCATGGCGATATGATCGTGGAAATCACCTCGGCCATTTATCGCAACACCAACAAGACCTTCATTGTCATCGTGCCCAACAACGGCATTATCGAGGGTATGCCCGATGACGCCATGGTCGAGGTCGCGGCAAGCGTGGGCGCCAATGGCCCGCAGCCCTATGCTGTTGGCAAGATTGGCACCTTCTATCGCGGCCTTATGGAGAACCAGTACGCCTATGAGCGTCTGACTGTTGAGGCTTGGATGGAGGGTTCCTACGAGAAGGCCCTGCAGGCACTCACACTTAATCGTCTGGTCGGTGACGCAAAGAAGGCTCGCAAAGTGCTCGACAAGCTCATCGAGGCCAATAAGGATTACTGGCCGGAGCTTAAGTAGCTAGTTCCATAGCGCTTGATAACTGTTATGGGGCGTGTGGGCTGTAGAGCTGCACGCCCCGTTTCTTTAAGAGGGGTATCCCATGAACAAAGATGAGCTGCTGGCAAAGTTCCAGCGCCTGGGCAAAGTCCTCATGACGCCTGTCTTGATCCTGCCAATCGCCGGCATCCTTCAGGGCTTTGGCAATGCCTTTACCAGCCCTACCCTTACGGCAGCTGTTCCCTGGCTGGCTGCTCCGGGCTTTGCGATTTTCTTTTCGATTCTCAAGGCCGCAGCCGGCATCGTTATGAACAACATCCCGGTTATCTTCTCGATTTGTCTCGCCTATGGCTTCGCCAAGTCCGAGAAGGCTACCGCGGCGCTTTGTGGCTTTTTGGGCTACATGTGCATGAACTCCGTGATGGGCACGTTCCTTACGGCGACTGGCGTTATCGATCCCGCGAATCTTACGACGGGCCAGAGCACGATCCTCGGTATTACCACGCTCGACACTGGCGTTATCGGCGGTCTTCTGGTGGGTGCAATCGTCGCATGGTTGCATAACCGTTACTACAAGATTGAGCTGCCTGCCGTGTTCTCCATCTTCAACGGCACGCGCTTTATTCCGGCGGTGACGCTGCTCTCATGCAGCATCCTCGCATTGGTCATGTCCTTTGTTTTCCCGTTTATTCAGAATGCTCTCGGTGCGCTGTCCGAGTTCATCAAGACTACGGGTGCCTTTGGTGCATTTGTCTACGGCGCCGGCGAACGCATGCTCCTGCCTTTTGGCCTGCATCACTTTGTCTATTTGCCGTTCTTCTTCACGTCGCTCGGTGGCGTCGAGACCATCGACGGCCAGACTGTTCAGGGCGCTATCAATATCTACAACGCGATCCTGGGCTCTCCCAGCACGCCGTTTAACATCGAGGTCAGCCGTTTTGTCATGAACGGCAAGGTTATCTTCGCCATGTTCGGCCTGCCTGGCGCTGCACTCGCCTTCTACAAGACGGCGCTTCCCAAGAACAAGAAGAAGACCGCAGCGCTCATGATCGCCATCGTGGTGCCTTGCATCCTCTCCGGCATTACCGAGCCGCTCGAGTACTCCTTCCTGTTTATCGCGCCCATCCTCTACGTGTTCCACGCTCTCATGGCTGGTCTTGCCTATGCGCTGACCTATATCCTGCAGTTCAACGTGGCTGGCTCCGCGTCCTTCGGCGGCCCGCTCTTGTCGCTTATCTTTAATGGCATCATGGGCGCCGCAAAGGGTTCCAACTGGCAGGTTATCCTGTTCCTCGGCCCCATCTACTTCGTGGTGTACTACTTCGTCTTCAAGTTCATCATTCTTAAGAAGGGCCTTAAGACCCCCGGCCGCGAGGAAGAGTCCGACGATGAGGCCGAAAAGGCTCCCAAGACCGTGATCAGCGACCTCATTCCCGCCATCGTTGAGGCAGTGGGCGGCGACAACAATATTAAGTCTGTCGAGGCCTGCTTCACCCGTCTGCGCATCCAGCTCAATGACTGTGACAAGGTGGTTGATGACGCCGAGTTTACCGAAAAGCTCGAAGCGCGTGGCATCGTGCATGTCAACGGCGGCGTGCAGATTGTCTACGGCAACATGGCATCTAATTACGCAACTCAGATGCGCGAGCTGCTGGGCATGGAATAAACGACTCACATATCTATAAAATCCGGTGTAGAAGGCGGCGGCAGACAATGCGTCTGTCGCCGCTATTGAGTTGCCCTGCGCGCATTTCGTGTACTCGAAATACACAAAATCGTAGAAAAGCGTGTATCTGAAGTACACGAAATTACACTGCTGGAGCTTGCAGACGGATAAACACTACTCGTATGGGACGGTTTTCACCGGTTGCTCGCCACCTTGGACTATGTTCGCCCCTATGCCTGCATCCGGGGCTGTGCTGATTGACGACGGCGCTCCCAGCGAGCCAACTTAATCGTCACCAGCGTGAGGGCCCAGGCCACAAGCGAGAACGCGGCGCCCACTGCGCCCACGTACGCAATGCCAATGCTGCTTACCACGGCGCCGCCCACTGCGGTGCCAAAAGAGATGCCGACGTTAAACGCCATGGGCTCAACCGAACTTGCGAGTACCATCGACTTGGGATGGCGGCTGCGTGCCACGTCCATAAAGTGCGTGATGCACGACACCGAGAACAGGTACATGAGCAGCGCCAGGCTAAAGACAAAGACCAACGCGAGCGGCATGGTGCCGCCCACAGCAAACAGTCCGAGTAACGCTGCAGCCTGCAGCACAAACGTCACGAGTAGCGCCTTCATGCCAAAGCGAGCATCGATCCATCCGCCCAGGATGTTCGAGATCAGGCAGAACACGCCGTAGGCCATGAGCGTGGTACTGGCTTCGACCGTGCCCATGCCCAGCACCTGCTCAAGATAAGGCGTCACGTAGCCGTAGAACACATAGACCGAGCCCACGCCAAACAAAAAGATGAGCATGCCGGTGATGATGCTCGGTTCGCGCAGCAGCCCCGCCTGCTCGCGAAAGGTGGCAGGTTCGTCGGTTTGCCCAGCGCGCGGCATAAACATCACGAGCGCTCCGCAGATCAGAACGGCAAAGGCCAGCGTGCCGTACATGGCCACGTGCCAATCGAGTGTGTCGGCCACAAACTTGCCGATCGAAGTGACAAAGACCATTGCCACGGAAAACGCACCATATACCACCGAGATGGCAAACGAAGTTTGCTGCGGGGACAGCAGCTCGGGGATGTACGTCACACCCACAGCGAGCAGTGCGCCAGAGACGGAGCCCAGGATGATGCGCGAGATAAACAGCACCTGGAAGTTGGGCGCCAACGCCATGACCAGGTTGCCGAGCACAAAGACGATGCTGTAGCACACGAGCAGCTGGTAGCGGCGAAAACGTCCCGTGCTGAGCGCAAGCACCGGCGTGGCGATGGCGTAGACAAGCGCAAACACGCTGATGAGCTGGCCTGCGGTGGCAAGCGATATGCCGAGCTCCGTCGCCAGGTCGCTCTCGATGCCGATGACCACGAACTCCGAGCAGCCGAGCGAAAAACCTAACAACACGAGCAGCGCCAGGCAAAGATTGGTGCGCGCAGGTGAAAGCGCGGCGGCGGTTGACTTGCTTTTAGGCGTGGTTGCGGCGGTCAAGGCTGTCACTCCAATGTCGCATGAATAAGCGGGATTCAATCCCTGCAACTCTAACAGAATGTGACAAAGAGGCAGTCCCTTTGTCGCATTGCGCTGCCGGCCAGTCGCCCAAACCGTCACAACATTCGGCGAAAATCTCGAAATCGAGGAAAAGCGTCGAATGTTGTGACGGTTTTTGTGTCCGGCGCGGGTGAGCTTCGGTGTCGTCTGGGGGTATAAAACTAGCGAGTGTTTATTTGCGAGGCCTAAGGGGCGCCCCGTATGGATATCGATAACTTTGAATGGTGGTATAGCGAGGGTGAGACTCCGGACGAGGGGTGGGACGAGCCTACGCCGCGTGGCGTGTCGAGCGACGAGGACGAGACCGGCAACGACGTCGCCGCCGACTCGGACGCCGCCCTCGATCCCGTCGAGCCCCTGACCTTCGAACAAGCTTGGGCCCAGGCCGAGGCAGACGAGGCCAAGGCCGACGCTACGGCCACGCTCGGCGAGCCAGCCGACATGTCGATCTCGCCGGCAAAGACCCCGCAGCCGCGTCACACCATCGATCCCGACAGCACGGCATCCTTCAGTATTCTCGACGTGCCCTCGCAGGGCGCTCAGGCGCCCGCACCCACACGTCGCCCCAATCTGTCTCGCGAGGAAGATGCAGGACGTCGCTCTCCGCTTGGCCCCATCCTTATCGCCTTCATGGCCGGCGTTATCGCATGCTCGGTAATTGGAAACGTCTGGAGCCATGTCGAGCAGCAGCGAAAAGACGCCGCCAGGGTCGAGATGTCTGTCGAGCAATCGCTCGGCCGCACGCGCTCGGTACATGTGTCGGTCGAGGTCAAGGACGGCGCGACGTGGGACACCGCGCGCGGCGACAGCCAAATGCTCATCCATATCGTGGGGCGCACGCTCAAAGGGCAGACGATTGACGAGTATCAATACGTCAATTCCGCTGGTGACGGCATCGAACTTAAGCCCGGCGACTACGAGCTCACCGTCGATGAACCGCCCGTCGCCACCGACGGCACGCGCTTCCGTGCCTCAAAGCGCATGGTTCCCGTGAGCTTTAACTCGCAGGCGCCCGATACGGTCGACACCACGCCACAGGGCGGGTTTGACCTTTACGTAGATACCCAGTAGGCGCTCGCCGCTCATTCCGCTATGGCTACTCAATAATCGCCTGCCGTCCCGTCCCGCCGCCAAGAGTGGGACAATAGCCCTCGACACTATTGTTTACTTTTGGAGGAAGTAGCATGTCTACCGTCACTACCATCAAGCGCGGCGGCCTCACCGCGGCCATCGATTCCATGGGCGCCCAGCTCACGAGCCTTGCTCTCAACGGCAACGAGTATCTGTGGCAGGGCGACCCCGCCTTTTGGGGCAAGCATGCGCCCATCCTGTTCCCCATTGTGGGTTCGCTGCGCAACAACACGGCAACGTCTGCGGCCGGCACCTGCGAGATGCCGCGCCACGGACTCGCGCGCATCGTCGAGCACAAGCTGGTCGAGGTTTCGGAGGACGGCTCCTCGGTAACGTACGAGATCACCGACACGTCCGAGTCGCTCAAGGCCTTTCCGTTCCACTTTAAGCTCAACATGACCTATGCCCTGACCGGCGACGCCATCCTCACGCAGACCTTTGCCGTCACCAATACCGGCGACGTGGACCTGCCGTTCTCGGTGGGCGGCCACCCTGCGTTTAACGTACCGGCTCCCGGTGCCGAGGACGAGGCATTCGAGGATTACGAGCTGGCGTTTACCGAGGCTTGGACTAACGAGGCTCCCATCATCACGCCCGACGGTCTTATGACGTTCGAGGGCAGCTACAAGGCTCCCGATAACTCGGACGTGCTGCCCATCACGCACCGCAGCTTCGATAACGACGCCATCATGTTCACCGATACCCCGGGCTCCACGCTCACGCTGCGCGGCCGCAAGTCGGGTCACGGCGTCAAGATCGACTTTGAGGGCTTTAAGTACATTGGCGTGTGGTCTGCCGCCAACGACGCTCCGTTTGTGGCGCTCGAGCCCTGGACCGGTCACACCACCATGGACACCGAGGACGATGTCTTTGAGCACAAGGTCAACACCATCACCCTGGCCCCGGGCGAGACGGACAAGCGCAGTTTTAGCGTTACCTTGCTCTAGAGGTTCCGCCGCTCGGTCGATGCTGCGCGTCGTCCAGAGCGACAAGTTGTCATTCAAAAGGCAAGGCATAGACCTTCTGGTCATGCCTTGCCTTTTTCATGCCACTTGTTCGCTCTGGACGTCGCTCGCCGGCATTGCCAAAACATCGGCGTCCCCAATGACTACCGCGTGTCTATTAATTTTTCGAGCTTGTGCTGCGCTGCTAGTTGCTGGCGTATATCCTGTTAAGTCGTCAGCATACGATTCAACAGGGAAGGCAGATTATGCATTCTCCCCATCAACGCGACGCGCATCCACAGCCGGTATGCAGCCGTCGCATCTTTTTGGGTAGCGCTCTCGCTGCGAGCGCTTCCGTCGTCGCCGGCGCGCTTGCCGGCTGTCAGCGCCCGTCAACGCTCAAGGTGGTTCGGCCCACGACGGGCGGCGGTCGCGACGACCTGTCCGATTCCGTGATCGGCAAGGACAAGATCCGCATTGGCATGGAGGCGGCCTACGCCCCGTACAACTGGCAGGTCTCCGAAGCCAGCGAGTACACCATCCCCATCGACAACGTGCAGGGCGCCTATGCCGATGGTTACGACGTGCAGATCGCCAAGATCGTCTGCAAGGCCCTCGGCGGCGAGCCCGTTGCCGTCAAACAGAGCTTCTCGGGTCTTATCGATTCGCTCAACAACGGCCAGATCGACCTCATCATTGCCGGCATGAGCGCCACGCCCGAGCGCGAGGAGTCCGTCGGCTTTTCCGATCCGTACTTCATTGGCTACTTTGGCCTGTTCGTAAAAGAGGGTTCCCCCTACCAAAACGCGACCAAGCTCAGCGACTTTAGCGGCGCTACGGTGCTCGGGCAAAAGGACACCATGCTCGATACCGTCATCGACGAGATCCCGGGCGTTGTCCACAAAAACCCGGTCGACTCGGTCCCCACGGTGTTTTCGAATCTGCTGCAGGGCACCTGCGACGCCGTGACTTACAACACCGAGAATGAGAAGGGCTATATGGCCCAAAATCCCGGTATCGTCCCCATCCAGTTTGCCGAGGGCGAGGGCTTTAAGCAGGAGGTCACGGCAAATGTCGGTTGCCGCAAGGGCTCGGACAAGCTGCTTAAGCTCATCGACAAGACACTCAAGGGCATTAGCCAAGAGGAGCGCGACCAAATGTGGGACGCGTGCCTCGACCGTCAGCCGGCATAGGGAGGCAGCATGAAAACCATTAATCGCCTGGCCTCCTTTATCAAGGCCGACCACCGTTATGTATACCTGGGCACGAGTGTTATCGCGGCGCTCGGCCTGGCGTTTAGCCAACGCAACCCCATGCCGCTGAGCTTCTTGGCCCCCACCGGTATCTTCCAAGACTGCCTCTGGGCAATCCTTTGGGCCTGGCTCGTCGTGTCGGCGGCGGCGCTGGTCACCAAGCTCATGCACTGGAACGACTATCGCGAAAAGTCGCCGTTCGCATCCGAGCGCTGCCGTCGTGGCGCACGCCTGGGCAGCTACGTCATGGTCGCCATCGCGGCAGTTTTCTTTATCGACCGCTGCGTCATGTCGTTTATCGACCTGGTGCAGGTGAGCATTGTCTCGGATTCCAACCCCAGCGACTTTTTGTCGAGCCTGGTCTACATGACCTACAAGAGCGGGGACTTCTTCATTCGCGGTATCGAGATCACCATCGCGCTTGCCACCTTCGGCACCGTCATCGCATTCTTCCTGGCGCTGCTCTTCGTGTTCCTACGCATTCAGACGTTCGACCGCGTGGATAACGACCTGGTGCGCTTCGTTAAGAGTATCGGCCGCGGCTTTGCGACCGTCTACTCCACCATCGTGCGCGGCACGCCCATGATGGTCCAGGGCCTGCTCATCTATTACGCGGGCTTCACCGTTTTGCGCGGTATGGGCTTCGAGACCGCCCAGGCCAACCAGATCTGGAGCACCTTCACCGCCGGCCTCGTCACCATCTCGCTCAACTCGACCGCCTACATGATGGAGGTCCTGCGCGGCGGCATCGAGTCCATCGATTCCGGCCAAGCCGAGGCGGCGCGATCGCTGGGCCTGTCGCAGTGGCAGGCCATGCGCAAAGTCGTGTTCCCCCAGGGCATTAAAAATGCGATTCCGGCGCTCACCAACGAGCTCATCATCAACATCAAGGATTCGTCGGTGCTCTCGGTCATCGGCGTGTTCGACCTTATGTACGCTACTACCACGGTCGCCGGCGTGTACTACCGCCAGATGGAGGTCTACTGCGTGGCGCTCGTGGTCTACCTGATCCTGACGCTCGTGGCGAGCCGCCTGCTCGAAGCCTTTGGCAAAAAGCTCGGTGCCGAGGCTCCGGCCACGCTGCCCAGCTCTAACTAGGCTTAAGACGAGGAGAATCATCATGGCAGATACCGCCACTACCGGCGTTGCGGCCGCCGCACAGACCAATGAGCCGCTCATCCGCGTCGAGGGCCTGCGCAAGAGCTTCGGCTCGCTCGAGGTACTCAAGGGCATCGACCTGTCCGTTAACCCCGGCGAGGTCGTCACCATTATCGGCGCCTCGGGCTCGGGCAAGTCGACCTTCCTGCGCTGCCTCAATCTGCTCGAGACCCCGGACGCGGGCCACATCTGGTTCCACGGCCAGGACCTCACGGCCGAGCGCTGCAACATTAACAAGCTGCGTGAGGACATCGGCATGGTGTTCCAGGGCTTTAACCTGTTCAACAACATGGATGTGCTCGACAACTGCACGCTTGCGCCCGTCACGCTCAAAAAAATGAGCAAGGCCGAGGCCGAGAAGGTCGCGATGGAGCATTTGACGAGTGTGGGGCTCGAGAAGTTCGCGCACGCCGCCGTGGGTCGCCTGTCCGGCGGTCAAAAGCAGCGCGTGGCCATCGCTCGTGCCCTATGCATGAATCCGCAGATCATGCTGTTCGACGAGCCGACCTCCGCACTCGACCCCGAGATCGTGGGCGAGGTGCTCGAGGTCATGCGCAAGCTCGCTGCCGACGGCATGACCATGGTCGTCGTCACGCACGAGATGGCCTTTGCCCGCACGGTGTCCGACCGCGTGGTCTTTATGGACAAGGGCGTGGTGCTCGAGGATGCCGCGCCGGCCGAGCTCTTCGGCAACCCCAAACATCAGCGCACGCGCGAGTTCCTCTCGCGTTATCTCGAGGACAAATAACCGACCGCAAACGCTTATGTGGCAGGGCCGCTCCGGTGGGGCGGCCCTTGTCGTCACAATCGAAAGGATGTCATGGCCGAGGTTTGGCGCTTTTTTGCGCATGAGGATGATTTTGCCGATCTGGACGAGGCTGGTGCGTGCGAGCGCCTGGGCCGCGTGCTGTCGTTTCCGACCATCTCGAGTATGGATGCCGAGGCGGTGAACTGGCAGCCGTTCGACGACCTGCGCGCGTATATGCAGCAGGCTTGGCCGCACGTATTTACGGCGGGTAAGGTCGAGCTTATCGACCATTCGCTATTGGTGACGCTTAGCGGTTCCGACCCTGCCCTCAAACCCGTCATGCTCATGGGCCACATGGACGTGGTTCCCGTGGTACCCGGCACCGAGGCTGACTGGACGCATGTCCCCTTTAGCGGACATGTGGACGACACCTACATTTGGGGTCGCGGCGCCATCGATATGAAAGACCAGGTCGCAGGCATTCTCGAGGCGGTTGAGTATGCGCTCGCACACGGCTGGGAGCACGAGCGCACCCTGCTGCTGGCTTTTGGCCAGGACGAGGAAACCACGCAGTTCGGTGCGGGTGCCATCGGCCGCGTGCTCGAAGAGCGCGGCATTGAGCTTGAGTACCTGATCGACGAGGGCGACTACCGCATCGTTCCGGCTGCCGAGTACGGCGCGGGCGAGGGCTGGCTTATGCATGCCGATCTCGCGGAGAAGGGCTACGCCGATATCGTGTTGAGGACGCGTAGCGAGGGCGGGCATTCCTCCAACCCCTACGGGGGCACTTCACTCGAGGTGCTCAGCCGTGCCATCACCGCAATCTGCGATATCGAGTGGCCGACGCGCGTGACCGACTTGCTTGCCGCCCAACTCGTCGAGTTGGGGCTCTACACGGCCGATGAAATTGCCGCCAACGGGGATGCCATTGTCCGCGATTGCCTCGCCAGCAAAAAGCTCTATCCGCTGGTGACGACCACCTGCGCGCCCACGCAGATCGAGGGTGGCAGCACCGGCGCCAACGTAATGCCGCAGGATATGTGGGCCAACATTAACTTCCGCATGCTCGAGGGCACGAGCGTGGCCGACGTTGTGGCGCGCTGCCGTGAGGCGGTTGCCGGGGCGGACCTTGCCGGTCGTGTCAAAGTGGAGCTGGGCCCCGGCAGCTCCGAACCCTCGCCGTCCCCGCGCATCGGTGGTCCCGGTCTCGAGGCGGTTCGCTCCATCGCCGTCCGCTATTTCCGTGATCCAAAGGGGATGGAGGAAAACGGATCATTCGAGCCAGTGGCAATTGTGCCCTCGACCGTGATCGGTGCGACCGACGCTGCCAACTACCAGCACATTTGCCCTGAGTGCATTCGCTTCTCGGCCTTTGTGGTCGATGATGACGAGTGCGACCGAGGCGTCCACGGCACCAACGAGCGCATCACCCGCCGCGCCTACCTCCAGGGTGTTCGCTTCCTCATCGCCCTACTCCATACGCTTTAGAATCCGACAAAGGGACTGTCCCTTTGTCGGATTCCGTGCGGGTTATATGCAGGTTTGCCTGCGCACGCTATCATATATGGGTTAGACCGCAACTATGTACCCCATACGCGAAGGGATGCGCATGTATCTGAAGATCGACATGCTCTAGCTGGACTTACCCCCGCAGCGGCGCCCCGCGCCCCATCAATTCTGCCGATTTTCGCCTTCACGCATATAAAGGAGTCCGTCATGCGCGACAAGCTCGAAAAGATCATCAAGGCCTACGAGGAGCTCGAGAAGAAGCTTTCCGACCCGGCCGTCGCCTCCGATATCAAGGAGTTCACGCGTCTCAACAAGGAGTACGCGCACCAGTCCGACCTCATTGCCGCCTCGCGCGAGTACATCGGCGCGCTCGATGACATCGAGGCTGCCAAGGAAATGCTGCACGATACCACCGATGCCGATGAGAAGGAGATGCTCCAGATGGACATCTCCGAAAACGAGGCCAAGCTTCCCCAGCTCGAGGAAGACATCAAGTACATGCTCATCCCGAGCGACCCCAACGACGACAAGAACACCATCGTCGAGATCCGCTCCGCCGCCGGTGGCGACGAGGCGGCCATCTTCGCCGGCGATCTGTACAAGATGTACCAGCGCTTTTGCGAGTCGCGCGGCTGGAAGACTACCGTGCTCGATTCCAGCCCCAGCGAGGCCGGTGGCTTTAAGTCCATCGAGTTCAAGGTCGAGGGCGACCGCGTCTACTCCGTCATGAAGTTCGAGTCCGGCGTGCACCGCGTCCAGCGCGTTCCCAAGACTGAGTCCCAGGGCCGCATTCAGACCTCCACGGCTACCGTCGCCGTACTTCCCGAGGCCGAGGAGATCGACGTCCAGATCAACCAGTCCGACCTGCGCATCGACACCTACTGCGCCTCCGGCCCTGGCGGTCAGTGCGTTAACACCACCTACTCCGCCGTGCGCATCACCCACCTGCCCACCAACACCGTGGTGCAGTCGCAGGAGCAGCGTTCCCAGATCCAGAACCGCGAGGTCTGCATGCAGATGCTGCGCGCCCGTCTGTACGAGATGGAACTCGAGAAGCAGCAGGCCGAGCTCGGTGCCGAGCGCCAGAGCCAGATCGGCCACGGCAACCGTTCCGAGAAGATCCGTACCTACAACCAGCCCCAGGACCGCGTGACCGACCACCGCGTCGGTTTCAACTCCACCTACAACGGCGTCCTTCTGGGCGATCAGCTCGGCACCGTCATCGAGGCGCTCGCCGCCGCCGAGCGAGCCGAGAAGCTGGCACAGGCCGTTTAAGTTACGGCGTTTTACCAAACGCCGTAACTGCTCGACGCTGCAAACGCCCCTAAGCGGCAATCTGACGTTCAATCGTCGGTCGCGTACCAAAGTACGCTTCCCTCCTCTTTCACGTCACCTTGCTCGCTTAGGGGCGTTTTCGCTGTCCGCCCTCTACCTGCGGCGTTGCCTTGCTCCGGATGCGGGGTAGTCATTGGGGACGTTCTTAAATGACTAGGTTGGGTAAATTACTTTTCAAGTTTATTTAATCTGCTTTGTTAGAAATTAAGCTGTCTAACTGCTTAAAGTAATCAGCAGCCTTCATCTGCAATTGAAAATATTGCTCGAAAAATCGTTCAAGAAGTCGCGGGGTGATTTTTACCGCGTCGCGCGTCAAGTGATTTGGCAAGTTCTTGGTTAGATATTGGTCAGTTTTGGGCAACCTTGCCAAAAGCTTGACGAATGCAAATCTAGACGTCGGCGAATGAACATTTCAGGCAGGTTTCAAGCAAAATTCTGGGCTGATTCTCGATAATCGCCTTCAATTGTCCCTTGCCAAGCGCTGGCCTCGCGTACAATCTGCTCCGACATTCGCGCGCCGTCCGGCGCTTAAGAGGGGAGGGCCCCATGGCAAACGAGATTTGGACCATCAAGCGTTGTCTCGAGTGGACCAAGGAGTACCTGGCCGAGCGCGGCGAGGAGCACCCCCGTCTTTCTGCCGAGTGGCTGCTGTGCGCCGCCACGGGCCTGGCGCGTATTGACCTATATATGCGTATGGACGAGACGCTTAACGCGTCCCAGCTCGAGACCATGCATGCGGCCGTTGTCCGCCGCGCTAAGGACGAGCCGCTGCAATACATCACGGGCAGCACGCAGTTTCGCATGATCGACGTCGCGTGCGCCCCCGGTGTGCTCATTCCGCGCCCCGAGACCGAGATGCTCGTCGAGGAAGTCCTCAATTATCTGGATGCCGAGGTGCTGAGCCCCGAGGCTGCTGCCCGTCAGCGCGTGGAGCTGCCTTGGAACGATGAGGTCGAGGAGGCACGCAAGGCCGAGGCCGCGCTGGCAGACGAACGCGCGGCCGCCGAGCGCCGTGCCGCTAACCTGACGGCTGCCGATGAGGCGGCGCTAGGCGGCGACGTATTGGGCAGCCGCGCCTATGCCGAGGAGCTGGCCGACCGCGAGGCCGAGGAAGCCGCCGCGCAGGCAGCAGAAGCCGAAGCCGCGGAAGCCGCCGAGCCCGAGCTCGACGAATACGGCATCGCCATCGAGGGTGCCGGCCAGGAGACGGCTTCGGCTCAGGATGCCGCTGCGCCTGCCCCAGCCGAGCCCCGTATCGCCCGCGTTCTCGAGGTCGGCTGCGGCACGGGTTGCATCTCGCTCTCCCTTGCCTGGGAGCGCCGCGGCCACGTTACCTGCACCGCCACCGATATCGAGCCGCGCGCCATCGATCTGGCCACCAAAAACCGCGACGCGCTCGGCCTCACGGCAGATGAGGTTGCCTTTAGTCTCACCAACCTGGTGAGCTCCATTCCCCGCGAAGAGTGGGGCACCTTCGACGTGCTCGTTTCCAACCCGCCCTACATCCCGACCGGCGTCATGCGCTCGCTGCCGCACGAGGTCAAGGACTTTGAGCCCGACTTGGCGCTCGAGGGCGGTGCCGACGGCCTGGACATCTTCCGCCGCCTGCTCAATGCGGCGCCTTACATGCTGCGCGCCGGCGGCCTGTTTGCCTGCGAGCTCTACGAGGGCGCCCTCGATGCCGCGGCCGAGCTCTGTCGCCAGGCAGGCCTTTCGGACGTGCGTATCGTCCACGACCTCACCGATCGTCCCCGCATCGTTCGAGCCATCGTCACCGAGCCCAAACAGCGTATTTAAGCTGAATAAATAGACATTTGCGCAAGTTTGTCCTTGCAATATACCGTAAAACTTCTACTATAGAAGGAGAAAGGTATGTCAAATCAGCTGCATCGGTACCGTATCGTGCTTGATTACATTGAGCCTTGGCTTGATGAGCAGGATGAAGCTACGCTGAAGCAGATTTATGCAGACCTTTTGGTGCTCGAGAAGGAAGGTCCCAGCCTTGGTCGTCCGCTGGTTGACCGCGTAAAGGGCTCGAAGCTTCATCATTTAAAGGAGCTGAGAGTGACGTCGTGTGGTGGGCAGGTGATTCGCATCCTCTTCGCCTTTGACCCCAAGCGCCAGGCGGTATTGCTATTGGCGGGTGATAAGTCGCGAGCGGGATCGTCAAGGGCAAAATGGAACGGTTGGTATGCGATCAACATTCCAAGGGCCGAGCAAATATACCGTCGCCACGTAAGGAGGCTCGATCGAGATGGAACTGCATGAGTATATGGAATCTCGCGGGATAACACGCGACTCCATTACCGCCGAGCAGGAGAGGACTCGCGATCGTATCGAAGCCTATAAGCTTGCTCAGATTCGCAGGTTAAAAGATCTAACACAGGCGTCGGTCGCCCAGTCGATGGGCGTTTCTCAAAAACGTGTATCCGAGCTCGAGCGTGGGGAGTTGGGTTCGATGAGGCTCGACACGCTGAGCAGGTACGCAGAGAGCCTCGGCGGAAAACTGGTTGCAAGCATCGAGTTTCCCGATCGTACCGTTACGCTTGCGCGCTAAAAATCTTCAATTAACCCCCTCACTTTCACCGACTACTAGAGCCGCTCACCAAACCAACATGCGCTCTGGGCAAATAGGTTGAATGTTTCGTGCGAGAATGCCCCACAGTAAACAAACTTGCACCGGAGCGTAAGGGGCTGGCATACACATGCAGACGGTCTATCGGGTATACGAGGGAACGCGCGAGCCGCATCGGCTTGCCGTCGAGCGCACGGCCGAGGTGCTCGGCCGCGGCGGCCTGGCCTTGATTCCGACCGAGACCGTCTACGGTGTCGCCGTGGCAGTCAACGCCTTCTCGGGCGCCGTGCCCCAAGATACAAGCGAATTCCCATCGTGGCCGCGCGATCCGCAGGCTGCCGTCAATGGCGCCGCAGTTCCTGCGCTCGGCACCGGCTATCGCCGTATCTTCACTCTCAAGCAACGTGAGCTCACGCAAACCGTCGCTTGGCTGGTCGATGGCGTCGAAGCACTCGACCGCTATGGCGTGGATATCCCGGAAGATGCCCGCGTACTCGCGCGACGATGCTGGCCGGGAGCCCTGACTATCGTGGTCAAGGCAGCCCCCTGCGTGCCGACCTTTATGCGCGCTGCCGACGACACCGTGGCCCTGCGCGCTTCGGCCTCTCCCGTGGTCCAAGCGCTCATCCGCGCCTGCGGCAGTCCCCTTGCCTGCACGAGCGCCAACACGCACGGCGCGCCTTCGCCGGCAAGCTTTGCCGCCGTCGAGGGTCGCATCCTGGAGGGGGTCGATGTTGCCGTCGACGCCGGTGAGACCCCGTGTCGCGACGCCTCGACCATCGTGTCGTTCCAGCACGGCGGGCTCCAGATCCTGCGCCAAGGCGCACTTCCCGCATCAGAGATCGAGCGGGTCCTGTCCGACCCGATGCAATAGAAGGGTGTAAGCGATGTCGTTGAATCTGGGCAGCCTGGGCATGGAAGATGCCTCGTTTAACTTTGGCGGTTCCTACATCATGGCGCTCGACTGCGGCACTACCTCGGTACTCGCGGCCATTGTCGACGAATACGGCTGCATCGTTGCCCAGGCGCGTCGTAGCGTCAAAACCAGCTTCCCGCGCCCCGGCTGGGTGGAGCAGGATCCCACGGAGGTGCTTGCCAGCCAGATCGGCGTGATGATGGAGGTTCAGTTTAAGAGCGGCATCCATTCCGATCGCATCGCCGCCATCGGCATCTCCAACCAGCGCGAGACCACGGTGGTCTGGGACCGCGTGAGCGGCCAGCCCATCTATAACGCCATCGTATGGCAGTGCCGTCGTACCGCGCCGGCGATCGACGCGTTGGTTGAACAGGGTTGCGAGGAGCTGGTGCGCTCCCGCACGGGACTTACGCTTGACCCGTATTTCTCGGCCTCCAAGGTGCAGTGGATTCTCGACAACGTCGACGGCGCACGCGAGAGCGCGGCGGCGGGCGACCTCATGTTTGGCACCATCGACACCTGGCTCATCTACAACCTCACCGGCGGCCAGGTCTTTGCCACCGACTACACCAATGCCAGCCGCACGGCACTCTTTAATATCCATACGCTCGATTGGGACGACGACCTGCTGGCGCTCTTTGACGTTCCACGTTCCATGATGCCCGAGGTTCGCTGGAGCTCGGGCGACTACGGCCGCGTCGCGAGCGACATCATGACCAACATGCCGCCCATCATGGGCGTGGCGGGCGACCAGCAGGCATCGCTGTTCGGCCACTGCTGCTTCTATCCCGGCCAGACCAAAAACACCTATGGCACGGGTTGCTTTATGCTCATGAACACCGGCGACGAGGTCGTCGAATCCAAGAACGGTCTGGTCTCCACGATCGGTATCGCCGCGGACGGCAAGATCAGCTATGCGCTCGAGGGTTCTATCTTTGCTGCCGGTTCCACCATGAACTGGCTTCGCAATAACATGGGCATCATCTCGAGCGTGAGCGAGTCGGCACAACTCGCCGCTTCGATTAACGACAACGAGGGCTGCTACTTCGTCCCCGCCTTTGCGGGTCTGGGCGCTCCCTGGTGGGACCCGCATGCCCGCGGTATCGTGTGCGGTCTGACCGGCGCCTCGAGCCGTGCGACCATCGTACGTGCCGCCTGCGAATCCATGGCCTATCAGAGCTACGACGTGCTGCGCGCCATGGAGCAGGACGTGGGACTTTCGATTGAGCGCCTGTCCGTCGATGGCGGCGCCTCACGCAACGAGTTCATCATGCAATTCCAGGCCGACCTGCTGGATATCCCCGTGCTGCAATGCGAGACGGTGGAGACCACGGCAATCGGTGCCGCGTACTTGGCGGGTCTTGCCGTCGGCTATTGGGAAGACCTTGAAGAGCTGGAGCAAAATGCCCAGATCGTTAGGACCTTCCTTCCCCATATGCCCGCCGAGCGTCGCGAGCAAAACCTTGCGGGCTGGCGTGATGCAGTCAAGCGCTCGCTCAGTACCGCACAGTAGGGCTGCGATGGGCTGTTCGATACGACAAACCGCTAAACTTATGCATGGCGTGCGGCGGCAACATTGCTGCGCGCCTTGTCAGCAAGGCCGTTTTGCAGCTGCAACGAAAGGGGCAATCAACCCATGACCGTCACCTACGATGCGTCCCGTGTGACGCTTGTCGATCATCCGCTCGTCCAGCACAAGCTGTCGATCCTGCGCGACAAAAACACCGGCACCAACCAGTTCCGTCAGCTCGTGCGCGAACTCGCGCTTTTTGACGGCTACGAGGCCATGCGCGACCTGCCTATGGAAGACGTCGAGGTCGAGACCCCCATCACTACCGCCACGTTCAAACAGCTTGCCGGCAAGAAACTCGCCATCGTGCCCATCCTGCGTGCGGGCCTTGGCATGGTCGACGGTATCCTCGACCTGGTGCCCTCCGCTCGCGTGGGCCACATCGGCATGGAGCGCGACGAGGTCACCCACGAGCCGCACGAGTATTACTGCAAGATGCCCAAGGATATCGACCAGCGCATCTGCCTGGTCGTCGACCCCATGCTCGCCACGGGCGGTTCGGCCGAGATGGCCATCAGCTACCTGCGTGAGCGCGGTGTCAAGGATATCCGCATGCTGTGCATCGTCGCCGCGCCCGAGGGCCTCAAGTCACTGACCGAAAAGGACCCCGACGTACATATTTATACGTGCGCCATCGACGACCATCTCAACGAGGCCGCCTACATCGTTCCCGGCCTCGGCGACGCCGGCGACCGCATCTTCGGCACGCTCTAGTCGCTGGGCTAAGACGGCCGCGGCTGCAAATACGAAGAAACGGTGCGCGCGGTCGAACAAAAGGCGACCGCGCGCACTCCTGTTAACGGACGTTTTGCCCTGCAGGGTTCGAGAAAAACGTATTACCGTACCTGCGGCATAAAGAAGGTCTTAAGAAAACGAACAGGTGCGTATTAACCGATGCTTTTTCGGTTGTACTTTAGCGATTGGCTCGTACAATAGTCACCAATGTTTGGCGGGAACTGTCCTGTGAGGCGATAAAAAAGGAAAGTGAGGACGCCAGTGTTTCAGATAGCCGATCTGCTCGCTATCGTTGCAGGTGCCATCGCGGGCGCGATTGCCTTCCTTCCCTTTGTCTTTACGCTCAAGCCGGTTCTTGACGATAAGCAGAATGCGGACATGCTCAAGGGTATGGTGAGTCTCGCGGTCTCGGCAATCGCGTTGCTTGTCTTTACCTTGGTTGTGTTTGTGTTGTTCGGAGAGGCATTTCGCATGTTCCTCCTGGGCGAGGCGATCGGCTTCGTGGCCTTTATGGCCGCCTGCGCGGTTCGCGTCGCCAAGGCGCTGCGAGATCCTCATGAGGTCGAAAGGTAAGTCGTGGAAATTTTTGAAAAGCTGCCTGATGAGATTAATCATCTGGTCAGCGAGTTCAGCTCCACCCCTGTCGTGGGCGATCTGAGCTGCGGCATCACGCAGTACTCGTTTTGGCTGATCGTCTCCACGATCGTGCTCCTGATCGTCCTGGCCGTGTTCAAGAAGAAGCAGACCCTGGTTCCCAAGGGCTTCTTCGTCAACGGTTTCGAGTACATCATCGAGTACGTCGAGAACGATATCGGCAAGGGTGTCGTGGGTGAGAACTGGAAGAAGCACTTCCCGTTCCTGTGCTCGCTTTTCCTGTTCATCCTGATCAATAACATGATCGGCCTGATCCCGGGAATGAAGCCCGGCACCGGCGCAATCGGCTCCACCGCCGCACTCGCCATTTTCGCCTTCGTGTACTTCATCTACTACGGATGCAAGGCTCACGGCGTGATCGGCTACATCAAGAGCCTCGCCCCGCAGGGCGTGAGCTTCCCGATGAACGTGCTCGTGTGGGTCGTCGAGCTTTTCTCGACCTTCCTGCGCCTCATCACGCTTGCCGTCCGTCTGTTCTGCAACATGTTCGCAGGACACGTGGTCATGGGCTCGTTCGCCATCATGGCGAGCATGTTCATGCAGCCGCTGCTTCAGCAGGTTTCCGCGGCCCACGCCGCCGGCGCCCTGCCTTCGCTGGCCTGGCTTGCCATCCTCATCCTGATCTATGCGATCGAGCTTGTGGTCGGCGCCATCCAGGCTTACGTCTTCACGGTCCTTACCGCCGTGTATGTCTCCGAGGCAGAGGAGGTCGCGGAGGAGGAGTAGTCTTCCGTTCGTGCCTTAAAGGTAAGGCAATTCGTTAAACCGCCGGTGCCCGTACCCATGGAGCCCGGCAGTTATAAAAAGGTTATCCTGCGTGAAATAAGACACGCACGACAAAGGAGGAATCGTGGGAGTTATCGGTTACGGTCTCGGTGTTATCGGCGCTGGTCTTGCTATCGGCCTGTCTGCTCTGGGTGCTACGGGTGCTATGGCCCGTCAGCCTGAGGTCCAGGGCCGCGTGTTCACCGTCTTCATCATGGGCTCCGCTTTCGGCGAGGCTCTGGCTCTGATCGGCTTCGTTGTCGCGCTGATCGTTAAATAGCACGGAGCGTCAAGTATGAATCTTTCATCCCAGAAGAGCGCGATCGCACTCTCCGCGTCCGCGGCCGCGCTGCTCATGCCGGTTTCCGCGTTCGCCGAGGACGGCGCTGCCGGTGCGGACATCCTCATCCCTAAGATGGCGGAGTTCATCCCGGCGCTTATCGCCTTCCTGATTATCTGGATCGTGCTGGCCAAGGTCGCCCTGCCGGGCATCATGAAAACCATGGAGGAGCGCGGCAAGAAGATCGAGGAGAGCCTCGACGAGGCCGAGAAGACCAAGCAGGAGGCTATCGCCAAGCGCGCTGAGTCCGACTCGATCGTCACCGACGCCCGTCGTCAGGCTGCCGACATCGTTCTCGAGGCCCGTAAGGACGCCGAGTCCGAGCGTGCCCGTATCATCGAGGCTGCTCACAAGGAGGCCGAGGAGATCATCGCCAAGGCCCATACGACCGTCGAGGACGAGCGCAAGACCATCTACGCCGGTGCCGCGAGCTCCATCGCCGACCTGTCCGTTGCCGTTGCCACCAAGATCGTGGGCGAGGCACTCGAGGACGATGCCGAGCAGAAGAAGCTCATCGAGCGCTACATCCAGGAAGCAGGTAGCCTGAATGCCGACTAGCCGCTATCAGGACAAGGTGCTCGAGACCTACGCGCGTTCCCTTTTGGAAGCCGCCAAGGCCGAGAACCATGTGTTCGAGGACCTCGAGATGGTCGAGCGCTTGGCTTCTGCCAGCCCCGAGATCATCGCCGTGCTCGACACCATGTCCAAGCGCGACCAGCTCGACCTTCTTCCCAAGGTGGCAGCTGCCTTTAAGTATGTTGCCGAGGAAGACGAGGATGTAGTGGGCGTGACCGTCACCACGGCGATCCCGCTCGACGACGAGCTGCGTCAAACCATCACTAAGAAATGCGAGCAGGACTTCGGCCGCAAGGTATTCCTTATCGAGCAGGTCGACCCGTCTATCGTGGGCGGCCTGGTGCTCGAGGCCCGCGGCGAGCGTCGTGACATTTCCGTCAAGACGCAGCTGCGCATCGCGCAGGAGACCCTCGCAAACTCTGCTAATTCGTACGGAGGTGAAGCCTAATGTCCGAAACCCTCAATGCCCAGGATATCGCCAAGAAACTGCAGGAGCAGCTCACGAGCCTCTCCGCGACGGTCGATACGCATGAGGTTTCAACGGTCGACGAGGTAGGCGACGGCATCGCGCGCGTCTCCGGCCTCAAGAGCGCCATGGCAGGCGAGCTTCTGGAGTTCAAGAGCTCCGATACCGGTGAGACCGTCTTCGGCCTTGCCCAGAACCTTGACCGTGACGAGGTCGGCGCCGTTCTGTTTGGTGCCGTCGACTCCATCAAGGAAGGCGACGAGTGCCGCACCACTGGCCGCATTATGGATATCCCCGTGAGCCGTGCCATGCTCGGCCGCGTCGTCAATCCGCTCGGCCAGCCCATCGACGGCCTGGGCGACATCGTCGCCACGCACCGTCGCCCCATCGAGTTCAAGGCTCCCGGCGTCATCGATCGTACCCCGGTGTGCGAGCCGGTTCAGACCGGTCTGCTCGCTATCGACTCCATGGTGCCTATTGGCCGCGGTCAGCGTGAGCTCATCATCGGCGACCGTAAGACCGGTAAGACCGCCATCGCCATCGACGCTATCCTCAACCAGCGCGGCAAGGGCATGGTCTGCATCTATGTCGCCATCGGCCAGAAGGCCTCCACGGTTGCCAACATCCGTGAGACCCTCGCTCAGCACGGTGCGCTCGACTACACCATCATCGTTTCGGCCACTGCTGCCGATTCCGCCCCTATGCAGTACATCGCGCCTATGGCCGGTGCCGCTATTGGCGAGTTCTTCATGTACAACGGCGAGGACGGCAAGCCCGCCAGCGAGACCAACCCCGGCGGCCACGTGCTCGTCATCTACGACGACCTGTCCAAGCAGGCTGTGGCCTACCGTCAGATGTCGCTGACGCTGCATCGTCCGCCCGGACGCGAGGCCTATCCTGGCGACATCTTCTACCTGCACTCTCGTCTGCTCGAGCGTGCCGTCAAGATGTCCAAGAAGAACGGTTACGGCTCCATGACGGCACTGCCGATCATCGAGACCCAGGACGGCGACGTCTCGGCCTACATTCCGACCAACGTCATTTCCATTACCGATGGTCAGATCTACCTGCAGTCCGAGCTCTTCTTCCAGGGCCAGCGCCCGGCAGTTGACGTGGGCATTTCCGTGTCCCGCGTCGGTGGCGATGCGCAGACCAAGGCCATGAAGCAGGTCGCCGGCAACCTCCGTCTGGACCTCGCTTCCTATCAGGAGCTCGCTGGCTTTACGCAGTTCGGCTCCGACCTCGACGAGGCTACTCAGAAGCAGCTGACCCACGGTGCTCGCATGACCGAGCTCCTGAAGCAGCCGCGTTACAAGCCGTTTGAGGTTGGCGAGCAGATCGTTACGCTGTTCGCTGGCAACGAGGGTTTCCTGGATGACCTGGAGATCGCCGACGTGCTGCCCTTCCGTGCCGAGCTCATCGAGTACATGGACAATGGCTTTGGCTCGCTGCTCGACAAGGTTCGCGCCAAGAAGATCGATGATGACACCAAGGCTGAGCTCTTGCGCGTCATCGGCGACTTCAAGCAGCAGTTCATGGCCAAGCACCATTCGGATGTTTCTGGATCAGAGGAGAACTAAGCCCCATGGCCAACCTTCGCGACATTAAGAAGCGAATCTCCTCGGTTACCACGACCAAGCAGATCGCGCGCACGATGGAGATGGTCTCTACGGCCAAGATCCGTCGTGCCCTCGATCGCTCCAAGCAGGCCGAGCCCTATAAGGAGGCGCTGACCGACGTCATGTTGACGGTCGCCGGCGACGCCTCCTGTTCGGGCACCGATCCCATGCTGCAGAAGCATGAGAGCGTCAAGCATGGCCTGATTGTCGTTATTGCCTCGGACCGCGGCCTTGCCGGCGGTTTCAATACGACGGTGGAGCGCACGGCCGAAAAGCTCGCCGCTTCTTGGGCGAACGACGGCATCGAGTGCGAGATCATCGCGTGTGGGCGCAAACCGGTCACGTATTTCCGTGACCGCGCAAACGTCGTCATGCACTTTGAGGGCAACTCCTCTGAGCCCGATTTCAATCAGGCCCGCATGATCTCCTCTCATATCTGCGATGCGTATCGTGCCGGTGAGCTTGACCGTGTCGAGCTTGTCTACCACCACGCCAAGAACCGCGTGGATCAGGAGCTTCGCGTCGAGCATCTGTTGCCGCTCGACCCCGAGATGATCGCTATGGCCCACGGTCCGCGTAAGAACGAGACCGACGCCCCTAAGCGCATCTCGTCCACGTTCGAGTTCGTGCCCTCTTCCGAGCATGTTCTCGGCAAGCTTGTGCCGTCTTATATCCTGACGGTCATCTACCAGGCCCTGATCGATTCGGCGGCTGCCGAGCAGGGTGCACGCCGCAAGGCCATGCACTCCGCGACGGAAAACGCCACCGCGATCATCTCGACCCTTACCCGCACGTATAGTCGCGTGCGCCAGGCTTCGATCACGACCGAGATTAACGAGATCGTCGGCGGAGCCTCAGCATTGGAGGAACAGTAATGGCTAATAACACCGTAAAGCTTGCGGTCGAGGAAGCCACCAAGAAGACGACTGCCGGTGATGGTCGCATCGTGCGAATCATCGGCCCTGTCGTCGACGTCAAGTTTGACGGCGCGGTGCCCCCGATCTACAACGCGCTCACGGTCGAGGCCGAGACCCCGATCGGTCATCTGAGCACGATCCTCGAGGTCGAGAGCCAGCTTCCGGGCGGCGTCGTCCGCACGGTCGCCATGTCCTCGACCGACGGCCTGCAGCGCGGCCTCATCGCCACCGATACCGGTGAGCCCATGAAGATGCCCGTTGGTCCCAAGACGCTCGGCCGCATTTGGAACGTCATGGGCAAGCCCGTCGACGGCAAGCCCATGCCCGAGGTGGAGGAGTTCTACCCCATCCACCATGCAGCGCCCCGTTTCGACGAGCTCACCACCAAGACCGAGATCTTCGAGACCGGCATCAAGGCCGTCGACCTGCTCGAGCCCTACATCCGCGGCGGCAAGACAGGTCTGTTCGGCGGCGCCGGCGTCGGCAAGACCGTTCTGATCCAGGAGCTCATCAACAACCTCGCCCAGGAGCACGGCGGCACCTCGGTGTTCACCGGCGTCGGCGAGCGTACCCGCGAGGGCACCGACCTGTTCCTCGAGATGAGCGAGTCTGGCGTTATCGACAAGACCTGCTTGGTCTATGGTCAGATGAACGAGCCGCCCGGAGCGCGTCTGCGCATCGGTCTAGCCGGCCTTACCACCGCTGAGTACTTCCGCGATCGCGGCCAGGACGTTCTGCTGTTCATCGACAACATCTTCCGCTTCTCCCAGGCAGGTTCCGAGGTTTCCGCACTGCTGGGCCGTATGCCGTCCGCCGTTGGTTACCAGCCCACGCTGGCAACCGAGATGGGCGACCTCCAGGAGCGCATTACCTCGACCAAGACGGGCTCCATTACCTCCGTCCAGGCTGTCTACGTCCCCGCAGACGACCTGACCGACCCGGCGCCTGCCACGACGTTTACGCACCTCGATGCCACCACGGTTCTTTCGCGTAGCATTTCGTCGCTCGGCCTGTTCCCGGCTATCGACCCGCTTGCGTCTTCCTCCGACGCTCTCGATCCCTCGATCGTTGGCGAGGAGCACTACCGTGTCGCCGTCAAGGTCCAGGAGCTCCTGCAGGAGTACTCCGACCTTCAGGACATCATCGCCATTCTGGGTATGGACGAGCTGTCCGAGGAGCAGCGCCTTACGGTCAACCGTGCCCGTAAGATTCAGCAGTTCCTCTCGCAGTCCTTCCACGTCGCCGAGAAGTTCACCGGCAACCCCGGTGTCTACGTCCGCGTCGAGGATACCGTCCGCTCTTTCGCCGAGATTGTCGACGGCAAGGCCGATGACCTGCCCGAGCAGGCTTTCCGCTATGCTTCCACGATTGAGGACGTGCGCGAGCGCGCCCGCAAGATGGGGGAGAAGTAGGTTATGCGTATCCGCATCGTGTGCCCCGTGAGCTGCGCCTATGAGGGCGACGCTGCGTTTGTGTCGATTCCGTCCACGGATGGCGAGTTTGGCGTTCTGCCTGCTCACTCCAGCGAGATCTGCACGATCGACCGCGGTTACGTTCGCGTTTCCGATAAGGCCATGGGCACTGTCGACCACACGTTTGCCGTGGCCGGCGGCTATGCCCAGGTTGCGGACGATGTCGTGACCGTTCTCGCCGAGCGCGCTTGCGATTTGGCGACCGTCGATGCCGACAAGCTTAAAGCTGATATTCAAGGTTTTGAAGAGAAGCTGGGTAATTTGTCGGAGGATGATGCACGCCGCGCCTACCTCTATAATGAAATCGCATGGTGTAAGCTCAAGCTTGCCCAATAGTCAAACGATTTAGCGTTCGACCATTTGCGAACACATCATGCCCGGGATGGCCCAGCCACCCCGGGCATGCTTTTTGAAAGGGTAGACCTTGGATATTATCCGCGTTGAGGGTGGCCACGCCATCGGAGGCTCCGTGCCCGTTTCGGGCGCCAAGAACTCCGCGCTCAAACTCATGGCGGCAACGCTTCTGGCGCCGGGCAAGACGACGCTGCAGAACGTGCCCGATATTTCCGATGTCCATGTGATGGGCAAGGTGCTCAAGGGCATGGGCGCTACGATCGATGTTCTCGACGAGCACACGCTCGAGATTGATACCTCTCAGGTCGATTCTTGGGAGGCCCCCTACGAGCTCGTTGCCAAGATGCGTGCTTCCACCGCCGTCATGGGACCCCTGCTGGGCCGCTTCCATCGCGCCAAGATTGCCATGCCGGGCGGCTGCAACCTGGGTGCTCGCAAGATCGATATGCACATTCTTGGTCTTGAGGCCCTGGGCGTTGAGTTCGATACCGCCCACGGTTACATCAACGCTAATGCGCCCCAAGGTCTGCGCGGTACCACCGTCACGCTCGAGTTCGCCAGCGTCGGTGCGACCGAGAACCTCATCATGGCATCCGTGCGCGCGCAGGGCACCACGGTTATCGACAATGCCGCCCGCGAGCCCGAGATCGTCGATCTCGCCAACATGCTCAACGAGATGGGCGCTAAGATTGTCGGCGCCGGCACGCCTGTCGTGACCATCGAGGGCGTGGAAGAGTTGCATCCTGTTACCCATCGCGTAGTGGGCGACCGAATCGAGGCCGGTACCTTTATCGTTGCCGGTGCGTTGATGGCCGACGATCGCGGTATCGATGTCACGGGCTTTTGCCCCATTCACTTGGGCATGGTGCTCAAGAAGATGGAGCTCATGGGTATCGACTGCGAGCGCGTCGAGGATGGCGTCCATGTGAACCGTGCCGAGCGTATCAAGCCGGTCGACATCCAGACGCTTCCGTTCCCCGGCTTCCCGACGGACATGCAGGCACAGATTATGGTACTCTCCGCCCTTGCCGACGGCAGTTCCGTTATTACCGAGAACATCTTCGAGAATCGCTTTATGTTTGCCTCTGAGCTGGTGCGCATGGGTGCCGACATTCGTATCGAGAGTCATCATGCCATGATTCATGGCGTCAAGGGCTTCTCGGGTGCACAGGTTACCTCGCCCGATCTGCGTGGCGGAGCGGCCCTCGTCGTAGCGGGCTTGATCGCCGACGGGACGACCGAGGTTTCGGCCATTCATCACATCAAGCGCGGCTACGAGCAGTTTGTCGAAAAGCTGCAGGCGCTCGGCGCGCATGTCGAGCATGCTACCGTCCCCGATCCCGTCATCTACTAATACAGGTTGCCTATGTTTAATAAAAAGCCCCTCGCGGATACCACCGCCCGAAGACCCTCAACTGGTGCGCAGGCCAAGATCTACAGTCGCGATAACGTGGCTCGCTATTCCGAGCGCGCTCGCCAACGCCGTCGTAGCCACACGATTCGTCACGTCGCGCTCATTGTCGTGCTTGGCGTGCTGCTGAGTGCCACTACCGCTGCCGGCCTGTGGTTTGCCACCATTATGGGCAAGCTCGGCGATTCTAATGTCATTACCGACAATCTGCGTCGGGTTCTGGTTGACACCGATGAGGCAAAGGATCCGTTCTACGTGCTGCTTCTTGGCACCGACGGCCGTCCGGGCGAGGATACGTATCGCGCCGACTCGATTATCCTGGCACGAATCGACCCCACGCAAAAGCAGGCGACGCTCATTTCCGTTCCGCGCGACACCAAGGTCGAGTACAAGGGCGAGACCATGAAGATCAACGCCTGCCATACCGTTGGCGGCGCCGAGGCCATGGTCGAGGCGGTCAACGAGCTGTGCGGTGTTCAGATTTCCCACTATGCCGAGGTCAGCTTCGACGGTATGCAGGCGCTGATTGATTCGGTTGGCGGTATCGACATTAACGCAACCGATGATGTTGACGACCCCGAGCACCTGGATATTAAGATTACCGCTGGCCAGCAGCATATGGACGGTGCCACCGCCCTTACCTATGCCCGCTGCCGCTACACCTATGCCGACGGCGATTACACGCGCATGCGCCACCAGCGTCAGGTGCTTGGCGCCCTTGCCAACCAGATTCTCAATAACTTCGATGCCACGAAGATCTTTGGCCTGGTTAATTCGCTGTCCGATATGCTTGTAACCGATATGAGCGTTCAGGATATCGTGGCTACGGTCAACGCCATGCGCGGTATGGATGTCGACGGTATCTACTCGGCCAACCTGCCCTCGTACGCCGACGACAGTACCATGATCGACGGTGTGAGCTACGTCTTTGTCTACGAGGACGAGCTCAAGGAAATGATGGAGCGCGTCGATGCCGGCAAGGACCCCAAGGGTCCCAACACCATGGGTCTTTCCGACGGTTCCAGCTCTACAATCGGCGACCTGAACAACAACACGTCTGACGACTACGCAAACGGTACCGCAACCTCATCGGTCAGCTCTGACGATTCCGATGACTCAAGCGATTCGAGCGATTCGGACTACTACGAAGAGCCCACCGGCGACGGCAACGGCTACGAGGCCAACTACTAAGTTACGCGGTTTTACCAAACCGCGTAACCGCTTGACGCTGCGCGGGCCGCATTTGGACAATCTGACGTTCAACTTCAAGGGCGCGACCAGAAGGTCAGCGCCCTTTCGTTTCACGTCACCTTGTCTCAAATGCGACCCGCTCGCTGCCCGTCCTCAACCTGCGACGTTAGTCATTGGGGACGTTCTTAAACGACTGGTCAAAGGGGGCACTCTTGATGCACTTGGCACTTGGGGACGTTCCTTTTGTACCGGCAGTTTGGGACACTCCTTGCTTCAAGAGGCTGGCGTGCGTCAACCTATTCTCGTTGCAGTAAAAAAATCGCCCCGTTCTTGGTTGAGGACGGGGCGATTCGTCTTTTGGACTTGTGCAGCCAGGCTTATGCAAAGCGGCCGACGAGCTCCTGGAGCACGTCGGTCATCTTGACGAGCGAACTGACCGGGACGAACTCGTTGACGCCGTGGTAGCAATAGCCGCCGGTGGAAAGGTTGGGGCAGGGCAGACCGCGGAACGACAGCTGGGCGCCGTCGGTGCCGCCACGAATCGGCAGCACTTGGGGCTCAACGCCGCAGGCAAGGTAGGCTTCCTTGGCAACATCAATAAGCTCGGGATAGTCACGAACGATCTCGGCCATATTTCGATACTGCTGCTTAATCTCGACCGTCACGCGCTCCTCACCCAGACGCTGGTTGAGCATCGAGGCGGCGGCATCAATAAGGTCGAGTTTCTGCTGGAACTTGGCGGCGTCATGGTCGCGGACGATATAGCGCGCTGTGGCGTGATCGACGGTCGCAGATACACCCTCAAGGTGATAAAAGCCCTCGTAGCCTTCCGTATACTCCGGGCGCTGCGCGTAGGGGAGCAACGCGTTGAAGTCGCAGAACAGATTGCCTGCGTTGACCATACGGCCCTTGGCGTCGCCCGGGTGGATGGACTGGCCCTCAAAGCGGACGGTCGCCTCTGCGGCGTTAAAGCACTCCCACTCCAGCTCGCCGATGGGGCCGCCGTCGACCGTGTAGGCGTACTTGCAGCCAAAGGCATCGATATCCAACAGCTCGGCTCCGTGGCCGATCTCCTCGTCAGGGCAGAAGCAAATGCCGAGTGTGGGATGGGGCAGAGAAGGGTCCTGAGCGATACGCGCGACAAGCGACATGATCTCGGCGACGCCTGCCTTGTCGTCCGCGCCCAGCAGCGTGGTGCCATCGCTGCAGACCAGGTCCTCACCCGCGAGGTCGTTCAGGGCGGGAAGCTTGGCGGTGCTCATGGCAACGGGCTTACCGTCAACCGTGCCGCAGACCAGGTCGCCGCCTTCGTAGTGTACGATGTGCGGCTTCACGCCGGCACCCGGTGCAACTTCGGTGGTGTCGAGATGGGCGATCAGGCCCAGGGCGGGCTTGTCCTCAGCGCCCGCACTTGCGGGGATATGCGCGCAGACATAGGCGTGCTCGGTCACGTGGGCATCTTCCGCACCAAGCTCGCGCAGCTCTTCAGCCAGCACGTTGGCAAGGTCAAACTGAACGGCGCTCGAGGGTACCTGGTCACAGTTTGCATCCTCGGACTGCGTGTTGATCTGGACGTAGCGCAAAAAGCGCTCGAGGACATCGGGGCTCGTGGTGGTGTTTTCCATAAAGACCGCTCCAATCTTGGTCGTCGTGTGCAACAAGAACTCTAGCACGGTATGCCACGGCATACCACGACGCTTGGATGGGGTAGAATCAGCCATTGAATGCAGAAGGGACGGAAGGTCATGGATACGACAAATAGCTCGCGCGAACTGCATCTGACGGTGGCGAACGAAGACTACTTGGAGTGCATGGTTCGCATTGAAAGCGAAGAGGGGGAAACCAACGGCGTTCGATCGGTCGACATCGCGCAGCGCCTTGGCGTCTCCAAAGCATCGGTCAATAAAGCGGTTTCGGCTCTCAAGGCATCCGAGCTTGTCGAGCAATCGCACTACGGCAAGGTGATCCTGACCGATCGCGGCCGCGAGGTTGGCACGGCTATCTGGTACCGTCATCGCCTCATCCGCACGTTTTTGGTTCAGGAGCTCGGTGTCGAATTTGAGCGAGCCGATTCCGAGGCCTGCATGATGGAGCATGCGCTATCCGAGGACACGATGAGCCGCTGGCTCGCCTATCTCGAAAAGCAGGGAATCAGCGTCGAGGAATAGCGGGATATATATGGATACGAGTTATTACAACCGCTTTGGTGCCGAGGAACTTACGCGCCGCTTGTCGAGCGAGACCTTGTTGGCGCAGGGCCCCATGGGCAGTGTTTTGTTGAGTGAGTACGATGCCGCCGACATTCCACCGGCGTTTTGGAATCTGGCAGAGCCGCAGACCGTTTCTCGTATCCATCGCTTGTATGTCGCCGCCGGCGCGCAGGTGCTCATTACCAATACCTTTCAGGCATCGAGCTATGCCCTCAAGCACGACCAGATTGCGCCGTCCGTGGCGGAGGTCAATCGCGGGGCCGTCGACGATGCCCGCCAGGCGCACCCTCAGCTACTGCTGGGCTCGATGGGCCCGATCGGTATTGAGTGGTTTGCCGAGGACTCTGTCGAGTATCGTGAAATCCGCGGCATTGCGCGCGAACAGGCGCACGCCTTGCTCAATGCTGGTGTTGACGGTCTGCTGATCGAGACGGTGACGTCTATCCGTAATCTGCAGCCCATGCTTGCCGGCGCCCGAGATGCCGCCGACGGCATGCCTGTTCTGGTGAGTTTTGTCGTTGACGATAAAGGCGACCTGCTGGGCGATGGCCTCAACATCGAGGCAGCCGTTTTGTACGCCGAAAAACACGGCGCAAACTCGGTTGGTGTTAATTGCTGTTCGCTTGCGGCCGCGAATGCGGCGGTGCCCAGGATGGTTGCATCGGCGACTACTCCCGTTACGGTGCGTCCCAACGTAGGCGATCCGGTCCAGACTCAGGATGGCCCCGTATGGCACGAGAATCCCGAAGCTTTCGCGCGCGCATGCATCGAATGGAGACATGCCGGCGCCGCAATGGTGGGCAGTTGCTGCGGAACCACGGCAATCACTACGGCAGCGATGGCCGAGGCGCTCGATATATAAAGGGCAAAACCGCTCCATACGGGGCGGTTTTTTTATTCAAGACTTTAGTCCGCTGGCCGCGCAGCGGCCAGCTTTAAACCACCCGCTACGCGGGTGGAGACAAACGGCTTTACAAAGCCACCCCTCCGACCGATATTGACGATTGTTCAGGCCGTCAAGAATTCGAGTCGAAGGGGTGGTCGCCATGGCCCAGAAGGCCTACAGCCTTTCCCACACGAAGTGGATGTGCAAGTACCACATCGTGTTCACGCCGAAGTATAGGCGCAAAGTGATCTACAACCAAATCAGGAGCGACATAGGGGAGATCCTCAGGAAGCTGTGCGAGTACAAGGGGATCGAGATAATCGAGGGGCACCTGATGCCCGACCACGTGCACGTGCTGCTGGCGATCCCGCCGAAGTACAGCGTCGCGAGCGTCATGGGCTACCTGAAGGGGAAGAGCTCGCTGATGATATTCGACAGGCACGCCAACCTCAAGTACAAGTTCGGCAACAGGAAGTTCTGGGCGGAGGGCTACTACGTGTCCACCGTCGGCCTGAACGAGGCGACGATCGCCAAGTACATCAGGGAGCAGGAGTCCCACGACATCGCGCTGGACAAGCTGAGCGTGAAGGAGTACGAGGACCCCTTCAAGAGGGGGTGATCCCGCCGGTTCGACCGGCGCGCCACGGGTCAAGATGCACTAGGCCTGGACGAAGTCCGGGCCCGCGCCTTTAGACGCGAGCCCGGGGCCCGTGGGTTATACCCTAAGAGCAAACCACCCTTTTTAAGGGTGGTTCTGAT
>DXLW01000002.1:0-91264 GCA_019414505.1 Collinsella sp.
CAGATGGCCGCCGCCGTGATCGACCGCATCGTCCACCACGGGAGGCTCGTCCAGTTCCGCGGCGAGTCCTACCGCGTCCGCCATGCCCTCATGCAGGAGGGCTAGCCGCTCAAAAAGCGTGCGCGCTTCCGATGCTCAGGCTGTTCAATTTCCGATGCTCTTTTTGCTCAAATCCTCTTGACGAAACACAAACGAGGACAGCCCCGTGGGCGCCAGCGGAATGTGGGGTCACCGCGCGGTCCGCATCTGATGGTGTCGACGTCAATGGTATACGGGTGCATCATCGACGTCTTCAATACAGAAGATATCAGTGCGGAGTGTTTTGGGAGGTAGCCCAAACAGCCCCGGCGGGGGTCCTGTGTAGTTACCCTTTAGGCGGAACTCTCCTAATTATTTGGATGAGTCGTTTACTTACTTGTGCTGTTACCGTCTTCCCGCTGTTGTTGGGGTATGCTTTGTTCGTATGTAAACGTATGACATGTTGATGGGGGAGGGTGCTATGGCTCGCGAGAGTGCTCGTTCTAAGGATACGGCTAAGCCTGGCATCAAGGAAGTTGCGGCGGTGGCGGGGGTTTCGCCTACTACGGTATCTCGTGTGCTTAATAATCGTGGCTATATTAGCCAAGAGACCCGCGATAAGGTCCATGCCGCGATGAAGCGCATCAACTATACGCCCAACGATATCGCTCGTGCCATGCTCAACGGTCGCCTGAATCTTATCGGTATGATCGTCCCCTATGTCAGCAGTCCGTTTCATGCCCAAGTGGTTCAAGTCATTGAGCATACCCTGGCCGAAAACGGTTTTAAGATGCTGCTGTGCAATAGCGCCAATCGACCCGAGCTTGAGCGCTCTTATATCGACATGCTTCGACGCAATATGGTTGATGGCGTCATCGTCAACTCGCTTAATATCGGTGCCGAGGCGTATGCCGAGATGGGCTTGAGTCTGGTTGGTATCGACTGCGACCTTGGCGAGGCCTCTGTTCAGATTGCGAGCGACAGCTATAGTATCGGCGAACTTGCCACGCGTCGCCTGATCGATGACGGGTGTTCGCGCATCCTGTGCCTGCGCAGCAATAGCCGCATGCGCATGCCTGCCAATAAGCGTACCGATGCCTACCTCGATGTTGTTGAGCAGGCCGGTTTGCCCGCGCTTGTCCGTGAGGTCGAGTTCGTTAAGCCCGACGACGAAAAGAGCGCGGTCGTTGCGAAGATCCTCGATGAGAACCCCGATATTGACGGCATCTTTGCGGGAGACGACACGATGGCGGCTATCTGTCTTAACGTGATGAAGCAGCGCGGCTTGAGCGCTCCGGGCGATATTAAGGTCGTGGGCGCGGATGGTGCCCGCCGCACTATGACGTTTATGCCTGACTTAACAACCGTACGCCAAGATATCGATCGCATCGGAGAGCTCGCGGCGCAATCCATCATTGCTCTTATTAACGGCGAAAAGCCCGAATCGAATATCAAGCTCCCCGTTGAACTCATTGAGGGTAAAACCGCGTAGTTCATCCCGTGCCAAAAGAATTCCTCAAACACCTCTGATGACCGTTCGCCGGCATATGTCAACCGTTTGCCGACGACTGGAACTGCGAAAAGACGTATTGGCGTGAAAACGTTTGACATATGAAAACGATTGACATATCTTGCAGTTGTACCGAGTTAGTATCTCGTGAGAAAGGAAGTCTCGGATGCACAAGGTGTATTACCAGCCTGAGGGAATTTGGGTAGGCGACATCATGCCGTACGGCGAGGACGGCACGTTCTATCTCTATCATCAGCGTGACACGCGAAACCCCGGACCTTTCGGAGAGCCGTTTGGCTGGGCACTCGCGACAACCAAGGACTTCGTCAATTACAAAGACTTTGGCGAGAGCCTTGAGCGTGGCGGCGACGAGGAAGTCGACCAGTATGTTTATGCCGGCACGGTGTTTAAGGTGGGCGACAAGTACCATGCGCTCTACACTGGTTGCAATCGCGATAAGGTCAAGGCACGCTTGATGAAGCAGGTTCTTCTTCACGCAACGAGTGACGACGCCGTCAAGTGGGAGAAGAACATCGCCGAGACGCTGCTTCCGCCCCAGGAGGGTTACGATGACCGCAACTGGCGCGATCCCTTTGTTCTTTGGGATGAGGAGAACGAAGAGTACATGCTCATCCTCGGCACGCGTGTGGGCGAGGACAAGCGTCTGATGACCGGTCGTCTGGTCAAGTTCACCTCCAAGGACCTGGATACCTGGGAGTTCCAGGGCGACTGGTGGAATCCGGGCCTGTACACCATGTTCGAGATGCCTGATCTCTTTAAGATGGGCGACTGGTGGTATCTGGTGTTCTCTGAGTACAGTGATGGCAACAAGACCCGTTACCGCATGTCTCGCTCTATCAACGGTCCGTGGATCACTCCTGCGGACGATTCCTTCGATGGCCGCGCGTACTATGCTGCACGTACCGCATTTGACGGCGAGCGCCGCGTTCTCTTTGGTTGGGTTCCTACGCGCGACGAGGGCGGCGACCCCAGCTCTTACCTGTGGGGTGGCACTTTTATGCCTCTCGAGATCGTTCAGCGTGCCGACGGAACGATCGGCACCAAGCTTCCCGACAGCATGCTTGGCGCCTTTGGCGAGGCTAAGGCAGTCGAGGCCTTTGAGCTTTCGTGCGAGTCGGGCAAGGTCGAGCAGGTGCTCGCCGCGGATGCCGGTTCTACCTATATGCTCGACGCCGACATCGAGCTCGCCGGTGACGCTGCCGGCTTCTCGGTGAAGCTTGCCGAGGACGCCGAGTCCGGTCTTGCCTATGAGTTCCGCGCCAACCTGCGTGAGGGCAAACTCGAGTTTACGGCGGCCCCCCAGTATCCGTGGTTCCAGGTCAACAACATGGGCCTCGAGCGTCCGTTGTTCTTTAAGGGCGAGGGCACTCACCATGTGCGTCTGGTCGTCGACGACGACATCGCGACCATCTTTGTCGATGATGTTGCGCTCAACGCTCGCTTCTGCAACAAGCAGGGCCAGGGTGTGGCGCTTACCGTCACCGACGGTGCGCTCAAGTGCGCAAACGCAACGATCGCGTCTCTGTAGCGGCAACGAACCGTTTTATGATTTAGAAAAGGAATGGAGAGGAACATGGACTACAAGGCAGTGTCCCAGCAAGTCGTCGACAACGTCGGCGGACTGGAGAACATCGAGGGCGCCACGCATTGCGTGACCCGTCTGCGTCTGGTGCTCAAGGATACGAGCAAATACAACAAGGCCGAGCTCGAGAACATCGATGGCGTCAAGGGCGTGCTCTACAACAGCGGCCAGCTCATGATCATCTTCGGTACCGGTACCGTCAACAAGGTCTACGATGAGTTTATGGCTCTGACGGGCGTTAAGGAGATCAGCGCTTCCGAGGTCAAGGGCGCCGAGGCGGACAAGAAGGGCAAGTTCTTCTCGGTCCTCAAGGTATTCTCGGATATCTTTATCCCCATCATTCCCGCTTTCGTCGGCGCTGCTATCATCATCGGCCTTAAGTCGCTGATCGTTGCCAACGGCCTCTTTGGCATGGAGGGCAGCCTTGCCGACCACAGCGAGTTCCTCAAGAACCTCGCAAGCTTCTTTGCCATTATCGCCACCACGTTTGACTACCTGCCTGTCCTGGTTATGTACAGCGCGGTGAAGCGTTTTGGCGGTAACCCGATTCTGGGCATCCTCGTCGGTATCGTCATGGTTCACCCGAGCCTTATGAACCGCAACACGTTCGTTATGGACCCGACGGGTGCTGAGTACTGGAACTTTGGTCCGCTCTCCATTCCCATGGTTGCTTTCCAGGGCGGCGTGTTCCCTGCAATCCTGACTGCCTGGTTTATGGCCAAGGTCGAAAAGATTGCCCAGAAGTACATCCCCGAGGTCGTTTCGTTCGTCTTTGTCCCGACCGTTACCCTGATTCTTGCTAACGTCGCCCTGTTCACCGTGTTCGGCCCGCTCGGCAACCTGATCGGCAACGTCCTCGCCGGTGTAATCGATATCCTGTACAACAGGATGGGCGTCTTCGGTGCCTTTGTCTTTGCCGCATTCCTGCAGCCGCTCGTCGTTACCGGTACGCATCAGTTCATCCAGGGTATCGAGGCAAACCTCGTCGCCACGACTGGCTTCAACTACATCCAGGCCATCTGGTCGGTTTCCATCATCGCCCAGGGCGGCGGCGCCATCGGCATGTACCTCATTCACAAGAAGCATTCCAAAGAGCGCAACATCTGCATGTCGTCCTTTATCCCGACGCTGGTCGGTATCTCCGAGCCCGCAATCTTTGCTGCAAACATGCGCTACTCGATCATCCCGTTCATCTGCGCTTGCATCGGTGCAGGCTGCGGCGGTGCCTTCGTGAAGCTCTTTGAGGTGCGCGCCATCGGTCAGGGTCTGACCGGCGTGCTTGGCCTGCTCATCGTCACGCCCGAGACGCTCGTGTGGTATGTGGCTGGCAATCTCATCGCCTTTATCGTGCCGATCGTCTTGATCTTTGCCTACAACAAGGCAAAGGGCGTGCCGACCACCGATGAAGAGGGCGCTGGCGCTGGCTTCGACGTTAGCTTCTAGTTGAGCCGTTCAGCGTAATCTGAGGATAAGTCCATTTGGGGAAGGGCGTTCGACTCGTGTGAGTCGAGCGTCCTTCCCCATAGACGAGAAAGTCAACGGCGATGTTTAATCAAAAAAATAAGGTGACACGCGCGGACTATGAGCAATGGCGTGCCGGACAGGATGAGACGGCGGGTCGCATCGCGTCCGACCCCGATAGGCTCCTGTTCCATGTGGAGCCTGAGCTTGGCTGGCTCAACGATCCCAACGGTTTGGTGCAGATCGGTGATACGTATCACATCTATCACCAATACGATCCATTCGATGCTGCGCATGGCGGTCCAGTGCTTTGGAATCATCTGACAACAAAGGATTTTGTGACGTACGAGAATTGCGGCCCTGTGCTGTTCCCCGATTCCGATTTGGATTCGAGCGGAGCGTATTCTGGTTCTGCCTTTGTACACGACGGCAAGATTCACTACTTCTATACCGGCAACGTCAAGCATTTTGACCGCGATGATTACGACTACGTGTTGACGGGCCGTGAGCAAAACCAAATTCATATGGTTGCCGAGAATCCCGACGAATTTGGCAAGAAGCGTGTGGCTGTTGGGCCGGTCGATTACCCCGACGATATCGGTACGCACGTACGCGACCCCAAGATCCTTGAGCACGATGGTATCTACTACATGGTTCTGGGCGCTCGTACGAAAGACGACCGTGGCTGCGTGCTCGTCTATACTTCGCGCGATCTAGAGGGCTGGAGCTATGCGACGCGCATTGAGCTGGGCGAGAAGTTTGGCTTTATGTGGGAGTGCCCTGATCTGTTTGAGCTTGATGGCGAGCTTATTCTCGTTTGCTGTCCGCAGGGCGTGCCTGCCGATGGTTGGCGTTACCGCAATCCGCACCAGTGCGTGTGGTTTCCCATCGAGGCCGATTGGGAGGCACCGAGTTTTAAGATCACCGGGCAGGACATGCCCCCGATGGTCGATGCCGGCTTTGATTTCTACGCACCGCAGTCCTTTGAGGATGCTGCGGGTCGGCGTTTGATGATCGGGTGGTCGGGTTGCCCCGATGCGACGGCAAAAAGCCCGACGGTGGCACGCGGGTGGCAGTGCGCGTTGACGGTGCCGAGAGAACTGAGCATGCGCGATGGTAAGCTCTGTCAGCAGCCGGCGCACGAGATTGAGAGGATGCGCGGCGATTGCGTTCGCGCGACAGGCGGTGAAACCGTTGAGGAGCCGGGCCGCCTGTTTGATCTTGTGGTTTCCTGTGAGGGCGCCCAGGTGATCGAGCTCGAAATCCGCAAGGGTGTCTTTGTGCGCTATACAGACGGGATGCTTACCCTCGACATGGGTGACGAAGGCTATGGGCGCGACCAGAGGTCGATCGAGCTCAGTGAGCTTCGCGACCTGCGCGTGCTTTCGGACACTACGATGGTCGAGATTTTTGCAAATGGCGGCGAGGCGGCACTTACGAGCCGTACCTATTCGCCGGCGGTTCCGGCGATGGAGCTGCATGCCGAGGGTGCGGCATCGATGAATTTCTACCGCCTCGTGCATTAACCGTGCATGGAGTACGATTGGACGTGCTGGGCGGAATGTGTCGCAGTTACTGCGGCCAACTACCGCTTACCGCATATAGCGACCGTTTGCGGAATAAATAACACTCCTTAATAAACCATGTAGAATCTCAGATAAGCACGGAGTTTTCCAGGGAGACGCTGTCCTTTGTTATGTGCAAGGGGCGGCGTCTCTTTGGCGCTTGGACGCTGTTGTGCAACAGTGCGGCGGCGCGTGCCATGTATTGAAAAGCCAATGTTGAGATGGGTCGTGATAATAATGGGCAAGTACGTAATCGCGGTCGAGTCTGGGTCGGATGTGACGCCGGAGCTCTGCGAGCGCTACGGCATCGTGCGCGTGCCCATGCATGTCACGATTGGTGACGAGACCGTCGAGGACGGTTCGATCGATCCGCTCGAGATTTATTCACGCTGCAACGAGTTTGGCGTGATGCCCAAGACCAGCGGCTGTGCGCCGGCAGATTTTGCGCATGTGTACGACCGCATCCATGCCGAGCAACCCGACGCGACCATTCTGCATCTTGCATATTCCGAGGCCACGACCTGCTCGCATCAATCATCGAAGATCGCCGCCAAGGGTCGCGACTACGTCTACTCCATGGACACGCGTTTTGTCTCGGTGGGCCAGTCGCTTGTTGTCGTCGAGACCGCCAAATACATCGAGGCTCACCCCGATGCCACCGTCGACGAGATCTTCGCCTTCGCGAACTCCGTCATGGACCGCGTGCTGCTGGGCTTTGTTCCTACCGATCTTGCCTTCCTTAAGGCGGGCGGTCGCTTGTCCAACGTCGCATTCCTTGGCGCATATCTGCTCAAGATTAAGCCCTGCATTGAGGTGACGGGCGGCAAGTTCGTGGCGACCAAGAAGTTCCGCGGCTCTATGCTCAAGTGCGCCCGCGCCTTTATTGACCACATGGTTGCGAAGGGCGAGATCGACTACTCGCACATTGGCCTGGCGTATTCGGTAGGCCTTTCCCAGGAGCTGCGCGACGACATGGAAGTCTATGCGCACGACCTGGGCTTTAAGGACATTACCTGGACTCAGGTCGGCGGCGTCATCTCGAGCCACTGCGGCCCGACCGCCTTCGGTGCGGTGCTCACGCTCAAGGCGTAAGGCCTGGCATCTATCGATTTCTATTGCCACGGCGGCGGGCGGGTTGCGATAACCCTCCCGCCGCTTTTGCGTGGAGTCAAATAGGACGACCTAATTGACCTCTAAACCGTTTCGCCATCATATGTATGGGCTAGAATGGCTCTGGCATTTATGTAACTAAAACCAATGAGAGGCAAGGTAGCGGGAATGGCTGAGATGACGCTCGAGGGTGTGGACGCTCGTCCCGAGGACTCCGCATTTGCCCTAGGCCGCGTGCATTCAATCGAGACGATGGGAACGGTCGACGGTCCCGGCATCCGCTTTGTAGTGTTTGTCCAGGGCTGTCCCATGCGCTGCGCGTATTGCCACAATCCCGATACCTGGTCTGTTCACGGCGGCACCATGGTGACCGTCGAGCACCTCATGGACGAGTTCCAGAGTAACCATGAGTTTTACCGCAGCGGCGGAATTACGGTTTCGGGTGGCGAGCCGCTCCTGCAGCCCGACTTTTTGGCCGATCTGTTCCGTGCAATGCACAGCAATCCCGATGGTCGCGTGCATACCTGCCTTGACAGCTGCGGATATGCGTTTGATCCCAACCACCCCGAGAAGTTCGATGCTGTCCTCAACGAGACCGACATGGTGCTGCTCGACATTAAGCACGCCGATCCGGTTGAGCATAAAAAGCTGACCGGTTGCGATCCCGCACGCATCCTGGCGTTTGGCGATGAGCTGGCGCGTCGCAGGATCAAGGTCGTTATCCGTCACGTGGTGGTGCCGGGCATTACCGATACGGTGGAGGAGTGCGAGGCGCTCGGTCGCCTGATTGCCCCGTGGCATAACGTGGTCGGCCTGGAGATGCTGCCGTATCACACGATGGGTGTCGTCAAGTACGAGCAGTTGGGCATTCCCTATAAGCTCGAGGGCGTGCCCCAGATGGATACCGCGCGCATGCCCGAGCTGCGCAATGCCGTTATGACCGGCATGAAAAAGCGCCGCACGGAACTCAAAAACGCCATCGGCTAGCGAGCCATATTCGCTCCCCAAAGGCACTCATTGGGGACAGACTTAAATGAGTGCCCCTGGGCTCCAAGTTGATTGCTAAAGAGACCCGTCAAGTCGCGGTGGAATAGTTCTTGTTTTTCGGCTTATGCCGCCCAAATAGGAACTATTCCACCGCAACTGCGTTTTGGGCGGAGATGCGCAACAGAATCGTGCCATTTGGATAAATACGCTTGTGGTTTCTTTAAAGACGCCTTAAACGCCGCTGAATATCTTTGGAAAGAAATGCCTGCTCGGTATTATGCTGCTCGTATATGAACGGTAGCAGTCAGGAGACCACGTGCGAAACAACGCATCGCGGGACGAGTATATGCCGCAGCATAGCAGCAGATATGAGACGAAGGGCACGTCTTCGCGTGACCTTGCCGACGCTCGCGTCCGCGTGACGAAGATTGCCGCCATTGGGATGCTAACATTGGCGATTATTATCCTCGGAGTTACCGCCAAAACCTACGCGTCGGAGCGAATGGCACACTCAGATGCGTCAACGGTACAGACGCAAAACGAGAAAGTTTCAAAGTCCAAAGCGTCGGCAGATCTCAAGACGAGACTTTCGAAGGCGGACTTCAACGATATCCCTTCGGGTGATACCGTTCAGACCTTCTCGTTGGTGGATAACAAGACTCCTACCTTGGAGGATGAGAGCCTTGCCTTGCTCCAGGATGCCCTGAGTCGGGCGCAGGAGCTAGGCGATGTGGGTGTGGTGTTCTACGACCTGTCAAGCGGCAAGGGCGTGACGTATAACCCCGATGTCGAGGTTTACGGTGCGAGTAGCTACAAGGCGCTCTATGTGTTGTACATCTGCGAATCTCTGGTCGAGACGGGTCAGGTCTCACTCGATGATTTCCTTGGCACCTATGGTGGCTACAACATGGGTTGGCAGACGGTGCGCGACCTGATCGAGGCCGCGATCGTTAATTCGGACAACGATTCGTTTATTGCGTTACGCGCGGCGTTTGACCGTGTCGGTTACGAGGATTGGATTGCCAGTCTTGGCATCGATTACGATACCGCACTCGATCCGATGAGTGATTTTCCCACCTATTGCCCGCGCACCTCGGCCAAGTTGTGGCGCGAGATGAGCGAGTATTTGAGCCGTGATAGCGAGACGTCGCAATGGCTGTCGGGCCTTCTGTCCTCTACGACCCGGTCCTTTATCCGCGACGGCATTGCGGACGGCCAAGCCTTGGTGCGCAACAAGGCCGGCTGGATTAGCGAGGATGGCTGCTATTCGACATGCGATGCGGGCCTCATAGATGTCGATGGCGACACCTACATTATGAGTATCATGACATCGATGCCATGGAGCGATCGCTCGAGTGAGCTGGTGGCTGCGATTGCTAAGACGTTCTTTGATACCCGAGCTGCGCTGGTCTAACGTGTTCGTTTGACGAGGTCAAACAAAATGCTGGTACCATACCGTGGTTGAGAATTTCGAATAGGTTTGGGGAATGGCATGGCTACCATCGCGATTATCGGTGCGCTCGAAAAAGAGATCATGCAGATCAAGGAAGAGTTGAGCAACGTTTGCATGGTACAGGAGGCGGGCTTGAACGTTGTGACCGGCGGGCTCGACGGCCTGTCGATTGTCGCCACGACGGCGGGTATGGGCACGGTAAACGCTGCCGCCGCAACACAGCACCTCATTAGCAAGTATGCTCCACAGGCAGTTGTGTTCTCTGGTATCGCAGGTGGCCTGAATCCCAAGCTCCATATCGACGATGTCGTCATTGGCAAATGCCTGCGCTATCTAGATACCGATACCGCGCTTATCGCCGAGTCTGCACCGGGGCTCGAGGAGTTTATCTCGACGCCTGCGCTGGTCGATATTGCCGCCGATGTGCTTGCTGAGCGTGGGTTTGTTGATGCTTCGACAAATGCGACCGCTTCGAACGAGGGCGCAAAGCAGTTCCTGGTCGGCACGATTGCCACGGGTAACCACTTTGTGACGGGCGCCGCCATGCGCAATGATGCCATCGAGGCGACGCATGCCGATTGTGTCGGCATGGAGGGCGCGGCAATTGCCCATGTCGCAACCAAAAATGGTGTCGATTGCCTGGTGCTGCGTGCTATCAGCGATAATTGTGACGAGGCGTATGATGCGATTTGCGACCGCGAGTTTGACCTGTTCGAGTATGCCCGTACCGCGAGTGGCATTACGCTCGATATCGTTCGCCGTATCGCTGCTATCTATTAGCGCGCTCTTTTGTAAAAACCTACGACCAAGGAGTGTCCATGGCCGATTCCATTAACTACCAGCTTGCCAAGTTCGTCGCTAGCTACGGCAAGGTTTCGCAGATCCCCGAGTCCACCTGTCCCGAGGTGAGCTTCGTTGGCCGCTCAAATGTGGGCAAGTCGTCCATCATGAACAAGCTCTTTGGCCGCAAGAACCTAGTCAAGGTTTCCAGTACGCCGGGCAAGACGAGCAACATCAACTTCTTTGAGGCTGACGACGTGCACTTCGTCGACCTGCCGGGCTACGGTTTCGCTCGCCGTTCCAAGGCCGAGCGCGACCGTTGGGCCGAGCTCATCGGCGACTTCTTCGACTCCGAGCGCAGCTTTAACCTGGTTGTGTCGCTGGTGGACATTCGCCATGACCCCAGTAAGCTCGACCATGACATGATTGACTACCTGCAGGGCAACGAGTTCAACTTTATCGTCTGCCTCACCAAGGCCGACAAGCTCAGCCGCACCCAGCAGGCCCGCCAGGCAGCAGCCATCAAAAAGCAGCTCAACGTCCCGGCCGAAAACGTAATCATCACAAGCTCCCAAACCGGCGTGGGCATCGACGAACTCAAGCGCCGCATCGCCGAAGCCTGCCTCTAATAAGTGCCCCAGCCTAGCAAGAGCCCCTATCAATAAAAGGCCATGATTTCAGCCTGGCGCCCCTTCAAAGCGTGGGTCCCTGTAGACATCGCTAGCTACGTTGCCATAGGGCCACCCAGGGGCATCCCCTTAAAAACATTCCGCAGCACGAGGCCCGCTTATCCGCAGCTCCGAAGGAGCAGGATAAGTGGGCCTCAAGTGCGAGGACGTTTTTAAGGGGATGCCCCTGGGTGGCCCGGACAGACCGATCGGCGATGTCTACAGGTACTCGATTTGAGCGCCTTCCGTGTCGCACGTCAGAATATGCGTATCACACTTAGGGAACTGCTCGCGCAGCTTGACCTGCAGGAACTTTGCTACGATGGTGTCGTCGGTCACAGCCATAAGGGTCGAGCCCGATCCGCTGATCCAGATGGTCTTGGCGCCGCCGTTAAGGCAGGTGTCGCGCACGGCGTTGTAGTCGGGAATCAGGCGGCGACGATAGGGTTCCTGAATGCGGTCGTCATTGGCGGCGGCAATCAGGTCGAGGTCACCAGTCTCCAAGCCGCGCGTCATACCGGCGATGCGGCCCATCTGCCACACGGCGGTGGAGAGCGGAATCTCCTGTGGCACGACCTTGCGTGCCTCGCTCGTGTGTACCTCGTAGGGCGGAATCACGGTAATAAAACGCAGGCGATCGCTCACTTCGTAGCGCAGGCACTGGGGGAGCGAATCGGTCGGCGTAAAGGAGCAGACGGCGCCGCCCAGGATAGCAGGGGCGACGTTATCGGGATGGCCTTCGACCTCGGTGGCAATGCGAACAAGCTCGGCGCGGTCGACGGTGTGGCCCGTCAACGCGGCGGCCGCCATAATGCCGGCGACGACGCAAGTGGAGCTGGAACCTAGGCCGCGAGCGACGGGCACATCGGTTTGAATGTCGATGGCAACGGGAAAAGCCGGCTCGCCCCATGCGGCAAGCGCATCGACAAAGCTGACGTAGACCAGGTTGTCCTCGTTTTGGAACTCTTCGGGGCAGCCCGTGATGGTGAGCTTATCGGCGCGCTCGAAGGTGAAGTGCGAGTAGAGGCTGACGGCCATGCCGAGGGTATCGTAGCCAATGCCTAGGTTTGCGCTGGTGGCGGGGACGGTGATTTTGATCATGGGAATCTCCTGGGCGGTCTGCCTGTTTAGTTCGCTGCTCGGGCAGTCCTGGCTCGCTCGGAAAGCACATTAAGTGCTTTCCGGCTCGTGCGGAACTCGCGACGAACTAAACAGGCAGACCCGCATGTCAGCTCGTCATTATCCCGGTGAGTATCTGATAAAAGAAGGTGCGCCGGCTTTCGCCGGCGCCTAGTAAGGGTTTAGTTGGTAGCCATCTTTTTTGCAGCCTGCTCTACGTAGTTGGCCATGTCGGCTACGTCGCAGACGTCTTCGAAGCGGACGGGCTTGGACTCGAGCTCGGCGAGCTGTGCCGGGGCGACCGTGTTGGTGGCCTGCTCGAGCACACGCATAGCCTCAAAATCATCCTCGGGAACGTCGAGGCCCAGGGCGTCGCAGCAGGCGCGCGGGAACTTGTAGGGGCTGGCGGTCGAAAGCAGCACGCGGGCCTTGGCGCCCTCGGCGGGAGCGACCTGCTCGAAGACGTGATAGCCGCAAGCGGTATGCGGGTCGATCACGTAGCCATTTGCGTCCCAGCAGCTCTTGATGGCGGCGCGGACCTCGTCCTCGCTGGCCCAGCCGCAGCCAAACACGCTCTGGATCTTGGCCAGCAGCTCGGCGGGCACCTCGTAGCGACCCGTCTGCGCCAGCTGCTCCATAAGGCCGGCAACGAGCTCGCAGTCGCCATCGGACAGGAAGTACAGCATGCGCTCCAGGTTGGAGCTAATAAGGATGTCCATCGACGGCGAGATGGTCGTGAAGAACGGGCGGTTGCGGTCGTAGACGCCGGTGGTCAGGAAGTCGGCAAGCACGTTGTTCTTGTCGCTGGCCACGACGAGCTTGGCGACGGGCAGACCCATGCGCTTGGCGTAGTAGCCGGCCAGGATATCGCCAAAGTTGCCGGTGGGCACACAGAACTCAATGGCGTCGCCGGCCTCGATAGCGCCGGCGCGCAGCAGCTGCGCATAGGCGGCAAAGTAGTAGACGACCTGCGGTACCAGGCGGCCGACGTTGATGGAGTTGGCGCTCGAAAGCACCGTGCCGGCAGCCTCCAGACGCTCGGCAAGCTCCTTATCGGCAAAGATGCGCTTGACGGCGCTCTGGGCGTCGTCAAAGTTGCCGCGGATGCCGCAGACGGCGACGTTATCGCCCTCCTGCGTGGACATCTGCAGGTTCTGGACGCGGCTGACCTTGCCCTCGGGATAAAAGACGGTGATGCCCGTGCCCGGCGCGTCGGCAAAACCGGCGAGTGCGGCCTTGCCGGTGTCGCCCGACGTGGCGGTGACGATCATGATGCGCTCGGCGCCGCCGTCCTTGGCGGAAGTGCGGGCCATCAGACGGGGGAGCATCTGCAGGGCGACGTCCTTGAAGGCGCTTGTGGGGCCGCCAAAGAGCTCCATCACATAGGTCTGAGGGGCGTCGGTGCCCGGTGCTGCGTCGAGCTTGACGAGAGGCGTGACCTCTTCACTCGCGAACGTGCCGCGGTATGCCTCGTCGACACACGCCGAAATTTCTTCGTCCGTGTAATCGTTCAGTAACATTCCCAACACATTTTGAGCGATTTCAAAGTACGATTTATCAGCAAGCGAGCTGATATCGACCTGCTGGGTGCCAAGCTCGTCCGAGACAAACAAACCCCCGTCGGGAGCGATGCCGGTACGGATTGCCACCTTACTTGAGCATGATAAAGTGCGTCCTCGTGTACTATGATAAGTTCCCATATAACAGTGCTCCTCGGATACCTTGGTCCCAATCGGTGAAACCATGGTATCAGAGCGCGCAAAACAGGTTTGCAGAGGCTTTTAGAAAGGTAACCTCCACGCCATGATAAAAATTGCCAAGTTTGGCGGCTCGTCGGTCGCCGACGCCGAACACTTCAAGAAGATCAAGGCCATCGTCGATGCCGACCCTGCCCGCCGTTTTGTGGTGGTTTCCGCCTGCGGTCGCCGCTTTAAGGGCGACACCAAGGTGACCGACCTGCTCTACCTGGTTAACGCGCACGTTAAGTATCACGTGTCGTGCGAGGAGCTGCTCGAGGACATCGGTCAGCGCTATTTTGATATCGCTGACGAGCTGGAGCTCACCTATCCCATCCGCGAGGAGTTCGCGGCCTTTGCCGAGCGCGCCCGCTCGGGCGGCTACTCCACCGAGGAGCTTGTGAGCCGCGGCGAGTACTTCACCGCTCGCCTGATGTCCGAGTACCTGGGCCTGCCGTTCCTGGACGCCGCGACGGTTGTGGCGTTCCATCACGATGGTACGCTCAGCATGAACCGCACCTCCGAGCTGGTGCAGGAGTACGGCCAGCAGGGTGGCTTTGTTATGCCCGGTTTCTACGGCGCGACGCGTGAGGGCCAGATCAAGCTGCTCGATCGAGGCGGTGGCGATATTTCGGGCTCGATTCTGGCCAAGTGCCTTGGCGCCGATCTGTACGAGAACTGGACCGACGTTTCGGGCTTCTATTCTGCCGATCCGCGTATTGTTCCCGAGGCTCAGCCCATTGCGCGCGTTACCTACGAGGAGCTGCGCGAGCTTTCGTACATGGGCGCAAGCGTCCTGCACGAGGAGGCCGTGTTCCCCGTGCGCGAGGCAGGCATTCCGCTGGTCATCAAGAACACCAATGCGCCGCAGGACCCCGGCACCATCATTAGCGAGACGGCTGACGAGGGCGAGGCGGAGCCCATCATTACCGGCGTGACCGGCAAACGCGGCTTTGTCGCCATCAATGTGGCCCGCGACCGCACCAAGCCCCGTGTCGGCTTTATGCGCCGCGCGCTTTCGGTGTTCGAACGCTATGACGTTTCCGTCGAGCACATGCCCACCGGTGTCGACCGTTTTGGCGCTGTGGTGCAGGAGCAGGACGTTCACGATTCGCTGTACTCGCTCGTGGGCGACATTCAACAGGAGGTCGAGCCGCTCGAGATCGAGGTTGTCGAGGGCTTGGCGCTCATCGCTACCGTCGGTCGTAACCTGCGCGGCCGCGCGGGTATCTCGGGCCACCTGTTTGGCATGCTTGGCCAGGCCGGCGTGAGCGTGCGCATGATTTCGCAGAGCTGCGACGAGATCAACATCATTATCGGTGTTGAGGAGAAAGACTTCGACCTGGCGATTCAGACCATTTACCGTGCCTTCTCCGACGAGAACGGCATTGTGAAGGTCTCCGACTTGGAGGCTCCCACGCCGGTCGATCCCACCCTGGCTGCGCTCAAAAAGTAGCGACTGCTCGGTAGATTTTTTGGGTCATGTCTCAAAAATCTACGGCGGGGCGTTTCGTTTCGGTTTCGTTTCGACGGGGCGGGTTTCGTGCCCGCCTCGTTCTTGTATACACTGGCAACAATAATCGGCCTGCTCGGCGTGCGGGCAAAAGCCATAACCTTTAAAGGGGGAAGCATGAAACAGTACACGGTTGCTATTTTGGGCGCGACGGGAGCCGTGGGCACCCAGATGCTCGAGTGCCTAAACGAGCAGGAGTTCCCGGTTGGCAAGCTCAAGCTGCTGGCGAGCGCGCGTTCTGCGGGCAAGACCGTCGAGTTCCGCGGCGAGCAGATCGTGATCGAAGAGGCTTGTCCCGAGGCCTTTGAGGGCTGTGACATTGTGCTTGGAGCCGCCGGCGACGACATCGCGAAGGAGCTACTGCCCGAGGCCGTCAAGCGCGGCGCCGTCGTGGTCGACAACAGCCACGCCTTCCGCATGGATCCTGAGGTGCCGCTGGTCGTGCCCGAGATCAATGCCGACGACATCAAGTGGCATCACGGCCTTATCGCCAATCCCAACTGCGCGACCATCATCGGCCTGGTTCCCACCTGGCCGCTGCATCAGCTCGCCGGCGTGAAGCGCATGATCGTCTCCACGTATCAGGCGGCTTCGGGTGCCGGCGCTCCCGGTATGGCCGAGCTCGAGGCTCAGCTGGCCGCCCTGGGCCGCGGCGAGGAGATTCCCGAGCCGCGCGCATTTGCCGCCCAGCTGGCGAGCAACCTGATTCCGCAGATTGGCGGCGTCAAGGAGGAGGGCTTTACCTCCGAGGAGATGAAGCTGCAAAACGAGGGCCGCAAGATCATGCACCTGCCCGAGCTGCGCGTGAACTGCACCTGCGTGCGCGTGCCCGTGCTGCGCTCGCACTCCGAGAGCATTACGCTTGAGTTTGAGCGCGACATTACGGTTGACGAGGCCCGTGCTGCGCTGGCTGCCGCTCCGGGCGTGAAGCTGGTTGACGACATGAGCGCCGAGGATGCGCACGATCGCTTCCCCATGCCGATGGATACGTCCGACCAGGATTTGATTTGGGTCGGTCGCGTGCGCCGCGACATCTCGAACCCCGAGGCCGCGCGTGGCATCACCTTCTGGTGCTGCGGCGACCAAATCCGTAAGGGCGCGGCAACCAACGCCGTCCAGATCGCTAAGCTGCTCTGCGAGTAGTGTGACCTGTCCGGCGGGGGCCGGGCTTAGTTTTCAGAACGTCCTCGACCATGTGTGGCGCCTTGTCCTGCTCCTTCGGAGCCGCGGACAAGGCGCCACACTGGTCTGCGGAGTGTTCTGAAAACTAAGCCCGGCCCCCGCCTGCGGTGACTTGGCTGCGCGCGGCCTGCGATGGGGCCGTTGTTGATTGGGGCCGCTGGGCTGATGTGAGGGCACGTGGTCGTTGCGGGCCCTAGTCCCGGCGGCGGCCTCGGCGCTTTGCGCCTGCCGCCTTTGGGGACTGTGGGGTGCGGCCGGCAGCTGCGGCGCGCTGCGCCTGCTGCCTGGGGTGACTTTGGGGTTGGTGCGAATCGAAGGTGAATGGTTTTCCGGGAAGTGAACGACCTATTTTGGACCCTTGAAGCATCGGCATATTTTGGCCGCCATTTCCTGCGGTTTTATCGCATGAATCCTGCTGTTTTGCAATTAAAAAATGCGGATGCTTCGGGGCCCTAGTTTTACTCGTCCACTTCTCGGAAAACCATTCACCTTCGTTTTTGCCGGACATCGTTTTGGGCGTTGCGACTCGGTATCGGCCGATATTGAGAGGGAAAACGCCCTCTCTTGGACAATCGAGTCTGTCCGGACGCATCTGCGGGAGTTGTCTGCACAATTCGCGGTATTATGGAGCGGAGTTTTGAAAGGAGCCGCTGGTGGTCACGACGACGTTTGCTTCGCCTTTGGGCGAAATCTTGCTTGCCGCTGATGGCCGCGGTCTGACGGGGCTTTGGTTTGAGGGGCAGGAGCACTTTGGCTCCACGCTTCTCAAAGAAGATGCGGAGTACGTTGAAGGTGCCGATGCGGTTTCTGGTGCTGGCGGCATGTCGTCGGTGAGTCCCGCAAATGGTGTAGCCTCTTCGGTGCTTGAACGTTCCTGGGCTTGGCTGAATGCTTATTTTGCAGGGCAGGAACCTCGGTTTACGCCGCCGTTACATATGATCGGCACGGCGTTTCAGCGCGAGGTTTGGTTTGAGCTGCTTTCCATTCCGCGTGGCGAGGTTGCCACGTATGGCGAGATCGCCCGGCGTGTTGCGGCTCGACATCGTGTACCGGGAAACGAGGCGCCCGTTGTGTCTCCTCGTGCGGTGGGGGCTGCGGTCGCACGTAATCCCATTTCGATTATCGTGCCGTGCCATCGCGTGGTGGCGGCCGACGGATCGCTCAACGGATATGCCGGCGGCCTTGACCGCAAGGAGTGGCTGCTGCGGCTCGAGGGTGCGTACGAGGAGTAACGTCAGGACACTTTGCATAGCCAAGACGCCGTGAAAGAACGAGTCGCCGTCTTTTCGCGACCGGCATGCGTCCAAGCGCTCGGCATCTGAGCCTTAAGTTTGGTTAAGCCATATCCTGCGTATTTGAAAACGTGCAGGTTGAGCAGCTAAGGCTGCGCTAAGACGGCTGGCGGTGCGCTATCATCGGCGGTATCGAAACCTGTATAGCCGTGCGCCAAAGGAACAACTATGAAGCTGATGCTTGCCGAGGACGAACCCGGCCTCTCCCGTGCCCTTACCGCGATTCTTCAACATAGCGACTACGAGGTCGATGCCGCCCTCGACGGTCTGACGGCGCTCGAATATCTGCTCGCCAACGACTATGACGCCGCAATCCTGGACATCATGGTGCCCGGCATGGATGGCATTGAGGTGCTCAAGCGCACACGCGCCGCCGGTAAGCGACTGCCCATCATCATGCTCACGGCCAAAAGCGAGGTGTCCGATAAGGTTGAGGGCCTGGACGCCGGCGCCAATGACTATCTGACCAAGCCGTTTGCCGCCAAGGAGCTGCTCGCGCGCATTCGCGCCATGACGCGCGCCGCGACTGCGATCGATGCCACGACGCTCAGTGTGGGCAACGTGCGCCTCGATACGGCGGCTTGCACGCTTGTGGGTCCCTTGGGCGAGGAACACCTAGCCAATCGCGAGTTTCAGCTTATGGAACTCTTTATGCGCAACGCTGGCACGCGCATGCCCACCGAGCGTCTGATGCTCGAGGTTTGGGGTGAGGACGCGCCCGAAGGCGCCAACGTGGTGTGGGTCTACATCTCGTACCTGCGCAAAAAGCTGGCGGCGCTGGGTGCCAATGTGGCCATCCGCGCGTCGCGCAACCAGGGATATTCGCTTGAGGTTGTCGAGGAAGGCGAGCAGGCGTGAGCGTGCGCACGTGGTGTAAACGCATGACGGAGCGGTTTCACGCCGCCTCGAGTAGTACGGGGCGGGCAAATTCTGCTGACGCATTGGGCCGCCGCCTGCGTCGCAAGTTCATCCTGGTTGCCATGGGCGCCGTGACCGTGGTGCTCACGCTCATCATCGCCGGCATCAACATCGTCAATTATTCGCATGTCTGCAAGATGGCCGACGCTCGCCTGGACTATATCCTGGCGGGCAAGGACGGTATCGATTGGGGGAACGAGCCTAAAGCCGATCCCGGCCAGGATGCGGTTGCCGGCAAGGTTGCTACTGGTAACCGGGCGGCTGTTCGCGACGGGCGTTTTGAAGGCATGACGGCGGAAGCTCCCTTTGACACGCGCTACTTTACGGTGACGATTGCCGCCGGACAGGTTGCCGATGTCAACACGGCCCGCATTGCCGCGGTGGGTGCCAAGCGCGCCGCCAGTATTGCCGCAAAGTTGCATTCCAAGGGTTGGGTCTCGGGTTTTTCTGGCAATTATCGCTATACGACTGACGTTCAAGACGGTGAGACCACCTATGTGTTCGTGGACTGTTCGCGTGAGCTTGCAAGCTTTCATTCGTTTTTGAGCGCGAGCGTGGCAATCAGTTGCATTGGCTGGTTGGCAGTGCTGGCAATTGTGGCGGGCGCCTCGGGTGCGGTGATTCGGCCGATGGTCGAGAGCTACAGCAAGCAAAAGCGCTTTATTACCGATGCAAGCCACGAGATCAAGACGCCGCTAGCTGTGATCGACGCCGCCAACGAGGTGCAGGAAATCGAGAGCGGCGAGAGCGAATGGACGCAGAGCATTCACGAGCAGGTCGCGCGGCTGACGGCGCTGACGGAGCGTCTGGTGTTCCTGGCGCGTATGGACGAGGGTTCGGCCGGCTTTACCATGACATCGATCGATCTTTCGGAGGCCGTGGACAAGGCGGCGGCGCCGTTTGAGTCGGTGGCGGTTTCGCGCGGCAAGCGTCTGTCGACGTCGATTGCGAGTGGCGTGCGGGCCCATGCCGATGCTGCGGCGGTAGCGCAGGTGGTTGAGTTGCTGCTGGACAACGCCACACGCTACGCAAGCGAGGGCAGCGTGATTGAGCTAAGCCTGCGCGCAGACTCGCGCGGTGCGGGCAAAGGCTCGGCCGAGCTTGTCGTATCGAATGCTGTTGATGAGCTGCCCGAGGGTGACCTGGACCGGCTGTTTGACCGCTTCTACCGCGCAGATGTCTCGCGTAACTCCAAGACGGGCGGCTCGGGCGTGGGCCTATCTGTGGTGCGAGCCATCGCCGAGGCCCATGGCGGGAGTGCTTCTGTCTGCGGCCACAGCAACCAGATTACCTTCATCGTCCGCTTCTAAAACCTGCCAAAATAAACCTGTCCCTTTTTGGTCGGTGGGAAATGGGTAATACTAAAGAGTTATCCGACCAGATGGGAATTAATCGATGGCCTATATCGAATTCAAAGACGTCATCAAAGCATACGGCGAGGGCGACGCCCGCATTCATGCGCTCGACGGCGCGAGCTTTACGGTCGAGCGCGGCGAGCTCGCCATCATTCTGGGTGCTTCGGGTGCCGGCAAGACCACGGCGCTCAACATTCTGGGCGGCATGGATACGGCGACCTCCGGCACCGTGACGGTGGACGGGCGCGACGTGAGCTCTGCCAACGAGGCGCAGCTCGTGGAATACCGCCGCGCCGACGTCGGCTTTGTCTTCCAGTTCTACAATTTGGTTCCCAACTTGACGGCGCTCGAAAACGTCGAGCTCGCGGCGCAAATCTGCCCCGATTCGCTCGATGCCGAGCAAACGCTTTGCCAGGTTGGCCTGGGCGAGCGCCTTGCCAACTTCCCCGCGCAGCTTTCGGGCGGCGAGCAGCAGCGCGTGTCCATCGCCCGCGCGCTGGCCAAGAATCCCAAGCTGCTTCTGTGCGACGAGCCCACGGGTGCGCTCGACTACAAAACCGGCAAGCAGATCTTGCAGTTGCTGCAGGATACCTGCCGCAAGCAAGGCATCACGGTCATTATCATCACCCACAACTCCGCGCTGGCGCCCATGGCCGATCGCTTGATTCGCTTTAAGAACGGTCGCGTGGAGAGCGAGACGGTCCAGCAAAATCCCGTGCCTATCGAGACGATCGAGTGGTAGCGCCCATGGACCAAGATTGCCAAAACAGCCAAAACCACGATACGGAGCACGCGGGCCGCGACCGGGAGTTCGCGACCTACCGTACCGCTCAAAGCTCAAACGATATGGTGCCGACGGTTTTTCGCCGTGGCATCTACCGCACGATTCGGGGCAGTCTTAAGCGCTTCCTATCTATCGTGGTCATCACTGCGCTTGGCGTGAGCGTGATGTGCGGCCTTAAGGCGGGCTGCGAGGATTTGTGCGATTCGGTCGACGCCTATTTTGACCAGCAGAATGTCTATGACATTAACGTGCAGTCGACCTATGGCCTTACGCGTGACGATCTTGCGGCTATCCAAGAGGTCGACGGCGTCGAGACGGCCGAGGGCATCTACACCGAGACCGCCTACACCGCCGTGGGCACAACGCGCGAGCGCGTGGTCGTGCAAAGTCTCTCCAAGGAGAACATCGATCAGCCAGTGCTCGTGAACGGCGATTTGCCCGAGAGCGCCGATGAGGTCGCGGTGACTTCGAAGTTCCTGAAGGCTTCGGGCAAAAAGCTCGGCGATACGGTGAGTTTTGCCGCCAATGACGCGAGCTCGTCCAACCAAAGTGCCAAGGATCAGTTTGCCGCGGGCGATTACACCATTACGGCCGAGGTCCTCGATCCTACCGACGTGAGCTCCGACTCGACAGTCAACGCCTTTCGCGCTGCTTCGGCTGCGGACTATAAGTTCTATGTGAGCGAGGATGCCGCGACATCTTCTTCCTACTCCGCAGTCCACGTGATCGTCGAGGGAGCCAAGAGTCTTAACTCCTATTCAGATGCCTACACGACAAAGATCAACGAGGTCAAAGGCAATATCGAGAAGATCCGCGAGGAGCGTGAGAAGGCGCGCGTCCAGGAGTTGACGGTTGACACGCCGACAAGCTTGGATACGGCCGAGCGTCAGGCCGCCATGCTCTTTGGGATCGAGCAGGATAACATCAACCGTATGGCCGAGGGCAGCGAGGAGCGCGTCCAGGCTCAGGCCGAGTTGGACCAGCGCCGCGCCGCCGCCGACCAGCATTTTGCCGATGCCCGCGCCGAGCTTTCCGATCTGGGCGAATGCACCTGGTACATTCAGGACCGCGGTAACATCGCAAGCTACTCGAGCGTCGAGAGCGACAGTTCTTCGATCGAGGCCATCGCCACGGTTTTCCCATTTATCTTCTTTGTCGTCGCTGTGCTCATCAGTCTTACCACTGCCACGCGCATGGTCGAGGAGGAGCGCACGCTTATTGGCCTGTACAAGGCGCTTGGCTATTCACGCGAGCGCATCCTGTCCAAATACGTGGACTATGCGCTGTGGGCATGTCTGATCGGCGGCGTGCTCGGCAACATCATCGGATTTGTGGGCCTGCCGCTGTTCCTGTTTACGGTGTTCGACGACATGTACTCGCTGCCCCAGATGCTGCTCTCGTACGACATCGTGTCCTCAATCGTCTCGGTGGCGCTGTTTACCGTGGGCGTGGTGGGCGCTACGATTATCGCCTGCCGCCACGAGATGGCCGAGACCCCGGCCTCGCTCATGCGTCCCAAGGCCCCACGCGCCGGCTCTCGCATCTTGCTTGAGCGCATCGGCTTTATCTGGCGCCGCATGGGCTTTTTGAACAAGGTGGCAGCACGTAACCTGTTCCGCTACAAAAAGCGCGCTTTTATGACCATCTTCGGTATCGCCGGCTGCACGGCGCTCGTGATCTGCGGTATGGGCATTCGCGACACGTCGGTGGCGCTTTCGCCCAAACAGTACGGGCATATCACGCGCTACGACCTGCTGGCGGTCGCCAATCCCGACGATTTTTCGCAGACGTGCGCGGCATTGGATGAGCGCAGCGCGGCCAATGATTTCAACGTGACCGTGACCTCGACCCTGCCGATTATGACCGACAACGTCACCTTTACGTTTGGCGGCAAGAGCGAGACCGTGCAGCTGATCGTGGTGCCCGATGACCGCACGAGTGACTTGGGCGATTACGTGCGTCTGGAGGATGAGTCCAAAGAACCGCTGCCTTTGCGTGACGGAGACGTGTATCTGAGCAAAAGTTCACAGCTGGTGCTGGGGATTCAGCCGGGCGATACGGCTCACGTCCAGGATTCGTCGCTCAATGTTGCCAAGGTCAAAGTCAGCGACATTTCGCTTAACTATCTGGGCAACACGCTTTACATGACGCAGGGCACCTATGAGCGCGCGTTTGGTCGAAGCGCACGCCTTAACGGCGTTTTTGTGCTGCTTAAGGGTTCGTCGGCCGACCAGATTGCGTTTAGCAAGAATCTTAAGAGTGACGGTTGGCTTACGATTTCGAGTACGGCCGAGCATTGGGAAAACTATGAGGCGAACTTTACGATTATCAATTCGGTCGTGGTGCTCGTGACCTTTATGGCGGCGTGCCTATCGTTTGTGGTGGTGTTTACGCTGTCCAACACCAACATTTCGGAGCGCGAGCGCGAACTGGCAACCATCAAGGTGTTGGGTTTCCGCCGCGGCGAGGTACACCACTACGTTAACAAGGAGACGCTGGTTTTGACGGCGATTGGTGCCGCGCTGGGCGTTCCACTGGGCGGTGCGCTTGCCGAGAGCTTTACGTACATCCTGCAGATGCCGTCGCTGTACTTTGACGTCGAGGTCGAGCCGCTAAGCTACGTGCTCGCCGTGGTGCTTTCCTTTGGCTTTACGTTTATCGTCAACCTCGCCACCAATCGTACCCTCAACAAGATCGACATGGTCGGCGCCCTCAAGAGTGCCGAGTAACCTGCCAAAAAGGGACAGGTTTATTTTGACAGGTTTTATCTGGGCAAACGCCGGACAACCATTAGGTGGCCCGGCGTTTGTTGCTTTGCCATCTTCTGCTCGCAGGCGTGGATGAGAGGCTCTCTTTAGCCTTCGAGATTGGGCTTGAATGGGTCGTATGCCACAAAACGGGCCTATCTACTACGTTTAATTGGATACTCTCAATCATGCCGGGGAAACGAAAAATAAAACCGCAGGTAGAAGGCCTGTCGATTTTCAAAAAAGGCAGGTATGGTCGGCTCTCTCGAGTTAAACGTAGTAAATAGGCCCTTTTCTTGGCGCGTGGTCAGCTCAATGCTAATCTCCGTGCCGGAACTGGCCCAGTTGTTTGTAAGTTGCGGTGATATAGGGACTGTTTGGCGCTTTGGAGCCTCAAAACAGTCCCTATATCACCGCAACTTGGAAGGGGCGGGCGGTGTCGGATGAGTGGCGCTGGCTGGTTGGGGCGGTTTAGGCCTGTTTGCGGCACTTCCATTGTTTGCGACACCAGCGCATGAGCGCCTTTACGATGGGAATCGTGATGAGGATGATCCATGCAGGATGGGGCTGTCCCAAACAGAGCCACATGTAGAGGAACCAAGCGATGGCGGCTGCTGGATAGACGCATTCAGTGAGCTTTGACAAATGGCGTCGATCGATAAAGTCACCAATCGCGTAGTAGACGGGAACCAAAAAGACGAGGAAAAGCCCCATGCCCCATGTGCCGTAGACAATGCCGAGCACCAGATAGGCGAGAGTGACAAGTGCGGGGAAGGGGAATTTGTTCCATGCACGTCCGACCTTGGTGTGGAAATGCTTGCCATGATGGTCGAGCTTGTCGTGTGCTTCCTTCCAGCTGGAAAACGTCTCGCCGTCGATGGTGACGGTGCCGTCGTCATTGGTACGCACGCTATGTCCATCGTCCTCAAGCGTATCGATATGCACACCGCTCGGCCCCACATGCACCTCTTCGCCCTTGCGCTCGTTGGTCACATGGATGCCGCTCCAACCCAACATGGACTTCCTCGCCTTTATTGGGATCAATGACGTGGATACCGCGCGCGAGGGAAATATCGACAAGTGGTTTGTCACCGCAATCGGCGTGCTCGGCAGAATCCTCAGCCTCGTCAGCCACATCCGCCGTCTCGGTGTCGGCGCTACCGTCCTCCGGGTCGTCGGCATCGTTGGTCGCCTCCCCATATAGCAGCTTGTCCAACGACACACCATACAGCGCGGCAAGCGCAATGAGGTTATCGGTATCGGGTGAGGACTCGCTGCGCTCCCATTTACTAACAGCCTGGCGGCTTACGCCCAGCTGGGCAGCAAGCGCCTCCTGAGAAAGCCCGGCAGCTTTACGGCGATCGACGAGGCGCTGTGCCATCGCAAGATCCATGGTGGTTCCTTTCGTTTGATGGTCGAATCGAATGAGCCGAGTATGCCGAGAACAACCGGTAGCGACCACCATTTCTAGTTAGAATCTGCCCCAACCCTACCGCAACTACCGGTAGCAACCCCTAACGACCAGCCATTTTAGGACAAATGTCAATGCAAGTAGCAGCCAAGAGCTCCCACTCAGTAAATTGCGGTGGAATAGTTCCTAAATTCAGCCATTTGCGGGCTAAGCAGGAACTATTTCACCGCAACTGAATTTCAGGTCAGGCATCCGCAGCAAGAAGACGAATAGCCTCGGCCTCCCTAGTTACCGCAGGAGGCCCCAGGGCTTACCTCCCAAATCTTTCCGCAGGACGGAAGGACCCCACCGCGCGAAGCGCACGGCGGGGTCCTGACATGTCCGAGGACGATTTGGGAGGTAAGCCCTGGGGCCTCCGATGGGGGCGGTTCCAGCCGAGGCTATTCGTCGCCGAAGCTGATGCCCAGCGCCTTGGCCTCGCGCACCAGATCGCTCTGGGGGTCGACAAACTTGAGCTTGCCGGCGACATCCTCGAGCGGCATGTGGCACATCTTGCCGTCACGCAGGGCGATCATGTAGCCAAACTCGCCGCGTAGGCAGCCAAGCGCGGCCTCGACGCCGCACTGGGTCGCAAAGATGCGGTCCTGAGCGTCGGGCTGGCCGCCGCGCTGCGTGTGACCGGGGATGGCGACGCGGGTCTCGCGACCGGTCTTGGCCTCGATCTCCTTGGCGATGTCGTACACGATTGACGGGCTCGTGCGCTCGGCGAGCTTCTTCTTGTACTCCTTCTTGGACAGCGCCGCGTCCTCCTTGGAGATAGCGCCCTCGGCGACGGCCACGATGGTAAAGCGGCTGCCGGTCTCCATGCGATGCTCGATGGTCTTGATGACGTTATCCATGTCGTAGGGGATCTCGGGAATCAAGATGACATCTGCGCCGCCCGCGACGCCGGCATACAGCGGGATCCAGCCAACCTTGTGGCCCATGATCTCGATAACGAACACGCGCCCGTGACTCGACGCGGTGGTGTGGATGTCGTCGATGCACTTGGTAGCGACGTCGATGGCGCTCGTAAAGCCAAACGTCAACTCGGTGCCCCAGGTGTCGTTATCGATGGTCTTGGGCAGGGCGATAACGTTGAGGCCCTCTTCGCGCAGGCGGTTGGCGGTCTTGGTGGAGCCGTTGCCGCCCAGCATAAACAGGCAGTCGAGCTGCAACTTGTGATAGGTGTGGACCATTGCGGGCACCTTCTCGACGCCATCGGCCTCGGGAACATCCAGGCGCTTGAACGGCGTACGGCTCGTGCCCAGGATGGTGCCGCCGCGGGTGAGGATGCCGCTAAAATCGGCGGGCGTCATGACGCGGAATCTGCTGTAGATAAGGCCCTGGTAGCCGTCCTCAAAACCATAGATCTCGATAGGTTCTTCGCTATTGGTCATAAGCGTTTTGACGATGCCGCGCATGGTGGCGTTGAGTGCCTGGCAGTCGCCGCCACTGGTAAGAAGACCGATCCTAAGCATGATGAATCCTTCCGGGCAAGTTATAACATGCGCATAAGTTTACCCCCGCACACTGTTGATACGGGGGTAAAACGTGTTAGCTCAAGCGTATGGAAATGTAAACAACGTCAGGCGATCGTAAGGCCGACGGGCCTGGCTCCTTACAGTGCGAAGGCGTCGACGTCGCCCCAGTGGCGGCGCAGCGTAATAGCGGCGGCGGGTTCGGTATTGTCAAAGACGACCGACCATTGCGTATTGCTGGTGATATCTTCCGGATTGGGTTCTTGCGCTGCGGCGCGCAGGGCTTCCCAGACAATTGTTTCGTCCTGGGCACCGACATGGGCGTCAAGGACATCGGCGATTGCGACGGCGCGCTCTTTACCATGGCCCAGCTCGCCATTCTTTTGGTTGGGCAGCACTTCGTCGTCATAGCAGGCGTAGAAGTTCGTAACCTGGCGTACAGGAGTCGCTTTGAAAGCGCGGTCCGGATCGCGCGGATCCCACTCTACTACGCGCGCGTCACCGGCGGCGTCGTTGATAAAGAAGTGGTAATCGCGTCCTGCCATGGCGTGCATGTCGTAGGCGGAAAGCAGGTCGACAGCTTCTTGCGTGGTGGCGGCGCGGTCGAGCACCAGACGGATGGCGAGCGAGGTGTTGATGACGGGCCGTTGCGTGTCCTGGTCACAGGGCTTGGAATCCAGGGTGAGTACGGCAATGGACACGCCGCATTCGTTAACACCGTCGAGCTGGGCAAACGGGCCCATCAACGCCGCGGCGCGTCCGGCGACGGAGTCAAGCGGAGTGTTATCGCCCAGGTTGTTAAGGGCGGCAAGCCCGATGGAAGCATAGCCGCCGCGTGGGTGATTGCGCACCAGCAGCGCCGAGGTGTCGTCCTTAAAGTCGTAATTGCGACCGGTGCGCACGCGGCCTTCGGCATCTACGGCGACAAAAGCGCTGCAGGCAAACTGGGGTGCCTGGACATGTGCCGGCACACCGGGCAGCACCTGCGCCACCACGGCATCGATGTAGGCCTGGTCGTCGCGCACGCCAGCGGCGATGATGCGATCGAGATCGTAGTCGTAGGCGATGTCGATTGCGTACAGGTCATAGCCATCCGCGTAGCCGGTCAAGCGTTTGAGTGACGCGGCGGACTTGAGTTGCTTGTGATAAACGATACCGGTGGCAGCGGCAAGGCCGACGGCGACTCCCGCGACACCGCAGGTGATGGCAATGTTACGTGGCTTCATGACGACTCCTCTCGTCCTGTTAGCGCAATTGTCGCAAAAGGAGCGCGGGCATGATGGCTCAACTTGGTGAGTGGCGCGGAATTAAGCACGGAATGAAGAGTGCGGCGCTGGCGTGGCGGGGTATGCTGGAGGGGACCATCAACCCAGCGAAAGGGGAGAGCATGACGGATCAGGAAACGCCCGAGCGCGCGCATGTGACGGCCGATGATATCGAGGTCGCCAACGACCTTATCGACTTTATCGAGGCATGCCCCAGCATGTTCCATACGGCGGCGACCATTATGGCCGAGCTCGACGAGGCGGGCTTTACCTACCTGCCCGAGAATGCGGCGTGGGACATCGAACCGGGCGGGCGTTATTACACGCAGCGCAACACCTCGAGCGTTGTTGCCTTTAAGGTGGGCGAGGACCTGGCCGCGACGTGGGGCGAGGACGGCGTTGCCGGTGACTATCATTTTCAGCTCACGGCGTCGCACAGCGATTCGCCGACGTTTAAGGTCAAGGCCGTGCCCGAACTCGATGACGCGGGCGAGACGCTGCGTCTGAATACCGAGGCCTACGGCGGCATGATCGACTACACCTGGTTCGATCGCCCGCTGGCGCTCGCGGGCCGCGTGTTGGTGCGTGAGGGCGACCGTATTGAGAGCCGTCTACTTGCCACCGAGCGCGAGGTCGCTATCATTCCGAGCCTTGCTATCCACATGAACCGCGGCGTTAACGAAGCCTTTGCTCCCAACCGAGCCGTCGACCTTTGCCCGCTTATCAGCGCCGGTGATCTTAAGCAGGGCGACTTTGATGCTCTGATCGCCGACGAGCTGGACGTTGAGCCCGAGCAGATTCTGGGCCGCGATCTGTTCCTGGTCAATCGTCAGGATGCGCGCATTTGGGGCTGGGCTGACGAGTTTATCTCGACGCCCAAGCTCGACGACCTGGCCTGCGCCTACACCTCGCTGCAGGCATTTTTGGGCGCCGAGAACGCGCACGATGTCTCGGTCTTCTGCTGCTTCGATAACGAGGAGGTTGGCTCCGAGACCAAGCAGGGCGCCATGTCGACGTTCTTGGCCGACGCGCTGCGCCGCATTAACGGATCGCTGGGCTTTGACGACGAGTCGTACCATCGCGCACTTGCCGCCTCGATGCTTGTAAGCTGCGACAATGCACATGCCGTGCACCCCAACCACGCCGAGAAGTGCGATGCTCGCAATCAGGTTGTGCTTAACGGCGGCATCGTCATCAAGGAAGCCGCCAACCAGCACTACTGCACCGATGCCTTTAGCCGCGCGGTGTTCCAGGCCATCTGCGATGACGCCGATGTGCCCACGCAGGCCTTCGCCAACAAGAGCGACATGGCCGGCGGCTCCACGCTCGGCAATCTGTCCAACATGCAGGCGAGCATGCACGCCGTGGACGTGGGCCTGCCGCAGCTTGCCATGCACTCGAGCTACGAGACCGGCGGCGTACGCGACGTGATGTACGCCATCCGCGCCCTCACGGCCTTCTACGAGCGCGATCTCCATATCAACGGAGCCGAAAGCGTGGAGCTCTAAAATCGACCAAATAGGGACAGGTTCATTTTGGCAGGTTTTATCTGGGCAAATGCCGCAATGCCAACAGCTGGACAGAATGGTTAAGACACCGCGGGTTGAGCAAACGTCAGTGAGCGACGCCTAGAGCGAACAAGTTGGCATGAAAAAGGCGAGGCATTGACCTTCTGGTCATGCCTTGCCTTTTGAATGACAAATTGTCGCTCGGGGCGGCGCGCAGCGTCGACCGGTCCGCCGTTCGCTAGAACGGCGGAACCCTAGTGTTCGATCCAGCAGCGAAGCGTCTCGCCGGCTTGCAGATGACGCAGGTTCTCCGCGGCAATATCGACGACGTTGTTGAGCGTGGCGGCCAGGTGGAACCAGCCGGAGACGTGTGGCGTGATGAGCATGTTGGGCGCATCCCACAGGGGGCTTGTCGCAGGCAGTGGCTCGGGGTCGGTGACGTCGACCGCGGCGCCGGCGAGATGTCCCGACTCCAGAGCGGCAACCAAATCGTCGGCAACCACAAGATCGCCTCGGCCGCCGTTGGCAAAGAACGCGCCCGGCTTCATCGCGGCAAAGAACTCGGCGTTCGCCAGACCGCGTGTCTCGGGTGTGCTCGGCATAAAGGACGCGACGATGTCGGCCTCTGCCAGGCGCTCAGGTAGGGCGTCCATGCCGTCCATGTCTTCAAACACAATGGGATAGACGAGCGGATGGCGCTTGATGCCGCGGACGTGCGCGCCCATGCCGCGGCAGAGCGTGGCAAAGTGGCCGCCGATATCGCCCGCGCCCAGCACCAGCACGTTGGCGTTTTTGAGCGAGGTAACCGGGCCTAAATCCTCCCAGCGATGCTCGCGCTGCAAGTCGTGATAGCCGGGCAGGCGCTTCATCATGGAAAGAACCATGGCAAACATATGCTCGCTCACGGCCTGACCGTAGGCGCCGATTGAGCAAGACAGCTTGGCTTCAGCCGGCACGGTGCCGGCGGCAAGGTAGTCGTCATAGCCGGCGGTCTGCAATTGCAACAGCTGGAGATGCTCGCATGCCGTGAGCATGTCGGGGTCGATGTTGCCCAGGATCACGTCGGCATCGGCGACCTGCTCGCGCGTGGCGGCGTCGGAGCTCGTGTAGATAAAGTCCTCGCCCGGAGCGCTCGACTCAAGAATTGCGCGATGGCGGTCGTTGACGGGCAACAAAACCAGGATGTTCACAAACAGTCCTCTCCGCTCAACCTGCCAAAAAGGGACAGGCTTGTTTTGGCAGGTTTTATCAGGAAAAACGTTCAAATAAAACGCCGGATGCAAGACGAGCGTGCCCGTCAGCATCCGGCGTCCGCACGGCTACCAGCTCAGCAGCTCGTAGCCATCCTCGGTCACTACGAGCTGTACCTCGCACTGAGCCGAATCGCTGCCGTCCTTGGTGCGCACGCACCAGCCGTCGCCCTTGCTGATCTTGATGTCGGGCGCTCCGGCGTTGACCATGGGCTCGATGGTAAAGACCATGCCCGGAGCCATGATGGTATCCACATCGGGCGCCTCGGTGGTAAAGCCCACAAACGGGTCCTCGTGGAACTCCTTGCCAATGCCGTGTCCGCCGTACTCGCGCACCACGCTAAAGCCGGCGTCCTCGACCGTCTTTTGCACGGCTTCGGCCATAACGGAGAGCGGCAACCATGGCTTGACGGCTGCCAAGCCCGCTTCCACGCTGGCGCGGGTGACCTCGACCAGGCGCTGGCGCTCGGCAGAGACCTCACCGATGCAGAACATGCGGCTCGAATCACTAAAGTAGCCGTCCAGGATCGTGGAGCAGTCCACGTTGATGATGTCGCCCTCGTGCAGCACGTCCGTATCGCAGGGGATACCGTGACAGACCACATCATTGATCGAGGTGCATACGCTCTTGGGGTAGCCCTCGTAGTTGAGGTCGGCCGGCGTGCCGCCGTGCTCGACGGTGTAGTCGTAGATCATCTGGTCGATCTGGTTGGTGGTCATGCCCGCGGCGATGTGCTCGCCTACGTAATCGAGCACGCCCACGTTGATGGCGGCCGAGCGCTTGATGCCCTCGATATCGGCGGGCGTCTTGTAGAGCGTGCGGGGCAGAACCTCCCAGCCCTCTTCCCACAAGCGCTCGAGGCGCTCATCAAAGGGGCTATGGCATTTCTTATATTTTTTGCCGCTGCCGCACCAGCAAGCGTCGTTGCGGCCGGGCACGGGTCCTTTGTCAAACATGGCTAACTTCCTTTCATCCGCAGCTAGTATAGCCCACCCACGCGTCTATAAAAGTTGCGGTGATATAGTTCCGATTTAAGCGGTTTAACAGCACAAATAGGAACTATATCACCGCAACTGATGGGGCGGGATGGCGGGCACTGGCTGCTGCGTGGTTTTGCTAGTAGCTCACCTGGCAAGGAATGCCGAGGGCGCGCACGCGTGCAGCGATCGTGTCGAGCACCTCGGGCGCCGCTTTGGCAAGGCCGGCGACCGGTGTCTCGCGAGCCACCGTGTAGATGGTCGCCTCCTGCGGGCGAATGCGCTCGAGCGCCGCGAGCCAAGGGCCGACGTACTCCTCACCGGTGTTATCGAGAGACTTGCCCCGGTACTCACCGCTCAAAAACATCGTCTGGATAATGACGTGGCCGTTAAAGCTCGCGAACGTTTCGATCTGGTGCTCTACATCGTAGGGGCCAACGGGCTGGTCGAGCAGCTGGATAAATGCCGGGTCGACCGTATCGAGCTTGAGGATGTTGTCGTCGACCATCATGAGTGCATCGTGCACCTGGGGACGGTCGGCGCGCGTGCCGTTGGAAAGCACGGCAATCTTGGTGTTTGGGGCCAGCTCGTCGCGCAGCGCGACGGCGCCGGCGATGGCCTGCGGAAACTCCGGTGCGGCGGTGGGCTCGCCGTTGCCTGCGAAGGTGATTACATCGGGGAGCTCGCCCTCGGCTGCCATCTCGTGCAGCTTGGCCTCGAGTGCGTTGAGCACCACGGCAGCCGTGTTATAGGGCTCGTGGCAGGGGCGCTCGGCGTTGAGACCGTTCTCGCAGTAGATGCAGTCGAACGTGCAGATCTTGCCACTCGCCGGCATCATGTTGACACCGAGCGAAAGGCCCAGGCGACGGCTGCGAACGGGCCCAAAGATGGGGCTGGCATTCAAAAACGTAGACATAGGCATATGCTCCTTGGGACAGTTGAGCTTAAGCATAGCATCGGTCTTCATGTGGGTCGCGGGTTTGGGTGCTGTTGTTTAGGCAGAAACCTTGCAATCGAGTGAGTTTCCGAAACCCTGTCATGAAAGAGTGCGAGTCGGGTACAGTAAGCGCATTCATGTACGCACAAAATGACGCCATCTGGCCAAGCCGCACCCCGGCACGGTCTGGTGGTGTTGACGATGGGACCACAGTATGGATTTTACGGTCGAGAATGCAGGCACTACGATCGCCTGCCGCGAGTATGCTGGCGTGGATGTATCGTCTGATGCACCCGCCTTGGTGTGCGTGCACGGTGCGTGTGTCGATGGTGTCTTTTTTGACGGCATCGCCCGCGAGCTCGCCTGCGACTATCGCGTCATTGCCTACGACCGCCGCGGTTGCGGCGAGAGCGGCGACGCTGCAGACGGACGCTACGACCTCGCCGCCCAGGCCGCCGACCTGCAGGCCGTTATCGAGCATATTGGCGCTCCGGCAAACGTGCTCGCGCACAGTGCCGGTACGCTGGTGGCGCTGGAGCTTCTCCGTGCAAACCCCGCCATAATCTCACGTGCGATTCTGCATGAACCCGCCGTGACAGATGAGGGTGCCGGTCTGGGCGCGGCCCCGGTTTTGCTCGAGATGATCGCCGCGGGAAAGGTCTCCAGGGCATTGCGGGCCTTCCTGGGCGCCATCGGCGATTCGGACCCTGAGGCTCCCAAGCTAACCGAGGCAGAAGCCAAGCATGCCCTGCGCAACGGCCGTAGTTTCATGGCAAACGAATACGGGATCACTATGACCTGCGTTCCCGATTGGGATAGCGTTCGTGCGTCAAAAACGGTGGCCGCCGTGCTCCTGGGCGAGCTCTCGATTGGCACGCCCCGCGAGGCGGGCACGAGGGTGGCGGCTGAGCTTTTGGACTGTCCACTCGCAATGGTTTCCGGTGCGCACAACGGCCTGCGCGATCGCCCGGCAGCGGCTGCCCAGACTGTCCGTGGCATCCTGGGGCTCTAACAGCTGTAAAAAACAAAACAGGCTTCACTCGCAAACGTTTCGGCTGCGTTAACAAATGTGCTCAAAACCTCACGTCTGCGGCTTCAATCGCGCCGTCTGCCAACTCATTAAAATGTAACAGCATTCACGTGCTTACCTGCATCGGCAAGGTGTTACCCTTGTGCCATTTGGAACCCACCGCTACCATGCGAAACTATCGAAAGGGCCCCATATGCTCAATAGTCACGAGGTCAATCTAACCGACGAGGAGGCTGCCGCCGAGGTCGCCCGTGTCGCGAAGACCTACCCCGTGGTACGTTTGCTGTCGGCCGATCAGATTAAGAGCGAGCCCAACTGCCTGCTCGCCGGCGATCGCTGCCCTTGTCTGCGTCAGTCGAGTCTTGAGGTCTTGACAGATTCCGATGAGGTGTCGGAGCAACTGCTCAACGATGGCGTTGAGTACCGCGCCCATCTGCGCCCTCTGAAGGTCGAGGGCAAGCCTCACGTCCTGCTGATGGTGCGTCCGATCGATGAGCAAGAGGCCGCAGAAGAGGACCTTGTCTACACCGACGTGCTGACGAGCGTGCACAATCGCCGATATTACGAGGAAAAGCTCCGAAGCGCCCGCATGAATGCCGGCGTTGCGATGATCGACCTTGATGATTTTAGGGTCTTCAACGACACGTGTGGCCGTCATGCCGGCGATCTTGCGCTCGGTGCTGTGGCAACAGCCATACGCAGCGGAATTCGTTCGACTGACGAGCTTGTGCGCTATGGCTGCGACAAGTTTGTGGTCGTCATGCCCAATATTCCCTCCGATGACTTCACCCGTCGCCTGCATCAGGTATCCGATGCCGTTCATTCCACGATTATTCCGGGCCATGAGTACGTGAGCTTGACGGCATGTGTTGGTGGCGTTCGCATTCATGGCGAGACGGTCGATGGGGGCGTTGGCCGCGCTGTCCAGTTACTGAGCCGCGCTAAGGCAAAAGCCGGTACGGTCGTGACCGATGCCGATTCCATCGAGGCCTTCCAAAGCGAAAAGCCATTGGTGCTTATCGCCGATGACTCCGAGATGAACCGAGCCATTCTCAACGAGATGCTCAAGGACGAGTATTGCATCCTCGAGGCCGACAACGGTCGTACGGCGCTCGACATGGTCGACCGCTATGGCGATGAGTTGTCGCTCGTGCTGCTGGACATTGTCATGCCGGGCATAAGTGGCTTTGAGGTGCTGGCCGATCTGTCGCGCCGATCGGGTATCGATAATCTGCCTGTCATCATGATTTCGAGCGAAGATTCCGATGATGCGGTTTTGCGCGCGTACGAGCTGGGCGCCTCGGACTATATCAACCGCCCGTTTGACTCCCGTGTCGTGCGCCGCCGTGTAAGCAACACCATCCGCCTATACGCCAAACAGCGCCGCCTGACGAACCTGCTGTCCCAGCAGTACAACGAGCGCGTCAAGAACAGTCGCATGCTCATCGACATCATGGCCGGCGTCATGGAGCTTCGCAACGGCGAGAGCGGCAGGCACGTTACGAACATCGAAAAGCTGACCGAGCTGCTGCTTGGCTGTCTGGTCCAGCGTAGCGGCGCGATCTCCCTCGACAATGAGGAGCGCTCCACGATCGCCCTGGCTTCGGCGCTGCACGATATCGGCAAGATGTCGATTGACGATGCGATTCTCAACAAATCCGGACGCCTTACGCCCGAGGAATTCGAGATTATGAAGACGCATACCACGATCGGCGCCGACATGTTGCTTGAGCTGGGTAGCCATCACGCCGGCAATGCGCTTATGGAATATGCGTACCAGATTGCGCGTTGGCATCACGAGCGCTGGGACGGCAAGGGGTATCCCGATGGCCTTAAGGGCGACGAAATTCCCATTGCCGCACAGGTGGTTTCGGTGGCCGACGTGTACGATGCGCTGACGAGCGTGCGCGTGTACAAGGATGCCATCCCGCACGAGGAGGCTATCCAGATGATCCTGGACGGTAAGTGCGGTACCTTTAACCCGTTGCTGCTCGATTGCCTGCTCGAGGTGCAGGACCAAATTGCCGAGACGTTGGCACGCCCCGCTGACGTCGTCGCGTTTCCCACGATTTAGTTTGACCAAAGGAGTTTTTAACCCATGATTTCCATGCGTGAGGCATATGAGAAGATCGGCGCTAATTATGATGACGCGTGCGCTCGGCTGATGGGCGAGGAAATGCTTGCCCGCTTTGCCCTCAAGTTTTTGGATGACGAGAGCATGGACAAGCTGGAGGCTGCCATGGCGGCGGGAGACGCCGAAGGTGCGTTTATGGCAGTGCATACGCTCAAGGGCGTGAGCCAGAACCTGGGATTCGATAATCTGTACGAGCCGGCGGTTGTGGTGACCGATGCGCTGCGCGGCGTCGATGCCGTTGACGGCGCACGCGAGGGAATGCATGCACTGCAGCAGCAATATGCGGCTACGATGTCGGCCCTGCGCGAGGCGGCTGAATAAGAGCTTGCGAGCCTTGGGCTGTGTGTCCCGGCCATATATAGGTAAAAGGGCGCCCCGCCGGACCGTGTGGCCGGCGGGGCGCCCTTTTGTGTTGTGCCGTCCGTGAACTAGCGGGCCTGCTTTACCTTGGCAGCAGCCTCGACAAACGACTTCCACAGGTTAAAGTCGGTTTCGAGCGTCTGCCAGGTGTACTCGGGATGCCATTGCACGCCCAAGCAGAACGGCTGGCCCTCGACCTCGATGCACTCGGGAACGCCATCGGTTGCCTTGGCGACCAAGCGCGTGCTCTTACCCAGACGGTCGACGCAGCAGTGGTGTGCGGAGTTGGTCTGGATCAGCCTGTGCCCGCCAACCGCGCGCTCCAGCAGCGAGCCCGGCATGACCTCGACAGGGTGCACGGGGTCGTTGAGCACGTGGGTGTGGCGCCACTGCGTGCGACCCTCGCGCGCGCCCAGGCTCGGCACGTCCATGCACAGGGTGCCGCCGGTGGCGACGTTGAGCAGCTGTGTGCCGCGGCAGGTGGTAAAGAGCGGCTTTTTGGCGCGGAGTACCTCGTCGACCAGCTTAAACTCAAAGCTATCGCGGATTTCGCAGCAGAGGGTGGGGTCGTAGGGTCGATCATCGCCCCAACGTTTGGGATTGACATCGGGGCCGCCGGGAATGGCGACGCCGTCGGCGATATCGACGTAATGACGGATGACCTCAATGTTCTCGGTGATGGACATCTGCAGCGGCAGGCCGCCGGCGGCAAGGATGGCATCGACAAAGACACTTGCGATTTCCTCGTTGGGGGAGAGCGTCTCGCTCAAAAACGGCTTTGCCTCTTCCCAACGCGGCGCGACGAGGATGAGCGGACGGTCGGCGGGGGCGACGTCGACATGCGGGGTGTAGGACGATGAGGTGCGGGTTCCGATCATGGTTGCGGCTTTCGAATCCGGGTGGACATGGCACAGGGGTGGCGCGGGACAAACGTTACTGATGAATTTGCCCGCGTGGCAATTGGGTTAGTGGCCCTTAATGGAGTTGAGGAAGTCCTGGGCGCGCTTGGTCTGGGGGTGGTCGAAGAACTCGTCGGGCGTGCCGGTTTCCACGATCTGGCCGTCGGCCATAAACACGACGCGGTCGGCCACGCGGCGGGCGAAGTTCATCTCGTGCGTGATGACGATCATCGTCATGCCCTGCTGTGCCAGACGGACCATGACCTCGAGCACCTCGTTGATCATCTCGGGGTCAAGAGCGCTCGTGGGCTCGTCGAAGAGCATGGCCTTGGGCTGCATGGCAAGCGAGCGGGCGATGGCTACGCGCTGCTGCTGGCCGCCTGAGAGCTGCGCGGGCACCTTATCGGCCTGCTCGGCAACGCCCACGCGGCCCAGCAGGTCCATGGCGCGCTTACGAGCCTCGTCCTTGGAGACACCCAGTACGTCGACCGGTCCCAGCATGACGTTCTGCAGTACGGTCATATGTGCGAACAGGTTGAACTGCTGAAACACCATGCCCAGCTCGGCACGCATGCGGGCAAGATCTTTGCCCTCCTGCGGCAGGGGCTCGCCCTCGATGAGGATCTCGCCTGAGTCGATGGTTTCCAGGCGGTTGATGGTGCGGCACATGGTCGACTTGCCCGAGCCCGAGGGACCAATCACAACAACGACCTCGCCGCGGTCGACTGAGAGATTGATGTCATTGAGGACGTGCAGATCTCCGTAGTGCTTATCGACGTGCCTGAGCTCGATCAGCGGCTGATTGCCGGTGAAAGAGGTGCTCTGTGCCATGGTGCTCGGCTCCTTATGACTCGAAATGGTAAAGCGTTAGCGGATGATGGTCGCGCCGGTCTTGTGCGAAACGTAGACAGCGGCCTTGTTAATCGCGACGTTGATGAGGATGTAGATGACCGCGATAACCAGGTAGACCGACACGAGGGCGTTGTAGTTGGTAATGAGCACGCGGGCGTTTTGCATGAGGTCGGGGTAGCTCACCACGTAGGCGACGGTGGTGTCTTTGACTACGACTACAAGCTGCGAAATCAACGACGGAATGATAAACCGAATAGCCTGCGGCAACACGATTTTAAAGGTGATTTTAGCTTTGGAGAGACCGAGTGCCTGGGCGGCCTCGACCTGGCCGCGCGGCACGGCGTTGACGCCGGCACGGAAGATCTCGGCAAGTACGCCAGCTGCAGCGAGCGCGACGGGAAGCGTGAGCATCCAAAACGACGGCAGCGCGATCTTGTACTGGGGCAGCACCAAAAAGAAGAAGTAGATGAACAGCAGGCTCGGTACGCCGCGGAAGAAATCGGTGAGCACGCGGCAGACCAGCTGCAGCGGCTTAATGTCGCTGGTACGGCCGAGCATAAGGGCTAAGCCCAGCACCAGCGCGATGGCGCCAGCGGTGAGTGCGACTTTAACGGTGCCCTCAAAGCCGGCAAGCAGGAACTTCCAGGTGGTGAGGTGCGTAAAGAAATACCAATAGTGAACCGAAAGCTGGCCGGTCACATAAAAGCGCTGCAACACGAGGACGACAAGCGCGGCGACGGCAACAAGCGAGATGGCGGTGCCGATGCGAATCTTGGCGCGCATCTTGGGGCCGGGAGCCTCGTAGAGCGCATCGCGCATGGTGAGCGCGGAGGTGGAGTGCTTGCTCATCGGAGGATCCTCACCTTCTTATCGATGTAGTTGCCAATGTGGCTCACCACAAAGGCCGTGCCCAGGTAGCCGAGCGCCGAGATAAAGAACGCGGCGACGCCGCCGAGCGAGCGCGTGTTGATGTAGCTCACCACGCCGGTGAGCTCCTGCGGTTTAAGTGGCACCTGACTGCCGAGCGCGGTGGTGAGCATGACGGCGATAAAGAGGTTGGTCATGGGCAACACGCTCGAGCGCAGCGCCTGCGGAATCACGATCTTGGCGAGGATACGGCTAAAGTTCATGCCCAGCGAGCGGGCGGCTTCCACCTGGCCGACGCCGACGGTGTTGATGCCGCTCATAAAGTTCTCGGAGCCAAAGGCCGAGCCCAAAAGGACCGTGGCGACGATAACGCAGGTGCGGTAGGGCAGAACAACCTTGAGCGGCGGCAGTGCATAGACGACGATGATGAGCAGCGCGATGCCGGGGATGTTACGGAAGACCTGAACATACAGGTCGCCAAAGACGCGCAGCGGCTTGAGCGGCGACACACGCATCACGGTGACGGCGACGGCCAGCACCATGGCGATGGCAAACGACTCAAGCGTCATGCCCCAGGTTGCTAGCAGCGCGTCGATATAGTTCTGGCCATAGAGCGACCAGAGCTCGGAGAGACTCATGCGGACCTCCCGCCGATAAGGAAAGGGGCTCCCGTGTGTACGGAAGCCCCGACAACTCTGTGAGGAAACAGTTTACCGCAATAAAGCGCATCGTGCGTTTCCATATGGTTTCGTTGCGGCCGTTACCAGGCTCGCTGCCTAGGCGCCGATCTCGGGCAGCTCGGGAACATTGGTGTCGCCCGTGCGGTCGCCGATGCAGATCTGCCACAGCTCGGTCCAGGTGCCGTCGTCCTCGATCTTCTTAAGGAAGTCGTTGATGAAGGCGACACCGTCGGAATCGAGCGGCAGGCCGATGCCATAGGGCTCCTTGCTGCCGAAGGGCTTGCCGGCGATCTTGTACTTACCGGGCTCGCGGACCAGGGCGCTTTGCTGCATATTGTTATCGATGACGTAGGCGTCAACGCGGCCCTGCTGGAGTGCCTGACGGGCCTCCTCGTCGGTCTTGAACTCCTGCTGGCTGGCCTTGGGAGCGAACTCCTCCAGGATGGCGGGACCGTTGGAGCCGGACTGGACGGCGACGTTCTTGTCGGCCAGGTCGTCGACGCTCTTGATGTCGTCGTTATCGGCGAGCACCAGGATGGCCTGCTGGGTGTAGTAGTAGGGACCGGCAAAGGAGACGAGCTTCTTGCGCTCGTCAGTGATGGTGTAGGTGGCAAAGACAGCGTCGACCTGGCCGTTCTGCAGGACGGACTCGCGCGTGTCCGAGGTCACCTGGGTGATCTCGACCTTGTTCTCGCCCAGAATGTAGTTGGACAGGAGCTGTGCGATGCCGGCGTCGAAGCCGCGGGTCTGACCGTCCTTCTCGTTGAGGAGGGAGAAGAGCGTGGAAGTCTGAACGCCACCGATCTTAAAGACGCCGGCGTCCTTGACGGCCGTGGCCCAGGTGCTGGCGGCGATGGCGTCGTCATCGGCCTTGGGGCCGTCGTTGACGAGCTTGTCGAATGCCTTGGCATCGAGCGTGGTGGAAGCCTCGGTATCCTCGGAGCCCTTGGAGGAGCCGGCGGCGGAACCCTTGTCGGCCTCGGCGCTGGTGTCAGAGCAGCCGGCAAGACCAAGGCCGGCGACGGTTGCGAAGGTGGCGGCAACGAAGCCGCGGCGGTCGAGAACGACCTGCTGGGAGAGGTTCTTGCTCATGGTAGAACACCTTTCTCAATAAAATCCCTAGCGGTTGAGTAGAGTTATACCCTATCCCGCTCAAATGGGTCAACACGAAATAACTCAGAAACATACTTGTCCTATGGGTAATTCTATCTACCAAAAAGGGACAGGTATATTTTGGTAGGTTTTATCTGGGCAAACGTCGATTATTGTAGTTAAGAAAGCGTTTTGCGGACGGCGTGGTCGCTCGCTGCGGTCGCTATAATGGCGGCAACGCGACACGTATATAAGTAAGGAGATCGCGTATGAACGGCTATTCGTTTTTCGCGCCGACCATGACTTAGAACCACCACAAAGGGGACAGGCACCTTTGTGGTGGTTCTTGCAGATGTGGCGGCCTGCCTCTCTGTTTTGTCTCAATCTGTAACATCTGCGGCCGTTTTTGCCGAGTAACTGTTACAGATTGAGATTTTCTCTTCAGGGGGATTCGAATGTCTCGATCTGTAACATCTGGACGGACAAAAGGTCTCTATCTGTTACAGATTGAGACAAAGGTCAGGGATTAAGACGTTTTGTCTCGATCTGTAACAGTTAGACGGGAATTCTGGCCCTAGATGTTACAGATTGAGATAATCGCGTCGCGAAAATAAAAACCTCCGCAGGGATGCTTCCCTTGCGGAGGTTTTTTACTCGTTGAGCAGTCTTGCGGCTTCGGCGGCCATGTTCTCAACCGTCATGCCGTTCTGCGCAAGCAGTTCGTTGGGGTCGTAGCGATCGGGGAAGCCCTTGGCGATGCCGAAGGTGCGCGTGCGCAACGGCGTGCATGCCAGATAGCATGCCACGCGCTCGCCCCAGCCGCCGTCCAAGATGCCGTCCTCGAGGGTGACGACAACGCGATGCTCGGCGGCAAGGCTGTCGAGGAACTCACGGTCAAGCTCGGTTGCAAAGCGCGGGTTGACGAGCGTGGCCTCGATACCGTACTCGGCAGCCAGGTGGTTTGCCACGCGCTCGCCCAGCTCAAAGAAATCGCCGAGCGCGAGCACAGCAACGTCGCGACCCTGGCGCACCACGTTGTAGCGAACGGTGCTGTAGTCGGCGTCTTCGGCGGGCGCCAGATCGGGACGGCTTACCAGGCCAATGCCAGGCACACGAATCGCCACGGGATGCTCGCGGTGGTCGAGCGACCAGCTCAGCATGGACAGGTATTCTTCCATGCAGGAAGGCGCCAAATAGTGCATGTTGGGAAGTCCGCCCAGCATGGAAATATCAAAGAACGAAAGGTGCGTCTCGGACGTGGTGCCAAAGATCGACGCACCAAACACCAAGATGGTTGCGGGGGCATCGTTGAGGCACAGATCGTGCCACAGCTCGTCGTAGGCGCGCTGCAAAAACGTGCCGTACACACCAAAGACTGGCTTGGCGCCCGAGCGCGCAAGCGCGGTGGCAAAGGTCACGGCGTGCTCCTCGGCAATGCCCACATCGACGAACTGTTTGCCGGCGGCAGCACGAAGCTCGGGTGTAAAGCCCATGATGTAGGGTGTGGCGGCCGTGATGCCCACGACCTGCGGATCGCGCTCGATGGCGGCGCTGAGCGCCTCGCCCGTAATGTCGGCATAGGTGCGCGGCGCAGGCTCGCTTGGATGGCCCGGGCAGAGCTTGCGCCCAGTCGCCATGTCAAACGGACCCACGTGGTGCCAGCGCTCGGGATCGCTCTGGGCTGGCTCAAAGCCCTTGCCCTTGGCGGTGGAGATGTGCAGCACGATGGGATGATCGATATCGCGCAGTCCCTGCAGCGCGTCGACGAGGGCCAACACATCGTTACCGGCGTCCAGATAGCGGTAGTCGAGTCCCATCGCGCGGAAAACGTTACGCTCACAGGTACCGTTGCTGGCGCGCAGCTCGGCCAGATTGCGATACAGGCCGCCATGGTTCTCGGCGATGGACTGGTCGTTATCGTTGACGATGATGATCAGGTTGCTATCGAGTTCGGCGGCATTGTTAAAGCCCTCAAACGCCAGGCCGCCCGAAAGCGAGCCGTCGCCAATAACGGTGATGACGTTGTACGCATCGCCCGCCAGGTCACGAGCGTGCGCCAGGCCGCAGCCCAGGCTCACCGACGTGGAGGTATGGCCCATGGCGAACAGGTCGTGCTCGGACTCGTCGGGATTGGCAAAGCCAGAAGCCTCACCATAACGCTCCGGATCGATATAAGTGTACGCGCGCCCCGTCAGCGCCTTGTGGGCGTAGGTCTGGTGCGACACGTCAAAGACAATCTTGTCGGTGGGGGAGTTAAACACGCGATGAAGCGCAACCGTAAGCTCAACGACGCCCAGGTTGGGGGCAACGTGCCCGCCGACGGCGGCGGAGCTTTCGAGGATTGCCTGACGGATCTCGCCGCAGAGCAGCGGAAGCTCGGTGCGGTCGAGAGCCTTGACGTCCTCGGGCGTTGTCGTTTGCGTAAGCAGCATCGTTGTGGGTTACTCCATGCGAATCGTGCGCCGGCACTCCCTCGGCCGGCACAATTGCACAAGACAGTCTCGCACATTTTGGCGTTTGATATGTGACGGCGGCGCGGTAATTCGCCAACTGGTGGGGCAAAACGTTTTGTCCGATGCCATACTAATGTGTTCCATGATGTTTTTATCGATTGTGCACAGGCCGTAGCTTGTCGCCGTGAGTCGCTGGAAGGAGACAGCATGTCTGATGTCGTTCGTGCCGAGAAAATCGCGTGCGAAGTAGACCATGCTGCCCGCCAGCTGGCCCAAGCGGGCCGCTTGGACCTGACGCGCGAGTTTATCCAGCATGGCGATGTGACGGTGTATACGCATGTGACCTCGGTGGCGCGGGCGAGCCTATCCTTTGCCGAGCACCTGGGCCGCGTCGGTGTCTCGGTCGACCGCGCCTCGTTGCTGCGCGGGGCCCTGCTGCACGATTACTTTCTCTATGACTGGCACGATCCCGACCCAAGCCATCGGCTGCATGGCTTTCGGCATCCGTTTTTTGCCCTGGCGCGTGCGGAGGAAGATTTTGAGCTGACGTCTCGCGAGCGGAATATTATCGTGCGGCATATGTTTCCGCTGGTGCCGGTGCCGCCGACGTGTCGTGAGGCATGGATTGTGTGCCTGGCCGATAAATGGTGTGCCCTGCGCGAGACGGTCGCCGGTCGCCTGCGGCGCAAGGACGAGGCGGACGATGGCGTGAGCAGCGAATCGAGTGAAAAGAGGAGAGGGTAGACGGTGGAAACCGCGATCGACATGGCATTTGGCGGCGCGACGCTTGCCGCCTGCCCGCTCTCGGCACTGGTGCTCTCGTTTGCCTTCTACGGTTTTTGCGGCTGGGCGTGGGAGTCGACGGTCTGCGCCATGCTCAATCACGGACGATTTGCCAACAGTGGCTTTTTGCTGGGGCCGTGTTGTCCTATCTATGGTGTGGGCGGAATAGCCTGCTGGCTTTTGCTGCGCGGGATTCCGGATGCCTCGAGCCAGTTTGTCGCCGCGGCGCTTGTATGCAGTGTAATCGAATACAGTGTGGGCCTTCTATTGGAAAAAACAACGGGCGCTCGCTTTTGGGACTATTCGCACCTGCCGTTTAACCTGCACGGACGTATCTGCCTGTACTGGGCCTGCGCGTTTGGCTTGGGTGCGTTGTGCATTTGCCGTTTAGTGGAGCCAGCATTGCTGGGGCTGCTTGGCCATCTGCCGGTGCTGATTGTGCGGCTGTCCGCCTTTATCGTCGCGGTCGCGATGATGGTCGACGCGGTGTGCTCTTTGGCCAGTTGGCGCCGCCTGTCTGATCAGCTGGAGCGTGTGCGTGCCGACCTTGCCGACCGCATCAATGAGTCGCTTGCCGATGCCTCGGACTCCATGCTCGAACGTATTCCCGATTCGACGATTGACTCGGTGGAGCAGACGCACATCCGTAGCCGTGCCGTTAACGCGTGGCTGGCCGAGCTTGGTGACGCGGCGCTCGATGCCCTGCGCGAGAAGGCTTCGATGCCGACGTTTATCTCGGATGGTGCTCGCGGCCTGGCACTCGCTGCCCGCCGCGTGGTCGACGCTTCGCCGAGCATGCCGCGCCCGTCGCTCAGTCGCCGCCTTGCCGGCAAGCGCATGAGCCGTCCGGTGCCGAGCGTGTCACTCAGCCGCCGCGACCTGCGCTTCTTCAATGCCTTCCCGCGCTTGCGTATCAACCGCTACGAGGGCGTCATCCGAGCTACCGACCTTCGTGACCGAGCCCGCGAGCTGTTCCGCCACTAGCCGGGACGGGCGCGCTCACGGCTTCCTTGCTCGCGTATTTCCCGTCCGTTTCGCGTCCGTTGCCGCGCCGTTTCCAAGATTGCGGCACCGTTTCCATTCGACAACGCAGCGTTTAACAACGCCGTATCTGGTCTACACCAGTTGCCCCTCGGCCGCATTATGGGCGCCGACAACGTTCATGCGACCAAGGGAGAGCGAATGTACGATACGGGATCGACAACGTTTATGCTCATCTGCACCATGCTCGTGTTTTTAATGACACCGGGTCTGGCGTTTTTCTATGGCGGCCTGTCCAGGCGCAAAAATGTCATCAACACCATGCTCATGTGCTTTGGCGCCATTGGTTTGGTCGGTGTACTGTGGATTGTTGCCGGCTGGTCGCTGGCCTATGGCGGTAACGGCTCGAGTCCGTTTATTGGAGGCCTTGACCAGCTGCTGTGCCTGCCGGTGCTCAACCAGGTGCTGCAGGCGGCTGAGGGCAATGCCGCGGATGGCGCCGTCTATCCTCGGATCATCAACATCGCCTTTCAGATGGCGTTTGCCATGATCACGGCAGCTATCGTCACGGGCAGCCTGGCAGGCCGCGTTAAGTTTGGTGCCATGACGGCCTTCCTGGGCATTTGGCTGCTCGTGGTCTATGCGCCGCTCGCCCACATGGTCTGGGGCGGCGAGGGCTCCTTTATCGGTGACATGATCGGCGCGCTCGACTTTGCCGGCGGCGACGTGGTGCACATTTCGTCCGGTCTTACCGGCTTGATCCTTTGCTTAATGCTCGGCCGTCGTCGCGGTTTTGGCATGGTGAGCTACCGTCCGCATAACGTGCCGTTTGTGGCGTTGGGCGCCGGCCTGCTTTGGTTTGGCTGGTTTGGCTTTAACGGCGGCAGCGAGTTTAAGGCCGACGCCGTGGCGGCGCTCGCCATCCTCAACACCGTGACGGCCAGCGCAGCGGGCATGGTCTCGTGGCTTGCCGTCGAGCGCGTGCACACCGGTCGCCCCACGCTGGTGGGTGCCAGCACCGGTCTGGTTGCGGGCCTCGTGGTGGTCACGCCCGGCGCAGGCTTTGTCGAGCCGTGGGCAGCGCTGGTCATGGGCCTGATCGTATCGCCTGTCTGCTACCTGGCTATCAGCCATCTTAAGACCAAGTTTGGCTACGACGATGCGCTCGACGCGTTCGGTTGCCACGGCATCGGCGGCATCTTGGGCGGTGTGCTCACGGGCCTGTTCTGCGTGCCGGAGCTCTCGTGGACTGGTAAGGGCGGCCTGTTCTACACGGGCGACGTGTCGCTGCTCATCTCGCAGATTTTGGGCATTGTGGTGACGGTCGCTATTGTACTGGTACTCGATTTGGTGATCGCCGCGGTGGTCAAGGCGCTGTTCCACGGCAGCCTGCGCGTGGACGAGGCCGACGAGGCGCTGGGCCTGGACGCGAGTCAGCACGGCGAGAGCGCTTATCCTTCGTTCTCCGGACTTGACTAGCGGCACGGCTTTCCCAGGCACCGCACCTTGCCCTTCAAACCGTCGCGCGGCTTCCCCAGGCACCGCACCTTGGGTTTCAAACCGTCGCTTGCGTACAAAAGTACGCGGCGCTCCTCTTTCAACCCAATCTGCGGCACCTGGGAAACCCGCGTCATTGAATGGCAATTCATTTATTTGATAAAGAGAGGAATTCATTATGAAAAAGATCACGGCTATCGTGCGTCAGGAAAAGCTTGAGGTTCTCAAAGACGCGCTGTTTGCTGCTGATGTTCGCGGTATGACTATCAACCAGGTGCAGGGCTGCGGCGCGCAGCATGGCTGGAAGGAATACGTGCGCGGCAACGAGTTGCTTGTCAACACGATCCCTAAGGTGCAGTTCACGCTCATTTGCGCCGATGAGCATGTCGACGGAATTGTCGAGATTATCTGCAATGCTGCTCGCACCGGTGCCGTTGGAGACGGCAAGATCTGGGTCGAGCCGGTCGAGGAAGTTATCCGCATCCGCACCGGCGAACACGGCCCCGCCGCGGTGTAGAATCGACTGCCTGCCATCCGCAACGTTAAAATACTGCAATGAGGCACAAGACTTGCGTTGCGGATGGACAGATTATGGGGCGTAATAAATATCCCGAGGAGACGGTCGCGAAGATTCTCGACGCGGCGCTGGAGCTATTCTGCGCACAGGGTTATGAGGGGACGAGCATTCAAGATATCGTCGACCGCCTCGATGGCATGACCAAGGGCGCTGTCTATCATCACTTTAAGAGTAAAGAAGAGATTTTCAACGCCGCATTTGATCGGGCAATGGCTCCGATTGTTGAGCGCCGCCGCTCAACGCTTGGTATCGGTAATATGAACGGAGCCCAAAAGCTCAAGCGGCTGTACGCGCCCGAGTCCGTCGTTCCACAAATTGAGCTATGGGCACGCATGCATCCTGCGGCGGATCCGGTAAAAAGCTCGCGTCTACTGGCGATGCAGTACCAGGGCTCGTTTGACGAATCGGCCGATGGCTGTCTTTTGCCAGTGATCGAGGAGGGCATCGCCGACGGCTCCATTGCGTGCGAATGCCCGCGCGAAGCGGCGGAGGCCGTATCGTTGTTGGCGAATCTTTGGTTGCTGCCATTGTTCCGTCCGCTTGAATCCAAGGACCGAATGCTCGCTCGCGCTCAATGTTTGGCGCAGATGGCTGCCGCGGTGGGACTTGATTTGGGGGAAGAAGTGCTTCAGACAACGGCGCAGATTTGGGACGTATGGGACCGCGCCGGGTGGTAATATAGATACTGACGGTATGTAATTGATTTGTAAGGGTAGCCACGGCTGCCCTTTTCAAGTCATTAAATACATACTAACGGTATGTATAGGGGATAGGCTTATGGCTGAAATGCGGAGGAGTAGCGTCTCGTTGGCGCAAAAAACAGTGCGATCTATCAGGCTTTTCGGTCTTCTTGTTGCACAGCTGTGCGCGTATTCGATGTTGTCGGCACTGTGCTTTGCGTGCCCGCTTTACTTGTTCGATTGCAGCGGCTCGTCAACGTTATATGGTGCCGTCGCGGCGATAGCGTTCGTGCCGGGCGTGCTTGCGACTCCGGCTGGCGGAATCTTGGCGGATCGTGGGAGACATCGCGGGGTTCTTGTGATGCTCGGCATTGTTCTGATGGCTGCATCGCTGTTGTTTATCCCTATGAAGCGGTCGCTGCCTCTTGCGATTGTCGTGGCAGCAATGCTTTGCGTCCAATATGGCATCCAATCGCTGCTGAAACCGATGCTTCAAATTGAGACGGTGCGCATGACGGGCCCAGAAAAGGTTGAGCGTGCCACTGCGTTGGTCTCGCAGATAACCATGGCGAGCAATATCTTGGGGCCTGTAGTCGGGACGGCAGTCTATGGGTGCTTTGGTATCGATGCTCTATGCGAAACCGCGGCGTTGACGTTTGCGATGTCAGCCCTACTGTTCGGGGGCGCACTCAAGCAAAATGCCTCATCTGGAATGACAGGGGACAGTACGACTTGCTCGACATGCCGAAGCGATTTTCGGGAGTCGATTCGGTACCTGTTTCAAAACGCATCATTGCTCGTTGTGTTTTTGCTTGCGGCTATTTTGAACCTTGCGTTAGTTGGGTTAACGATTGGTGCTCCCGTTATTGTTGCAAAGCATCTCGGAATGCAATCATCCTTTGTTGGGATTATTGAGGTGGCTATGGGCTTAGGCGGTCTTGTCGGCAGTGGTTTGGTCGGTATTTGGCCGCATCGTTTTTCCTTCAAGGGCATATGTCGATATGTTGCGATGATTTGTTTTGGAGTCGTACCGATTATTGTCACGCTACTGAGCGGTCCTGATGAATTAGCGTTTGCCGCGCTTGCGGCCGGCTCGGCATGGGTCATGGCGTGGGCAAGCATTGCATCGGTCGAAATTGTTTCATTTGTTCAGCGGTCAGCGCCAAAGGAACTCTGCGGAAAAGTGCTGGCACTCGTTTATATGATGCTTTCCTGTGCAACGCCTATTGGCCAATTGGTTTACGGGCTCGCATATGATCGATGGACACCGGCGATTGTATTCGCAGGCATGTTTGCGGTGCTGACGTTGACGACGGCGCTGTTTTATCGGCTGAAAAGTCGCTTATGGCGAATGTCTTAAGGCGCTGGGGCACCGTGAATTTGTGGAGGCAGTGGCGCGTCGCGCCGTGACGGCATTGTTTGGGCATGCCTCTCCTTCGTCTACAATATCGTGCAGACGAAGGAGAGGCATGCCCATGATCAAGATGTTCGCGAGTGATTTAGACGGAACGCTGCTGAACGCCCTGCACGAAGCGGATGGGACCATCCGCCGTGCCATTCGCGAGCTGACCGAGGCTGGCCTGCATGTGGTTCCCGCGACCGGGCGCTCGACGCTGCCGATTGGCGAGCATGGCTTTACGGGCCTGGCACTCGACGCCTGCTGCTCCAATGGGTCCATCGTGCGCGACAGCCATGGCGAGGTGCTCAGGACCTGGACCATCGACTCGCAGATTACCGAGGAGCTGCTCAAGGAGTTTCCGGATATCTGTTTTGACTGCTCCACGCCCGATGGCATGTTCTCGAGTGGATCGTTCGAGATGCACCAGGCAGGCTTTAAAAAAGACAGTCCTATCAAGCGCATCGTGATGCGCGGCATGCGTGCACGTGGCGGGTATCACGAGGAACAGTATTTCGACCAGTCGATCGGTGACATTCTGCGCCACGATGTGTGCAAGATCAACTGCCGTGTGATCTCGCCCGAGCTGGAGCGCGACCTTAAGGCGTATTTGGCCGAGCGCTCGGACCGCGTGGTCAACGCGCCGTTTGACCCGGTGATGTTTGAGATCACGGATGTGGCATGCAACAAGGGCGAGAGCGTGGCCTGGCTGGCGGGCTACTACGGCATTGCCGAGGACGAGGTCGCGGTCTACGGCGACGGCGGCAACGACATTGCCATGCTCAAACGCTTCCGCCACAGCTACGCGACCAAAAACGCAAGCGAGGCAGCCAAGGACGCCGCGAGCGCAACTATCGGCAGTTGCATGGTCCACGCCGTTCCCAAACACATGCTTGCCACCATGCACAAGCAGAACTCCTGCACCGTAATCGAATAATGTGACAAAGGGACAGCCCCTTTGTCACAGGTGACGCTGGTCTCTTGAAATACGAACAAACATTCGCATATCTAACTGCGCTTTGATAGAATTGATACTGTTGGCGGCAGTTCCATGTGCCGGGCAACGCCCTCCATCTGATGGGAGGTGATGCCCATGACCGATCTGATTGATTTCGTGAGACTTCTGACCGCTTTGGTCTCGTTCTCCACGGCGCTCGTCGGGCTTTCCGAGGCACTCAAGCAACGTTCGAAGCAACGTAAAAGGGGTCGCCGCCGCTAAGGCGTTGACCCCTTAATCCAAGCAACGGCGCTGCCCAGCTTTCCAGAACTTGGGCTGCCGTCGACACTATTCTACCCACGAATGACATTTTGAACAATCGGCAATGCCGCTCCAAAAGCCAGGCACAACTGGCACAACCTAGGCGGTCGCTGAATGTGACAAAGGGACTGCCCTTTGTCACATTCCAAATATTGCCTTTACGTGTTGATACACACGGTGTGCAATAATACTCGCACTGTGCAATAGCGTACAGTCTGAGTAACAAGGAGGACGCTTGTCCCAGCTCGAGAAATGTGATCGTCGGTCCCTTCGCTCGCAGCGCGCCCTTCGCCAGGCGCTTGCCAGCGAGCTTGCCGAAAGCGGCGACCTTTCGCGCATTAACGTCGCGTCGCTCACCGAGCGCGCCGGTCTTACGCGTCGAACGTTCTATTCGCACTACCGCGATATCCCCGACTTTATCAGCCAGATCGAGGACGGCCTGCTTGCCGAGATTCGCGAGCGGGTGGAGCTTATCACCGCAGCTCAATTACCCGATCTTTACCGCAACATCGACGAGCTCGAGCCGGCACCCGGTTCGGTTGAGCTGCTTCGCTATCTTGCGGCTAATCGCGACCTTATCGGGGCCCTACTGGGCCCGGGCGGCGACCCCGCCTTTATTAAAAAGATCATCGATACCGCACGCGAGGCCGTGGTGCCGCGTGCACAGACGGGCATCTTGGGCCTGGCACTGGGCACCTTCTTTGACTACTACGTTACCTATGTCGTGAGTGCCGAGGTCGGCCTGATTCAGCGCTGGTTTGAGCGTGGGCTCACCGAATCGCCCGAGACCATGGCGCGCATTATGACGGTTATCGCCTTTGTGCGCCCCGGCGACCTGTATGGCCAACCCATTGATATCAACGTGCCGGAATACGGCATGAAGCTATTGAATCTGCAGCTCGAGGACGCGGTCGACACCACCGCAACCGTCGAGTCCAACAACTAAGAGGAGAGACAATGAGCAAACTCGTCGAGGGCATCAAGGACCGCATGGTCGCTGCCGCACGCGAGGCCGCGCCCGCCGTGGTGGACGCCGCGCAGAAGGCCGCGACCGCGGCTGCCGAGAAAGTTGCCGAGGCAGTTGCCGATGCCAAGAACGTGGCAGGGGAGACTTCCGTCGTCAGCGAGCCCGCCACCGCCGCTGAGCCCGTAGCCGCCGCCCAGGCCCCCGAAGGCGCGATCTTCAACCCCGAGGCCGCCCGCGGCAACCTGCACCTGGGCATCGACGTGGGCTCCACCACCGTTAAGCTCGCCGTGCTCAACGACGACAACCAGATCGTCTACGCCAAGTACCAGCGCCACCACACCGACGTCCGCGCTTGTGCCCGCGACCTGTTCGAGGGCGCTGCGACCGTGCTGCCGACGGCCCAGATGACCTGCGCCATTACCGGCTCGGGCGGCCTGCTGCTGTCCCAGTGGCTCGACCTGGAGTTTGTCCAGGAGGTCATCGCCAGCAAGCGTGCCGTCGAGACCCTCATCCCGGCCACCGACGTCGCCATCGAGCTGGGCGGCGAGGACGCCAAGATCATCTACTTCGACAACGGCATCGAGCAGCGCATGAACGGCACCTGCGCCGGCGGCACGGGCGCCTTCATCGACCAGATGGCCACTCTGCTGCACACCGATGCCAGCGGCCTTAACGAACTCGCGGCCAACGCCACCACCATCTATCCCATCGCCAGCCGCTGCGGCGTTTTTGCCAAGACCGACGTGCAGCCGCTGCTCAACGAAGGCGCCCGTCCCGAGGACGTAGCCGCTTCCATCTTCCAGGCCGTCGTGACCCAGACCATCTCGGGTCTGGCGTGCGGCCGTCCCATCCGCGGCAACGTCGCTTTCCTGGGCGGCCCGCTGCAGTATCTCTCCGAGCTGCGCCACCGCTTCTACCTCACGCTCAACCTGGACGAGGAACACCGTATCGTGCCCCAAAACGCTCACCTGTTCGTGGCGAGCGGTGCCGCCATGGCGCATGAGTCCAACAAGCTCAGCACGTTCCCGCAGCTCATCGAGGCCATCGATGCCCTGGGTGACACGCAGGGTGCCGAGGTCGAGCGTCTGGATCCGCTCTTTGCCACCGACGAGGACTTTGCCGAGTTCAAGACCCGCCACGACCAGGAAGTCGTCCCCAAGGGCAAGCTCGACGGCTACACCGGCCGCGTGTTCATCGGCATCGACGCCGGCTCCACCACCATGAAGGCCGCGCTCGTGGGCGAGGACGGCCAGCTGTTGCACACCTGGTACGGCAACAACAACGGTGACATCCTGGGCACGGCCAAGGTCATCATGGCCGATTTCTACAACCACATCCCCGCCGGCTGCACCATCGGCCACGTGACAACTACGGGCTACGGCGAGGCGCTGCTCATCGAGGCGCTCAAGGCTGACTCCGGCGAGATCGAGACCGTTGCGCACCTGCGCGGCGCCAAGGCGTTCCTGCCCGGCGTCGAGTTCATTCTGGACATTGGCGGCCAGGACATGAAGTGCCTGCGCGTCAAGGACGGTGTTATCGAGCACATCATGCTCAACGAGGCCTGTTCGTCGGGTTGCGGTAGCTTTATCGAGAGCTTCGCCGTCTCTATGAACATGGACGTGCGCGCGTTCGCCGACGCTGCCATCCATGCCAAGGCCCCGGTCGACCTGGGCAGCCGCTGCACGGTCTTTATGAACTCGCGCGTCAAGCAGGCGCAAAAAGAAGGCGCCACAGTGGGCGACATCGCGGCCGGCCTGTCCTATTCCGTCATCAAGAATGCCCTGTTCAAGGTTATTAAGCTGCGCGATCCCAAGGAGATCGGCAGCCAGGTGATCGTTCAGGGCGGCACTTTTATGTCCGATGCCACGCTGCGTGCGTTTGAGCAGCTCACCGGCGTTCACGCCGTGCGCCCCGACATCGCCGGTTGCATGGGTGCCTATGGTGCTGCCCTGCTCGCCCGCGATCGCGCCGGCGCCGACGGCACCTCGACCATCCTTTCGGCCGAGGACATCGCGCACCTCACCGTGACGCAAAAGCACGTCCGCTGCGGCCGTTGCTCCAACAACTGCCAGCTTACCGTCAACGACTTTGGCGGCGGCAGGCGCTTCATTACCGGCAACCGCTGCGAGAAGGGCGCCGGCCACAAAAAGCAGAAGACCGAGGCCCCCAACCTCTTCAAAAAGAAAAACGAGCTGCTCTTTAACCGCGAGGCGCTGAGTCCCGACGAGGCCCCGCGCGGCACCGTCGGCATCCCGCGCGCACTCAACATGTACGAGAACTACCCCTTCTGGCACGCGTTCTTTACGCGCCTGGGCTTTAGCGTGCAGCTGTCCGACCAGTCGAGCAAAAAGACCTACCAGGCGGGCATCGAGTCCATGCCGTCCGAGAGCGTGTGCTATCCGGCAAAGATGAGCCACGGCCATGTGATGAACCTTATCGACCGCGATGTCGACTTCATTTGGATGCCGTGCGTGCGCTGGGAGCGCAAGGAGGATCCGACCGCTGGCAACTGCTACAACTGCCCCATCGTCATGAGCTACCCCACGGCGCTTGCGCTCAATATCGACGAGATCCGCGAGCAGAACATCGAGTTCCTGTACCCGTTTGTGCCCTATCACGACAAGACCGAGCTCAAGCGCCGCCTGTACCAGGTGCTCGCCGTCGACCGTGTGGCCGATGCGCAAGCCGGCCGCGGTCGCGTGCGCGGTCCCAAGATCACGCGCTCCGAGGTCGATGCCGCCGTCAACGCTGCTTTTGAGGCCGATGCGCGCTTCCACGAGGACATCCAGACCATGGGCGAGGAAGCCCTTAAGTGGGTTGAGGACCACGGCGGCCACGGCATTGTGCTCGCCGGCCGTCCTTACCACAACGACCCCGAGATCAACCACGCCCTGCCTGAGCTTATCTCGAGCTTTGGCTTTGCGGTCTTTACCGAGGATTCGCTCGCGCATCTCGTGAAGCCCGAGCGCCCGATTCGCGTCGTCGACCAGTGGATGTACCACAGCCGCCTGTACGCCGTCGCCCGTTTTGTGACGATGCGCAACGACCTGGACCTGATTCAGCTCAACTCCTTCGGCTGCGGCTTGGACGCCCTGACCACCGACCAGGTGCAGGAGATCCTGGAGGCCAGCGGCAAGATCTACACCGTGCTCAAGATCGACGAGGTGTCCAACCTGGGTGCCGCGCGCATCCGCATCCGCTCGCTCATGGCGGCGCTTAAGGACCAGGAGGCCGAGCGCTTGGCCGAGGCCACGGCCGCGGGCGAGGCCTACGAGCAGGGCGATGCTGCGCCGGTGGCGCCCTCCACGGATGCCCCCGCATTCGCGAGCCGCAAGTACACGTTCGAAGCGCAGCGTGAGAGCGCATCGACCGCGTGGCCAAAGGTGCCCTTTACCGAGCAGATGCGCGAGGAGGGCTATACCATCCTGTGCCCGCAGATGGCGCCGATCCACTTTGACCTGGTCAAAGAGGTATTCCGCGGTGCCGGCTACAACTTGGAGCTGCTGCCCTCGACCGACCATGACGCCGTCGAGGCGGGCCTGCGCTACGTGAACAATGACATTTGCTACCCGTCGATTCTGGTAACGGGCCAGATTATGGAGGCCATCGAGAGCGGCCGGTACGACCTGTCCAAGACGGCCGTGGTTATCAGCCAGACCGGCGGCGGCTGCCGTGCCACCAACTACATCGCACTCATCCGCAAGGCCCTGCGCGAGAGCGGCCACCCCGAGATCCCGGTGATCTCGCTTTCGGCCGTGGCGCTCGGCGAGGATAATCCTGGCTTTAAGATTACGCCGGCGCTGCTCAAGCAAGCAGTCTACGCGGTGCTCTTTGGCGACGTGATGATGCAGATGCTCTATCGTTGCCGTCCGTACGAGGCTACGCCCGGTGCCGCCAATGCGCTCTACGAGGAGTACATGGCGCGCGCCCGCAAGCTGGCGCCCAAGTTCAACAGGCATAATTACACCAAGCTGTGCCGCGAAGCCATCCGCGCGTTCGATACCATGCCGCTCGTGGGCGAGGGTACCAAGCCGCGCGTGGGCGTGGTCGGCGAGATCTTGGTCAAGTTCCATCCCACGGCCAACAACCACGTGGTCGACGTTATCGAGCGCGAGGGCTGCGAGGCCGTGGTGCCGGGCCTGCTCGACTTCTTCCTGTACTCCATGAGCAACGCCGAGCTGCAGAAGGATGAGCTGGGTAGCTCTGCTACAACGCGTGCGGGCATGCAGGCGCTCATCAAGCTCGTGGACTGGATGCGTACGCCGGTGGAGGAGATGCTCGAAAAGTCCCGCCGCTTTGAGGCGCCCGAGCGCATCGGCACCATGGCCGATAAGGCCCGCACGGTGCTTTCGGTGTGCAACAACATGGGCGAGGGCTGGCTGCTCACGGCTGAGATGCTCGATCTGATTGACCACGGTGCGCCCAACATCATCTGCACGCAGCCCTTCGCGTGCCTGCCCAACCACGTGGTGGGCAAGGCCGTGATCAAGGAGCTGCGCCGCCAACATCCCGAGAGCAACATCGTCGCGGTGGACTACGACCCCGGTGCATCCGAGGTCAACCAGCTCAACCGTATTAAGCTCATGATCAGCGTGGCAAAGGAGAACATGCGCGCCGGCAAGGGCTTTAAGCTCGAGAAGGTGGCGCCGCTCGCGATGGACGAGGTCACCGGTCAGATGCGTGCCCACGACGGCTGTGCGAGCTGCGGATCTGCCAGTGAGGAGGCCGTTGCATCGGTCGCCAAGCGCCTGGGGCGCGGTATTAAGAAGTAGTTGGCCTACTTCGAGCCGGATATAAGACAAACGGGTGGTAGTCGTACCGGCTACCACCCGTTTTTGCTGAACATATGTTGCGCAAATGATCTCGCTGCAGCCTTCCGTGGGCTTGTCCGATTTCTGGGTCGGCTCGGGCTTTGAGGACAAGTTGCTGCAGGCCCAAGGCGATTTTTCGCTCAACGCAGGCCAGCACAGTGTGACCTATCTGCCAAACGACGAGACGACCGCTACGGTCTGGCCATCGCCACCTACGAGATGGAAGCCGAAAAGTACATCTACCGCGTGTACAAGTACGAGCTGTAGCGCTGCGCTTAGGTTTGACCAATGGAGTATGAAAACACGCCGTTCGCCGATGCCCCCTCCGCGAGTGGTAGCCATATGGTTTGATGTCAGAAACATATAGTTGTCGCCAGCCTGCTGGCGACGTTCCCCCTGATATCGGAGGTTCCAGGTATGTTTCACGCTCCGTTAAACAACTATCGGTTGGGCTAACATGGGTCGCCGTGCTATTTCGATAACCCTTGCAGTGGTCTGCCTGGCTGTGCTTCTGGGCGCTACAGGGCTGTTTGCTATAAGCCGAGAAACGTCCTATATGCAGGAATGCGCTTCCGAAGGGTTTGCCATTGATGGTTTCTATCGGGATGACAAAACGAGTCGGGAAACCCTGGCTTTTCTTGAGGAGGACAACTGTCGATGGCAGCTGGTCGACCAAGACGGAATCTGCACAGACGGGCAGTTTAAGCGTATGGATGACCCCAACATCCTGATATTAAAGAAGGAAAACGGCGAAGAATTCGGTACGGTCCACGTGGCGTATATATCGCGCCGACGCGAGCAGGGCCAGCTCTATCTATTTAGAGATAGCAAAGTGACCCGATTTTATCTTGTGAGCACCGATCCGGCGTTTACGGTGGAGTCTGGCGAGGTCGATTCGGACAGTTGATTCACGGCAATAGAACAGCGAACGGGGCGCGGGCGTGAACTGCACCCCGCAATTTGCTCGTGTCCGTATCGCGCCTGCGCCTCGTCGTAACTTGCGTCCGTGCGAGCATTCCTCCCGCGCCGGCATCACTTCACATCGAACTCCACGCGATCGAGCTCGGGCACGTTGAGGTCGATGAGCTTGCGGGCGACGTGGCGGTCGTGCGCCCCGAGCGCCTCGCTTGTCGTCACGTGGGCGACAACCTCGCGCTCGACGATGCCCTCTTCCTCGCCCTCGGCAGCCGAGGTCTCGACGGCGACGGTGTAATCCTTAAAGCCCGGCAGCACCGCGGCGAGCTCGCGCGTGGTTTCGGTGACGCCATAGCCGTCCTGCACGCCGGCCTGCGCCGAGCCAATGGACCCCGCGGTCATGACGATGCAGGGGATGGTAAAGATCATCGTGCCCACAATGATGCGGCGGCGCACCTTGTGTGACAGCTCGTTGACCTCGGCGTCTTCCTCAGCGGTCACAATACCGTCGCCGTTCAGGTCGCGCTTGAGCGGCACGCGCAAGATAAGTAATACGGCTTCGGCCGCGAGTGCGATAAAGACCACGTTGATGCCAAACTCGTAAAGCGCCGAGAGAAACAGCGACCCGCTTGCGATGGCGATGCCATAGCCCGCCGCGCACAGAGGCGGCATGAGCGCGGTCGCCACGGCCACGCCGGCGATGAGCGTGGCGGGTTCCTGGTCGCGCGAGTTGCCCAGCCCGCCTGCAAAGCCGCCTGCGAGTGCGATGGTAAGGTCCCAGACGGTGGGTGTCGAGTTGTCGATGATGGCCGCCGTGGTGGTGCCAAGGGGCGAGAGCTTAAAGTACAGCGTGGACGTGACCAGGCAAAAGACCATCTGCAGCGCAAGGCTGGCGACGGCTTCGACGGTAATCTCGCGGTCGAGCGTGGCAATACCGTATGCCATGGCAAGGACCGAGCCCATGAGCGGGCAGATGAGCATGGCGCCCACGATGGCGATGTCCGAATCGATATCGAGGCCGATGCTTGCGATCAGCATGGCGATGATGAGGATGCATAGGTGGGAGCCAGTCAGACGCGCCCCGTTTACAAAACGCTTGCGGATCACGTGATAGGGCGCGCGACCCTTGCGAATGTTGAATGCGCGCTTGAGGAAGCGGGTGATGTTTTCCATGGCTTCGCTATGAGCGGGGCGGATGCCGTGACGCCGATGATGACGCTCGCGCAGTCGCTTGATCTGTTGTTTGTCGAGTTCCATGTCCACCTCGTTCCAGCGCGGTCCGCGCAACGCGCCCGTTGTCTTAACTCTACACCGTGGCGGGCGGGGTGTCTGTTGGATGCGGAATCCGATAGGGCGGATGACGCGGGAGCAAATGCAAATCACAGGCTCAATTCGATCCCGCAAGAATATGATGCACCAGCTCCTACATATGTGACGAAATTGTGAAGCACGAGAGCGCGAATTTCAAAAAATCCGCTGGTGACCAATGTTGCGCAACAGAATTCAAAAATCAGCTCCTACATTTTGAGGCGTATGGATACATCCGTGTCAAAGGGAGAAAGCCATGGCAAACTATATCCCACAGCACTTTGAGCCTCGGGCCAAGGCCGTCAACGTCAAGGGCGTTGCCAACCGCGCCGTCGCAACCGTTTTGACGGCGGGCCTCATCGCTCAGCCGCTCATGTCGCCGCTGGCGGCAATCGCCGCACCGACGGCAGATAACGGCGATTCTGTTCAGGGGGGGGGTAGTTCTGTAGAGAATACCGTTGCCGCCGGTAACCAAGCGGTCGTAAAGACGGCTGCCCAGCTGGCCGAGGAGTCGGCAAAGCAGCTCAAGGACGCTCAGGCCGCCTACGATGCCGCCCAGAAGAAGGCCGACGCGGCGGGCCAGTCTCAAAAGCAGGCACAGCAGCAAAAGAATCAGGCCTCGCAGGCTGTGAGCGACAACGAAATCGAGCAGAACGCAGCAGAAGTCGCCGCGCTTCAGGAGAAGATTGACGAGCTCAAAGCCGCCGTCGAAAAGACCGAGCAGCAGCAGAAGAAGCTGGGCGACCTGAACGATCAGCTCGAACAGGCCAACAAGAGTGTCGAGGATAAGACGCAGACGCTCAAGGACGCCAAGGCAAAGCAGGATGAGGCCAAGAAGGCCCTCGATGATGCCCAGGCCAAGCTCGAGGCCATGGGTATGGACGAGTACGCGGCCGCCAAGAAGGTCGTCGAGGACGCGCAGGCAAAGCTCGATGACGCCAATAAGGCCGTTACTGCTGCACAGGCCAATCTGGACCAGGCCAAGGCTGCCGAGGCCAGCGCTCAGCAGGAAAAGAAGGACACTGAGGCCGCTCTGACTTCCGCCCAGGCCAAGAAGCAGGAGACTGCCGCTGCTCTCGCAGTCGCAACCACCGCGCGCGATAACGCCCAGCAGAAGTTCAACCAGGCGCAGGCCGCGCTCGATGCTGCCGTCTCGGGTACGGGTGTTGACCTGAGCGCGCTTGAGGCCGCCAAGATCGCTGCTGCTGGTGAGCTCAAGACCGCGCAGGACGCGCTCGAAGCCGCGACGACTGCAGACGCCACCGCACAGACAAATCTGCAGGCCGCCCAGGATGCCGTCGCTGCCGCGCAGGAGAAGGCCAACGCCGCCAACGCTGCTGTGGCATCTGCCCAGTCTGCATACGATGCGGCAAACAAGGAGTACAAGGACGCGGCCAGTAAGCGTGACGCCGCGAAGACCGCATACGAGCAGGCCCAGCAGACCGAGGCCGACAAGAAGGCGGAGTACGACCGACTCGTCGAGGTCCGCCAGCAGAAGCGCAGCGAGTGGGAGGCGGCCTGCGCCGCTTCGAACGCCGCGGAAAAGGCTTATGACGCTGCTAATGTCCAGGTTGAGGCTCTTGAGCAGCAGATTGCAGACCTAAAGTCCAACATGACCGTTGACCAGGAAGTCATCAGTCAGGGTATGTTCGGCTTCATGAACTACATCATCGGCGGCAGCCAGTTCACAGCCACGCAGAAAAAGAACGCCCAGGATGCCGTATCGACGTTGACCGGCGCCGATGACAAGGCCGAATGGTATGACCAGTACGTCGATCAGGACATGTCTCGCGACGCCAACCCGCTCTCCTTGGAGCAGATGCGCAACGCCCTGACATATCTCGACACCCAAAACAATCTCCGCAAGGCGAACGGCCAGTCGGCGCTCAGCGTCAGCCTCCGCATGACTGTGGCAGCCGCCCTCAATACATCGTATTCATCGAACATCTGGGGACACTCTGGCTGCTACTATGATAACGGTGAAAATCTTGCCGGCGGCGGCGGAGCATACACCGGCGGTGAGACCGAGGATACCCTCGGCTGGCCCTACACTGGTCTCTACACTCAGGAGAAGGTTAATTACGAGAATTGGATTAAAAAGTACGGTGCGGATAGCGAGGCTGGCAAAGATCTCATAGCTCATCGCTATGATTCGTACTATATCTACCAAAACTATAACGATGTGTATTCCGGTACAAAAGATGAGAACGGTAAGGAAAGAGGAGACGGCTGCGGGCACTATCTCAACATTATCGATTCCGCTACGGCGGCTATCGGTATCGCAACCGGTAGCGGAAAGAACACCGATTCCGAGGTAACCGCATTCGATTACAGCGATGATGACACTCAGGCCGATTTCACGGTCTCTGAGTTCAAGAAGCTCGTCAACGACTACATCGATTCTGCCTATAACGCTGGCGGCACGCAGGCGCAGAAGGCGCAGCTCAAGAAGCTTCAGGGCAAGCTCGCCGAGGCGCAGAAGAACTTTGGAACTACTAGGGAAGCTTACTTCGCAGCTGTAAACGGGCAGGATGCCGCCCAGGACGCTTTCACCGCAGCCGATGTGAACATGAACACCGCCAAGGGCGAGTACGAGAAGGCTAAGTCCGGCACCGCCGCCGCGAAGACGGCATACAACGCCGCGAAGGACGCACTCGGCGGAATCGACATCGAGTCCCTCAAGCAGAACCTCGATGCCGCCAAGAGCAAGGCCGCTACTGCCCAGGCGGCCCTCGACAAGGCAAACGCCACGCTTGCTGACAGCAAGAAGAAGGCAGCCGATGCCGCTGCTCACAAGGCGAAGGCTCGCAGCTCCTGCGATACCGCCAAGACAAAGTCCGATAAGGCCAACGAGGCGTATGACAATGCCACGGCTTCGGTCAAGGACCTTGCCGCCAAGCGCGATGCCGCCCAGGCGGACCTTGCGAATAAGCAGGGCTCGCTTGACGAGGCAAAGAAGGCCGACGATGCCGCCCAGGCTGGTGTAGACAAGGCCCAGGCCGCAGATGTCCAGGCCGCGACTGCTCTTTCGGACGCCAAGCAGGCGGTTGCCGCCAAGACGCAGGCCCTGTCCGACGCGCAGGCCAAGGCCAAGGCTGCCGAGGGCGAACTGGCCACCGCGAACAAGGCCTTCGAGCGCTTCGCTGGAGCCCAGAAGGCGGTCGATGACGCCAAGGTCGCCTATGACGCCGCCGTCGCCGGCGTCGCCGATGCCCAGAAGCAGCTCGAGGCCGCCAACGAAGCCGTCGTCGATGCGAACTTCGAGATCGTCAAGGCCAAGGCCGAGCTTGCCAGCGATGAGGTACTCAAGGCCGATCTTGAAGCTGTCGACCACAAGGCCTCTCTTGCCGCGGGCACGACGGGCAACGATAAGCTGGTCAAGCTTAACGCTGCCTACGCTCGCTACAAGGCTGCCGTCGATGCTGCCGCTGGTCACAAGGCTGCCCTGAGCGATGCCGATGCCAAGCTGTCCGATGCCAACGACGCCTATGCCGCCGCGCTGGCTGAGCTTGGCGATGCCAAGGATGCCCTGGCTGCCGCGCAGGCCGAGTACGACAAGTATCATCCCAAGGCTGAGCCGCAGGCCAAGCCTCAGGTTGCACAGGCTGCTGCAAAGGCTCCTGTCGCCAAGAAGAAGGCCACGTCGGCCGCGCTCGCCCAGACTGGCGATGACTCCGCTCTTGCGGGCGAGGTGTTCGTCATCGGCGGTATCACCCTCGTGGCCGCTGGTGTGACGCTGAGCGATCGTCGTCGCAAGCAGATGTAGCGTTTCGAGCGTAGATTCTGCAACGAACTTCGGTTCATAGCAGGAACGCTTCGATAGCTTAACCGATAAGGCCGGCGCGCTGTTAAACGCAGCGCGCCGGCCTTTCTTTGTTTCGATATCAAAAATCCCGGTCAGCAGCCGTGAAAGCTACCGGCCGGGCAAGCCGTAGGCAATATGGTTGCTGTCGAGCAGCTGCTCAGCTTAGCCCAGCAGGCTTAAGCCAACAGAGACAAACGCCAGGATAACGCCGACGATGGACTCGCCACCGAGCAGGCCGCTGGCGACAACCAGGCCCTGCTCCTGGAAGGCGGCGTCCTTGGCGGCCTTTTCCTCGTCCGAAAGACCGGCCTCGGCGTCGCGGTGAGCGGCCCACTTGTCGTAGGCGAGCTTAACGCAGGAGCCCAGGAAAGCCGTGAGTGACATGTAGAACGGCAGGTACACGCCCAGGCCGATCATCATGGCCGGAATGCCGAGCCAGTACATGACGATGCCGGCGATAAAGCCGCCCGCAAACCACGGCACGCTCGGGATGCCCGAGACCATGGTGGCGACGACGCTTGCCTGCGCGGCCACAAAGCTCTTGTCGGGTCCAAAGGCGTCCGGACCATAGGCGGTTACGAGCGCGACCATGACGGCGGCAGCGACCAGGGCGCCCACGATGCCGCCGATGGCCTGGCCGACCCACTGTGCACGCGGGTTGGTGCCCAGCACGGCGCCGGCCTTAAAGTCGTTCATGACGTCGCCCGCAAGGCCGCACGCTACGGCCACGATGCCGGCGATAAAGAACAGTTTAACCTGCGCGAGCTGCGCGAAGGCAGCCACGATGAGCATAACGATGAGGCCAAAGATCTCCATGGGGTCGATGCCCGTCTGGCCGCAGCTCTGTGCGCTCATGATGGTGGTGACAAAGGTGAACAGCGTCACGATGACGGCCGGGACGGGACCAAGGTCGAGCGCGATGGCGACGATCACGGCGATGGCGGCAGCGCCCAGGCCGATGATGCCGGCGTCGAGTTTAAGGGAGCCCGAGATGAGCGACTGCTCGTCGGTGTCGGTGGAGCTGTCGGCGGCAAGACCGCGGACGATACCGGCGACCTGCGGCAGGATGTCCTTGAGGACGACGGCGACGCCAAAGCCCATCATGAGGCCCATGCCCAGGGACTTGACGATGCCTTGCGCAGTCATAACGTCGAACAGACCGGCAGCGGTGCCGCCCACGATGATGCCAAAGTTGCCCAACAGGGCGCCGGCAAACCAGAAAGCGACCGGGGCGAAGCCCACGAGGAAGCCGATGGACAGCAGCATGGGCGAGTTGTAGATGGCAAAGGTCACGCCGGGGATGTTGAGCGTGCACAGCATGCTGGGCACCACGCCCAGGGCGTCGCGCAGCACGCTGTAGATGCCTGCGATGGCCATGGAGCCAAAGAGCTGCTTACCGGTCTTGCCGCCGGCCTCGGTGGCGCGTAGGGTCTGAGCTGCGGCGTTGCCGGTGGGGAACTCCAGCGCGGCGTCCACGATAAAGTGACGGTGGATGAGCGCGGTGGCCAGCAGGCCCAGGATGGTGCCGGCGAGCGCCACGATAAACATGTCGAGCCAGCTGATCTGGTCGGCATAGCCCAGCATCCAGGCGCCCGGGATGGTAAACGCCAGGCCGCCGGCGACCATGGCGCCCGCGGACATGATGGTGTGGGTGACGTTGGCCTCGTTGAGGCTGGCGTTGCCCATGAGCTTCAGGAAGAACAGCGAGATGACGGCAGCGAAAATGATTGGCCAGGGGAGGGCGCCCATCTTGAGGGCCGTGTAGGCCGAGCTTGCCGTGATGATCACGCAGCCAAGGACGCCGATGACGACACCGCGCAGCGTGAGTTGCCCGCGCATCGAGGCGCGGTTCGAGGGATTGCTCATATTGAACTCCTTTGCGTATATCCGCTTCCCCCGGGAGCGCCGCTACGGATGCGGCGCGGGAAGTCGGGTTACCAAGGGCCGCCGCGTGAGCTCGCGCGCGACCGCGCACCAGTATAGCCGCAAGCTAGTCATTTTGGGACGGGGCTTTTTTAGCTACCCCGGGCTCGGCCAAAGGATGATTATTCTGGGACGGGGATTTAAAAATCATTGCGTACCTAATGATTTTTAAATCCCCGTCCCAGAATAATCATCGGGATATACTGCTGGGCAGACGAAAGGAGCGCCGACGATGCTTAATGGGTGCGCATATATATTGACGGTCGACGTGGGTAACACGTTCATTCGCTTTGGTCTGTTTGCCGAGGATTCGGCTGCGGCGCAGGAATGCCCGCTTGCGACGTGCGAGATCACGACGCCGTCGAGCATTACGGCCGACGAAGCGCGCATGAGGCTCGCGCAGGTCATGTGCGCACTGGCAGCCGATGCGGGCATGCCGGGTGCACTCGTTCCCGCGGCCGCAGTGCTGAGCTGCGTGGTCCCGGCGCTCGAGCGTCCGTGGAAGGCGGCGCTTTCCCGTACCTGCACGGGACGCGTGCTCACGGTGGGACCGGGACTTAAGACCGGCATGCCCGTGCACTACGACGACCCGGCCGAGATCGGCCCCGACCGCATTGCCGACGCCGTGGCGGCCCGCGCCGTCTTCGGCTCGCCGTGCATTGTGATCGACCTGGGCACCACGACCAATATCGAGGTCATCGACGCGCACGGTACCTTTGTCGGCGGCGTTATCGCGCCGGGGCTGGCGCTCGGCGCCCGCTCGCTTTCGGCGGCAGCAGCGCGCCTGCCGCAGGTCGAGCCCTCGGCACCCACGCATGTGATCGGTCGCAACACGCGCGAGGCCATGCGCTCGGGCGTGGTCTTGGGCGAGGTGGCCCGCATCGACGGCATGCTCGACATGGTGCTCGCCGAGATGCGCGCGACCAAGGCCGCGGGGGAGGGCAGCGTGCCCATCGTCATTACCGGCGACGATGCCGAGGCGCTTGCGGCCCTTGTCGGCCATAGCCTGACGGTCGACGATGCGCTGACGTTGCGGGGTCTCGCCGAGCTCTACCACATCAACCAAAAGCCACGCCGCGCGTAGCGATGGGGGCGATGGGACAAAAACGTCTCCACCTTCCACCTGCTACAATGGGTCAAACTATTGCGATTTCGGAGGTGTCTGCCATGTCGGACGATCTTCATCAAACTTCGTCAGGCAAGCGCCTGGACGTCATTAGCTGGGACGAGTTCTTTATGAGCGTGGCTATCGCCGCGCAGCGCCGCAGCAAGGACCCCAACACGCAGGTGGGTGCGTGCATCGCCAACACCAACCACCGCATCCTTTCGGTGGGCTACAACGGTACACCCTCGGCGCTCAACGACGACTTTTTCCCGTGGGGTACGAGCGACGACCCGCTGCAGGACAAGCACAACTACGTGGTCCACGCCGAGGCCAACGCCGTGCTCAACTACCGTGGTTCGCTCAAGGACCTCGAGGGTTCCACGGTCTACGTCACGCTGTTTCCGTGCCACGACTGCGCCAAGATTTTGGCGCAGGTGGGCGTGGGCGAGGTTGTCTACCTGGACAACAAGTACGCCGACACCGATGATGGCCGTATCAGCCGCCGCATTCTTGACTCTTGCGGCATCAGCTACCGCCAGGTCATCGTCGATGTTCAGATTGGTACCGGGGGACAGGCTCGACAGTAATATGCGTTGTCGCTATCTGACGACGAACGCAGCTCAAAGAGCCCCGTCCCAAATTGACTACTCGTGAAAGTCGCGTCTGCGCGCATGGACGGCTCGTGAGCGGGTACACGGCTGTAGTAACATAGCTTCTGTCCGCGGGCGCGCCCGCGTAATTGTGAGAAAGGAGCCCCTGTGGCTGTTAACGAAGAGCTGCTTAAGAAGGTTCTTGAAGAGATCCGCCCCAACCTGCAGGCCGACGGCGGCGATATGGATTATGTGGGCGTCGACGACGAGGGCGTCGTCAAGCTGGAACTGCAGGGCGCCTGCGCCGGCTGCCCTATGAGTGCACTGACCCTGTCCATGGGTATCGAGCGTATCCTAAAGGAGCATGTGCCCGGCGTTACCCGTGTCGAGCAGGTCAATGCCTCCGGCGAGGCCGAGGACCTGTACGACGAGTACGCGCCGTTCTAAGCTGCGAAAGCTGCGGACGGCATACTCCGCATAGACGTTACGCCCAAATATGCGGCTGCGAGCGCAAGGCCCGCGGCCGCATTTGTATGTAGGGAGTAGGAGGGTCGACATGCTCAACGACTTCTACCATATGCTTGATCCCGTCGCGATTTCGGCGGGGCCTATCACGATTTACTGGTACGGCCTGGCCTACGTGGTCGGCGCTCTGCTCACGGCGGTCGTCATGTACCGTACACAGCGTCGCTGGGGCTTTAACATCACGATTGACGACCTGACGAGTGTCGTGGTCGGCGTGGTCTTTGGCCTCATTATCGGTGCGCGCCTGTTCTACGTCGTCTTTTACGGTGGTGGCTACTACTGGGCGCACCCGCTCGAGATCTTTGCTACCAATGAAGGCGGCATGAGCTTCCATGGCGGCCTGGTGGGCGGCATCATCGGCGGCGTGCTCGTGTGCCGCATGTACAAGCTCGACGCCTGGACCATCGCCGACCTTGCCGTTATCGGTGCTCCGCTGGCCTTATGTCTGGGACGCTGCGCAAACTTTGTCAACGGCGAGCTGTGGGGCAAGCCGACCGATCTGCCCTGGGGCGTGATCTTTGGCGGCACCGCGGGCGATATGCCGCGCCATCCCTCCCAGCTCTACGAGGCATTCCTCGAGGGTATTGTGCTCTTTTGCATTCTGCAGGTGCTCAGCCGCAAAAAGCCGCTACTGCCCCAAGGCACGTTTATGGGCGTCTTTGTGATGGGCTACGGCATCGTTCGCTTCCTCATTGAGTTTGTGCGCGTGCCCGATGCGCAGCTGGGCTATCTGCTGGGCGGCGTCATCACCATGGGTCAGCTGTTGAGTCTGCCACTCGTGATTGCGGGCCTGGCGCTCATCATCTTTGCTCGTCGCCGCAACCAACCCCAGCGCATCTACCTCGACGCCTAACCACCACAAAGGGGACAGGCACCTTTGTGGTGGTTCGCTGGGCAACGATGACAGAACAATAACGTTTCCCCAGATAAAACCTGCCAAAATAAACCTGTCCCTTTTTGGCAGGTTTCTAGAAAGGCTCTTTGGACTGTGAAGGATTCCGATCTCTCCACAACGGCTGCGCGCGACGCTGCCCGCATCGTCTGGTTTAAGCGCTACCCCGCCAAGCAGACGCTCATCGCATTTTTGCTCGCGCTGTTGGCGACCACGGCGTTTTCCATCGATCCCGCCCCGGTGTCGAGCAACGCAGTCTTGGCGATTGACCCCAAAGCCTCGGGCATGCTGTACGTGTGCTACGAGGTGCTCCTCTCGTTTGCCGGCCATACCGACGCGGTCATGCTACTTGCACTTGCCTGCCTGCTCACCTTGCCGTTTCGCTACGTGTTCTTTGGCCGTGGCGACACCTGGCGTCCATCGATCATTCTGCCGTCGCTGTTCTTCGCCATCTGCATGGTGTTCGGCCGCAGCTACGACCTCACCGACTCGGCCGAGATTGTCCTTGGCGACAAAGCCCGCATCATCTGCGCCTGGATTGGCGGCGCGGGCTGGATGCTCTTGGCGATCGTTGCCTTCTATTTGGCTTTTGAGTGCCTGGATTGGCTGAGCTCTCGGCGCATCCCTTTTTCCGAAGCGCACTTTGGCCGCATATGGCGTGTGGCTCATGCCGCGCTCTCGGTCCATCCCTTTGCCGGGCCCTTCCTGGTGCTTATGATCGCCTGGGTGCCCACGCTCATCGCTTCGCTGCCCGGCCTTTTTATGGGAGATACGGGTGCGCAGATTCGCCAGTGGTTCAACTATCCCAACGGCACGAGCGACTACCTGCGCCTACTCAACCCCAACGTGCTGCTCAACGGGCATCACCCCGTGGTGCACACGGCTATCATCGGTTCGTGCGTCCAGCTGGGGCTTTCACTGTTCAACAGCGCCAACGCAGGTCTTGCCATCTACACCTGTGCTCAGTTCGTCATCACGGCCGCCTGCATGGCCTATTCCATTTCGTCGCTGCGCAAACTGGGCGTGAGCCTGCCGGTTCGCGGTGCGATCCTGCTGTTCTTCGCGTTTATGCCGATGTTCTCTAACTACGCGGCGTTGCTCACCAAAGACGTGCTCTTTGCCGACGCGTTCTTGGTGCTGTTGGTACAGACCGTCAAGCTCGTGGCATGTGGCTTGCCCCGTCGTGATGCCAATGTCGAGCGAGCGGGCGAGAAAGCCCCCGTGCTCTTTGCGCGCCACGACTGGCTGCTGCTCGCTCTGGGCTCCATGGGTTCCACGTTCCTGCGCAACGGCGGCCTGGTGTTTCCCCTGGCGGCATGCGTAATCGCGGCGGCGTTTTGCGTATGGGACGTGCATGTGGCTCGTCGTGCAGTCAAGCAGACTGGTGCTGCGCCTTCGGGCGCCATCCCGCGTTTCCGCTGGGTTGGCGTTCTCGCGGTGCTCGCGCTCTGCCTTGCCTCTAATATGTACTTCACCAAGGTCTTTATGCCGGCGCACGATATCACGCCTGGTTCCAAGCGCGAAATCCTCTCGATTCCGTTCCAGCAGACGGCTCGTTTCGTCCAAAAGCACGACGGCCTCAACTCGGGCGTCAACCCCACGGTTAAGGAGGACGGCACCATCGTGGAGGCTCCTTGCGACGGTTCGGTGACCGACGAAGAGCGTGCCGTGATCGATCGCGTACTCAAGTACGAGAATCTGGGCCGCCGCTACAACCCCGACAAGTCCGATGCCGTCAAGAACTGCTTTAACGAGTACGCCTCGCAGGAGGACATCGATGCCTATTTTGAGGTATGGGCTCAGATGTTTAAGAAGGATCCCGAGTGCTATATTTCGGCGCTTATCAATAACTACTATGGTTATTTTTATCCGAGCGCGCGCGATGCCTGGGTCTACAGCACGGCGCGTAGTGCCGAGATCATGGCGCGCCCCGACAACCTCAAATACTTCGACTTCCATCCGGTCGATAGCAAGGTGGTGCGCTGGTGCGACCACCTGATCAATCTGTACCGTGTGGCGGTGCAGCGTGTTCCCTTTATCTCGCTCACCATGAGCTCGGCCACCTATGTGTGGATCATGATCGCCGTGGTGGTCTACCTACTGCGTCGTCATTCATGGCGTGCACTGGCGATCTGGGTGCCGCTGTTGGGCGTGCTCGCCGTGTGCCTGATTGGCCCGTGCAACGGCTCAACCTACATGCGCTACCTGTATCCGGTTATCGCCTGCATGCCCTTTGCCATCGGCACCACCGTCACCCGCAGCGACTTCCTCTGGTCCTAACTTGGTGCATTGGGGTCAGGATACTTTGCACCAAAGGGTGGCATCATCACGACGCCTTCATTTTGGGGTTTATCTCGCAGGCCAGTAGGTATATCATAACGACGTTTGTTTATATTGCCCGAGCATCTGCGCTGGGCTTTAGGTCGAAACCGATAGGAGACACGTATGTCCGGACACTCTAAGTGGGCCACAACCAAGCATCGTAAGGGCGCGCAGGACGCCAAGCGTTCCGCCCTCTTCTCCAAGCTCAGCCGCAACATCACCGTTGCTGCCCGTCTCGGCGGTGACCCGCTGCCCGAGAACAACGCCAGCCTCGCCGCTGCCGTTGCCAAGGCCAAGGCTCAGTCCATGCCTAAGGACAAGATCAAGTCCGCTATCGACAAGGCTTTTGGTTCGGGTGCTGACGCTGCCGTCTACGAGAACATCGTGTACGAGGGCTACGGTCCCGCCGGTGTCGCCGTCTACGTCGACTGCCTGACCGACAACCGCAACCGTACCGCCGCTGATGTCCGTTCCGCCTTCTCCCACGCTGGTGGCAACCTGGGCACCTCCGGCTCCGTCGCCTTCCAGTTTGAGCGCAAGGGCCAGATTGTCGTCGCCAAGGAGATCCTGGACGAGAACGCCAAGAAGGAGACCATGATCGCCAACGGCGCTGCCGGTGACGAGGATGAGTTCATGATGGCCATCGCCGAGGCCGGTGGCGAGGACTACGAGGATGCCGGCGAGGAGTGGATCGTCTGGACTACTGCCAACGAGGTCATGGCTGTCTCCAAGGCGCTCGAAGAGCAGGGCGTCCAGGTCAAGGGCTCCGAGACCACCATGGTCCCGACCACCCCGACCGAGGTTTCTGGCGCCGACGCCAAGAAGGTTCAGCGCCTCATCGACCGTCTTGAGGAGCTCGACGACGTCCAGGATGTTTACAGCACCATGGACATGACCGACGAGGTCATCGCTGCCCTCGAGGAGGAGTAGCGCCCACACGGGTTAAGCCGTGCATATCTGGGCATAATGAAGCGAGCATGCAAGCCTCGTGGAATAGATGAGCCGGATCCGCGTGCGTAGAGCACCGGACCCGGCTCTTTTATAATGATGCGAACCGTTTTGCATTTCGAGAGCCGAGATTTGAAGGGAGCGCCACGTGCGCGTACTCAAACGAGCCCTAGCGATCGTGTATCTTGCCGCCGCCATCGTGGCGCTGGGTACGCTTGTCTGCCAGTTTTGGGGGCCGTATACGTATCGCTTTATGCTGCTGATGCGCGACCCCATGCCGCGCATTGTCGTGACGGCATGCGGCGGAGTTGTGGCGATTGGCGTGCTGGTAAGCTTCTTCCGCCTGATGTTTGCTCGTCGCGAGCCGTCCTGCGTGCATCCGGCGGGGGAGCGCAATATCGAGGTCACGCTCGCGGCGCTTTCTTCGTGCGCCAGGGTTGCTGCCGAGCGCGACGACCGCGTGATGATCGAGCGCGTCGAGGCGCGCGTACAGGGCTCCGACGAATCGCGCGTCTGTTTTAAGGTCGACGCCATCGCGCTTGACGACCGGGACGTGGCCTCCCTTGCAGCCGCGATGCAGCAACGTATCGAGGAGGCCTGCGACACCATGCTCGGCACGCCGGGCACGACCGCACGCGTCCGTTTTTTGCCGTCCAAGACTACCGTCCAGACCGTGGAGGTTTCCGGTGAGTGATACCAATCAAGATAAGACCGCTCGTACGCCGCGCCTGACGATTGACCAGAGCGCCACGCCGGCGAACGAACCTGTTGATTCCAAAGCAGAGGCAACCGAGTTACAAGACGCGGCAGCCGCGGATTTTGACGAGGCTATGGGTCTCATCAAGGGTACGGGCGCTGCCATCTGGAGCTATGCTGTGCGTCATCCCAACACCACGCTCGGCGCCGTCGCTGGCTTTATCCTCGCTGTGTTGGTGCTCACGTTGGGCCTGTGGGACACGCTCGTCATTGCATTCTTCGTGCTGATCGGCGCTGTGATCGGCCAAATTCGCGACGGCGAGAACGGGATCGTCAACTTCTTCGGCCGTCTGTTTAGCGGTCGCTAATATGTATTCGACTGTCGCATCCGCGGCAGGCATAAGGAGGAACCATGGCTTTTAATACGAAGGTCGATGTAGCCGATACCGAGCTCGAGGCAGACGAGACCGTCACCGCCGAGGCCGAGGACGTAGCGTTCGAGGATGAGGCGCTCGTCGAGGCCGAGTCCGCCGATGATGCGGACGAGGATGATGAGGAAACAGACGAGTCCGAGGACTCGCTGACCTATTCCAACGGCGTGATCGAGAAGATCGTTGCCATGGCCACCCGCGAGGTTCCGCACGTTCTGGGCATGAAAGGTAACCTCATGCACTTTGTGCAGGAGCAGTTTGGTGCCGAGAATCTGACCAAGGGCGTGACGGTCGAGGTCACCGATGACAATCGTGTGGTCGTCAACATCTCCGTCATTATCGAGTACGGCGCCTATGCGCCCGCGATCTTCGACGATGTCAAGGCACGTGTCACCGAGCGCCTTGCCGCGATGACCGGCCTTGAGGTGGCGGGCGTCAACCTGCGTATCGAGGACGTCATCACCCCCGAGGAGTACGAGCACCGCACCAGCCAGCACGAATAACCTTCCAAAAAGGGACAGGTTTGTTTTGGCAGGTTTTATCTGCGAAAACGTTAAACGGCCGACCGCGCAAGCAAAAGCGTGGCCGGCCGTTATTTGTATGCCCCCCGATGTAGGCATACCGCTCGTCTAACTAGGGGTTGCAATCGTCGCGTTCCGCGTTACCCTAATGGGCGCATTGTTTCCAAATTGTTAACGAGGGGTTGCCGTAATGGCCGACGAGCACGAAACAGAAAGCAAGGCATGGGCGATTGAGGCCGCCGCGGCAGAGGCGGCATCGCGTGCTGCCGAGGAGGTGCATCGTCCTCCCGTGGTGCCGATGGAGCGCGTGGTTGATCGCACCGATATCGAGCGCGGCGAGCGTGTCGGCCAAAAGCGCAGCCAGGAGCCAGGCTTCCCGCGCTTTTTTGCCGAGCTCAATCTGGGCCTGATTCTTACGGCCTTCGCCATCGTTGCGTTTAAAACCCCTAATCACTTTGCTTTTGGCGGCACCTCGGGCGTGTCGGTTATTCTGTCCACGCTGTTCCCGACCCTGCCCGTCGGCGTCTTTATGTGGATTATCAACGCGGTTCTCGTCGTCTTGGGCTTTATCTTTTTGGAGCGCAAGGCAATCCTGTGGAGCGTCTTCGCCTCGTTTGCGTTGTCCGCCTATGTTTCGCTGTTTGAGTTCTTTATTCCGACCGATGTCTCTCTGACGGGCGATATGTGGCTCGACCTGTGCTTTGCCGTGATTCTGCCGGCGCTCGGCAGCGCTATTGTCTTTGATATCGGCGCCTCGACGGGTGGCACGGACATTCTTGCCATGATCCTCAAGCGCCGCACGACGCTCGAGATTGGCCGTGCCCTGTTGCTGGTCGATATCGGCATCGTGACCATCGCGGCCTTTTTGTATGGCCCGCGTGTCGGTCTGTATTGCGTGCTCGGCCTGTTTGCCAAGACGCTTGTGGTCGACAAAGCCATTGAGAGCATTCACCTGCGCAAAGTCTGCACGGTCATTTGCTCCGAGCCCCTTAAGGTCGAGGAGTTTATCGTCAAGCATCTCAATCGTACGGCGACTATCAGTCGTGGCTACGGTGCCTTCTCGGGCAAGTGCGTGACGGTGATCATGAGCGTGCTGAGCCGTCGCGAGGCCGTGCAGCTGCGCCGCTATGCGCGCGAGGTCGATCCGGGTGCCTTTATTACGATTGTCGACAGCTCCGAGATCGTCGGCAAGGGTTTCCGCGGAACGAACTAACGCGGACGCACTCATCAAACAATCCAAAAGCGCCTCACGCGTTGCAAATACGTCATCTAAGAGTATTTGTCCCCACATTGGGCGATAATGATCCCAAAGACATCGTTTGCGATCCAGGTGATTCGCTCTAGATACGAAGGGATGATTTCGATGTTCTGTTCGCAGTGTGGCGCCCCTATGGGCGATAACGACAAGTTCTGCGGTGTGTGCGGCGCTCCTAATGCCGGTGCTGCAGCCTCCGCCCCTCAGGGTCAACCTCAGCCTCAGCAGTTTGTTCCGCAACCGCCCGTGGCGAATGCGCCAAAGGGCTGTGTGGCTCAGGCGTTCCAAGATATGACCAAGACTCCGGGTGTGCTTCAGCGTGTATGCCAAATCGCGTTTTTGCCGGCGCTGATTTGCGTTGTGTCGGTGCTCGTGTTGTTTATTCCCGTTATTGGCGGCATTGCGGCTGCCATCGGCTTTTTGGCAGCTTGCATTGCGAGCGTGTGCGGTTCCGGCTTTGGCATCGAGTGGGGTCGCGATCTGTCGCTTAAGATCGATGACGGCATGGATCGTCCGCTGATGCGTTCCACGTCGTTTGGTCTCGGAGTCTTTTCGAGCGTTATTTCGGTCGTGCTCGAGGTTATCGCTGCCATTCCCGTTATCGGTGTAGTGCTTTCGCTGGTGGAGGGCGTGGTAATTGGCGCTGCGGGCTCGTATTCTTATTACGGCTCTTATGCGCTCGAGGCTGCGCTGTTTGGCTCGCTTGGCCTGCTTGTCCTGGCGCTAATTGCCTCGGCGATTCTGGGTGTCTTCTTTAAGATGTTCGCCGACATCGCCGTGATGCACTTTGCGGTGACCGGGCGTGTCGAGAGCGCGTTTTCGCTCGATAAGGTCTGGGCGGCGTTTAAGCACAACAAGACCAAGCTGTTCTGTGCTTCGTTCCTTCCCGAGTTTTTGACGGGCCTGGTCGCCAACGTTGTCACATGGATCTTGACGGTCGTCTTTGGCGCCATTGCCTCTGTCGGTATGTATAGCTACTACTATCATCCTACGGGTATTGAGGCAATTGTTACCGGCGGTGGCGTCACGCTCGCGCTGTTCTTGGTGCTGGTCGCTTTCGTCACCGTATTTCTTACGGTCTTTGGCAAGATGCTCAAGCACCGTGCCGTTGGCTATTGGGCCGCACGCTATGCAAGCGAGTGGGCCGATGAGGATAAGGACGACGTCCTGACTTTTGTGTTGCCCTTCGAGAAGAAGTCCACCCCTTCGGGTTACGGTGCTCCGGATGCTTCGCCGGCACCTGCACCCGCTCCCGCGACCGAGCCTGAGCCGGCGCCCGAGCCTGAGACGGCATCTGAGTCCGAGCCTGCACCTGAGCCTGAGCCTGAGCCGGCACCTGCACCTGAGCCGGCGTCCGAGCCAGGCTCCGACGAGGAGCCTCAGGACGAGTAGCCACGCCGCCTGCTATTTGGGGACGGGGTAGAAATGGTAGAAATAGCGCTTGAAGAATGAGCGGGGGCGGACGTTTCGATACGTCCGCCCCCGCTCTGCTTTAGCCAGGCTGTTATGGATGGGTGTGACGACTACTCGTCGTGCTTCTCCTCGCGGCGTGCAGCAGCGCGTGCGTCGTGGATGCCCTTGATCGCGGCATGGCGAGCCGTTCGGGCATCATGGATGGCGTCGCGAGCCTCGGCGGTCGTCGCCTTGGCAGAGCGCAACTTGGCGGCCAGATCGGGGTTGGTTTCGGCGACCGCGGTAATCGCGGGGCCGTCGAGCTCCTCTTGCGTGGGCTCGGCCAAAAAGTCGATAGCATACTGGGCGGCCACCATGGAGCCCTTTGCCAGCACGGTCTCGTCGATCTTGTAGAAGCAGGAATGTTGGGCGTACGTGGCGCCAATCTTGGGGTTTCGCGTACCTACAAAGGCGAGCACGCCCGGTACGCGACGCAGGTACTCCGAAAAATCCTCGCCCGAAAGCGTGCCGCGATAATGGCCTTGGCCGGTGGGGCCCAGGCACTTGATTACAGCCTGACGGCAGCGCTCGCTCGAGGCGGCGTCGTTTTCGACCTTGTAGTTGGCGATGGTGTAGTCGGTGAGTTCTGCCTCGGCGCCCAGAGCTGCCGCGGTATGCTCCACGATGCGGCGCATGAGCTCCGGCATTTCCTCGTGGGTCGAATCGCCGTAGGTGCGCACTGTGCCGGCGAGGTAGGCCGTGCCGGCGATAACGTTGCGCGCGGTGCCGCCGTGCAGCTCGCCGACGGTGATGACGGCCGGCTCGTAGGGGCTGATTTCGCGCGAGACGATGGTCTGCAGGGCGTTGACAATTTCGGCGGCAACCATGACGGCGTCGTGACCTCGCTGGGGCATGGCGCCATGGCACGAGGTGCCGCGGACGTCGATGCGGAACCAGTCGGTATTGGCCATGCGCGGACCGGGCTCGCAGCTCACGGTGCCGGCGTCGACCTCACTCCAGATGTGTGCGGCGTAGGCGCCATCGACGCCGTCGAGCACACCCGTGCCGATCATGAGCTTGGCGCCCTGGCCGTTTTCCTCGCTGGGCTGGAAGACGATGCGGACTTCGCCGTGGATGTCGTCGGTCATATGGCGCAGGATTTGCAGCGTGCCGAGCATCATGGCGATATGGCAGTCGTGGCCGCAGGCGTGCATGCGGCCCTCGTTGACGCTGGCGAACTCCTCGCCGGTCTGCTCGGTGACGGGCAGGGCGTCGATGTCGGCGCGCAGCAGGATGCGGCGGCGTGGCGTGCCGTCCTCGCGATAGGCGTCGGGCGCGGTGCCGCGAAGGGTCGCCACAAGGCCCGTCTTAAGGGGACGCTCGTAGGGGATATTCATGGCGTCGAGCTGGTTGGCGATGTCGGAGGTCGTGCGCTCCTCGGCAAGGCTCAGCTCTGGGTGCTTATGGAAGTGCCGGCGCTGCTTGATGATATATGGTTCAAATTCGGTAGCGATATCTTTGATGGCTGCGGTGACGTCGTCAGCCGCGCGAGCCTCGGTCGCCGCCATAATCTGCTGTGCCTTGGTCTTCGTCATGGTCGATTTGCTCCTTGCTGGGTTGATCGCAAAATCGTACAGGCTCTCTCCAGTATGCCACCTGCCGCTAGGGCTGGTAAAGTTGCCGTTTGCCGCTTGGGGTTTTGTAACAAGAGTGGGGGAGTACACTCGGGGGTGTTGAATTTCCTGCCAGAGATGGGGATGCCCATGCAACATATCGATCGGATTATCCGCTCCAAGAACGTTTTTACCGCCCAAGACGGCATCGATGCCGCCCGCGAGTTGGCGATCGCCATCGCGGGTGATCGCATCGTCGCGGTCGGCGCGCCCGATGACGTGATTGCCGCCGCCCCTGCCGCCGCGCCAGTTGTCGACTACGGCGAGCAATTCATCTGCCCCGGTTTCCACGATGCGCACCTGCACTTCTTCCATACCTCGGTCGGTTCCTCGCCGTACATGCTCATGGATATGGGCACGTCCGAGGCGGCGCTGGTGCAACATGCGCTCGAGTTTTCCCAGGACCTGCCCGACGACGCTTGGGTTGTGACACAGGGCTGGCGCGACTACCGTTGGGACCCGCCCGAGCATCCTACCAAGGCGTCGCTCGATGCGGCATTCCCCGATCGTCCCTGCGTTATGTATTCGGGCGACGGGCACACGCTGTGGCTCAACAGCCGCGCACTCGATGCGCTCGGCGTCACGCGCGACAGCGAGCCACCAGCGGGCGGCAGCTACGACAAGGATGCAAACGGCGGGCTCACGGGCATTGCTCACGAGGCAGCTGCTATGCAGCTGTTGCCGCGCTGTCTTGAATGGCTGGGCGAGGACCGCATCGCGAGCGCTTACGCCGACCAGATGAAGCGTATGGCCGAGCAAGGCATCACCTCAATCTGCGATATGTCGCTCATGCCCATGCCGGGCTGTGACTTTATTCGCGACGATGTTTACGACAAGCTGCAGGCAGCCGGCAAGTTGGGCATCCGAGCCCATCTGTTCCCCACGCTGCTGGATGACCAGTCGCGCTTGGAAGAGCTGCAGGCACGTTACGCGAATAACGCGCTGCTCTCGGTGCCAGGCTTTAAGCAGTTCTTCGACGGCGTGTCGAGCGAACACACGGCCTATCTCACCGAGCCCTATACCAACCCGCGCTTCCCGGGCGATCAAGGTCGCCTGACGGTTCCTGCCGAGCGCATGCGCAAGCTGGTTCTGGCGGCCGCGGAGCGCGGCCATACCGTGCGCATCCACGTCATCGGCGACGGTGCGATTCATGCCGCGCTGGATATCTTCGAGGAGGCCGCCGACCTGTACGGCCTGCCCCAGCACGGCCATAACACGCTCGAGCACCTGGAGAACCTCTTGCCCGAGGACATCGATCGTCTACGCAAGCTTAACGTCGTTGCCTCGAGCCAGCCCTGTCACATTACACTCGACCCGGGTGGACCGGAGCGCGATCTGGGCCTGGAGCGCAGCCGCATCATGTGGCCGTTTGCGACCTATAAGCAGCGCGGCATTCGCCAAGCCTTCGGTACCGACAGCCCTATCACAGCTGTTACCAGCATGAACGTGCTCTACACGGCTATCACGCGCCAGGACCCCAAAAGCCACTGGCCCGAGGGCGGCTGGCTGCCGAGCGAGCGCATCGATGCGGCCACAGCTCTGCGCAACTATACCCTGGGCAGCGCGTACGCAGCGGGCGACGAGCAAAACCTCGGCAGCTTGGAGCCCGGCAAGTATGCCGACCTGGTAGTCCTGGACCAAAACCCGCTCACCGTTGACCCCCAAGAACTGCAAGCCACCAAGGTTCAGGCGACCTACCTGGCAGGCAACCTCATCTACGAGCGTTAACCCCACATCTCACCCCTCAGTTGCGGTGAAATAGTCCCTAAAATCGGCCTTCAAGCCCAAAAACAGGAACTATTCCACCGCAACTTAAAAGAGCGCGTCTCAACAACGTGCCCCTTTCTTGTTCGCACCATCTGCATTGCCATTTTGCTGCACTGACTTTTCTGAATGCCGGGCTCGAATTAGTTAACCTGCCTCCGGAGCCACACGGGAGCCACCGCTAAGTTATCCCCCGGCATTCAGAAAATCTAAGTGCCAAAAATAAGATTTTTTGACTCTGTGTTGTATAACCCGCCATTCGTGGGTACCATTCAACGCGTACGCAAACAAAAAGGGTTAATTCGCGTGGTATAACCGCGCGGCCCAAAAAGGAGGAGACAAGCATGTCGTCTTTGAAGCCGCTTGCAGATCGTGTTCTGGTCAAGCCCGACGAGGCCGAGCAGAAGACCGCTTCTGGTCTGTACATCGCCAGCAACGCCCAGGAGAAGCCGCAGCGCGGCACCATCGTTGCCGTGGGCGCCGGCAAGGTCAACGACAAGGGTGAGCGCATCCCCATGGACGTCAAGGTCGGTGACGTTGTCATCTACGGTAAGTTCGGTGGCAACGAGGTCAAGGTCGACGGCGAGAAGTATCTGCTGATGCGCGCCGACGACATCTACGCTGTCGTCGAGGCCTAGTCTCGTCAGAATCTCTGATTCGTCTTTGAACGCGCCCGCCGCATAGGACTCGGAAGCGGCGACGCGAGTCACATTTCTTTTGGAGGATTACCTACCATGGCAAAGAACATTACGTTCAACACCGATGCCCGCGCTAAGCTCGCCAAGGGCGTCAACACTCTGGCCGACGCCGTTACCGTCACCATGGGTCCCAAGGGTCGCTACGTTGCGCTGCAGCGCACGTTCGGTGCCCCGACCATCACCAACGACGGCGTTTCCGTCGCCAAGGAGATCGAGCTCGAGGACAACATCGAGAACATGGGCGCTCAGCTGGTGAAGGAGGTCGCCACCAAGACCAACGACACCGTGGGTGACGGCACCACCACCGCAACCCTGCTCGCCCAGGCCATCGTCAACGACGGCCTGCGCAACGTCGCCGCTGGCGCCAACCCGCTGGCCATTCGTCGCGGCATCGACAAGGCCGTTAACGCCGCCGTCGCCGAGATGAAGAAGCAGGCCAAGCCGGTCGAGACCAAGGAGCAGATCGCTTCCGTCGGTACCATCTCCGCCGGTGACCCCGAGGTTGGCGAGAAGATCGCCGAGGCCATGGAGGTCGTGGGCAAGGACGGCGTCATCACCGTCGAGGATTCCCAGACGTTCGACATCACCATCGACACCGTCGAGGGCATGCAGTTCGACAAGGGCTATGTCTCCGCTTACTTCGTCACGGACAACGACCGCATGGAGGCCGTGATGAAGGATCCGTACATCCTCATCACCGACCAGAAGATCTCCAGCGTTCAGGACATCATGCCCGTTCTCGAGGCTGTCCAGCGCGCTGGCCGTGGCCTGCTCATCATCGCTGAGGACATCGACGGCGAGGCTCTGCCTACCCTGGTCCTCAACAAGATCCGTGGCGCCCTCAACGTCTGCGCCGTCAAGGCCCCGGGCTACGGCGATCGCCGCAAGCGCATCCTCGAGGACATCGCCGTCCTCACCGGTGGCCAGGCTGCCCTGGACGAGCTGGGCGTGAAGGTCGCTGACATCACCGCCGATATGCTCGGTACCGCTAAGTCCGTCACCATCTCCAAGGACAACACCGTCGTCGTCGGCGGCGCTGGCTCCAAGGAGGCCATCGACGCCCGTATCGCTCAGATTAAGGGCGAGATGGAGAACACCACCTCTGACTTCGACCGTGAGAAGCTCCAGGAGCGCCTGGCCAAGCTCTCCGGTGGCGTTGCCGTCATCAAGGTCGGCGCTGCTACCGAGTCCGAGCTCAAGGAGATCAAGCATCGCGTCGAGGACGCCCTGCAGGCTACCCGCGCTGCTGTCGAGGAGGGCATTGTCGCCGGTGGCGGCGTCGCCTTCATGGACGCTGCTCCTGCGCTCGACGCCGTTGAGCTCGACGACCCCGAGGAGAAGATCGGTGTCGACATCGTCAAGAAGGCTCTGACCGCTCCGGTCGCTACCATCGCCAAGAACGCTGGTTTTGAGGGCGCTGTCGTGGTCGACAAGGTTGCCGAGCTGCCTGCCGGCCAGGGTCTCAACTCTGCCAACGGCGAGTGGGGCGACATGATCGAGATGGGCGTCCTCGACCCCGTCAAGGTCAGCCGCGTCACCCTGCAGAACGCTGCTTCCGTCGCCAGCCTGATCCTCATCACCGAGGCCACCGTCTCCGATGTGCCCAAAAACACTCAGCTTGAGGACGCTATCGCTGCTGCTACCGCTGGTCAGCAGGGCGGCGGTATGTACTAAGGCCGACAAGGTCTAGAACTCCCACCGGGAATCCGGGGGCGTGACGGGGTTTCTCTCCGGAACGTCCTCGGACATGCAAAGAGGCTCCGCATCGCGCTTCGCGCTGCGGAGCCTCTTTGCGTCCTGCGGAATGTTCCGGAGAGAAACCCCGTCACGCCCCCGGATTCCCTGCGTTTACGGCCTTGAGGTCGGCGTGGGCGGAGAATGTGGTTGATGGGGATACGTGTCCCTTTCGCTGTTTCGCGGCTTTGCCGCGAAAAGCGCGTTACTTTGGGATGGGTGGGGAACGTGGTTGTTGCGGCAGCTGATCCCCACCATAAATTACCCTCGGCATACTTGCGCGAACGATTGCTCGTGCTACACTTGCAATTGCTGTTTCAGGGCGGGGTGGAATTCCCCACTGGCGGTAAATCGGGCGGTGTCAAAGGGGCACCGTGGCGCAGGCGAGGTGTCTGCGACCGAGCCGATGAGTCCGCGACCCGTGCGTGTGTTGGTTCGCATGTCGGCTGAACTGGTGAGATCCCAGTACCAACGGTTAGAGTCCGGATGAAAGAGGCAGGTGATCTTATGTCTGAACAGTCGCAGCATATCCATTTTGAGAACACGAATAGGTGGAGCACCAAACAGCTCGTTACCATGGCGCTGATGTGTGCCTTGGGCGCCCTGTTTATGTACGTGCAGCTGCCCATCCTTCCTTCGGCGCCGTTTTTGACCTATGACCCGTCGTTGGTGCCGGCGATGGTGTGTGGGTTTGCATATGGCCCTGGTGCCGGCACAGCTGTTGCCGCCATGGCGATCGTCATTCATGCGCTTACCACGGGCGATTGGGTCGGTGCGCTTATGAACCTGGTGGCTACGCTGGGCTATATTCTCCCCGCGGCTATCGTCTACCAGAAGATGCATACCTATAAGGGTGCCGTGATTGGCCTGGTGCTTGGCGTCATTGCCGCTACGGCGCTGTCTATGGTTGCAAACCTTACCATTGGCGTATGGTTCTGGTATGGCTCGGTCGATGTGATCGCCCCGCTCATGATTCCCGCCGTGCTGCCGTTTAACCTTATCAAGACCGTGCTTAACTCGGTGTTGACGCTGGTGGTGTATAAAGCAGTCTCCAACCTCATCACGCCTAAAAAGGACCAGGTCAAAGGCCGCGCATGATTGAGTGTCGGGGCGTTTCCTTTAGCTATGACGGTGCCGTGTCGGCACTCGACGGCGTCGATCTGAACATCGAGGACGGGGAGTTTTTCTGCATCCTCGGTGGCAATGGGTCGGGCAAGTCGACGTTTGCCAAGCATCTGAATGCGCTGCTGCAGCCCGATGCGGGCACGGTGCGCGTCAACGGCATGGATGCGTCCGACCCCGAGCTGGTCTACGACATTCGTTCGACCGCGGGCATGGTATTCCAGAATCCCGACGACCAGCTGGTGGCAACGCTTGTCGAAGATGACGTTGCGTTCGGTCCCGAAAACCTTGGCGTGCCATCGGCGCAAATTGCGCAGCGCGTACGCGAGGCGCTGAAGGGCGTGGGCCTGGTGGGCTTTGAGCGCCACGAGACCCACGCTCTCTCGGGCGGACAAAAGCAGCGCGTGGCGCTTGCCGGCGTGCTTGCCATGGAACCGCGCGTGCTCATATTGGACGAGGCCTCCTCGATGCTCGATCCGCGTGGACGCAAGGGTCTCATGAAGGCTTGCCGCGCGTTGCACGATCGCGGCATGACCATCGTGATGATTACGCACTTTATGGAAGAGGCCGCCGAGGCAGATCGCATCGCGGTGTTTCAGGCGGGACGAGTTGCCATGTTGGGCACGCCCGAGGAGATTCTGACGCGGGCAGATGAGCTCGCGGAGCTCAACCTAGATATGCCGGCGTCGTGCCGTTTGGGCATGGCGCTTCGTGCGAAGGGCGTGCCCGTTCACGCGCAGGTGCGCGAGGTGGATATGGTCGCCGAGGTTGCGCAGACTTATGCCAAGCGAAGTGGGGCAGACATCGCGGGGCAGCCTTCCGTATCCCAGTTGGAAATCGCTGACGGCACTGTTCCGGTAGACAACGAGGACAACGCGTCGGAGCCCGTCATCGAGCTAGCCCGTGTTTCGTACAGTTATTCGCTCAGTCCGCGCGAGCGTCGCCGTTGGCACAAGCGCTCGGCCGCCGAGGGTTCATCGAACAAACAGGCTCTCTGGGGAAACGACCCCAGCAGCCCGTGGGCACTGCGTGATGTATCGCTGACGGTGCGTCGCGGCGAGTTCCTGGGCTTGGCAGGTCATACCGGTTCGGGTAAGTCGACGCTGGTCCAGCATCTCAACGGTTTGATTCGTCCACAGGAGGGAAGCGTTTGCGCGCTGGGGCTCGATCTGTCAAACAAGAAAGACGCCGCCGCGGTTAAGGCCAAGGTCGGCGTGGTGTTTCAGTATCCTGAGCGTCAGCTGTTTGCCGAAACCGTGGCGCAGGACGTGGCGTTTGGTCCGTACAACCTTGGCTTGCCGCAAGATGAAGTCGACCGTCGTGTTGAGTCATCGCTCTCACGCGTGGGCCTCGACCTTTCCACGGTCGGCGACAAGAGTCCCTTTGAGCTTTCGGGCGGTCAGCAACGGCGTGTGGCATTCGCCGGCGTGCTCGCCATGGAGCCCGAAGCCCTGGTGCTCGATGAGCCCATGGCGGGGCTCGATCCGGCTGCGCGCAGGGATTTCCTTGAGCTTATCGATCGACTTCACCGCGATGGCCTGACCGTTGTCATGGTTTCACATAGTATGGATGACCTGGCCAATTGCTGTGACCGCATCGTCGTAATGAACGAAGGCGCGGTGTTTGCCGAGGGAACCCCCGCGCAGGTGTTTGCGCATGCGGATGAGCTTAAATCACTCGGCTTGGGTGTTCCCGCTGCCCAGCGCATGGCGCTGGCGCTTGCGAAGGCAGGCGTGCCGCTGCGCTTTGACGGCCTCTATACGGTTGAGTCGCTGGCAGACGAGTTGGTGGACCTGCTAATCGGTCGCTCGGGCGGTCCTTCTAACGTCGCGGACATTGTTAAATCCAAGACGGTCGCGCGAGAGGAGGGCTGCTAATGGAGGCGTTTTCGTTTGGCAGCTACTATCCCGGCGATAGTGCGATCCACCGCCTGGATCCGCGAACTAAGTTGCTCTTGGGTTTTGTGTTTCTGATCACGACGCTCACAGTCAGCAGCTTCTGCGGACTGGCCCCGGTCGCAATCTTCGTTGTCCTGATCTATACCGTGTCCCGGGTGCCGTTGCGCCGGGTCCTATCATCGATGGCACCATTGCTGGCGATTGTTGTGGTGGTCGCAGTGCTCAACCTGTTTTCCGACCAGAGCGGGCGCATTCTGTGGCAGCTTGGCTTTTTGCAGATAAGCGAGGGCTCGCTGCGTTCTGCCGCCTTTATGGCGTGCCGCCTGACCCTGATGATGGCCGGCATGAGCGCCATTACGCTCACCACGCCCACGCTCGACCTCACCGCGGGCTTTGAGCGTCTGCTCGCACCGTTTGCGCGCGTGGGGCTCCCTGCGCATGAGCTCGGCATGATCATGGGTATCGCGTTGCGCTTTATGCCGCAGTTCGCCACCGAGATGAAGCAGACGGCGGACGCGCAGGCAAGCCGCGGCGCGCGCGTGACGTGCGGTCCGCTCGGCGGCGTGCGTATGCTCGGCAGTGTGGCGATTCCGCTGTTCACGGGCGTGTTCCGTCATGCTGAGACGCTTTCGGCCGCCATGGATGCCCGTTGCTATCACGGCGAGCAGGGCCGCACACGTCTGCATGCGCTTGCATTTGGCCGCAGCGATGTGTTGGCGGCGGTGGTGACGGCGTTGCTGCTCATCTGCGTCATCGTCATCAATCTTCAACTTGTTTAGGCGCGATTCGAGCGCAAGAAAGGGGTCCCTATGACCGACAACGACCGCACGGCTCAGCTTGAGCGCGCCTGTTCGTATCTCAGGCGCATTCCGGCGTGGTATCTGGCCACGACCGATGTGGCCGACGGACATCAGCCCCGCGTGAGACCGTTTTCGTTTGCCATGGTCGATGACGGCAAGCTGTGGTTTTGCACGTCGCGCGACAAGGATGTGTGGGCGGAGCTGAGTGCGAATCCCAAGTTTGAACTCTCGGGCTGGAAGCCGGGGGAGTGCTGGATCGTGTTGACCGGCGAGGCCGCACTTGAGGACGACGCAGTTGCGAGCGACAAGGTGCGTCAAGCAGGTTTTAAGCACATGGTGGGCATCGGTGAGGAGCACGAGAGCGTCAACGACGGCCGCCTTGCGTTTTTCTCGGTCCGCAATATCGTCGCCCGCTTCTGTGATATCGACGGCAGCGAGGAGCGCCTGGAGCTCTAGCTCACACAAACCAGGCTCTCAAACTGGCTAATCAGGAGGACACATGGACGGATTGAATACGGTGTTGGAGTATCTGACGTCGGTGCCGGCGTGGTATCTGGCGACGAGCGTGGACGGGCAGCCACATGTGCGTCCGTTCTCGTTTGCACAGATTCAGGACGGCAAGCTGTGGTTTGTGACGGCGCGCACCAAAGATGTGTGGCAGGAGCTTCTGCAAAACCAGCGCTTTGAGGCCACGAGTTGGTGGCCGGGCCATGGTTGGTTGATTCTGCGCGGGCGTGCGGGGCTGGAAGACCGGGCTTCGAGCGAAATGCGCGAAGCCGGGTGGAAGCATCTAGAGCGCCTGGGCGAGCACTATGAGGGGCCTAACGACCCCACGCTCGTCTTCTTTAGCGTCGAAGATCCCGAGGCTTTTATCTGCAATCACGACGAATGGGTGCCGGTCGAGCTCTAGCCAGCTGGCTCATCTTAACAACTTGGTTTTCGCATGGGCGGGCCCCGTATTGCCCGGCGCCGTTAGGAGCGCCGGTCAATACGGGGCCCGCTCCATTTGTCAATTCCTTCAAGCGAATGTGTCGGGAATGTTTCAATGCATGAATATGCAAGCCATTTACGTATTCATGCATCTTTTGGTGCTAAAGTTTCAACCCACTTCATAACGACCGCTGCGAAATGCGCATCGGTGCATAAATCGCAGACAAGGAGTCTGATATGTCTTTGAAGGTTGGAATCATCGGCGCGGCTGGATATGCCGGAGCCGAGCTCATTCGCCTCGTGCTCGGTCATCCCGAGTTTGAACTTGTCGCCATTACGTCCAACGCCGATGCCGGCCAGCCGTTGTCTGCGGTGTACCCGAGCTTCACCGGCGTAAGCGATCTTGTCTTCACGACGCATGATGCCCCCGAGCTCAAGAACTGTGACGCGGTATTTTTGGCCGTGCCGCACACGGCTGCCATGGCTCAGGTGCCCGCCCTGCTTGCCGCGGGAGTCTCCTGCATTGACCTCTCGGCCGACTATCGCCTGAGCGATCCGGCCACCTTTGAGGCCTGGTATGCCGCCGAGCACACGAGCCCCGAGTTGCTCAAGACCCGCGCCTTCGGTCTGCCCGAACTGTTCTCCCAGGATTTGGAGACCGCTGCATCCAATCATGCCGACGGCAAACCCGTGCTGGTCGCCTGTGCCGGCTGCTATCCCACCGCAACGAGCCTTGCTGCCGCTCCTGCCGTGCGTGCGGGCTGGGTGGCCGAGAACGGTCCCGTGATTGTCGATGCCATCAGCGGTGTGACGGGTGCCGGCAAGTCCTGCAACGCTCGTACGCATTTTTGCAGCGACGACGAGAACTTGGAGGCCTACGGCGTGGGTAAGCATCGCCACACGCCCGAGATTGAGCAAATCCTTGGCCTGACCGATCGCGTCGTCTTTACCCCGCACCTGGCACCGCTCAAGCGTGGTCTGCTCTCCACGGTGACGATGCCGCTCGCGCCGCAGGCCATCGACTCCTTGGCTCTTGAGGACGTTGTCGACTATTACAAGCAGTTCTATGCCGGTCGCACCTTTGTGCGCGTGCTCGATACCGGCCAGCAGCCCAAGACGGCTTCGGTTGTCGGCACCAACGCCGCCCAGATTGGCCTCGCGCTCAACAAGCGCGCGGGCGTGCTGGTGGCGACGGGCGCCATCGACAATCTGTGCAAGGGCGCTGCGGGCCAAGCGGTCCAGTGCGCCAATATCGTCTTTGGCTTTGACGAGCGACGAGGCTTGCCCACAGTGGCGTGCCCGGTGTAGCACATTCGATTGTTAACGATTTGGTAGTCGGGCATCGAGTGGGGCGCCACTCTTAAGCCGGTCTCATGATTACGACTGGCATGGCGCACCAACCGATGTCCGTTTTTTGTTTGACATAAGGAGTCATAAAGACGATGAATACCGAGCTGTTTGATATCAAGATTCGCGCCGTCGAGGGTGGCGTTACGGCTGCGGCTGGTTTTAAGGCTGCAGGCATCCACGCTGGGTTCCGCAAGAACCCCGAGCGTCTGGATTACGCGCTCGTCGTGCCCGATAAACCCTGTCCCGGTGCCGGCGTATTTACCACCAATCGCTTTTGCGCGGCGCCCGTGCAGGTGAGCCGTGCCAACCTGGGCGGTGCCGACAAGGGCTACGGTATCATCGCCGGCGTTTCGATCAACTCTGGCAATGCCAACGCCGCCACGGGTGAGACCGGCCTTGCATGCGCGCGCGAGACCTGCAACATCGCGTCGCAGGTCATCGGCTGTGAATCCCAGCAGATCCTAGTTGCATCCACAGGCGTGATTGGACAGATTCTGCCCATCGACACATTTGAGACTGCCATTCCTGCTGCCTACGAGGCGCTCTCCGCTCACGGTGGCGCCGATGCCGCTCGCGCCATCATGACGACCGACACGCACTCCAAGGAGTACGCCGTGTCCTACGTCAGTGAGGCTGCGGGTCATGCGGGCAATGTCTATACGGTAGGCGGAATGTGCAAGGGCTCGGGCATGATCATGCCCAACATGGCCACCATGATCGCAGTTATCACCACCGATGCCCCCGTCGAGCCTGCGGCACTTCATGCCCTGCTGCTCTCGACCGTCAAACAGACCTTCAACAAGGTAACGGTCGATTCCGACACCTCGACCAACGACACCTGCATCATGCTTGCCTCCGGCGCCGCTGCCGCAGATGTCGAGCCTATCGTTGAGGGCTCCGATGCCTTTGACGAGTTGGCATTTGCTGTGCACGAGGTGTGCGAGAGCCTGGCGCGCAATATCGCCGCCGATGGTGAGGGCGCATCCAAGCTTGTTACGGTCAACGTTACCGGCGCCGTGAACGACGAGGAAGCCGATATCGCCGCCCGTGCCGTTGCCAACTCGCCGCTCGTTAAGACCTGCATCGCCGGCCACGACTGCAACTGGGGTCGCGTTGCTATGGCACTCGGCAAGTGCGGCGTGAAGTTTAATCAGGAAGACGTTTCCATCGACATGATGGGCATGCCTGTCTGTCGCGATGGTCTGACTGTTCCCTTTGACGAGGACGAGGCTCTACGACGTTTCGAGGCGCCAGAGATCGTGATCTCGGCCGACCTGGGCGCAGGCGACGCGGCAACGACCGTGTGGACCTGCGACCTCACGCATGAGTACATCTCCATCAACGGCGACTACCGTTCCTAGATTCCGGGCACGCTGCGCATCTTGCCGCGATTGCGGACAGCGGAGCACGGCGCGATAACGATATGAAAGACGAGGCAGATTATGAAATTCGCACGCGATTGTCGTTCGAGCGAATCCAACGAAGCAACCGCGCAGCTGCTGTTCGAAGCGCTGCCGTGGATTAAGAACCTGACCGGCAAGACGGTTGTTATCAAATATGGCGGAGCCGCCATGGTTGATGAGCAGCTGCGCCGCGACGTGATGAGCGACATCGTTTTGCTCAAGATCATCGGTATGCGCCCCGTCATCGTGCACGGCGGCGGCAAGGCTATCAACGAGGCGCTGAGCCATTACGATATTCCCGTCGAGTTTAAGAACGGCCAGCGCGTGACCACGCCGGCGACTATGGATATCGTGCGCGAGGTGCTGGGCGGCAAGGTCAACCAGGAGCTGGTTGCTGCCATCAACCACCACGGCAACCTGGCCGTGGGCGTGTCGGGCAGCGATGCCGGCACGCTCATCGCCGAGCCGCTCGACCCCGAGCTCGGTCGCGTGGGCAAAGTGACGCACGTCAACACCGACTATATCGAGCGCTTACTCGACAGCGAGTACATCCCCGTCATCGCAACCGTCGCGGCGGGGGAGGACGGCGGTTTCTTCAACATCAACGCCGATACCGCCGCCGGTGCCGTTGCTGCGGCGCTCCACGCGCATAAGGCGATCTTTTTGACCGATGTCGATGGCCTGTACAAGGACTTTAGCGACAAGGACTCGCTTATCTCCAACCTAACGCTCGACGAGGTTAACGAGATGCTCTACGGCGGCGAGGTCGATAAGGGCATGATTCCCAAACTGCGCGCGGCCGTCGATGCGCTTGCCGGCGGCGTATTTCGTGCTCACATCATCAATGGCACCACGCCGCATTCGCTGCTGCTGGAGCTGCTGACCGATGCCGGCGTCGGCACCGTGATCCATTCCACCGAGACGGCTTACGAGTTCGATACGCATCCGCATCCGCTTTCGACGTTTGCTGCGCGTCTGACCGAGAACCTTGACGAGGTCGAGAAGCTTCAGACGGTCTAGCTGACCCTCAGCCGTCCCATTCCTGCACCCATAGCCCCGCGCCGTCTGGCGCCCAACGAAAGGCATCCCATGTCATTTGCAGCTCAGCAATCGCTTGAATCCCATTACGTTATGCATACCTTTGGCCGCTCTCCGGTCGAGTTTGTCGAGGGTCACGGCATGAAGCTCACCGGCGACGATGGCCGTGAGTACCTCGACTTTCTTGCCGGCATCGGCGTGTGCAGCCTAGGTCATGGCGACCCGGCTGTGCTCTCGGCGCTCGAGGCACAGACCAAAAAGCTCATGCATGTCTCCAATTACTTCTACATCGAGCAGCGCGGACAGGTCGCGGCGCTGCTGTCCAAGCTTGCTAACGACGACGTAGATGGTGCGCGCGTGCTTGCCGATGCCATTGTCGCCGGCGATGAGACCACGGCAGCTGCTCTTGGTGCCCCGGCTGCGGATGAGCAGGTTTGGGAGACCTTCTTTGCCAACTCCGGCGCCGAGGCCAACGAGGGCTCGATGAAGCTCGCGCGCCTGTACGCCAAGCGTGCCGGTAATGGCGGCAACACCATCGTGTGCATGCGCGGCGGCTTCCACGGCCGTACGCTCGAGACCATTGCCGCCACCATGCAGGATTGGCTGCAGGACAGCTTCCGCCCGCTGCCGGGTGGCTTTGTGGCCTGCATGCCCAACGATGTCGATGAACTGCGTGCGATCTTTAAGCAGCTAGGCAGTGAAATTTGCGCCGTGATGCTCGAACCGATCCAGGGTGAGAGTGGCGTGCACCCTATGACCGAGGAGTTTATGGCGGCAGCGCGCGACCTGGCACACGAAGTGGGCGCCGTGCTTATCGCCGACGAGGTCCAGTGCGGCATCTTCCGCTCCGGCAAGCCGTTTGCATTCCAAACCTATGGCGTGGAGCCCGACATCATGAGCCTTGCCAAGGGCATTGCCGATGGCGTGCCCATGGGTGCCGTCGTGGCAAAGAAGGAGATTGCCGACGTGTTTAAGCCGGGCGACCACGGCTCGACCTTTGGCGGTAGCTGCTTGGCCATCGCGGCATGTGCCGCGACGCTCTCCGCACTTGTACGTGGCGATTATGCCGAGCATGCTGCCAAGGTGGGCGTCTATATGGAGGCAAAGCTCGCCAAGCTGCCGCACGTGACCGAGGTACGTGGCCGCGGCTTGATGCTCGGCTGTGATTTGGATGATGCCGCGGGCGACGCGCATGATGTTGTTGCCCGCGCGCTGGCCTCCGGTGCCGTGATTAACGCTACGGGTGCCCATACGCTGCGTTTCTTGCCACCACTTGTCTGCGAAGAAGCCGACGTGGACAGTCTGATCGAGATCCTGTCGGGTGTCTTGGCCTAACGCGGCGCAATAACTCAATTTGGACCGGGTTCCGGACTGCGGGCGTGCCCTATATGGCATGATTCAGCGGTCTGGAGCCCGTTTTGCCTTAGATTTGCTAAGGCAGGGAGACCTGCTGGTCAAAAAACATCAAATATGAGTACTGTTACCGATTTGGTAGCAGCAATTTTGGACTAATAAGGCCAGATGGCAAGTCGAAATGGCGATGAATGCACGATTTTGATCCAACTGTTAGTCCTAATAATGGACATATGCTGCGTAACTTAAGCAAATACTATCTTTTTATATGTTGCAAACAAAGTAGCAGTACTCATTTTTGCCATTTTTTGCCCACGGCCTTTGTGACAGACGTGCTGGCGGGTTCGAATCCCATGCACCGGGCACAAAAAAGAAAGGCTCCCATTGCTGGGAGCCTATCAAATCAGTGGTGGGCGATGAGGGATGTCCGCGTGCGGCTGGCGCCGCCCGCTTCCGCTTCGGGCCTGCGGCCCTCGCGTGCTGCGCTGGAAAACGCTTCGCGTTTCCTCAGCTCCGCACCCTGTCGGGTTCGAATCCCTCTGCGATGGGCCTGAAAAAAAGAAAGGCCTCCATCGCTGGAGGCCTAACAATTCAGTGGTGGGCGATGAGGGATTCGAACCCCCAGCCTTGTGCGTGTAAAGCACCTGCGCTAACCGTTGCGCCAATCGCCCGTGCGGAGAGAGTATAGCAAAACAATCGCCTCATTCACCTCATATCCATTAAAGGTAACTCGCGCGTGTCACAGCCCTTGATTATCAACTTTATCCGAACACCTCCCACATTCATCCGCACATGTGCGGATGAATGTGGGAACCCGATACCCTGAGGGCCGGATCGGCCGGCCCCGGGAGATCGGAGGACGGCATGTCCGGAAAGAAGAAGAGCG
>DXLW01000020.1:0-3899 GCA_019414505.1 Collinsella sp.
GACCTGGAGGAATACATAGTCCACTGGAACACGAGCCGGAGGCAGGTAAGATTGAAGGGCCTGACCCCGGAGGAGTACCGGAATCAGGCCCTCGCGGCCTAGTCGCTATTTAGGGCGTCCAAGATTTGGGGCGCAGTTCAATTTGATCGGACGGGCTTCTTGGTGGGTATCATGGTTGGACGATCATTAGGAGGTTTCCCTACATGGAATTGTTTGAGCCAATTCTTCATTTCTTTGCACAACGATGGGTCCACAACATCATCTGGGCCGTCATCTTGGCGATAGGCACCGCCGTCGCCGCCAAGGTCGTATCCAAGACCCTGAACCATCTGCTTAACCGAGACGATAACCCGCTACCGGCATCGAGTATCTTCATCAACATCGCGCGCGCCGTCATCTGGATGATCGGCGGCAGCTTTATCCTCGACAACTGTTTTGGCATTAACGCAAACGCGCTCGTCGCCGCTCTTGGCGTCGGCGGCATCGCCATCTCGCTCGGCTTTCAGGACACGCTGTCAAACCTTATCGGCGGCATGCAAGTGACCTTTATGGGCATCATCAAGCCCGGCGACAATATCGAGGTCGGCGGTGTGTCGGGCGTGGTCCAAGACATCACTTGGCGCCATACAACGATTGAGGATGCCTGTGGACAGACCATCATTGTGCCCAACTCCAACATCTCCAAGAACACGCTCGTGCACCTCATGCCCTTTGGGCGTGTGGCTGTACCCGTTGCCGTAAAGGACACGTCCAAGTGGGCCTCGCTCGACGCACTGGCAGACGAGCTGACCAGCGCCACCAAGGCCGCCGTGCTTCCCATCTCGGGCTTTGACAAGGAGCCCTACGTACTCTTTAGCGAAATCGGCGACTTTGGCATCAAAGGAAAGATCATCTTTATCGTCAGCGACGACAGCACTACTTTCACGGCAGCCGACGCCTGCATCCGCGCCATCGCCCCCATCATCGCCTAAACCACCGCAAAGGGGACAGGCATCTTTGTAGTGGTTTTCATTCGTGGTACCATGGTTCATATAGTTGTTTAAACGACTAAGGGAGCAACATTATGGAAGAGGCCTATCGTCAAGCACGCAAGCGCGGCGAGCAAGGACGTCGACGCGCCATTAGCCAAAGCGAGCATCCATACCTTACGGACCTCGATAGCTTGGTTGCTCAGCTCCCCTTAGGTCAGCGAGAGAATGTCGGCCTGCGGGATATTCCGCTCGAAATGGTCGTCGGCACGGTCACCAAGGGCCGTCAGTCCGCCTTTTCGTGTAACTTTATGCCCCTGCTTCCGTTTAACACCGAGTTCGCCCGCAAGTGGTCCAACCTCTACGACATCCAGGTAACCGAGGGCTATCGCGACCCCGTCATCGTCACCGAGTTCATGCATCGGTTCTATGTCCAGGAAGGCAACAAACGCGTCAGTGTCCTCAAATTCCTAGACGCCCCGACGGTTTCGGCCAAGGTCACCCGTCTCTACCCCGGCACATGGGATTCCGTCGAAAGCCGCCTGTACGGCGAGTTCTGCGCGTTTTGGCGCGTCTGCCCCCTATACGAGATCGAGTTCTCGCGTGAGGGAAGCTACGAAACGCTCGCCAAGATGCTCGGTCAGAACCTTATCGAAAAATGGCCGCAGAAAAAGGTCGACTACCTGCGCCACACCTTCCTGCTCTTTAAGCGCGCCTACCTTCGCGCAGGCGGCGACCACCTGGACATTACGCCTGCCGACGCCATGCTCGTGTACCTCAATGTGTACAACCAGGACCGCCTGCTGGATACGCCGACGGATATTGTCGTAAACCGCCTGTGCAAGATTTGGCGCGAGCTGGTCATTGCCGGCAAAAATGACGAGGACAAGGTCGATCTTGTCGAAGCACCGAGCGTCGACGAGGAGGAGTCGCCCGCCAAGTCCACCTCCGGCGTGCTCAACTTCTTTATGGGCAAGACCGTCTACTCGACGGCCAACCCCCTGCGCATCGCCTTTATCCATGAGTTCCCCTGTGCAACGTCGAGCTGGGACAGCCTGCACGACCAAGGGCGCCAGTATCTCGATGAGCACTTTGGCGGTATCGTGCGCACCGAGGCGTTCGAGGACTGCCACGATCCGGATGTGTTCTACGCCGCCGTGGAAACGGCTGTCAAACATGGAGCAAACGTCATCTTCTCGACCTCGCACCGCCTGATGGAATACACGCTCAGGGCTGCCGTTGAGTATCCCCGGGTTCGGTTCCTCAACTGCTCTATCGGCCTTCCCCATCAAAGCGTCCGTTCGTACTTTGGCAAGATGTACGAGGCCAAGTTTCTGCTGGGCGCCCTTGCGGCCAGCATGGCGGACAACCACCGCATCGGTTACCACGCGTCGGTCTTCGCCTCGGGCGCACTCAGCGAGATCAACGCCTTTGCGATTGGCGCCTCGCTGCTCGACCCGCGCGCGCAAATTATCCTGACCTGGGGTGATGTGCCCGCTGGAGGTCTCGCCGAGGCCATGTGCCGCGAAGGCGTGAGCGTCATGACCGGCGCCGATATGTCAAAGTCGCTGGAAGATCCCACCGCCTACGGGCTTCACCGCTTGGTCGATGGCAAGGTTACCGGCATCGCCATGCCCGTCTGGAACTGGGGGCGCTACTACGAGCTTATCGTGAAAAGCCTTCTGCACGGCACGTGGGACGAGACCAGCGACGACAACCAAGTGCGCGCCGTCAACTACTGGTACGGCATGAGCTCCGGCGTTATCGACATCCGTTACGCTCCGGGCCTACCCTACCAGACGCGCAAACTCGTGCAGTTGCTCCGCAACGGCATTGTTGAGGGCTCCATCAACCCCTTTGGCGGCGAGCTCCACAGCCAGAACGGCGTGGTACAGATCGAAGGCTTCCCTCCGCTGCCGAGCACGCAGATTGTCGAGATGAATTGGCTGGCGGACAACGTGGTAGGCACCATTCCGCAGCTCGACGATGAGCCGAAAGTCCCTGCCCTATGAAAATCCTTGCCATAGCCGATACCGAAGAACGATGCCTTTGGGAGTGCTTTCGCAAGGAACGCTTTGAGGGAGTCGACCTGATTTTGTCCGCCGGCGATCTGGACCCGGACTATCTTGAGTTTTTGGTCACGGTCATCAACAAACCGCTCATCTACGTGCGCGGCAATCACGATGACCGCTACGCACGTCATGCACCGGGCGGATGTATCTGCGTGGAAGACAGCGTGTACACGTACCGAGGGATTCGCATTGCGGGCCTTGGCGGGTCCATGCGTTATCGCGACGGCGCCAACATGTACACCGAACGCGAGATGTCCAAGCGCATGCGTAAGCTGTCGCGTAAGGTTAGGATGGTCGGCGGGTGCGACATTCTGCTTACCCATGCACCCGCCGCCGGTATGGGTGATCTGGACGATCTGCCGCATCGAGGGTTTAAGTGCTTTAACACGGCGCTTGAGTCCTGGGGGGTCGACTACATGGTGCATGGGCATGTACACCAAAGCTACGGTTACGATTTTCAGCGCGAGCGGCAGCATGTGTGTGGAACGACGATCATCAACGCCTGCGGCTATACGCAGTTTGAGCTCGACCAGACGCACTACCCCATCCGCGGCTGGCAAGCAGCCTGGCTCAACTCACAAACCATGCGCCGCGAGCTCAAACGCCACGAAGCCATCGAGTCCTCAACAGCCAGAACACCCTGGTAACCACCACAAAGAGGACACTGTCCCCTTTGTGGTGGTTTGGGCGCGGTAGCAAGAAACCCGGTCCTGCACGAGTGAACTGCGCCCCAAATCTTGGACGCCCTAAATAGCGACTAGGCCGCGAGGGCCTGATTCCGGTACTCCTCCGGGGTCAGGCCCTTCAATCTTACCTGCCTCCGGCTCGTGTTCCAGTGGACTATGTATTCCTCCAGGTC
>DXLW01000021.1:0-19701 GCA_019414505.1 Collinsella sp.
ACCCATCGAAACACATCTCCACCATTCCTTCAACTGGGAAAATGCCGCCCCCGGGGCCCGGATAGGACCTCGGGGGCGTTCGGTTAACTGCGGGAGCGTGCCGTCAGCTCAATGTGTTCGGTTGGGATCGGAAATCAACCATTCCGAGGAAGACGCCGTGCAACGGCCCACTTTAGAAGGCAAAAGCGAGTCAGATAGTATAAACTCTCATGCACCATATATACACGGCTCGCGATGCGGGCCGTTTTTGCAAAAGTTATCCATCGAGGTGAGAGGCACACCATGATTGCAATTTTAAAGCAGAGCGCCAGCAACGAGGCCGTCGGCCATATCGTCAGCTGGATTGAGAAGAAAGGTCTCAAGACCGACGTCTCGCGCGGCGAGAACGAGACCATCATCGGCCTTGTGGGCGATACGACCAAGATCGACCCGTTTCTGCTCGAGTCCATGGATGTCGTCGAGCGCGTGCAGCGCGTCTCGGAGCCCTTTAAGCGTGCCAACCGCAAGTTCCACCCCGAGGACTCCGTCATCGACTGCGGCCACGGCGTCAAGATCGGCGGCGACCAGTTCCAGGTCATCGCCGGCCCCTGCTCCGTCGAGGGCGAGAACCTCATCCGCATCGCACGCCGAGTAAAGGCCGCCGGCGCCACGATGCTGCGCGGTGGCGCCTACAAGCCCCGCACCTCCCCTTACGCCTACCAGGGCATGGGCCCCGCCGGCCTGGACCTGCTATGCGAGGCATCCGCCGAGCTCGACATGCCGATCGTCACCGAGATCATGGACCCGCGCGACGTGCAGGTCTTCTTGGATAAGAAGATCGACGTCATGCAGATCGGCGCCCGCAACGCGCAGAACTTCCCCCTGCTCAAGGAGGTCGGCAAGACCAAGACCCCGGTCCTGCTCAAGCGCGGCATGTCCGGCACCGTCGACGAGCTGCTCATGGCTGCCGAGTACATCATGAGCGAGGGCAACGACAACGTTATCCTGTGCGAGCGCGGCATTCGCACCTTCGAGACCCGCACCCGCAATACCTTCGACCTCAACGCCGTGCCGGTGCTGCACCACCTGTCGCACCTGCCCGTCGTCGCCGACCCCAGCCACGCCACCGGCTACACCCGCTATGTCGAGCCCATGGCGCTCGCTGCGACCGCCTGTGGCGCCAACGGCCTGGAGATCGAAGTCCACGACGACCCGAGCCACGCCTGGTCTGACGGCGCCCAGGCCCTCACGCCCGACCAGTTCGACGACACCATGCACCGCATCCGTGCTATCCGCGAGGTCGTCTGCCAAGAGACCATGGAGTAGGCCATGGGTACGGTGAGAAACGCACGCGTCAACCAGGGCGGACCCAAGTGCGCCGGCATCGTGGGCTTGGGCCTGATCGGCGGCAGCTTTGCCCGCGGCTATGCGCAGGCGAGCGTTCGCGTGCTTGCCTGGGACCCTGACGATGACGTGATGACGGCCGCCAGCATGGGCACCGTCGCCGGCGAGCTCAACGACGAGACGCTCGGTGAGTGCGACATCATCGTGCTGGCCTGTTACCCCGAGGCCTGCATCGAGTGGCTTGAGGCCCACGCCCAGGCGCTCGCCGACGCCACCGACACCGACGCCATCATGGGCCCCGTGGTGATCGACACCGTGGGCGTCAAGGGCATTGTGTGTGAACGCGCCTTTGAGCTCGCCCGCGAGCACGGTTTTTACTTTGTGGGCGCACACCCCATGGCGGGCACCCAGTTCTCGGGCTACGCACACTCCCGCGCCGACCTGTTCCAGGACGCACCGCTCGTGCTCGTTCCGCCCGCGGTAGACGATGCCCTCAAACTTGAGCTCTTGGGCCAAGTGCGCGAGATGGTACGTCCCTTGGGGTTTGGCAAGTTCAGCGTGACCACCGCTGCCGAGCACGACCGCGTGATCGCCTTTACGAGCCAGCTCGCACACGTGGTGTCTAACGCCTACGTAAAGAGCCCCACCGCCCAGGTCCACCACGGCTTTTCGGCCGGCAGCTACCGCGACCTCACGCGCGTGGCACATCTCAACCCGCAGATGTGGTCCGAGCTCATGATCGACGACGCCGATGCGCTTGCCTTCGAGATCGACCATCTGATCGATTCGCTCGGCGCCTACAGCCGTGCGCTCAAGAACCGCGACCAGCGCTATCTGGAGAATCTCCTTGCCGAGGGCGATCGCATCAAACGCGCACTTGACGACGAAAGCGCCCACTAGACCACCCATCACGCCAGGTCGAAAGGACCATAGCTTATGGCGATCACCATCGATATCGACACCGCACGCCCCTACCAGGTACACGTGGGCACCTTTTTGCTGGAACAGGCAGGGCCGCTCATTCGCGCCACCGCCGGAGGCACTCGCGCCGTCATCGTGACGGACACCAACGTGGGTCCTCTCTACCAGATGCCCGTTAAGCAGAGCCTCGAATCCGCAGGCTACGAGGTGAGCATATGCACCTTCGAGGCCGGCGAGGCCCATAAGCGTGCCGAGACCTACGTTGCCATTTTGGAGTTTGTGGCCGAGCACGAGCTTTCGCGCTCCGACGTGATCGTGGCGCTCGGCGGCGGCGTCGTGGGCGACGTGGCCGGCTTTGTGGCGGCCACCTACATGCGTGGCTGCAAGTTTGTGCAGATCCCCACGAGTCTGCTCGCCATGGTTGACTCGTCGGTGGGCGGCAAGACGGCCATCGACCTGGCCGCCGGCAAAAATCTCGCCGGTGCCTTTTGGCAGCCGAGCGTAGTTATCGCCGACGTGGGATGCCTTGCCACCCTCACGCCCGAGCAGTTCGCCGACGGCTGCGGCGAGGTCGTCAAGCACGCCGTGATTGCCGATCCGGAGCTCTTCGATGAGCTCGAGAAGACCCCGCTCACGCTGGAGCTGCTTAACCGGGACGTGGCTCGCGTGGCGCTCATCATCGCCCGCAATATCGACATTAAGCGCGCCGTGGTCGTTGCCGACGAGCGCGAGACCAACCAGCGCAAGCTCCTCAACTTTGGACACAGCGCCGGACACGCCGTCGAGGCCTGCGAGCACTTTGAGCTGGGGCACGGCAACTGCGTGTCGATCGGCATGGGCATCATCACGCGTGCCGCGGCCCTGCACGGCATTTGCGACGCCGAGCTGCCCGGTCGCATCGAGGAGCTCTGCGCGCGCCACGGTCTCAAGACCCGCTGCGAGCTTTACGCCGACGCCATCTTTGCCGAGGCGCTGCACGACAAAAAACGCGCCGGTGACACCATCGATCTGGTGATTCCGCACGGCATTGGCCGCTGCAGCATCGACCGCACGCCGCTTTCCACCTTCCATGATTTAATTGCCGAGGGCCTCGGCCAGAAGGGAGACGCATCCGTATGCTAGCCCGCATCACCCCCTCCCCACTCAAGGGCACCGTCCCCGCCATCGCATCCAAGTCGATGGCGCACCGCCTCATCATCTGCGCCGCACTCGCCAACGGCGAGACGCACGTCACTTGCAACACCACCTGCGCCGATATCGAAGCCACGGTGCGCTGCCTCACGGCGCTGGGCGCCCGCATCGAGACCGTCAAGGACGGCTTCCAGGTCCATCCCACTATGAAGAGTATTGAGTTCGGCCTGCTCAAGGCACTTGCGGGCGGCACGCTCGACTGCGGCGAGAGCGGCTCCACGCTGCGCTTTATGCTGCCCGTCGCCTGCGCGCTGGGGGCAGAGGCCACCTTTGTGGGCCAGGGCCGTCTGGGCGCACGCCCCCTCTCCCCGCTTTCCGACGAGATCATTGCCGCCGGCTGCGACCTGCAGGGTCTGGGCGGCTTTCCGCTCAAGACAAGCGGCCGTATGCGTCCGGGCACCTTTATCCTGCCGGGCAACGTGAGCTCGCAGTACATCTCCGGCCTGCTGCTGGCAGCCCCGCTGCTGGCCCAGCCCTCCTGCGTGCAGGTGACCGGCCTTATCGAGAGCCGCCCCTATATCAACCTGACCATCCAAGCCATGAAGGCCTTCGGCGTCGAGGTCAACGTCGAGCGTATCCCCGCCAAGGACGGCCAGCCCGAGATCACGAACTTCCGCGTGAGCAGCGGCTCGTACCGCACGCCCGGTAACGTGGCTGTCGAAGGCGACTGGTCCAACGCCGCCTTTTGGCTGTGCGCCGGCGCCATCGGTACCGACCCCATCACCGTCGAGGGCGTGTCGCTCAGCTCCGCGCAGGGTGATCGCAACGTGCTTGCCGCGCTCTCGCGCTTTGGCGCCCGCATCGTGCGCTCCACCAACGCCGCCACCGTGCAGTCCGACAAGCTCGCCGGCTTTGAGATGAGTGCGCACGACATCCCCGACCTGGTGCCCGTAATCTCGGCCGTGGCATCGCTGGCGCAAGGCCGCACGTTCATCCGCGATTGCGCCCGCCTGCGCATCAAGGAATCCGACCGCCTGGCCACCACCACCCGCGAGCTCACCGCACTGGGCGCGCAGGTGCGCATTGCCGGCGACGACCTCATCATCAAGGGCGTCGATGCCTTTACCGGCGGCGAGGTCGATTCGCACAACGACCACCGCATCGCCATGATGGCCGCTATTGCTGCAAGCCGTGCCACCGGCGAGGTCGTAATCCACGGCGCCGAGGCCGTCAACAAGTCCTATCCCGACTTCTTCGACCACTACCGCCTGCTGGGCGGCAAGGTCACGCTCGAGGAGGAATAGCATGTCCTCAACCTTTGGCAACGTTTTGCATCTGAGCATTTTCGGCCAGTCGCACTCCCCCGCTATCGGCTGCTCACTCGACGGCATTCCTGCCGGTATTGCCATTGACCAGGAGCAGCTGCAGGCCTTTTTGGACCGTCGCGCCCCCGGTCGCGACGAGACCGCGACCAAGCGCCGCGAGGCCGACGCTGCGCATATCATTGCCGGTGTGGTCGATGGGCACACTACCGGCGCACCCATCGCCGCGATTATCGAGAACACCAACACGCGCTCCAAGGACTATTCCGAGCTGCGCCGCAAGCCCCGCCCAGGGCACGCAGACTTTCCCGCGCGCGTGAAGTACCACAACATGCACGACGTCGCCGGCGGCGGACACTTCTCCGGTCGTCTGACGGCTCCCTTGTGCATCGCCGGCGGCATTGCGCTGCAGGCACTCGAAGCCCGTGGGATCAAGGTCATGGCGCACGTCGCGCAGATCGGCGGCATCTCCGACCTGCCCATGGACGACATGGTCTATCGCGAGGCCGACCGCAAGGCAATCCTTACGAACGACCTGCCCTGCATTGACGCCGCCGCTGCTGGTCGCATGCGCGAGGAAATTCTGGCCGCGCGCGACGAACTCGACAGCATCGGCGGCATCGTGGAGTGCGGCATCTACGGACTTCCCGCGGGCATCGGTGACCCCATGTTCGATGGCATCGAAAACCGCATCGCGCAAATCGCCTTTGGTATTCCCGCCGTAAAGGGCGTGGAGTTTGGCATGGGCTTTGCCGTGGCCGCCATGCGTGGCAGCGAGAACAACGATCCGTACCGCGTAGATGCCGAGACCGGTGAGATAGTGGTCGAGTCCAATAACGCCGGCGGCATCTTGGGCGGCATCTCCACCGGCGCGCCCGTCATGTGGCGCATGGCCGTGAAGCCGACACCCTCCATCGGCCGCGAGCAGCAGACCGTGGACATGGACGCCATGGAAAATGCCGAGCTCTCGGTCCATGGCCGTCACGATCCCTGCATCGTCCCGCGCGCCGTCCCCGTAGCCGAGGCAGCCGCCGCCCTCGCCATCTGGGATGCCCTCCTCGAGGACGCAGCCCAGCGCTAAAAATCTCCGGGGGCCAACTCCGGCCCCCACGCCCACCCAGTGATTTTTCTGGGACGGGGATTAAAAAATCATTGTGTACCTAATGATTTTTTAATCCCCGTCCCAGAAAAATCACCGACACGTGAAAGGGGTCCACATGGACCTTGCTGACATCCGCCAGGCCATCGATGGCATCGACGCCACGCTGCTCAACAGCTTTGTCGAGCGCATGGATATTGCCACCGAGGTCGCCAAATCCAAGATCGAGATGGGCAAGGCCGTCTTTGACCCCGCCCGCGAGCGCTCCAAACTCAACAACCTCGCCAGCCGCGCACCTGAGCGCTACGAGGCTCAGACCATTACCCTGTTCCGTCTCCTCATGAGCATGAGCAAGGCCGAGCAGCAGCGCTACATCAACGAGCTCAGGGGCATCACGGTGTCGCAAAAGGCCCATGCCACAGCCGTAGCCTTTGACACGCCCTTCCCCCAGACGGCCACCGTCGCCTGCCAGGGCGTTGAGGGCGCCTACAGCCAGATTGCCGCGTGCAAGCTCTTCGACGTGCCCGATATCGCCTTCTTTGATACCTTCGAGGGCGTTATGCGCGCCGTACGTGACGGCTTTTGCGAGTTTGGCGTTCTGCCCATCGAAAACTCCACCGCAGGCTCGGTCAACGCCGTCTACGACTTGCTCGCCCAGTTCGATTTCCATATCGTGCGTTCGCTGCGCCTCAAGATCGATCACAACCTGCTCGTCAAACCCGGCATCAAGCTCACCGACGTGCGCGAGGTCTACAGTCATGGCCAAGCCATTGCCCAGTGCGCCGGCTTTATCGAGGGCCACGGCCTGCATGCCACCAAGTACCCCAACACGGCCATGTCGGCCGAGATGGTCGCCAACTCTGAGCGCACCGACGTCGCCGCTATCGCCTCGCGCAGCTGTGCGCCGCTCTACGGCCTGGAGGTGCTGGAGCCCAACATCCAAGACTCGGACAACAACTACACGCGCTTTGTCGTCATCAGCCGCGAGCCGCGCGTCTATCCCGGTGCCAACCGCACCTCGCTCATGATCACCACGGCCAACGAGCCGGGCGCCCTCTATCGCGTGCTCGAGCGTTTCTACGCGCTCAACATCAACCTCATCAAGCTCGAGAGCCGCCCCATCCCCGGGCACGACTTTGAGTTTATGTTCTACTTTGACCTGGACTGCCCCTTTGGCAGCAAGGCCCTCGACGACCTGCTCGACTCGATCGACGACGTGTGCGAAAGCTTCACCTACTTTGGCAGCTACACGGAGGTGCTCTAGATGACCGATACCGCCGCAACCCGTCCCTACGGCGTCCTGGGCCGTGTGCTGGGCCACAGCTACACCCCGACCATCTACAAGGAGCTCGCAGGCCTGGAGTACGTGCGATTTGAGTGCGAGCCCAAGGACCTCCAGGCCTTTATGACGGGTGACGAATGGGAAGGCACCAACGTAACCATCCCCTACAAGCGCGCCGTCATGGAATACCTGGACGAGCTGAGCCCCCTGGCCGAGCGCATGGGCAACGTCAACACCATCACACGCCTGCCCGACGGCCGCCTGCGCGGCGACAACACCGACTACTTTGGTTTTCAGTGCCTGGTCGAGGAGTTAGGCGTAGAGGTTGGCGGTAAGAAGGCCCTCGTGCTCGGCGCCACCGGCGGCGCAGGCACCACGGCCAGCATGGTGCTCGGCGACCTGGGCGCCATCGTCGTACCCGTGGGCCGCAAGAGCGAGGTCAATTACGACAACATCGCTCAGCAGTCCGATGCAACGCTGCTCGTCAACTGCACGCCTGCCGGCATGTTCCCCCACTGCCCCGACGCCCCCTGCACGCTCGAAGGCCTCGATGCGCTCGAGGGCGTCATCGACATTGTCTACAACCCCGCCCGCACGGGTCTGATGCTCGAGGCCGAGCGTCGCGGCATCCCCTGCATCGGCGGCCTGCTCATGCTTGTTGCCCAGGCGGCACAAGCTGTCGAGCGCTACACCGGCCAGGTCACCCCGCGCGAGCGCATCCTGGATGTGACGGAGCGTCTGTCCCGCCGCGAGCAGAACATTGCACTGATCGGCATGCCGGGTTCGGGCAAGACCCGTGTAGGCGAGCAGATCGCCCTGCTCACGGGTCACGAGCACATTGACCTCGATCGCGCCCTCGAGGAGCGCCTGGGGATGCCCTGTGCCGACTTTATCGTCGAGCGCGGCGAGGCGGCCTTCCGCGAGCAGGAGACGGCAGCCCTAGCCGACATCTCCAAGCGCAGTGGCCTGGTGCTTTCCACGGGAGGCGGCGTGGTCACGCGCGACGAGAACTACCCGCTGCTGCACCAGAACAGCCAAATCGTGATGCTCAACCGCAAGCTCGACGAACTCGCCCATAAGGGTCGCCCCATCACCGCCCGCGATGGCATCGACAAACTCGCCGAGCAGCGCATGCCGCGCTACCGTGCCTGGGCCGACTACGTCATCGACTCGCGCGACTGCGCCGCCAACACCGCCCGCGCCCTCCTCGACACCCTCCCACCCGCTCTCTAACAAAAACCACCACAAAGGGGACAGGCACCTTTGTGGTGGTTTCTCGACTGCAAAGGAAGCAACCATGAAAGCACTCGTCATCAATGGCCCCAACCTCAACATGCTCGGTATTCGCGAGCCGGGCATCTACGGCAGCGACAACTACGACCGCCTGGTCCAGATCTGCCAGGAGGCGGGAGCCGCACAGGGCTTTGACGAGATCGAGGTATTCCAGTCCAACCACGAGGGCAGCATCGTCGACAAGATCCAGGAGGCTTACGGCAAGGTCGACGGCATCGTCATCAACCCGGCTGCCTACACGCACACGAGCGTGGCCATTCTGGACGCTCTCAAAGCCGTCGCCATCCCCGCCGTCGAGGTCCACATCAGCGCCGTAGAGACACGCGAGGACTTCCGTCAGGTAAGCTACGCCCGCCTGGCCTGCTTCGCGACCATCACCGGCGAAGGCTTGCAAGGCTACGCGCACGCGCTGGAGCTGCTGAGGGAGCGTCTCGAAAAGTAAAATGCCAATCCCAACGAACAGTAGCGACTTGCTCGCGCTCGGCTCCAGCAGCATACAAGACGAAAAAAGCCCAGACCACCGAGGGGCCCAGGCTTAATAAACGATGGTGCTCCATGGCGGATTCGAACCGTCGACCTTGGGATTAGAAGTCCCCTGCTCTATCCAACTGAGCTAATGGAGCAAATAACCGCACGCCCAAGCAAGCGCAAGCCTGTTAGGCACAAGTAATTATAACCTAGTTGAACTGCTCGCGATACGCCTTACAGACCTCATCGACTGGGCCGTCCATGCGAAGGTCACCCTTCTCAATCCAAACGGCACGCTGGCAGATGCGCTCAACCTGCTCCATGGAGTGCGAAACGAACAGAACCGTCACGTCGCCGCTCTGGATAAAGTGCTGGATGCGGTCCTCGCACTTCTGCTGGAAGAACACGTCACCGACGGACAGCGTCTCGTCAACGATCAGAATATCGGGCTCGGTAATCGTCGCGATTGCAAAGGCGATACGCGCCACCATGCCCGAGGAGAAGTTCTTGAGCGGCATATCGACAAAGTTCTGAAGCTCAGCGAACTCGATAATGCCGTCAAAGTTGGCATCGATGAACTCCTTGGTGTAGCCGAGCAGGGCGCCGTTCAGATAGATGTTCTCGCGGGCGGTCAGCTCGGGGTCAAAGCCGGCGCCAAGCTCAATCAGCGGCGCGATGTTACCGTGCACCTTAACGCTGCCCTCGCTAGGCTCAAGAACGCCAGCGATAATCTTGAGCATCGTAGACTTGCCGGAGCCATTGGTGCCGACCAGACCCACAACCTCGCCGCGATGAATATCAAACGAGATGTGCTTAAGCGCCCTAAACTCCTCAAAGAACAGCTCGTGCTTGGCAAGCTTAATGAAGTACTCCTTGAGGTTGGTCAGCGACTCGGACGCCATGTTAAAGATCATGGTGACGTCGTCGACCTCGACAGCCAGAGGCTGCTCGCTGTAATCAACAACAGATTCAGTCATCACAGCACTCCTTAGATGTAGAGGATGAACTTGCGCTCGGACTTATGGAACACGGTATAGCCAATAATAAGCGCAAGAACCGCCCAGGCAACGCACATACCAAACGTCATAAGCGAGGGCGTAGTCTGGAACAGGAAGATATCGCGCATAAACTGCAGGTAGTTGAACATGGGGTTCGCATACATCAAGATACGCACGAGATGCGGCATTTGCGCAATATAGTCAGTCGTCCAGAAGATGGGCGTAATGTAAGTCCACGCCGTAATGACGACGCTCCACAGATGCATAACGTCGCGGAAGAAGACCGTAAGGGCAGAGAGCATCATGCCCAGGCCCATGCAGAAGCACATAAGCAGCAGCAGGCAAACCGGCAGCAGAATAAGGTGCCAAGAAGGCATAACGCGGAACCACAGCATGACGATGGCGACGGCGACCAGCGAGAAGGCAAAGTTGACCAGCGAGAAGAGCACCTTCTGCACCGGGAAAACCCAGCGGTGCACCTTAACCTTCTTGAGCAGAGGGGCAGCGCCCACGATCGACGTCAGGGCCTGGTTAGTAGACTCAGACATGACGGCAAAGGTAATGTTACCCACGATCAAGTACAGCGGGTACATCTCGGGCGTCATTGAGCCATTGCGGCCCTGGCCAAAAATCGTCGAGAACACGATGGCCATGACGATCATCATCAGCAGCGGGTTGAGCACCGACCATGCGACGCCCAGAACGCTACGGCGATACTTGATCTTAAAATCCTTGGTAACCAGCTGACGAAGGATAAACGCGTCCTTCTCAAATTCGTTCTTAGCAAACGTCGCAGGCAGACTGCGAGTTTCTTGTTGCTTTGTCTGATCCGACACGGATGCAACTCCTTTACTCGTAATCGTTGACAAACGAACAGTATAGACCCGACGGCCATGCAAACGATTCGCGCAACAAAACTGGAGAACTAACCCACATCTTAGGATGCCAGGCCCAAACGGCTATACTTTCTAGGATTGAATGTATAAGGAGCATTAAGTGAATTCTGAATCCATCGCCGTCATCATCCCTTGCTACAACGAAGCGCTCACGATCGGCAAAGTCATCGACGACTTTCACCGCGAGCTTCCGCAGGCGACGGTCTATGTCTATGACAACAACTCGTCGGACGATACCTCACGCATTGCCACCGAGCACGGCGCCACAGTCCGCTTTGAGCCCCGTCAGGGAAAGGGCAACGTGTGCCGCCAGATGTTTCGCGATATCGACGCCGATTGCTACCTGATGGTCGACGGAGACGACACCTACCCCGCCGAGGCGGCCAAGGCCCTCTGCGAGCCCATCCTTAACGGCACGGCCGACATGACCGTAGGCGATCGCCTTTCCAACGGCACCTACGCCGAGGAGAACAAGCGTGCCTTCCACGGCTTTGGCAATAATCTGGTCCGCGCCATGATCAAGTGGATCTATGGCTACAGCTTCGATGACGTCATGACAGGCTACCGCGCCATGAGCCGCCCGTTCGTTAAAACCTTCCCAGTGCTTTCCGAGGGCTTTCAGATCGAAACCGAGCTCTCGATCCACGCCGTCGACCACCGCTGGCGCATCAAAGATGTGCCCATCGAGTACCGCGACCGTCCCGAGGGTTCCGAGTCCAAACTCAACACCGTGAGCGACGGCATTAAAGTCGTTGCGATGATCGGCACGCTGTTCAAGGACTACCGCCCGCTGAAGTTCTTCAGCCTCGTTGCGCTTCTGTTCGCGGTATTCGGCCTCGCCCTGGGCATGCCCATCGTTGTCGAATATTTCCAGACCGGCCTCGTCCCGCGCTTCCCCACCGCTATGCTCGCCGCCTCGTTTATGTTCCTGTGCGGCCTGAGCCTTGCGACCGGCTTCATCCTAGATTCTGTAGCAAAGGTCGAAAAAAAGCAGTGGGAGGTCAACGTGTACAGCAAATACGCCTACGACGACCAGCCCGGCCACCCTACTTCCATGCCAAGCGAGAGGTAGATCTTCCGCAAAATACTATTGGCACCACTGCGCAGATAGCCACCAACAAGAAAAGCCGCCGTTAAAGAACGGCGGCTTTTACTCTCGAAAAGTTAATAGCGGCTAGAGCGTCTTGATGTACTCCCCCAGCTCTTCCTCCCAGTCGGGCATGTGGAAGCCGGCAGCCTCGAGCTTGGACAGGTCGAGCGCGGAGTGGACCGGGCGCGGGGCGACGGGGCCCTCGGCGCTCGCGTAGTAGTCGGCGGTCGATACCGGCACGACCCTGTCCCCGTTGCCGTTGGCGGCCTCGAAGACGGCGCGGGCGATATCGGCCCAGGACTTGACGGTGCCGGAGCCGGTGCAGTCGTAGGTGCCGTAGGGGGCGTGCGTCCCCAGCACGTGGAAGATGGCCTCGGCCATGTCGCGCGTGAAGGTCAGGCGGCCCAGCTGGTCGTCCACGACCGTGACCTTGTCCAGCTTATCCTCCGGGTCGGCGACGCGGTCGGACAGCGCCTTCATGGTCTTCACGAAGTTGCGGCCCTCGCCGATGACCCAGCTGGAGCGCATGATGTAGTGGCGCGGGCACCCGGCCACGGCGATGTCGCCGGCGGCCTTGGTCTGGCCGTAGACGGACAGCGGGCTGAGGGGCTCGTCCTCGTCATGCACCTCGGCGGTGCCGTCGAAGACGTAGTCGCTGGACACGTGGACGAGGGTGATCCCGTGATCAGAGCATGTGCGGGCGAGGAGGGCGGGGCCGGTCGCGTTGGCCTTCCAGGCGGTCGCGCGGCCCTCGGCGGTCTCCGCCCTATCCACGGCGGTGTAGGCGCCGCAGTTGATCACGGTGCCGTAGAGCGACCAGTCGTACTTGGAGTAGGCGTCCGGGTCTGACATGTCGAAGGTGTCGATGTCGCAGAAGTCGAAGTCCTTCGCCACGCCGCGCTCCTCGGCGAGCGCGCGCACGGCATGGCCCAGCTGGCCGTCGCAGCCGGTGACGAGGGTCCTCTTGGGCGCCATGGGGACGACGTCCCTGAGCATCGGGTGGTTGAGGTCGGCCTCGGAGACGGTGGCCCGGTCCAGCGGGATGGGCCAGTCGATGGCGAGCTCGGGGTCGGCGAGGTTCACGAACGTGTAGGTCTTCTTGAGCTCGAGGGACCAGTGGGCGTCCACCAGGTAGGTGTAGGCGGTGCCGTCCTCCAGGGCCTGGAAGGAGTTGCCCACGCCGCGCGGGACGTAGATGGCCCTGGACGGGTCCAGGGTGCAGGTGAACACCTTCCCGTAGGTGGCGCTGCCCTCGCGCAGGTCCACCCATGCGCCGAAGACCGAGCCGCGCGCCACGGAGATGAACTTGTCCCAGGGCTCGGCGTGGATGCCGCGGGTGACGCCGCGGCTGTCGTTGTAGGAGATGTTGTTCTGGACGACTCTGAGGTCCGGGATGCCCAGGGCGGTCATCTTGGCGCGCTGCCAGTTCTCCTTGAACCAGCCGCGCGAGTCGCCGTGGACGGCGAGGTCGACGACCTTGAGGCCCTCGATGCCGGTCTCGGCGACGGAGAGGTCCTTCTCGAATGCGATGTCTGCCATGTGGGAAAAGCTCCTATCGAAGAGGTTGTATAACCGGGGGCGCCCGCGCGGGGCCGCAGGGTCATCCCCATGCCCTGCGGCCCCGCGCGGGCGCCCCGCGGTGCGGTTCGCCGGAATGCAGTCTTACTGGCCCTGTGCGCGGTAGCGGGCCTCGGTGGCCTCCTTGGCGGGGCGCCACCAGGACTCGTTGGCGACGTACCAGTCGATGGTCCGCTTGAGCCCCTCGGCGAAGTCGGTGTGGGCCGGCCTCCAGCCCAGCTCGCGCTGGAGCTTGGTGGAGTCGATGGCGTAGCGGCGGTCGTGGCCGGGGCGGTCGGCGACCCAGTCGAAGTCCTCGGGGTCCTTTCCCATCGCCTCGAGGATCATGCGCAGGACGGTGATGTTGTTCTTCTCGCCATTTGCGCCGATGAGGTAGGTCTCCCCCATCCGGCCCTTGGTGAGGATGTCCCAGACGGCAGAGGAGTGGTCCTCGGTGTGGATCCAGTCGCGGACGTTCTCGCCGCGGCCGTAGAGCTTGGGGCGCACGCCGTCGATGATGTTGGTGATCTGCCTGGGGATGAACTTCTCCACGTGCTGGTAGGGGCCGTAGTTGTTGGAGCAGTTGGAGATCGTGGTGCGCAGGCCGTAGGTGCGGGTCCAGGCGCGGACCAGCATGTCGGAGGACGCCTTGGTGCTCGAGTACGGGCTGCTCGGGTGATACGGCGTCTCCTCGGTGAACTTGGCGGGGTCGTCGAGCGCCAGGTCGCCGTAGACCTCGTCGGTGGAGACGTGGTGGTAGCGGATGCCGTATTTCCTCACGGCCTCCAGCAGGCGGAAGGTGCCCTCCACGTTGGTGCGCAGGAACGGCTCGGGGTCCGCGATGGAGTTGTCGTTGTGGCTCTCGGCGGCGTAGTGCACGATCGCGTCGTGGCCCGGCACCAGCCTGTCCAGCAGCTCCGCGTCGCAGATGTCGCCCACGACGAGCTCCACGCGGTCCGACGGCAGGCCCGCGATGTTCTCGGGGTTGCCGGCGTAGGTCAGCTTGTCCAGGACGGTGACGTGGACGCCCGGGTGGTTGTTCACGACGTAGTGCACGAAGTTGCTGCCGATGAAGCCGCAGCCGCCAGTGACGATGATATTCTTGGGTTCGAAAATCTCAGACATGAAAATCCAATCTGAAGCATGTACAGCTTCTTTAGTATGCCGCAGGAAGTGACGCCGCGACGCTATTCAACAAAACTATCGGACATTTCGGCATGCGATAAGAGCCATAACCTTCGCAGAATTACCTCCTGTACAAAACGCCTCCGAAATGCAGTCTTTGTCGTAGTGAAAAACCGAATCCCCAGTTATTTCACGTAAGTACTTATAGAAGAAATCCTCCCAGCTTTTAAACTTCTCACTGTTTACAAAGGCTTCTGGGGTTTCCAAAACCGTCTTAACATCTAGCCCTGAAATTACGCCGGAGCTCAGTAGAAGCCACTCGAATGATTCGGGAAGACAAACCGTAACAGTATCGCGGTGAATGTCTTGCAGCTTAAGGACGCGGTCCGCATAGCACCCAAATGCCGCCCCGTCCGCGACAACAAGATCGCGTCGGAAATGTTGGTGTAAGCGCGCCGACGGCTGACCGCCAAACGCAAGCGGCCCCTGTCCTAGAATCTGGAATTGCTACATAACACAGGTTCTGGGAAAGGACAGGGACCGCTATGGAGATATTAGCAGACGCGATGCCGGATAAGGCCGCCATCCCGAGGTCGACCGACGGGATGGTCGACATCCAGTCGCTGCTCAGGCTGCTCGCCGAGCAGGTGGTCAACGCCATCATGGACGAGGAGGCCGACCAGCTCTGCGGCGATGGGGCCAACAGCAGGAACGGCTACCGCAACCGCACGCTCGAGACGTGCGTGGGCACGCTCAACCTGAGAATCCCCAAGCTCAGGACGGGCAGCTTCTTCCCCGAGGACGTCCTCGAGCGCTACCAGCGCGTCGACCGCGCGCTCGTCGCGGCGGTGGCCGAGATGTACGCCACCGGCACCAGCACCAGGAAGGTGCAGAGGATAGCCGAGAAGATGGGCATCGAGAGGCTCGGCAGGGACCGAGTGTGCGCGATCGCCGCGACCCTCGACGCCGAGATAGCCGACCTCGCGGAGGGGCCGCTCGATGCGCGCGCGATACCCTACATCTGGCTCGACGCGACCTACGTCAAGTGCCGCCGCGGGGGCCGCGTGGCTTCGACCGCGGTGGTCACGGCGATAGGCTGCGACGAGTCCGGCTGGAGGCGGGTGCTGGGGGTGTCCGTGGTGGACACGGAGTCCTACGAATCGTGGCTCGGTTTCCTGCGGAAGCTGCGCGACCGCGGCGCGACCGGCACCGAGCTCGTCGTATCCGATGCCCACGGGGGCCTGGTCAGGGCCGTAGGCGAGGTCTTCCAGGGGGCGGCCTGGCAGCGATGCGCCGTGCACCTGATGCGCGACTGCATGCGCGAGGCCGGCTCCTGGCAGCTGAGGCGCCGCGTGGGGCGCATCGTCTCCTCGGTCTTCCGCGCCAGGGACGCCGCCACCGCCGTGGCCATGTACCACGCGGCGTGCGAGATGCTGGAGGGGTGCTGCCCGAGGGCGGCGAGGGTGCTCGAGGAGGCGGAGCCCGACGCGCTCGCGTACCTGGACTTCCCGCCGTCGCACTGGAAGCGCCTGCGCACCAACAACGTGCAGGAGCGCGCCAACAGGGAAATCAAGCGCCGCTCGCGCGTGGTGCAGGTCTTCCCGTCGGAGAGTTCGCTGCTCAGGCTCGTGGGCGCCGTCATGTGCGACCAGGCCGAGACATGGTCCGGCTCGCGCTACTTCTCGGAGAGGAAGATGGCCGAGATGCATGACACCGCGTTCAGAATGGGTGCCGCGGGCGAGCACGACTGGGCGGAGCTGGAGAAGGCGGCCAGGAAGATGATCGAATCAAGCCTGGAACTTGCCGACAGCGTGGAGGCGGCCTAGGATATCAACTGATTCCGGATATCGGACACAGGGGCCGCAAGGGCCCTTACACCAACTTTCTCGACACTACCGACAACAAACACGCGATCGTCGAGATGCTGATCCAACCAGCCCAAAATCGCACTGTTCGTCATGGCCGAAGTACAGGTAAGCTCACTGTCAGCAAAATGCCGTTTAAAGAACTGGAAACCAGACTTACTGTCCTCGCATAGAAGGATAGAAAAGTCCTGTTTTGGCGCCGACCGGGAAATAGCATAACGATGATTCCCGCGATCTTGATAAACAGGGACGAAAGAATGGTATTTTCCGCTCGTCTTAATCTTGTAAATCTCATCCACGCTATACGGAAGATTGGGGAAATCAGCCCTTGAGATCAGCACGAAATAATTCGAGGAATACAGCACATGATGGGCAAACTCATCAGAATGGATCTCTTTTAAGCCCTCATCGACAAATACAATCGAGTCATGAACGGACGAAAGCTGGTTTCGCCAATCATAATCGGTCAGGGCGACACAGGGACAATCGCATTGCAAGGAAACACCCGACTGCTCGCCCGTTCGCATGTAGTCTGCGACCATGTCAAACAGTGTCGTCTTACCCGTGCCACTATCCCCACGCACAATAGTAATGTTCCGTTTAATGGTAAATGTGTACTTGGTTCCCCTGCGGCGGGAAATCTTAACGAGATGCGAACCGTTCATAAGCAGCACCTACAGATACGGAATCGACTCGTGAATCAAATCGGCCATGTTGTGAACGATTCGGCCGCTATTCACGACTTTAATTTTAAAATCCTCGCGACCAAAGTCCATCACATGATAGAGATTCACAACGAGCTTGCGGTCTTTCGCCATGTCGAGAATCCACTTGGCACAGTTGTCACCACAGGTAGAAGCGTTAAAAAAATGCTTACGATCAAATCTCATAAGCAGCAGCGTTTTCACGCCACCAGAAAGCTGGAGTGGGGAGATGGATCCAAGCACAGGGCTTTCGATGACGTTTTCGGAGACAACAACCGATCGATCGACATCTTTAATTATCGAGACTGCATAGGGATCCGTAATCCAAGTAGACCGGTAAGAGTTTTTGAAATATGTCGCTGTGTTGTAAATCGCTTCTGGCATATCGCCAAAGTAGACGCTTAACACATCCACTCCCAATCATATTGTCTTTATGGTCAACGTAATCATAACGAAAGGGGCCACCAGATAAACGGTGACCCCTAAAAGAAAACAAGCTGGCGCTAGTACTCGCGCGGGCTGTTGACGATCTCGCCGGCGGCGACCTTCTTCAGGTGCCGGCCGTAGACCGACTTGCCGTAGGCCTTCGCGGCCTCCTCCAGCTCGGCGGTGGTGATCCAGCCGTTCTCCCAAGCGATCTCCTCGGGGACCGAGACCGGCAGGTCCTGGGAGTGCTCCACAGCGCGGACGAACTCCGCCGCCTCGTGCAGGCTCTCCATGGTGCCGGTGTCCAGCCACGCGTAGCCGCGGCCCAGGGTGACGACGGACAGCGTCCCCTCCTCCAGGTACATCTGGTTGAGTGTGGTGATCTCCAGCTCGCCGCGGGCCGACGGCTTAACCTCATGCGCCTTGGCGGCGACGTCGCCCGGGTAGAAGTACAGGCCGGTGACGGCGTAGGAGCTCTTGGGCTCGGCGGGCTTCTCCTCGATGGAGACGGCGCGGCCCTCCCCGTCGAACTCCACGACACCGAAGCGCTCGGGGTCGTCCACGTGGTAGCCGAAGACCGTGGCCCTGCCCGACTCGGCGTTCTGGACGGCGCGCGTCAGGTGGCGCGACAGGCCGTTGCCGTAGAAGATGTTGTCGCCGAGCACCAGGGCGCACGGCTCGCCGGCGATGAACTCCTCGCCGATGGTGAAGGCCTGCGCCAGGCCGTCGGGGCTCGACTGCTCGGCGTAGGAGAGGTTCACGCCGTAGCGCGAGCCGTCCCCGAGCAGGCGCTCGAAGTTGGGCAGGTCCGTCGGCGTGGAGATGACCAGGATGTCCCGGATGCCCGCCAGCATGAGGGTGGACAGCGGGTAGTAGATCATGGGCTTGTCGTAGACCGGCAGCAGCTGCTTGGAGGTCACGAGCGTGAGCGGGTACAGGCGCGTGCCGGACCCGCCGGCGAGGATGATGCCTTTCATATAATCCGTCCTCTACAATCGAAAATAGTTATAAATCGAGCGGTTAGTAAGAGTTTGATATTCTATTAAGTTAATCCTTCTCAATATTAACGAAAGAAGCAATTGATGAACAACCGCAAGGACACAACCCGTAGAGACGACATAACGAACGTGAGGGCCCTTGCAATATTCCTTGTAGTCCTAGGCCACAGCATTATTCTGTATTCAAGTGCGTGGGGATATTATCCAACTGAACAAAAATCAATTCTGTTGGATAATCTCAAATTCTTAATAAACGGAATCCAGATGCCCTTGTTCTTTTCGTTGTCTGGCTTTTGTTTTTTATGGAGCTGGAATCGATCAAGCGATTTTATCAGTCAGATCATTAAAAAAGCCCAACGCTTAATTATCCCCTATATCATGATTGGAATATGTTGGCTCTTCCCCATCAGGATGCTCGTTAAGTATCCCTATTACAATGGCCTAACTGTACCGCACATCATCTTTAAATCAATTCTGTTGGGCGAAGACAACGGTCACCTTTGGTTTCTCCCGACTCTTTTTTTCATTACAGCAGCCACGTCGTGCATCTTTCAAATACTCGAAAAGAGCCCTCTAACAAGTTTTAAGGTTCCGATAGTTTTCGGCGCTTCAATTTATCTTTACCATTTTGGAATACCATCAGCGAACAGATATATCAATTTGGCAGAAGCAAATGCAATATGGTTTGCGCTTGGCCTAACAATCCACTACTTGGAAGCAAACAAATGGTTCGAGAGCTATAAAAGGCGTAAAAGCATATCAATAGTCCTAATACTATTATTCCTTGTAAACTTACTAAAACAAGTGGTGCCCCCCATTGCTTCCACCGCCCTTACTTGCATGGCGCTTGCATCAATTTATTGTGTCATCCCCCAAAAGGCAAACCTACTAACCGAAAAGATTAGCAAAAACAGTATGGGAATATATCTTTTTCATTCTCCACTGGTTTACATTTCTTTTACCTACTGGCCCAACATAGCCCCAATGGCGATGGCAGCAATTAACCTGATTGGATTTGGATCAGTCGCCTATATGTTGACGAATCTAATTCGAGCCACAAATATGGCTCTTCGGGGGTTTGTGTGGGTTAGCCGCCCGGTAAAAGTGCCCGCCTAGCGGCGGCGGCGCGCCTCGCGTATCGTTGTTTTCCGACCAAAGAAAAAATGAACGCGCGAAGGAACGCCGCCATGCTGAACAGTCTAC
>DXLW01000022.1:0-47014 GCA_019414505.1 Collinsella sp.
ATTAAACTGCAAAGACGAGCGTCGGTAAGACACGCCGAGGTCGCCGCGGACGGGCTGATATAGGGAGAGGGCCTGACCCCATATCGTTGGGGCCAGGCCCGATTTTGCCTCTTGACAATGTCCTGCTCATATTAAAAGGAACGTCCCCAAGTGCCGGCACGAGAAAGACAGCGCTGCGGGAAACGATCCGCAGTGCTGTCTTTCTTTATGCAAATACGATCAAGTTATCCCTGTGTATCGCCGGCTTCTCGGCCAGGTTAGCGAGCAGGCGGTTGCTGGCGATCTGGTCCTGGCGGCGACCGGCAGCAAGTTCCAGCACGTCCGAATCGGCCTCGGCGATACCGCGGGCGACGACCATACCGCTCGGATCGCACACATCGAGCACATCGCCCTCGGCAAACTGGCCATCGACCTCGCGAATACCCACCGCAAGCAAGGAAGAGCCACGGCTAACCAGCGCCTTCGCAGCACCATCATCAACCGTCACCGACCCATGTGCCTTGTCGCCCAGCGCGATCCACAGCTTGCGGGGCGCGATGTCCAGACGCTCCGCCGGCGGATCGAACAGCGTGCCCACGCTCTCGCCGCGGGCGAGGCGCACGAGCGCATCGGGCTCCTCGCCCGAGCAAATCACGCTCTGAATGCCCGCCGTCATCAGGATGCGACTCGCGCGGATCTTGGTAATCATGCCGCCCGTGCCCACCGATGTGGAAGAATCGCCCGCCGAGGCAATAATCTTGGCATCGATCTTATGCACGACAGGAACAAACTCGGCCGTGGGGTCCTCATGCGGATTGGCAGTATAGAGACCATCGATGTCCGAGAGCGTCACGCACAGATCGGCAGATACCAGGCAGCTCACGAGCGCCGCCAGTGTGTCGTTGTCGCCAAACTTGATCTCGTCGACGGTAACGGTGTCGTTCTCGTTGACGACCGGCACCACGCCCAGCTCCACCAGACGCAGCAGGGCGTCGCGCGCGTGCAGGTAGGACGTGCGACGCGCCGTGTCGTGACGCGTGAGCAGCACGAGCGAGGTGAGCAGGTCGCGCGCATGGAACTCCTCGTCGTAGGCCGACGAGATGATGCACTGACCAGCCGAGGCGCAGGCCTGCAGGCTCGGAAGGTCGCCGACCGGCTTGCGGTCGAAGCCCAACACGGGATAGCCACAGGCAATAGCGCCCGAGCTCACCACGACCAGACGCCAGCCGAGCTTGCGCAGCGCTGCGGCTTGATCGGCAAGTCCGCCGATAAAGGCGCGGTTGACCTTGCCATCGGCGCCCACCACCGTGGACGAACCGATCTTTACCACCATCGTTTTATAAGAAGTCGTCATACGTCAAACCAATCAACTGTTCAGCGAACGGCCGAGCTGGCGGCCAAGGGAGCGTGACTCGCCCCTACCGCCCAAGGAATCATTTTGCCCAGGGGAAAGCCGAGGCCGCGGCCATATTCTTGCGCACGAGCTCGTCGCGCACCTGGGCCAGGCCCTGTTCCATACCCACCACGTAGGTCTGCGGATACAGGAAGCGCTTGAAAGCCGCATCCAGATGATCGAGCGCCCAAACACAGCGCTCGCGCGCGTCCTGGATGCTCTCACGCGGAGCCACCGCACTGCCGTCGCGCACGATCGGCACCAACAGCTCACGATACTCAAGTTCGGACACGTCGGTCACCAGGGCGGCATCATTCACGGCCACGAGGGTATTGCCGCGCGCGGCGCCCTCCCCCGCCAGATGGTCCTCGTCGTAGATCATGTCGCAGACCGGGCCGCCAAAGCCGTCGTAATAACGGCGCACGCGCTGTACGCCCGGGATCGTGCGCTTGTAGGGCTGCTCAGAGAGCTTGACCACCGGCGTCCACGGGTCGGCCTCGCTCGCACGGCGGGCGGAAAGCTTGTACACGCCGCCCAGCGCCGGCTGGTCGTAGCAGGTCGCGAGCTTGGTACCCACGCCAAAGCTGTCGACGGGCGCGCCCTGGTCGAGCAGCGACTGAATCGTGTACTCATCCAGATCGTTAGAAACCGAGATCCCCACATAGGGCAGGCCCTCGGCATCGAAACGACCGCGGACATACTTGGAGAGCTTGGCGAGGTCGCCCGAGTCAATGCGAATAGCCGACAGGCGCTCGCCCGCCGCCTCCATCTCCTTGGCAACCGTAATGGCATGCTCGCAGCCCTCGCGCACATCGTAGGTGTCGATGAGCAGCGTGCAGTTCTTGGGGCTCGACTTGGCAAAGGCACGGAAGGCCTCGAGCTCGGAATCGAAGCTCATCACCCAGCTGTGCGCATGCGTGCCAAAGACGGGAATACCGTAGCGGCGGCCGGCGAGCACATTGGACGTAGAGGAGCAGCCGGCGACGTAGCTCGCGCGCGCAACGGCCAGGCCGCCATCGGGACCCTGGGCTCGGCGCAGGCCAAACTCGGCCACGGGACGGCCGTCGGCGGCGAGCACCACGCGCGCCGTCTTGGTGGCGACAAGTGTCTGGAACCCGACGATGTTGAGCAGCGCCGTCTCAAGCAGCTGGCACTCGAGCGCAGGACCGGTGACGCGCACCATGGGCTCGCGTGGAAAGACGAGCTCGCCCTCGGGGACGGCGTCGATATTTACATGCGCACGAAAATCGCGCAGGTAGTCGAGGAATGCGGACTTGAACATCGCGCCGCCGGCCGGGGCCTCAAGCGATGCGAGGTAGTCGATATCCTCGGGCGTAAAGCGCAGATTCTCGACTAGCTCGGGCAGCTCGGCGGTGCCGCACATGACGGCATAGGCGCTGCCAAAGGGATGGTCGCGGTAAAACGCGGTAAAACAACCCTGCTCATTGGCCTTGCCGCTCTCCCACAGGCCCTGGGCCATAGTGAGCTCGTACAGATCGGTGAGCATTGCAATGTCGGTGGGATGCGAGATGTCGGTCAAAGCCATGGGGCGACCTTTCGGATGTGTGGTGCAGAATTTGAGGGTTGGACGAGAGCAGAGCATGCGGACATGACGCCCGATGCAAATCGGTTAGAGCAGGCCCATGCTGGTCAGGATCGTGTAGCCCATAAAGATGACAAACGCGATGAGGGCAAGGACAATGATGATTTTTTGAGCCGGCGCCATGCCAGGAATCTCGTTCTCGCCCGTAGGTTCCTTGGAGGTAACCATGCGCTGGGCAAAGGTCATCTCGTCACGGCTCGGCTTGGGCTCGACGGACTTGGGACGAGCGGCCTTTTTAGGCTGAGGTTTGGGCGCGGCAGGTGCAGGCTTCGCTGCAGCGGGCTTGGGCGCGGGCGCGGGCTTGCGCTCGGATGCGGCGTTCGAGGCGACCTCCTCGGCCTTCGCACGCTCGGCACGCAGGGCAGCCAGCTCCTCGCGCTCGCGACGGGCCTCTTCCCGAGCCTCGCGGCGGGCCTTCTCAGCGCGGAGCTCTTCCAACTCGGCGCGCTCCTCGTCGGACAATGGTTGGGACTCAAGCTCGGCCATGGTAAAGCCCTTTCTTTTAAAAAAAGCCGCCGACACAATGTCAGCGGCTTATCAAATCCAAGGGTGGAGACGAAGGGAGTCGAACCCTCGGCCTCTGCCATGCGACGGCAGCGCTCTCCCAACTGAGCTACGTCCCCAGGACAAGTCGATATTTTACCTACGGCTCGCCAACTGTCAACGCCCAATAACCAGTCTTTTTGGGACGCGGCTATTTTGGCAACTTTTCGAACAGGCGATCCTCTCGATGATTTTTTAATCCCCGTCCCAGAAAAATCATCGACGAACGCACTACTTTGCGCTGGTAAGAACACCGGTGGTGTCGAAGGCCGGGGTGAAGCTCTCGTCTACCGCGCCGCCCTCTTGCCAGAACATCGTCGTAAAGCCCAGGTCGTCGGCATGGTCGAGCACCTGCTCGTACTCCTCGCGCGTCACAGCGCGTGCCAACTCGCCGCCCTGCTCGCGCATGAGCGCATTGGGCGTGTACTGGTTCATGACCGAGATCGGCACATCGCCCACCGTCTGCCACACAAGGTCTAACACGCGACACGAATCGTCCGCATGCCCCGGAAGCACCAGGTGGCGCACAATCATGCCGCGCTTCATAAGCCCGTCCTCGTCCACCAATTCTCCCCCACGGCGATCGATCTCGCGCGCCATCTGGGCCAGACCCGACACGGCCACGCGCGGGTAGTCCTTAATATGAGAAAGCGACTGCGCAAGCCCGGCATCGGCATATTTAAAGTCGGTGAGCCACACATCGACCAGGTCGCCCAGCGCCGCCACGGCACTCGCACGCTCGTAACCACTCGTGTTGTAGACGATCGGGATAACCAGCCCGCGCATCCGTGCCGCGGCAATCGCGGCAGGCAACAGGTGCGCATAGTGCGTCGCCGTCACCAAATTGATGTTGTTAGCACCCTGGTCCTGCAATTCCAGCATAATCTCGACCAGGCGCTCAGGCGAAATCTCAAGGCCAAAATTGCCGGTCGAGATCTCGTGGTTCTGGCAGTAGATACATTTGAGCGAGCAGCCGCTAAAGAAGATCGTGCCCGAACCGGCCTCACCCGAGATAGGCGGCTCCTCCCACATATGAAGCGCGGCGCGGGCCACCCTGAGCGTGTCGTTAGCACCGCAGACGCCGTGCGCGCCCTCATCGCGCGCCGCACCGCAACGGCGCGGACACAAATGGCAGGCGGGCGAAAAAAGTTCGGTCAACGACGTCGGCATAAAACCATGCTCCAAAACAACGATTCAGCAGCTCAAACGCAAAAGGACCAACCGCACAGACGGCTCGGGCCCAAGGCGCCGTAATCGTCCGACACGATTTTTGTAATGTCAAGACTGGAATCCACAAAGTGCGGCTTTATGATGTAGGTATTCCGCCCCCCGCGGAGCAACTGGGTGAACCGTCGCGTTTATTTAGGGAGCCCACACAGTCGTACCTAGTACAGGTATCCTTCGTTGTTAAGGACGCTGGAACGGTCGATGAGGGCACCCACCTGTTTTAGGTGGGTTCATTTTCGTAACGTGGGGGGTGGTTTTCTTTTGCCGAAAATTGCCATTGCAAATCCCGCTAAGATTCCCAAAAGGCACCAGGCAGAGCCCCACTATCACCCCAATATCTGGTAAGCGCGTGATAATCACACAGTGCAAACCTCCGCACCCCCTCGGTCGAGTATCATGGGTCAGCTATGCCTTTTTGCGCGTAGCAACCTTTGACCTTTTCCTTCGACGCTTGGCGGTTTTTAGATTCATGGCTTCATCCCCGAGCTACATACCGTACCTATGCGTGGCAGCGGCGGCCTTTATCACGACCTTCCTCACGGTACCCCTGGTCAAGCGCCTGGCAATCAAGCTCGACGCCGTCGACTATCCTTCTAAGCGCCGCATCAACACCAAGCCCATCCCGCGTTTGGGCGGAACGGCGGTGTTTTTGGGCCTGGTCGTCGCCTGCACTGTGCAAATCCTAGGCACCTGGTACCTAGGCTGGCCGCCCGTTTTGGTGCCGCACCCGCGCCTTCACATTAGCTATCCCATGCTGGCGCTCTCCTTTACCGTCATCTTTGCGACCGGCGCTATCGACGACGTCTTCCAGCTCACGCCCAAGCAAAAGCTGGCCGGACAAGTCCTCGCCGCGCTTATCGCCTGCATGAGCGGCCTAAAAATCGGCGTCATCGTTAACCCGTTTGCCCCCGGCGAGATCATGCTCGGATGGCTCGCCTACCCCATCACCGTGATCTATCTGGTGGCATTCACCAACATCATTAACCTCATCGACGGCCTCGACGGCTTGGCCACGGGCATCTGCGGCATCGCGTCGTTCACCATGTTTTCGATGGCCGTTCTCTCGGGCCGCATCGACGCCGCCGCGCTCTCCATTGCGCTCTTTGGCGCCTGTCTGGCCTTTTTGCGCTACAACTTCAACCCCGCAAGCATCTTCTTGGGCGACTCGGGATCGCTGCTTCTGGGCTTTGCGCTGGGCTCCATCTCGCTGCTCAACGTGAGCCGCACCGCCGCACTCACCTCGCTTATCATCCCGCTCATCGTTGCCGGCGTGCCCATCATCGACACGTTTAGCGCCATTGTGCGCCGCAAGCGCGCCCACATTAGCATCGGACAGGCCGACAAGGGCCACATCCACCACCGCCTGATCCAAGAAGGCTACAACCAAAAACAGGCCGTGCTGCTCATCTATGCCTGGTGCATCATGCTTTCGGCCGGCGCCGCCGCGATTAACCAGGTCGAGGTGCCCATGCGTGTGCTCATCTTTACCGTGCTCGCCATTGGCTCGGCTGCCTTCGCCAAGCACCTGCACCTGTTTGAACCCGTGCTGCGCCACCATTACAACAAGCGCACGCACGAGGACGAGCTGGTCACCCCCGACGACCCCGCTTTTAAGCAGGAGGAGCAGGCAGCCGAGGAGCGCAAAGAAGAGCGCCACCACAAGCTCTAGGGCAAGCTGCCGAGGATGTGCCGCGGCGTTGGCAGCCGTTCGCGCGAACGCCGCGGCGGACTTGAAAGCCGGCCCCTGGCAGTCCCTCACCCACTCACGCCCACCCCTCTCAATAAACACGCTATCATCAAAACCTGCGAACGAACGTTAGGAGCAATCATGCCAAACGAGAATAGCTACGAAGTCGCGCTGCAAAAGAGCAACGCCATTCGCGAGGGCCTGGCCAAGACGCCCGAGAAGTTCACCATGCTTACCGGCGACCGCCCCACCGGCCGTCTGCACCTGGGTCACTACTTTGGCACCCTCAAGGGCCGCGTGGAGCTGCAGAACATGGGCGCCAGGACCAACGTACTCATCGCCGACTACCAGGTCATCACCGACCGCGACACCACCGAGCACATCCAGGACAACGTGTACAACATGGTCATGGACTACCTTGCCTGCGGCATCGACCCCGACAAGACCATGATCTACGCGCACTCCGCCGTGCCCGCCGCCAACCAGCTCATGCTGCCGTTCCTGTCGCTGGTGTCCGAGGCCGAGCTGGCGCGCAACCCCACGGTCAAGGCCGAGATGGAGGCCTCGGGGCACGAGCTCACCGGCCTTCTGCTCACCTACCCGGTGCACCAGGCCTGCGACATCCTGTTCTGCAAGGGCAATGTGGTGCCCGTCGGCCGCGACCAGCTGCCGCACATCGAGCTCACCCGCACCATCGCCCGCCGCTTTAACAACCGCTACGGCAAGGTGTTCCCCGAGGTCGACGCGCTGCTGTCCGAGACCCCGCTGCTGCCCGGCCTGGACGGTCGCAAGATGAGCAAGAGCTACGGCAACGCCATCAACATCTCGATGACCGCCGAGGAGACGGCCAAGCGCATCAAGAAGAGCCAGACCGACTCCGAGCGCATGATCACGTTCGATCCCGAGAACCGCCCCGGCGTGTCCGGCCTGCTTTCGACGGCCGCCATCTGCACTGGCCGTTCCGAGGTCGAGATTGCCGAGGAGATTGGCATGGGCGGCTCCGGCCAACTCAAGAAGTACGTGACCGAGGCCGTCAACGAGTACTTCGCACCGATCCGCGAGCGTCGCCAGCGCTACGAGAACGATCTGGACTATGTGAAGGACGTCCTGCACGAGGGCAACCGTCGCGCCAACGAGATTGCCGATCAGACCCTGGCAGAGGTTCAGGACGCCATGGGCATGGTGTACTAGACCGATTTGCTGGCTTGAGCTTTCGATTGCTTTAGGGCGGGCGCTACGACGTCCGCCTTTTTCGGAGCCGGACTGCTTCGGCTCCGCCCATTGCACTCCCCCGATAAACAGGAACGGGCCCGCCGGCAGTCAGTTGCCGGCGGGCCCGTTCCCGAAGTACACCGTTGAATCGCACAGAGGGGAGGAATGCGAATCAAACTCAACAGGGCAGGCTTTTTCATCGCCTATTGCCTGCTCCGTTGCTGAATACAATATAGTTCACCGTGGTTTACTTTGCAGCATCAATATTCGCCGCCATAGCTTCTCCATAAGTTAGCCCCGGTAAACCTGCAACAGAAAACCACCACAAAGGGGACAGGCACCTTTGTGGTGGTTCTGGCCACGGCAGAGCTGTTAGAGTCCGGCAGGCCAACGACAGACGGCCAGGTCGACGTGCATGTCGTCCTTAAACGCCACACCCTCCCCTAGCAAAAGCTCACGTTGAGCATCGGGACCGCCAAAAGCAAAACCCTCGCATATGCGCCCGTCGGCAAACACCACGCGGTGACAGGGAATCTCGCCGGGGCGCGGATTGCTATGCAGGGCATACCCCACATACCGCGCACTTCGTGGTCGACCGGCAAGCAGCGCCACCTGACCATACGTGGCGACCATCCCCTCGGGGATCTGCTCGACCACCTCGTACACCCGTTCAAAAAAGCCCTCAGACGCCATCGCGTGCTCCTTTCAACCGAACCCAGCATAAACCACCACAAAGGTACCTGTCCCCTTTGTGGTGGTTTTGACCGGAAAGCTAGTTGGCGGGGCGGAAGAAGGCTACGGCTACAGCGCCGGGGCCCACGTGGGTGCCGATGGTGGCGCCGATAGTGTGGATGGGCAGCTCACCCTCGGCATGGCCGGCCCACAACGCGGCACTGTCCTCGATATACTTCTTGAGCACCGCATCCGAAAGACCCGTATAGCCGAGCGCCAGCGGCATGGAAAAGTCGATGCCACCCGCCTTTTCGACCTTTTGGTTCAGCAGGTTGCGGCCGTTCTTGGAACCGCGCGCCTTGCCCAGCTGCACGATCAGACCGTCCTCGACAGCCACCACAGGCTTTACGTTGAGCAGCGTGCCCACGGCGCCGGCCGCAGCAGACAGACGACCGCCGCGCACCAGGTACTCCAGCGTCTCGAGCAGGCCGATGACGACCACGCGGTCACGGACGGCCTCGACGGCCGCCGCGATCTGGGCCGCACTACGGCCCTCGTTCACCAGGCGCAGGGCATACTCGACCAGGACACGCTCGCCCAGAGTGACGTTATTGCTATCCACCACGTACACGTCGCCGCCCGGCGCCTCGGCAAGTGCGGTACGGGCACTCTGATTTGTACCCGAAAGCTTAGCGCCCACGGTAATAATCACAGCCTCATCGCCGGCTTCACGAACCTTGGCAATCGCCTGCGAAAACGCGTACGGGTTGACCTGGCCGGTCTTGGGCAGCTCATCGCGCTCCACGAGCATCTCGTAAAAGCGCTGGTGATCGATGTCGATGCCATCCATGTACACATCGGTGCCAAAGGTGACGGACAGCGGCAAAACGGCCAGTGCTGGGTGCTCGACCGGCGACATATCGCTTGCGGAATCGGTAATAATGCGGACGGACATAGCGAATCCTTTCTTGCGCAGGTCCCGCGCAGGGAATTTTGACAGCAAGGCCCCGGCACGGTATACGCGCTCAAACAGGACTATGCAGTTGTTAATTGGAAGCAAAAGCCTTGGCGGCCCTACAGCTCGCGCAGGGTGTTGAGAATCGTGCGCAGCGACGCATACATCTGCTCGCGCTGCTCCACACCCATAGCCTTACCGGTGGTATCGAGCACCTCGCGAATGATGCGGTCCGCTTCGCTCATGCTCTCGCCGCCCAGAGCGGTCAGGCGCACCGGAGCACGATACTTAACGGCGGCATCGCCCGAATCGTCGACCTCGACGTAGCCGCCCTCCTCCAGATGCGCGAGCGTACGCGAGACGGCGGCGCGGGTCACGCCTGCCATGCGAGCCAGGTCAGCGCCAGTCAGGCCGTCCTTGCTGCGCTCAAGATAGTAAAGGCACATAACGTCGGAGCCCTTGAGGCCCAGCCTTGCGCCCTCGGATGTCTTAATGCGCTGAATCTCCTTGTAGAGCCCGCTGATCAGTCCGACAAAGTCCTCGAAACGTGTCTCGTCGTTCTGCTGCATGGGAGACGACCGCCTTTCGCTTGCATAATGCTTACGGGTAAACATCTTAGTCGCATAAGGCGACACCCGTACCCAAATACGCCATTTGTTAACCCATCAACATAAAAACCACCACAAAGGGGACAGGCACCTTTGTGGTGGTTTGGGGCATCAATAGGTTCTAGGCGCCGCTACAGCTCCACGCAGGGATTGTCGCGAGTCACAAGCGTCTTAACGACAACCGTCGCTCCCAGATAACGCTCGAGCAACTCAGCGAGGCGATCGATCGCGGCCTGGCATTCCCCCATCCGCTCGGGCTCCACGCACTCAATCGCCAGGAACGCATCGGCCGAATCATCGGACAGCGCCGTGCGAACGCCGTCGCGCCAGTTCCAGCAGCGGCACACAGCGCCCGCATCGTCGATGTAGGCGAGCTCGCCGGGCAACGTCAGATCGTCCGCCTCCTCGCCAAGCGGCAAGAACGCATCGCCACCGTCGGTCACCTTCAAGCGAAGGTCTCCCTCGATCGCATGCAGATCCTCGCCTCCCACGGGCAGCGCATAAGTCAACGAAATCGTGTTGTAGATATCCACCGCCGGTGTGATGTGGCCCACCGGCTTGCCTTTGAGCACGCGCTTGAGCAGGTTCTCAACTGAGCAACGCGCGCCCTTCTTGGTCTTGAACAGGCGATACGCCTCGCGCCATGCATTAACCGGCGCGTTCTCGCTGATGGTATCGCTTGTCAGGTGACGCTCCGCATCGATATTGGCGCGATTGAGCAACGTGGCGATCGCATCCACGTCCTCCTGGGGAATCTGGGCCGCGGGCTTCATGCCCTTTACGACTACGACGCCGACCGCCGCCTGCGGAAACAGCTCCCAAAACGAATCCTCGGCAACGAAACTCTTCATATGCTCTCCCTTCATAGCGTACGCCCGAGCGAGGGCGCCTAAACAAAAAGCGCCCTCACAGCGGCCACCTTCAAAGTCCTACGGTGCCGCCACAAGAGCGCTTACGCTGTCCCCATCCGGAGAAGGGGACGATATGTCAAGCGTATTGTAACCCGAGTCATCCACGCGAGCAAAACCACCATAAAGGCGCCTGTCCCCTTTGTGGTGGATATGGACTCACGGCGAAGCTAGTGGCGAAGTCCCAGCAGCCCGCGGCCGCGATGACGAGCGTCGGCGTGTACTTGGGCGTGCGGGCCGGCGGCTTTGACGGACTCGGGCAGGTGCGAGTACTTCTTCTCGAAGTTCTCCTCGAACATCACCGCCAGGTTGTGCGCGGCCTCGTCATAGCGCGCGGTGCTCTGCCAGTATTGGCGCGGCACCAGGATGCCATCGGGCACGCCGTGGCACGTCGTGGGAATGTCGACGTTAAAGATGTCGTCGTGCAAGAACTCGCTGTCCTCGATGGTACCGTCGAGGGCGCGCGCGACCAGGGCGCGCGTGTAGGCAAGCTCGATGCGATGGCCCACACCATAACCGCCGCCAATCCAGCCGGTGTTGACCAGGTACACGCGCGTACGACCGTCGGCGATACGCTCGCCGAGCATCTTGGCATAGACCATGGGGTCGAGCGGCATAAACGGCTCGCCAAACAGCGAGGAGAACGTGGGCGTGGGCTCGGTGACGCCGACCTCGGTGCCGGGAATCTTAGCCGTAAAGCCCGTCACAAAGTGGTACATGGCGGCATCGGCCGTCAGACGTGAGATGGGTGGCAGCACGCCAAAAGCGTCGCAAGTCAGGAACAGCACGACACTCGGAGTGGTGCCCATGCCCTTAGTCCACGCGTTAGGAATGTGCTCCACGGGATAGGCCACGCGCGTGTTGTGCGTGATCGAGATGTCGTCGTAGTTGGGCTTGCGGTTCTCGTCGAGCACCACGTTTTCGCAAATGGCGCCAAAACGGACGGCGTTGAAGATCTCGGGCTCGTGGAAGGCGTCCAGGCCCTCGCATTTGGCGTAGCAGCCACCCTCGATGTTGAAGATGCCCATGTCGGACCAACCGTGCTCGTCGTCGCCGATCAGCAGGCGCGTGGGATTGGCCGAAAGCGTGGTCTTGCCGGTGCCGGACAGGCCAAAGAACACGGCGGTCTCGTGCGTGACGGGATCCATGCTGGCCGAGCAATGCATGGGCAGCACGTCGTCCTCGACAGGCAGCAGGTAGTTCATGACACTGAAGATGGACTTTTTGATTTCGCCGGAGTAGCCGGTGCCGGCGACCAGAATCACGCGCTCCTGGAAGTTGATGACCACAGCGGCGCTGGAGTTGAGGCCCTTGATGGCAGGATCGCACTGGTAACCGGGCGCTGCGAGCACGCAGAAGTCGGGCTCGCCGGTGCGCGCGATTTCGCGGGCGAGCGGACGGGCGAGCATTTGCTTAATGAAGAGTGCCTGGCTGGCACGCTCGCAGGCAACAAGCAGGCGACGCGTGTGGTTGCGGTCAGCGCCCGCCATGCCGCGCGTGACGAACACGTCGCGCTCGTTGAGATAGTCGACGATGCCGGCCTTGATGGCCTCATAGCTCTCGACGGACAGTGGGCGGTTGACCGCACCCCAGGCGATCTTGTCGTGAACATCGGGGGTGTCAACGATAAAACGATCGTTGGGCGAACGACCAGTGCGCTCCCCCGTCTCGATCACGAGCGCGCCATTAGAAGCCATACGGCCCTCTTTGCGACGAATAGCGTGCTCGACAAGCTCTGCCGCCGGCAGGTCCACCAGCAGACGGGGTTGATTCTCGGCGGGATCTTCAACGAGCGTAATACCAAAGTTGGACAGAACTTCTGCAGGGGTAACACCAGGCATGGGGCCTCCTTTAAAAACGCGACACGTTGACGCGACGCGCACTTTACTCACGTAAAGCCCGTTGTACCCGATATGCAAAAACGTTTTTGCGGCAAGGGCGGCAAGCCCGCCCAACGGTCAAAAATCGCAGGCAAGCGGCCTAGTCATTGGGGACGCTTTTAAGCAACTAGTCATTGGGGACACTCTTGAACAGACAACATTCAAGGAGTGTCCCCGGATGCCGGCACTTAGGGACGTTCCCAAAGTGCCGGCACATAAGGAACGTCCCTAAGTGCCGACTACCGAATGGCGCCGTCGAAATTATCGAACAACCTGTTCAAAAACACGAGCGGGCACCGCGGTGTCTATACTAGAGCGCAGCAATAGAAAGGACCCCGCTTTGAGCATCACGCCCCTCGATAGCATTCGCCGCGCCATCGCGCACCGCAATGGCGTCGCCGACCCCGCCGTAGCGGGCAGCGGCACCGCAAGGGCCCAGGGCGGACGCATCGAGAACGGCCTGTTCCCCGCCTCGCACACCGCCGAGGAGCTCGCACGCATCCAGGAGCTGAGTCAGCGCAACGCCGGCGGACCCGATAGCTGCCAAGCCACACGTCGCCGGCGCGAACGCGATCGGGAGCCCGGCCCCGTCCGCCGCATGGTCAACGCTTGGTGGAACCGTCTGCTCGGCGCCGTCTACGGCGGCGGCTTCTCCATGCAGGAAGCGGAATACGAGGAGCACGCCGCCCGCCGCGACTATCTCTGGAATACCCTGGGCACCGCCGCGTGGGGCATGGTGTTTCCTCTGCTCACCATCGTGTCGACACAGCTCGCGGGTGCCGAGGAGGCCGGTAAGTTCTCCATCGCCTTCGTCACCGGCACGCTCATCATGATCGCATGCAACTACGGCGTGCGCAATTTCCAGGTCTCAGACATCGACGAAAAGACGTCCTTTGCCTCCTACCAGCTCAACCGCTGGCTTTGTGGAGCGCTCGCCCTAGGCTGCGGCCTCATGTACAGCAGCGCCCGCGGCTATGATGCGCAGATGGCGACGATCGGCCTGGGCGTCTACCTGTATAAGGTCATCGACGGCGTCGCCGACGTGTACGAAGGCCGCCTGCAGCAGGCCGACAAACTCTACTTGGCTGGAATGAGCCAAACGCTACGCTCCGTCGGCGTCATCGCGGTCTTCAGCGTGGCGCTGTTCCTCACGCGCGGCATGCCCATCGCGGCCATGGCCATGGGTGTCACCGCGATTGCCTCGCTCGTGCTGGTCACCGCGCCGCTCGCCCTGCTCGAGACCGAAAAATCGCGCCGCGTGAGCCTTCGCGAGGTCGGCCACCTGTTTGTCCAGTGCGCTCCACTCTTTGGTGCACTGTTCTTGTTCAACCTCATCGAGAGCATGCCCAAGTTTGTGATGGAAGGCACGCTGGCATACAAATATCAGCTGTACTTTAATGCCCTGTTCTTTCCGGCGCAGGCTATTTTGCTGAGCATTGGATTTATCTATAAACCGCAGCTCCTGCGCTTGTCGAGCATTTGGGCTAATCCTCGCAAGCGTCGTCGCTTTGACCTGATTATTGTTGCCGTTATGGCGCTGATCGTGGTCATCACCGGCGCGTGCGCCGCATTTATGGCAGGTCCCGGTATTCCCCTCATGAGCTTTATGTACGGCCTCAGCTTTGAACGCTACCGTACGCTGGCGCTGCTGATGGTCGTCGCCGGCGGCGTCACCGCGGCCATCGACTTTATCTACGCCATCATCACGGTGCTGCGCCACGCTAGAGACGTCACCAAGATCTACCTGATCTGCTTCGCCGTAAGCGTGGTGCTGCCGGTGATCCTGATTAAGCTGCTGGGTCTGATGGGCGCTGTGGTGAGCTACCTAGCCATCATGGCCCTACTCCTGGTGCTGCTGATAATCGAGTACGCCAACATCCGCCAACGCATCGAACGCGACCGCAACCCATACGGCGCCTAATTAGCTGCCCGGTCACCGGAATTTGCGATGGAATCACCCCGTCTGGGGTCTCGTTGCGGACAATATTCATCACGCAAAACTAAGTGAGTAGACTTTTACCGAATCTCCGACCACACCAACAGAGCACAAGTCTGTGACCTGCGGTTTTATTGAGGCAAATATGTTGGGTGCTCGGCATTTCCAAAAAAGTCTACTCACTTAGCCAGCGGGCAGCCAAATGATTATTTAATCCCCGTCCCAGAGAAATCAATTAGTGGGCAGAAGGGCAAAAGTAGTCAAAAAAGCCCCGTCCCAAATTAGCTACCCCTTGCACCGATTATTCGCCCGGGTTGATGTTCGCGTAGAACTCCGCCCCATCATCGAGCCGCAGGATGCCCACGCGGCCGAACTCGGAGCCGGTGGCGGCGGCGCAGTCGATGTCGATGCGATCGGGCACACCAGCAGTGTCCTCGCCGCCCAAGCGCACGATCTGCCCGCGGCCCGACTCCTCGTCGAGCCCCGCAAGACCACCGACCTCGCAATAACGCCCGAGCGACACCGTTGGCGTGTGACCGCTCACAACGACCGGGCCCTTACCCTCGGTAGAAAGCAGCCCGGTCGGCACATCCCAATAGCCGTGACGAATCCACAGCAGGTCATCGGACGACTGTACCGCGAGCATCTGCTGCAGCAGCTCGCGATCGGCACCCACCGCTCCAACGCCATCGGCACAATCGACGCCATGCTCAAGTAAAAACGCGCGCGCCGCCTTCATCTCGATTCCAGCATGTACCAGCAGATACGGGCGCTCCTCGGTCTCGACCACCGCGTAGAGCGGCAGCGCGACCATCCATCGCACGAGCTCCTCGTATGCCTCAAATTCCATGTCGTTGAGCTGCTCACGCGTCGTCCAGCCACCGTTGATATCCCAGGTCTCGGCATCGAGCGGATCCTGGCCAATGATGGCATCGAGCATGATCTGCTCGTGATTGCCCTTGAGCACGCGGGCGTTGGGCAGCGAGCGCACGAGCTTAATAACGCCGACCGGATCGGGCCCGCGATCGATCATGTCGCCCAACACGTACAGCGTGTCGTCGGACGTCAACGAGATCTTAGACAGGGCCTCGTCAAGCGCACGCACGTGCCCGTGAGCATCAGATGTCACATAGATCGCCATGGTACGCCTCTCCTTGCATTGCGGCCGAAGCCCGGTGCCGCAACTAAAACTTCAAGTTGAACTTAAACGTTACCCATTGTACTCCGTTGCAATAAAGCTGGAAAGGGTTTCCGAGCAGAGGCAAAGACGGCAGCCGTCTATGACGATATCGCGCACGCCCGCAATCCAACCCCATAAACCCACCATCTTTGGGTACAAATAACCACAGACAATTGACCGTGCCACGCCAACCACCCAGGAGCGGACACCATCCATGAACCAGATCCTTCTCTTTATCGGCCTCGTTATTATTCTGTGCCTGACCATCAAACCCGTCGGCAAAAAACTCCCCTTCCCCACCCTGCTCATCTTTATCGCGCTCGGCATGCTGCTGGGCGTCAATGGCCCGGCGCATATCGACTTTAGCGACTATGCGCTTACCGAAACCGTCTGCAGCACGGCGCTGCTGTTCATCATGTTCTACGGCGGCTTTAACACCAATATCGACCGCGCCAAGCCCGTCGCTGCGCCGGCGGTGCTGCTGAGCACGCTCGGCGTCGTCATCACTGCCGGCATCACCGGCGTGTTCGCCCACTTCGCGCTGGGGTTCGACTGGATCGGCGGCCTGCTGCTGGGATCGGTCGTGGCATCCACCGACGCGGCGAGCGTCTTTAGCGTACTGCGTGAGCACAGCCTGTCGCTGAGGGGCGGCACCGACTCGCTGCTCGAGGTCGAATCGGGCTCCAACGATCCCGTCGCCTATTTGCTCACCGCCGTGCTCGCCACACTCGCGGCCGGCGGCGACATCAACATTCCCGCACTGCTGGCTAAGCAGATTATCTTGGGCGTGGGCCTGGGCCTCGCCATCGGCTGGGCGGCGGGCCGCCTGATTGAACGCGCGCACGCAACGGCCGAGGGCGCGCAGACCATCTTTTTGTTCGCCGCGGCGATCGTTGCCTACGCGCTACCAAGCTATCTGGGCGGCAACGGCTTTTTGGCTGTATACCTGGCCGGCATTGTGCTGGGTGCCAGCGACATCACCGGCAAAGTCGAGATGGCGCACTTCTTTGACACCCTCACCGAGATGGCAGAGATGACCATCTTCTTTTTGCTGGGCCTGCTCGTTACACCCGCACGCCTGCCGCAAATGCTGCTACCGGGCCTGGCACTCATGGCGTTTATGCTCTTTGCGAGCCGCCCCATCGCCGTAGGCATGCTGCTGGCGCCGTTTAGGACGAACCCTCGCCAGGTTGCGCTCGTAAGCTGGGCGGGTCTGCGCGGAGCAGCTTCGGTCGTCTTTAGTCTCTTTGCCGTGGTGGCCGGCGTTCCCGGCGGACACGACCTATTTGACCTGGTGTTTGTGATTGCCGTGTCGAGCATTGTGGTGCAGGGCTCGCTGCTGCCGGCGGTGGCGAAGAAGCTCGATATGATCGATGCGACCGGCGACGTGCGCCGCACCTTTAACGACTACCGCGACGAGGACGGCATGTCGTTTGTAAAGCTCAAGGTGGGCGCTCGACATCCGTTTGCCGGACGCTCGCTCGCGGACATTGGCAGCGCCACAGACATGCTCGTGGTCCTGGTGCTGCGCGACGGGGCGCACCCGGTGCTGCCCAACGGCGATACCGTCATCGAGGAAGGTGACCTGCTGGTGATGGCCGCGCCGACGTTTGAAGAGCGTGCCGAGGTTACGCTGCGCGAGGTCACCGTAACCCCCCACGGTCGCCTGGCCGGCCAGCGTCTTCGCGATGTGCCGCAAGGCAAGCATCCCTTTATCGTCGTGATGCTCAAACGCGACGGCCAGACGATCATCCCCGACGGCAACACCCTAATATACGCCGGCGACGAAGCCGTCATTGCCACACTGGCGTCGTAGCGGGCAGGGGGTAGCTAATTTGCGGCGAAGAGATCAAGCGCCTAGAGAACCTCATGTCTTCGCTCGCAGATTTGGATTTGCCTGAGGAGTAAGGTCACCTCTCCCCCATGTAACCATCCTGTAAATCATAGCGGCGCACTCGGGTTTTGCTGTGATGCGGTCGCGCCTGACGCTGCACTGTGCTAAAGTATCCCGAACGTTCAAACGACTACGAGGGGGAAATAGAAGATGGCACGTGTGCACAACTTCTCAGCTGGCCCGGCCGCACTGCCCACAAGCGTGCTCGCCGAGATCGCCGACGAGATGATGGACTACCGCGGTTGCGGCATGTCCGTGCTCGAGATGAGCCATCGATCTAGCATGTACCAGCAGATCATCGACGACGCCGAGGCAACCCTGCGTCGCCTGCTGAGCATCCCCGACAACTACCGCGTCCTGTTTTTGCAGGGCGGCGCCACACTGCAGTTTGCGGGCATCCCCATGAACCTCATGCGCCACGGCCGCGCCGGCTACATCGTGACCGGCATCTTTGCCAACAAGGCATACAAAGAAGCCGCCAAGTACGGCGAGGCCGTACTGCTCGCGAGCTCCGAGGACACCAACTTCGACCGCATTCCCAACATGGCCGACATCAACGCGCGCATTGCCGACGAGGCCGCGGGCGACGGGCTCGACTACGTCTACATCTGCCAGAACAACACCATCTTTGGCACCATGTACCACGAGCTGCCCAACTGCGGCGACGTGCCGCTGGTCGCCGATGTCTCGAGCTGCTTTCTGTCGCAGCCGCTCGACGTTGAGCGCTACGGGCTCATTTACGCCGGCGCGCAGAAAAACGCCGGTGCCGCGGGCGTGACCGTGGTCATCGTGCGCGACGACCTCATCGCCGACGGCCCCGCCTTTGCGCAGACGCCGCAGTACATGGACCTTAAGACCCAGGCCGCCAAGGGCTCCATGCTCAACACGCCCAACACCTTTGGCATCTACGTATGCGGCAAGGTGTTCCATTGGGTTGAGCAAACCGGCGGACTTGCAGCCATGGCCGAGCGTAACTGGGCCAAGGCCAACCTGCTCTATGAGCTGCTCGAGCACAGCGAGCTGTTCCATAGCACCACGCAGGCCGACAGCCGCTCCATCGCCAACGTCACCTTCCGCACCGGCGACGCCGAGCTCGACGCGGCCTTTGTCGCAGGCGCGGCCAAGCACCAGATTCAAAACGTCAAGGGCCATCGCCTGGTGGGCGGTATGCGCGCCAGCGTCTACAACGCCGTAACCATGGAAGACGTGCAGGCACTGGCCTCGTACATGAAGGACTTCGAAGCGCAGCATAGTTTGAGCCCGCGATCTAACTAGCCCGCAACCCGCGGGCCGACCAGCCACTTCAAACCACTTGTTTTAAACAAACCCGCTAAGGAGTTTTTCATGCGCAAGATTAAGACCATCGACGACATCACCAAAGACGGCAAAGTCGAGTTTGGCGAGGGCTACGAATTTGTGAGCACCGCCGAAGAAGCCGACGCCATTCTGATGCGCTCGACTGACCTGCACGGCTACGAGCTGCCCGAGGGCATCCGCGCCATCGCCCGCTGCGGCGCCGGCGTCAACAACATCCCCGTCGAGGAGTACGCCAAGAAGGGCGTCGTCGTCTTTAACTCCCCCGGTGCCAACAGCAACGCCGTTAAGGAGCTCGTCCTAGGCATGCTGGTGCTCTCGAGCCGCGGCGTGGTGCAATCGATGAACTGGGTGCGCGACAACGCCGACGACCCCGAGATCCAGGTCGATGCCGAGAAAGCCAAGAAGGCCTTTGTGGGCCGCGAGCTCAAGGGCAAGCGCATCGGCGTCATCGGCCTGGGCAACGTGGGCTCCAAGGTCGCCAACGCCTGCGTCGATCTGGGCATGGATGTCTACGGCTACGACCCGTTCATTTCCGTTGAGCACGCGTGGGTGCTGAGCCGCGAGGTGCAGCGCGTGGGCACGCTCGAAGATCTCTGCCGCGGCTGTGATTACCTCACGGTGCACGTGCCCAGCAAGGCCGACACCATCGGCATGATCAGCACCGAGCAGATTAACCTGCTGGCCCCGGACGCCGTGCTCATCAACTACGCACGCGAAACCATCATTGACGAGGACGCCGTTGACGCCGCCCTGCGCGAGGGCAAGCTCAGCTGGTTTAGCTGCGACTTTGCCACGCCCAAGACCGTCAAGATGCCCAACACGTTTATCACCACGCACTCGGGCGCAGGCACCGGCGAGGCCGAGGCCAACTGCGCCGACATGGCCATCAGCGAGCTCAAGGATTACCTGGAGAACGGCAACATCGCGCACAGCGTCAACTACCCCGCCTGCAGCATGGGCAAGGCGCGCGCCGCAAGCCGCATTGCCTGCCTGCATGCCAACGTGCCCAACATGATCGGCCAGATCACGGCGATCCTGGCCAAGGACAACGCCAACGTGCAGCGTATGACCAACGAGTCTGCCGGCGAGAACGCCTACACCATGTTCGACACCGACGAGCACCTTGACACCAGTACCATCGAAGCACTCAAGCAGATTCCCTCGATGTATCGCGTGCGCGTGATCAAGTAGCGCCGGCTGATCTGAAGGGCAGTTCCCCATGTGGCCTGCCCGTCACTGACATTAAATGCCTACGGGGGCGCCTTTCGCACGAGAGGCGCCCCCGTTTTTGTGAGCACTCCATTAAATGCACCGAGCCGCTTCTTGGCATACAATCTGTATGTTGACCTAACTATCTGTGAGGTGCCTATGGTTGATACAGATTTTGCTTGGCGGCTTACGCAAGGGCTCGTGCGGATCGACAGTTCCGACCCAGGTGCGTATGAGGGCGAGATTGAACGCTATATCAAAGCGTTGGTTGAGGAACGGTTAACGCAGCTGAGCCATCCGGTACTCGATGCCGTGCAAATTGCAGAGCTCGAAGCACTCCCCGGGCGCCGCAACCTTATGATTACCGTGCCGGGAGTGAGCGACGAGACGCGACTCGTCTACATCTGCCACATGGATACCGTCACCTTGGGAGATGGCTGGGACGCGGACACGCCGCCGCTCGGGGCGACCGTGCGGGACGATAAGCTCTATGGCCGCGGCGCCTGCGACATGAAGGGCGGTCTGGCCTGCGCCATTGCCGCTCTGGTCCATACGCTCGAGCGCGTGGTGGCGGATGGCGCGCTGCCCCACCGCGGCTTTTCTCTCATTTGCTCGGTCGACGAGGAAGATTTTATGCGCGGCTCAGAAGCCGCGATCGATGCTGGCTGGGTCGGCTCGCGTGAATGGGTGCTGGACACCGAGCCCACCGACGGACAGATCCAGGTGGCGCACAAGGGGCGTACGTGGTTCGAGATTGAAATGGCTGGCGTGACGGCGCATGCGAGCCAGCCCTGGAAGGGCGCGGATGCCGTCGCCGCCATGGCCGAGGTCGTGTGTTCGCTTCGTAGCGCGTTTGTGGCGCTGCCCGCGCACGATGAGCTGGGACCATCGACCATCACGTTTGGACAGATCGAAGGTGGCTACCGTCCCTATGTCGTGCCCGACCATGCCAAGGTCTGGGTCGATATGCGCCTGACCCCGCCGACCGATACAGCCGCCGCGACGCGCATGGTAGAGCAGGCCATCGCCGGCGCCGAAGCCGCGGTCCCCGGCTGCCATGGAAGCTATACCGTGACAGGCGACCGCCCCGCTATCGAGCGCGATCCGACCTCTCCCCTTCTAGCTGCACTCAAGTGCGCAGCAGACGATGTGACGGGCGCGGACACGACCGTCGGCTTCTTTACCGGCTACACCGACACTGCCGTCATTGCCGGCAAGACGGGTAACCGCAATTGCATGAGCTACGGTCCCGGGTCGCTCGCGCTCGCCCACAAGCCCAACGAATATGTGCCCCACGCCGATATCGTTCGCTGCCAGCAGGTGCTGATCGCGCTCGCCGACAACGCGCTCTGGGGCGCGGATAGCCAAGTTGGGGCATAATAAGCCGCGAACAAACCGACTCGCGCGTTAGGACCGTCCATGAAAGCTCTTCCGTTTCCCTGCATCCGCCCGGCTCAGGACCGCGTGCTCGAAGCGCTACCTGCAATGGGCAGCATTCTGAGCGGCAACGATGCCCTGCGCGGAGCCATTGCCGATGGCCTGATGCTTAAGGACCCGGGTGCGGCGTATTACGTGTACGAATGCTCGGGCGAGCCGGGATGCGTGACGGGTGTCGTTGCGATTTGCCCGGTTAACGTGCTGACGGGTAGCGACGAGGCTGCCGCCGAGAGCGTCGACGCACTCGCCGCCGCGCGCGCGATCGCCGAGCTCAAGGTGCAGCCGCGCCCCGTGTCGCTCGCCTACGAGGCGTCGCCCGTCATGGACATCATCCTGGGCGCTGCCAAAGAGGGCGCCTCGCTCTACGCCGTCACCGATCCCGCGGGCATTACGCACCGCGTGTGGGAGGTCAAGCGCGAGGACGCTGTTGCCGCCATCCGTGCCATGCTCGATCAGGCGCCCGGTCCGGTGTTCGCCGGCGACTCCGCCTATGCCGCCGCGCTGGCTGGGGCATCACAGCTCCTGGCCGACGATGCCCGTGCTGCCGGCACCTACACGGGCAAAGAGCCGTTCAACTTTGCCGTAGCTGTGCTCTTCCCCGCCGCGCAGGTCAGCGGCGGCGCGCCGCAGGTTCCGACGGGTTTGCTCACGCACCAAGTCGCGCGGTTCTAGCAAGACCAGACCGCGCAGCACAAAAATCGGCAGCTCAACAAACAGGGGGCGGAGATGCAGCAGGTACATGCATCTCCGCCCCTTTTGCGTCGAGCAATTATGTCGGCGATCCGCATCGCTGTGTCCGCGCTACCCGCGCTGCGGACCCGCAGTAGCCACGAGCGGTTCAAGCCCCAGCTCGCGCGCGTAGTCCTCCTGCGTAAAGACTTCGACAAGTTCAAACGTATCGGCCGCATCGTCAAACGCAAAATGCAGCACTGAGCAGTTGCCCGGCACGCGTTCGCGCTCGTCTGCCGCCGCGCCCCGCACGTGGTCCAAAAACTCCTTGATAGCCGAGCCATGGCTCACCGCGAGCACGCACTCGTGGTCCGGACGTCGCATAAGATCGGTCAACGTCGCCACCATGCGCTCGCGCACCTGCATCTGGCCCTCGCCGCCAAACTGGCGATAGAAGTCGCGCCACGGGCGCTTGGGCATGAGCATCACGCGCTCGGCCTCAAAGTCGCCAAAGAACCACTCACGCAGGCCGTCCAGGCGCTCGTACGCCAAGCCCGGCCACAAGTTGGCGATAGTCTGCTCGGTGCGATGAAGCGTGGAGGTGTAGGCATGATCGGGCTCAATGCCGCGCGCGCGTAAAAACATGCCGGCGCGCGCCGCCTGGTCGCAACCCAACTGCGTAAGCGGCGAGTCACTCCACCCCTGAATGATACGCTTAAGGTTGAATATCGTCTGTCCATGACGGACCAGATACAGATCTTTATTCATAGGGGTCCTTTCGTTCGTTACCAACCCAAGAGCGAAAACGCCCCGTCGCAATAGCCAAAATGAAGCACGGCACCGTTGTCGGGTAGCTCTCCCTCGCCAGTCACATACTCAAGAAACTCCTGGCAGGCTGAGCCGTGGGAAACCGCCAGCACGCAGTCGTGCTGCGGCCTGGCCATGATGCGGGACAGCGCCGCGACCATACGTGCGCGAAGCTCACTTTCCGACTCGCCACCAAAGGCAACCGGATAATCACCCCAGGGCTGCGGCGGCATCTCGCGATTTGATGTGCCCTCCAGCGAGCCAAAATGCCACTCACGCAGGTCATCGACCAGCTCTATAGAACGGCCCTCGCCAACGATAAGCTCGGCCGTATGCCGCGCCCGGCCCAACGGCGAGGAATACACATGATCAAAGGCCACGCCACGCGCCGCAAACGCCGTACGCGCCGTCAGCGCCTGCTCGCGCCCGCGCGCCGTAAGCGGCGAATCGTGCCAGCCCTGCAAAATGCTCTGCACATTGAGCTCAGTCTGCCCATGCCGCACCAAATACAGATCTGCCACACACCCTCCCCTCGTACCACCACAAAGGGGACAGGCACCTTTGTGGTGGTTTACCGTCTGATCACGCCGCGATGACGCTCAGCTACACCAGCACGTCAGCGAGCGAACGCTTAGGTACGTGGTGCACCTGCGCCTCGTCACGCCAGTAATTAATAGAGCCGTCGGGGTTGGAATCGATCGCATCGATAACTTGAGTCTCGGCCGGCACGCCAAAGGCCATAATCAGCTCGAGCTCGTACTTGTCGTTATCGAGCCCCATGGCATCGATCGCGCGGGGCGTAAAGGCCTTGAACATGCAGGCTGCCACCTCGGGCGTGGCGCTGCGGGCGGCGAGCATCATCGTCTGCGCGGCAATGCCCGTGTCGACCTCGGTAATGGGAGCGGCAGGCTTGCCCGGAACGGCGCGCTCGGCCAGAATCGCGATGTAGCCGGTCGGGCGCTCGCCCTCGGCAGGACCCGGCCAATCCTTAAGCGCGCCGGCCCATGCAAGCTCGTCAAACACGCGCGCGCAGTCCTCGGCACCGCTCACCACATGAAAACGAAGACGCTGAGCATTGGCACCACAGGGAGCCAGGTGCGCAAGTTCCGCCAGCTCGAGCAAAAACTCGCGCGGCACGCGCATGGACTCGTCAAAACGGCGGCAGGTACGGGCACGACGGACCAGCGCATCAAACGCTTCCAGACCGAGCTTTTCGCAACCTTGCTTTGCCATCGATTCGACACTCGACGGTGCCTCGGGAACTGCTTCGTTCATAGGGACCCCCAATACAAGCCAATTGTCCTTAGGAAAATCTAACCTAAAACGTAGGCAATAACGAACAGGGCTGCAATGTTCTACACCTGTTGAATAGAAAATCGCGACGTGGGGAACACCGGAAACAATTCGGGACCTTTGGGTTACGTTTCGCCCTCCCCGACCCATACGCCAGCGCCTTTAGGCGATACTGGTTGTAACGATCAAGGCTTACGCCGCACGGAAAGGAGACATTATGGGCATCTTTAAGAACGATGACCAAAAATCGAGCCAGTTTGGATTTGACGAGAAAAGCATGGCGGGCAAAGCCGTCAAGGCCGTACGCTGGATCTACGCCATCACGGGCGTCTTAGCGCTCATTGCTGGTATCGCACTGCTTTTTGCACCCGCCAAGTCCCTCGTCTTTTTGACGACTGTCCTGGGTTTTTACTTTGTAATCACTGCTGCCATTAGGCTGTTCACTGCCATTTTTGAGCCGCTGCTGCCCACCGGCTGGCGCGTGACGAGCATCATCTCCAACCTACTCATTATCTTGGGCGGCGTCATAATCCTGCGCAACCAGGCCTTCTCGACCGCGACGCTCACCACGATGGTGGTTATCGTGGCCGGCTTTGGCTGGATTGTCGAAGGTGTCATGTCCATTCTGGAGTCCGAGCTTTCGTCCAACCGCGCCCTCGCTATCCTGAGCGGCGCACTCTCCATCATCGCCGGCATGTTCGTGTTTATCTATCCGCTGTGGTCGGCCAAGATGCTCGTTATCTTTAGCGGCGCCGCGCTGCTGGTGTTTGGCGTTACGCTGATTGTTCGCGCTATTCAATTTGGCAAACTGGTGCACTAGATGCCGCGAACGCTCTTTATTGATGCCGACGCCTGCCCGGTCACGCGCGAGTCGATTGATTGCGCGCGGCGGGCGGGCGTCGCCGTTGTTATCGCCGGCAACAGCACGCAAAACCTGGAACGGCACATTCGCCGCGACGACCCGCGTGATGCCGAGCACGCGCGACGCGGCTTTTGGGTCACGACGCTCGATGTGAGCGTGGGCGCCGACAGCGCCGACTTTGCCATTGTCGAACGCCTGCAGGCGGGCGACGTAGTCGTGACGCAGGACATTGGCTTGGCGAGCATGGTGCTCGGCCGCGATGCCGCCGCAATCGGTGTGCGCGGGCGCGTCTACGACAAGGCGACCATCGACATGCAACTGTTTATTCGCCACGAGGAAAAGAAGGTGCGCCGCGCCGGCGGACGCACTCGCGGACCGGCGGCATTTACCAGCGAAGACCGCGCTCGCTTTAAACGCAACCTCACCGAGCTGCTCCGCTAACCAAGGTAGATTTTTGGGACGTGCCTAAAAATCTACCTTTTTGTTTTGGCAGCGGGGAATGCCCTGGTCACAGGGGTAGATCGTAAGACATGTCCCAATAATCTACTTAAAGGCCAACGGCGGATAGGATGAGGCCCCAGCCGGCACCGATGACGTACATCATGATCAGGAACAGGACGTTTTCGCGGGCGCTGCGGTTGGTGCGGAACAGCACCAGGTAGCCCACACCAGCAGAGATGAGCGTGCCGGCGAGCATCGGGGCCAGCTGCAGCGCGCCTTCCAGGTACAGTTGTGTGATGACGACGCTGGCCGAGCAGTTGGGAATCAGGCCGACAAGCGCCGAACCCAGGACGGCGAGCGTCTCGTTGCCACGCAGGAACTGCTCGATCGCGGACTCGCCGAAGGTCTCGAGCACGGCGACCAGAATCAGCGTCACCAGAAAAATGAATACCGATACCTGCACGGTGTGCGAGATGGCGCTGCGAATAATCGACAGGAGGGGCGCGCCCTCGTGAGAGTGGGAGTGACCGTGGCCATCATGGTGTTCATGCTCGTCCTCATGACCGTGATCGTGGCCATGTCCGTATTCGTGCTCGTCCTCGTCTTCATCGCAACCGCAATGGTCGCGCTCGCACAGCTCATGGATGTGATCGGCGCTCACGCCCGCCTCGGCCACCTCGTCGATGATGTCACCGCCAGTGTGGTCGTCGTGCGCGCAGTTCACATGAGCCGGATTAGCAGCGGTCCCCAGCACGGTACGGCGAATCGCCGCATGTGCGCGAGCGTTACGACGCAGGCCGCGAATGGCGGCGTCCACGATAAAGCCCGTGACCAGCGCGATCAGCGCCTTCGAAGCCAGAAGCATCGCCATGGTCTGCACGGGAACTTGCTCGGCGAGCAACAGCGGCAGCATCTCATCGGAGGTCGAGAGAAACACCGCCACCAGGGTACCCAGCGTCGCGACGCGACCGGCGTACAGCGTGGCCGCCATTGCCGAAAAGCCGCACTGCGGCACCATGCCCAGCAACGAGCCAACCACGGGGCCCGCAGCGCCAGCGCGCTTGATGGCGCCGTTAACGCGGTCGCCCGCAACATGCTCGAGCGTCTCGAGCGCAAGGTACGTCACCAACAAAAACGGCACCAGCGACAACGTATCCTTGCCGGCGTCGAGCAAAATATCAATCAGCAAATCCATGACGGATGGAACCTTTCGTGTCTTTCGGCAGCATTGTAAAAGTCCTAGCGGTCAACTAGGGTATTGTAGTTGTCCCGGGCGCGGTGCCAATAGTTGCCCATGGTAAACTATCATCTCGCCATAACTCGACAAACCCGAGCCGCACAACGCGGCCCATCCAAGGAGCAGCATATGAACGTATCGCAAGCACTCGAATACGAGCGCCAGCCGTTTATTCCCATGTTTATCTACGGCGATCACGGCGCCATGGAATCCGAGCGCCAGAAGGGCGAAGAGGCCCTTAAGGTGCTCGAAACCGAGTACTTTACCGCCGAGGGCGACCCCGGCTTCGACTTTGCCACCGTGCGCGACCTGGCTGATCGCAACCGCGACCTGTGCGACCAGATCGGCGAGGCGCGCCTGCGCAACGTGACGCCTGCGACGCTTTCGCGTGGTCTGTCCGATGCCGACACCTGCGCGGCCATCGGTAAGATGCAAAAGCGTACCGCCGCATCGGTCATGCGCGAGATCCGCGGCGACCGCGACGCACTCGGCGTGGCCTACGCCCGCAAGCCCATCCAGGGCACCGTGTTGGGCATCGATATCGAGACCACCGGCCGTGCGCCCGAGCGCGGCTATATCATCAACGTGGGCTGGGAAATCATGGACCTCACGAGCGACGCCATCCCGCACGACGCCGAGGCGCACTACTGCGGTCTGCCCGATATCTATCGCGGCGAGGACGTGCCGCTGTCGAATATCCACCACATTACCTGGGACGACATCGACGGCAAAAAGCCGTTCCGCGAGAACAAGGAACTGCAGAAGCAGCTGCTCAAGCTCATGAAGAAGTATCCGTATATGGCGCACAACGCCGCCTTTGAGGACAGCTGGTTCAAGATTCACCTGGACGGCTACGCCGAGGCGCGCCGTGCCGGCAAGATCATCGTCATCGACTCGCGCCAGATCTGCCGCAGCCTGGACGCCGACGTGCGCTCGCTCCCCCGCGAGTCCGCGCCCGCCGCGCTCGAAAACTGGGCCCGCCGCCGTGGCACCCTCGCCGCCGACGCCAACGAGCAGCACCTGGGCCTGGACGACACCGACCTCATGCTCCGCACCGTCCAAGCCGAGTTCAACCTCAAGAACCTGTTCGCGAAATAACCGATCCATCTGCGGGAGCGCCTGCCAGGCACAGCGCAATCCGTCTGGGCGCACCGGCACGCAGTAAACTAGGGCGCAGCCTTATGGCTGCTCCCTAGTTTTCATCAAAACGAGCAAATACGCGTGCTTCACACAGTCGACAGGTTGCCCCACCTACATTTTTCGAGTTGTTCGGCCAGCTGAACCACTAGTCAAGGCCCATTGAACCGCAATCGAGCGCTGTAGTCGCCTTAATTTCGCAACCAAACCCCATTAATCTACCTGAATCAATTCGAATAGGACGTTGCGATTGCACCATTCGTATAGGATAAGGCCGAATAACTCAAAATATGTTGGTGAGGCGTCTTGGCGGTCGACAAAATCGCTTAGAAGCTACGAATTCGCAACTAGAATTCACCAAAAAGGACGCAGCTGACAGAAACCTCCCCAGCCGAAGCTGTTCCCTCGATACGACAGCTCAAAAACCCACCGTTCGCAGAAGATAAGCCGCGCCCCAATACCGTTGCCCGAAGTTTCGGACGTACGTGACGTCCGCTATGCCATCATGCGCGTATGGGAATCGTTCTGTCACATACCACGGCACGCGCTGTATACCAAACAGCCAACTCGCTCGCAAGCTACGCGACCGATCCCATACCTATGGAAAAGATCAGGGTGTCTGCGCCGACCACGTCCGACCTGGAAGCGGCACGAGCATGGCTCAACAGAAAGAATGTCGATTCTGAAAGCATCCATGTGCTGACGTTTTCCAATAATGCCAAAAGGCACCGCAAAGGCTGCATCTGCCACTGCACGCGCTATACGTTTGATGCAGAAAGCTACTTAGAACTCGAGCCGAACGTCTACATCGTCGATATCAAGCTGTGCGCGTTAGAAGCAACAGCCGACCTCAACCTTTGGGAGCTCGTTGAGTATTACTTTGAAATCTGCGGCTCCTACGCGCTTGAAACGTCCGACGAAGCTCAATATCGCAAGCGCCCAGCCCTAACCAGGATTGAAGAGCTCAGAACCTTCTTTTCAAAGGCATCGGGGTATCGTGGATCCAATAAAGCCCTTAAGGCACTTTCTTATGTACGCGAGGGTTGTCGCTCCCCACTCGAAACGGCGTTTGTCATGATGCTGACAATGCCCAAGTCAATGGGTGGCTTAGCCATACGCGCTATCAAAACGGATTATCCGATCCCAGTCCCCAAAAGATACGCCGCCCTAACGCGACGGACGGTTTTCTACCTCGACGCACTGCTCGAAAATTCGATGACTGATATCGAATACAACGGCTTTTACCACGACGAGCCCGAGCAGCAATCAATTGACGAGGAGCGCCGAAACACGCTGCGAAACATGGGATATGCCGTTATCACAGTTAGTCGTTATTCGTTTTTCAAGCAGTCCGCTTTTAGGCGGGTCATGGAAGCGATTCGCATTCGCGAGAAGATCTGGCCCGGCCGACTCCCGGATGACTTCGCCATCCTGCAAGAAAATCTTCGTCAATTTGTCTTGCGGCGCTACTTCGAATACGGTCGCCGCGTCCTGGAGGCACTCAAAGAAGAAGAGACCACCAAGCACGAAATTGCAAGCCAATATCCGCAAGCTGATGACCCGAGCATCAACGATGTGCCCGAACCCGATGACATGCAACACGTTGGGGCCCTTGCTGAAGAAATCAATGGGCCATGGGAATGCGACATGTCCGCAAAAATCGATGAAAACCGCACGGAAGACGAAGCGATTATTGATCTAATTGAGAATTCGCTCTTCTAAAGGCGGTCCCTGCGGATGTCCACCTACATTTTTCGACTTATTCGGCCACCGATGTACCTGATTGGCTACGGCAATGCTCAATACACCTTTAGATAAAACTGATTTTGCAGGAATTCCCGTAGAGAAAGAACTGATTCTCACGATATTTAACAAGATTAAGTACAAATATGAACAGTTCTAATGCTTCTCGAGACGGCTTTCTTAGCATGCTGGCCGAACATCTCGAAATATGTTGGCGAGCATTGCGTTGATGCATCCCAACCCACAGAAAATCGCAGAAGCGGCAAGCAGTCATCGAAATTATCGCAAATTGTATTGACATATGAACATGCGCTCATATAATCGGAAGTAAGTTATATGAGCGAATGTTCATATGAAAGGATGTTGCAATGAGCGACCTCGCTGATGAAACAAAGACTGGCATCGAGGCCACCGAGCCGATCGTTCCCACCACTTGCTCGCCCGAGGACCTTCCCGACGAGGAGCTGCTGTACGACCTTGCCGACCTGTTCAAGGTCTTCAGCGACACCACGCGCATCAAGATTCTCTATGCCCTCATGGGCCGCGAGCTCTGCGTGGCCGACATCGCTGAGGCGACCGAGACCTCGCAGTCCGCGGTGTCGCACCAGCTGCGCACGCTTAAGCAGTCGCACCTGGTCAAGTTCCGCCGCGACGGCCGCAACATCCTCTACTCACTTGCCGACGATCACGTCTACACCATGCTCAACCAAGGCATGAGCCATATCTGCGAATAGCAACTAACCACGGTACCAGCGCGGCCTGCACCCAAGCCGCAAAAACAGGGAAAGGAACCCACCATGAAAAAGCAGTTTAAGCTCGACGAGATCGACTGCGCCAACTGTGCGCGCGAGCTCCAGGACGAGCTGGCCAAGCTCGAGGGCGTCAAATCCGTGTCCGTCAACTTTATGACCCAGAAGCTGACGCTCGAGGCCGATGACGCCGAGTTCGACGAGGTGCTCAACCGCGTTGTAGAGTTTACGGCCGACGCCGAGCCGGACTGCGAGATTATTCTCTAGCCCAGGTTTACGCCAACCTGCAAGGCCGCGCTTGCTGCGGCCTTTGCTCGCGAAATTATATGAGCGAGTGTTCATACATTCAAATGGGAGGATACGAGTCATGGCCACCGCCGACCCCAAAAAGAAAAAGAAAAAGCGCAAGAAAAAAGAATCACTCGAGCATAAGCGCAACCGCATCCTGGTAGCGCTGGGCATTTTTGCCGTGGTGTACGCCCTCGATGAGCTCGGCGTCCTCGCCGCCGCATTCGGCACCCCGGGCGACATCTACGCCAGCTTCGTGCTGTTCCTCGTGCCGTTTTTGATTGCCGGCTACGACGTACTGCAAAAGGCATTCAATAACATCCGCCGCGGCAAGGCCTTCGACGAGAGTTTCCTTATGGCAGTCGCGACCATCGGCGCGTTTGCCATGGTGCTCTTCCCCGATACCGACCCGCACATGGCCGAAGGCGCCGCCGTCATGCTGTTCTACCAGGTCGGCGAGCTATTCCAGGCATACGCCGTGGGCAAGAGCCGCAAGTCGATCAGTGCCATGATGGACATCGCGCCCGACTACGCTAACGTCGAGCAAGCCGACGGAACGCTCGAACAGGTCTTTCCCGATGACATCGCCGTCGGCACCGTGATCGTGGTCAAGCCCGGCGAGCGCGTGCCTATCGACGGCGTCATCGTCGAGGGCGAAACCCAGCTCGACACCGCCGCGCTCACAGGCGAGTCGGTCCCCCGCCCCGCCAAGTCCGGCGACGATATCATCAGCGGTTGCATCAACATGACGGGCCTCATCCACGTGCGCACCACCAAGCCGTTTGGCGAGTCCACCGTCGCGCGCGTCCTGGAGCTCGTGGAGAATGCCAGCGAAAAGAAGGCGCGCACCGAGAACTTCATCACGCGCTTCGCCCGCGTCTACACACCTGCCGTCACCGGCGCCGCCGCGGTGCTCGCGCTCGGCGGCGGCCTGGTCACCGGCGCCTGGTCCGACTGGATTCTGCGCGGTCTGACCTTCCTGGTCGTCAGCTGCCCGTGCGCCCTCGTGATCAGCGTACCGTTGAGCTTCTTTGGCGGCATCGGCGGCGCGTCCAAGCTGGGCGTTCTCATCAAGGGCTCCAACTACCTCGAAACGCTCGCCGACGTGGACACCGTCGTCTTCGACAAAACGGGCACCCTCACCAACGGCACGTTCTCGGTCGTCGCGGTGCACCCCGAGGCCGGCTATACCGAGCAGTCGTTGCTCGAAGTCGCCGCCCTTGCCGAGTCGTTCTCCGATCACCCTATCGCGCAGTCGGTGCGCGCCGCCTACCAGGGCGAACTCGACCCCACACGCGTGACGGATTCCGCTAATGACGCGGGCCACGGCGTGACGGCGACCATCGACGGCAAGCATGTCGTCGTCGGCAACGCCAAGATGCTCGCCGCGGGCGGCGTTGAAGCACCGGACTGTGAGGTTGTCGGCACGATCCTCCACGTGCTGGTCGATGGCATCTATGTCGGCCACATCGTGATCGCCGACACCGTAAAGGCCGATGCCGAACAGACGATTCGCGACCTGCGCGCCGCCGGCGTTAAGCGCACCGTTATGCTCACGGGCGACCGCGAGGAAGTGGCTGCGTCTGTTGCCGAACAGTTGGGGCTCGACGAGTTCCACGCGCAGCTGCTGCCGGGCGACAAGGTCGAGCGTGTCGAGGCATTGCTGGCGGCCGAGTCGGGTAAAGGTAAGCTCGCCTTTGTGGGCGACGGCATCAACGATGCGCCCGTGCTCACCCGTGCCGATGTGGGCATTGCCATGGGCGCCATGGGGTCCGACGCCGCGATTGAGGCCGCCGACGTGGTGCTCATGGATGACAAGCCGTCCAACATCTCCCGCGCGATCCGCGTGGCGCGCAAGACCATGACGATTGTCTGGCAGAACATCATCTTCGCGCTGGGGATTAAGCTGCTGATCCTGGTGCTTGCGGCGTTCGGCATCGCCAACATGTGGCTTGCCGTCTTTGGCGACGTGGGCGTGGCAATCATCGCCATCCTGAACGCCATGCGCGCGATGGGTGTCAAGAACCTGTAGCGCCTGTGGTCCCTCCGGCCGGGACTGGGCTTGGTTTTGAAAACGTCCTCGACCAATGAAGTGCCCCCGTTCTGCTCCTTCGGAGCTACGAACGGGGGCACTTTTGGTCTGCGGAATGTTTTCAAAACCAAGCCCAGTTCCGGCCTGCGGTGACGTTGCTGGTGGTTCTTGGGCATCGCTTGCTGGCGGGGTTCCTTGTCTGAGTTGGACTTGACCGAGAGAACCTTTCGTCCCAATCGCTGTCCCGCGCCTTTGGCGCGGGAGGCGCGCCGCTGAGGGAGTGCTAGTCGGTCATTGTTGGCGCCGAAGCATCATCCCGCCCCAACATTGCCCTCAGCTTCTCAAAGCTCTCCTCGCTCAGGCAGTGCTCCATGTGACAGCCCTCTTGCGAGGCAACCTCGGGCGATACGCCGGCGTCCTCTAGCAGCCCCACAAAAAAGCAATGGCGCTCCCACATTTGACGGGCAACTTCTAGACCGCGTTCCGTCAGATGCACATCGCGTTTGCCCATCTCCACGTAGCCGTTGTTCTCCAAGGCCGCCATGGCTTTAGAGACGCTTGCCTTGGTTACGCCCAGGTATTCGGCGACGTCGATTGAGCGCACCGTGCCTTGGCGCTGCGACAGAACGTAGATCGATTCGAGATAGTCTTCTCCAGATTCACGTAGGGCCATGGGCCGCCTTTCGCGATGGCTTCTAGTTAGCCTATGGATACTTTTGCTTGATTTACTTTACCGCAAAAGTTGCCCATGTCTTACTACGTTGTTTAAAAAGTTAACCGTGTTTCACAAAACGCACGGGACGAAAACAAAACGGAGACACACCCCACAAGGAGTGTCCCCAACTGCCGGCACAAGAGGAACGTCCCCAAGTGCCGGATCAGCAGCTATAGCAGCCCAAAGTGCTTTGCGGCGTTGTAGATTCCGTCGTCGTCCACGGCGGTCGTCACGTAGGTCGCTGCAGCCTTCACCGTGTCCTGCGCGTTGCCCATGGCCACGCTCGTGCCCACGGCGGAAAACATCGACAGGTCGTTCTCGCCATCGCCAAAGGCAATCGCCTCGCTCGCATCGATGCCCAGGCGCTCCAGCGTCGCCGCCACGCCCAGGTCCTTACCGCCGTTGGCAGGGATAATGTCGCAGAACAAATCACACCAGCGCGTAGTGAGAGAATGCGCCACCGCATCGGTCACGATATGCTCGTCGGCCGGGTCCACAAAGGCGCAGAACTGGTAGACCGGTGCGTCAAAGGCGTGCTCAAACGGCTCCTCGTGGTAGACAATCCCCGCGTTGCTTCCGGCCGTCACCACGCGCTCGGACAGGCGGTTCACAAACGAGTTCTCGCCCTGCATGCACAGCGAGTCGTAGCGCCCCTGCGCCACCTGGTCCACAATCACCGCGACGTCGTCCGGATCGATCGGGCAGCTGCGGTAAACGCCCTCGGCATCAAAACAGTGCTGGCCCGAAAGCGTAATGTACGCATCCCAACCCAAGTCGAGCAGCCAATCGGACATCTGGTAGGTCGGGCGACCCGTGGCGATCACGCACGCAATCCCCTGCTCGTGAAAGCTGTCGAGCACCTGCCGCGCCGACGCCGGGATCCGGTGCGTCTTAAAGCTCAGCAGCGTGCCGTCGATATCGAAAAACGCAGCCTTGATCATCCTCGTCTACTCCTCGCCCTCGAGCTTCTCGCTCGCCTCGAGCCACGCCATCTCCAACTCGTCCATGGCGGCGTGGGCCTCGTCGATCTTTGCCTGCTGCTCGCCGAGCGCGGTGTAGTTGGTCGGATCGACCTGGGCCATGGCGGCCTCGGCCTCCTCCACGCGGGCGCGCTGCGTCTCCATCTTGCGCTCGAGCGAGCTCACCTCGTGGCGGAGCTTTTGGCGTTCGGCGTTGGAAAGGCCATTGGGCTGACCGCTCGACTTGGGCTTTTCGGCCGCAGCCGCCGCGGCACCGGTGTCGAACGTGCCGGTCTTGGCGCTCGGCGCGCCCACGGGCTCGCCCTCGGCCGTGGCGTTGCACAGGCGCAGGTACTGGTCGACGCCGCCGGGCATATGCGTCAGATGGCCATCGAGCAGTGCCCACTGCTGGTCGGTCACGCGCTCCATGAGGAAACGGTCGTGCGTCACCAGAATCAGCGTGCCGGGCCAGCCGTCGAGCAGATCCTCGACAATCGCGAGCATGTCGGTATCCAGGTCGTTGCCGGGCTCGTCCAGGATGAGCACGTTGGGCTCGTCCAGGATCGTCAGCAGCAGCGACAGGCGACGGCGCTGACCGCCCGAAAGGTCGCCGATGCGGCTCCAGAGCTGCTGCGTCGTAAAGCCCAGACGCTCGCAGAGCTTCTCGGGCGAAGTCTCCTTGCCGTCGATGACGTAGTACTTCTTATAGTGGCTGAGCACCTCGCGGATCGTGTCGCCCATGTAGGGCTCGAGCTCCTCGAGCTGCTGCGACAGCACGCCAAAGCGCACCGTCTGGCCAATCTTTACACGGCCGCGCAGGGGCGCGATCTTGCCCTGGATCACGTCGAGCAGCGTCGACTTGCCGGCGCCGTTCTCGCCCAAAAGACCATAGCGGTCGCCCGCGCCAATGAGCCAGGTCACATCGGTGAGCACCTGCTTGGGCGCGCCATCGGTATCCGCATAGCCGGCGTCCACGTCGACCACGTCGATAACCTGCTTGCCCAGGCGGCTCACGGCCAGGCGCTTGAGCTCCAGCTCGTCACGCACGGGCGGCACGTCGGCGATGAGTTCGCGAGCGGCATCCACGCGAAACTTGGGCTTGGTGGAGCGCGCCTGGGCACCGCGGCTCAGCCACGCGAGCTCCTTGCGCGCCATGTTGCGACGGCGCTCCTCGGTAACGGCGGCCATGCGGTCGCGCTCCACGCGCTGTAGGATGTAGGCCGAGTAGCCGCCCTCGAAGGGATCGACCTGGCCGTCGTGGACCTCCCACATGCTGGTGCAGACCTCGTCCAAGAACCAGCGGTCGTGCGTGACCACGAGCATCGCGCCCTGACCGCGCTGCCAGCGGGCCTTTAAGTGACGCGCAAGCCAGTTGATGGTACGCATGTCCAGGTGGTTGGTGGGCTCGTCGAGCATGAGCACGTCGTAGTCGCCGATCAGCAGGCGCGCGAGGTCCACGCGGCGGCGCTGGCCGCCCGAAAGCTCGCCCACCGTGCCCTCCCAGGGCACATCGCTGATGAGGCCGGCCAGAATCTGGCGCGTACGCGGACTCGACGCCCACTCATACTCGGGCGTGTCGCCCACAACGGCATGATGCACGGTGTCGGTATCGACAAGCTGGTCCTTTTGGCCGAGCAGGCCGATCGTCGTGCCGCGGCGGTGCGTCACGCGACCGTCGTCGGGCTCCAGCGTGCCGGCGAGCACGCTCAGCAGCGTCGACTTGCCGTCGCCGTTTTTACCGACAATACCAATGCGGTCGCCCTCGCCCACGCCGAGCGTCACGCTATCGAAAATATGCTTGGTGGGAAACTCTAGGCTGACGGAATCGCATCCCAAAAGAATCGCCATATGCCCTGCTCCTTCGTAGAAATTCAACGTTGTCCATGATAGCGAAAACCACCACAAAGGGGACAGGCACCTTCGTGGTGGTTTTGGGCAGGCGCCTCGTTATTCGAAAAACCACCACGAAGGTGCCTGTCCCCTTTGTGGTGGTCGTTTCGGTCGCAGAGCAAAAAGGCGGGCCATCTCGCAAAAGAGATGACCCGCCTCTCCAATCAGTCCCGCGGCAACCGTGGCCACCGTGGGCCTCAAGCATGTCCCGGACTAGGAGAACATGCCGGTGAGGTAATCATTCAGCCGCTTATCCTTGGGCCGTTGGAAAATCTCGTCAGTCTCGTCGTACTCGACCATATCGCCCATGTAGAAGAACGCCGTGCGGTTGGACACACGCGACGCCTGCTCCATGTTGTGCGTCACGATGACGATGGCGCGCTCGGCCACAATCGACGACATAAGGTCCTCGATCGCCAACGTCGAGATGGGGTCGAGCGCCGAGCAGGGCTCGTCGAACAAAATCACGTCGGGGTTGAGCGCCAGCGTGCGCGCGATGCACAGGCGCTGCTGCTGTCCGCCCGAAAGCGCATAGGCGCTCTTGTCGAGCTTGTCCTTGACCTCGTCCCACAGCGCCGCGCCGCGCAGACTCTCCTCGACCATGCGGTCGAGCTCGTCGCGGTCGGTGATGCCGTGGCGCTTGGGCGCAAACGTGATGTTGTCGCGAATGGACTTGCGAAAGGGGTTTGGCTGCTGGAACACCATGCCGATGGAGCGACGCAGCTCGTACGTGTTCTCGGTCTTGGTGTTCACGTTGCGCCCGCGGTAGTTGATCTCGCCCTCCACGCGGCAGCCGCGAATCTCGCGATTCATAAGGTTGAGGCTGCGCAAAAAGGTCGACTTACCGCAGCCCGAAGGCCCGATGAGCGCCGTGATCTCGCCCTTATGAAAGTCGAGCGACGTGTCGTGCAGCGCGTGGTGGTCGCCATAGTACACGTTGACGTCCTTGGTGGAGAGCACGACCTCGTCGCTCACGGCCTTGCCGCTCACACGAACGCGCTTCTCGCTCTCCCCCACGCTCGACAGAAAGTCCTGGGTCTCGGACGTGGCCGCTTCGGTTGCGGGCGTTGCTTTCATCTCGCTCATTCGGCCGTCATCCTCCTTGCCAGTTGCTTGCCCACGATACGGGCGACTACGTTAAACAGCAGCACGCAGATCATCAGCAGTGCCGCGGTGCCCCAGACGATCTGCTGAGCCTCGGGGCTGCCCTCGCCGTAAATCTTGTAGATGTGCACAGCGAGCGACTCACCGGGGCGGAACACGTTCCAGGCGCAGGTGGGGCTCGACAGGTTAAAGCTCAAGAAGTTCAGACGAACCGGCGAGCTCATGCCCGAGGTAAAGAGCAGTGCCGCGGCCTCGCCAAACACACGGCCGGCCGAAAGCACGATGCCGGTCACGATGGCGGGCATGGCCTCGGGGATTAGGATATGCAGCGTGGCCTCCCAACGGGTGAGGCCCATGGCCAGGCACGCATCGCGCTGGGCCTGCGGTACGTCCTCGAGCGCCTGCTGAATCACGCGCACCAGGATGGGGATGTTGAACATGGTGAGCGCGACGGCGCCGGAGATGATGGAGTACTTCCAGCCCAGCTGCACCGAGAACACCAGAAAGCCGAACATGCCGACGACGATCGAAGGCAGCGAGGACAGCGTCTCGATGGCGGTGGAAGCGATGTCGCGGATAGGGCCGTTCGGCGCGTACTCAACCAGGAAGACCGCTCCGCCCAGGCTGATGGGTACCGAGATGACCAGAGTGATCAGCAACAGGTAGAACGAGTCGAACAGCTGGTAGAGCACGCCGCCCTGGGTTCCATTGGCGCGCGCGGGCTGCGTGAGAAATCCCGGCTGGAACAGCGTCGAGATGCCCTCGAACAAGATGTAGGCCACCATGGAGACGACGATGAGCATGACGATGGCGACGATTGCCGTCAGCACGCCCGTGGCGATGCGGTCCTGCTTTTGGACACGCCCGAGTCTCGCCTCGTCGATATGGATGCGCGTGCTAGCCACGAGCCTTCGCCCCCTTGCGGCCAATGAGATGGATGATCAGGATGAAGATGAGGCTCATGCCCATCAGCAGCAGACCGAGCGCCCACAAAACATCGTCCTGGGCCGAGCCCTCGGCATAGACCGCCATGGACGTGGTGAGCGTGGTGGTGATGGTGGACGCCGGCGACAGCAGCGACGTCGGCATGGCCTCGATGCCGCCGATAACCATGCGCACGGCGAGCGTTTCGCCAAAGGCGCGGGTCATGCCAAGGATGACCGCGGTCATGAGCGACGGCATGGCGGACTTAAGTACCACGTGCCAGATGGTCTGCCAGCGGGTATAGCCCAATGCGAGCGAACCCTGACGGTAGCTGTCGGGCACGGCGCGCAGACCATCGACCGAAAGCGTAGTCATGGTCGGCAGGATCATGACGGCCAGCACGATGGCGCCGGGCAAGATGCCCAGACCCGTGCTCACGTGGAAAACGCTCTTCATAAGGCCGACGACCACGTGAAAACCGATCAGGCCAAAGACGACCGAGGGAATGCCGGTCAAAAGCTCAATAAGCGGCTGAAAGACCTTGGAACCAAACTTAGGGCTAATCTCGACCGCAAAGATGGCAGAGCCGATGGCGATGGGCAGCGCGATGAGCGTGGAGAGCACCATGACCGCAAACGAGGTGACGATCAGAGGCAGGGCGCCGGTGTAAGGCAGACCGTTTTCGGCTGTGTTGGCCAGGTCCCACTTGGTGCCGGTGAAGAACTCGACGACCGAAACGCCATCCTTGAAAAAAGCCGAGAGGCCCTTTTGGGCGACCATAAAGATGAGCGCGGCAACGACAAGCGTCACGAGCGCTACGCACGCGCCCGTGACGCCCAGGCCCACGTTCTCGAGGTCGCGCTTTGGCAGCTGTTTTGCCATTGCAAACCTTTCCGGGGCGATTACTTATTTAGCGGAGACCTTGCCGCTGGCGTCCTTAACGACCTTCATGGCAGAGACGGGGATAAAGCCCTGCTCCTCGACGAGCTTGCCCTGCACGTCGTCGGAAAGCATGAACTCCAGGAAGGCCTTGGTGGCCTCGTCGGCGTCCTTTGCACAGTACATGTGCTCGGTAGCCCAGATCTTGAAGGAGTCGTCGGTGACATTTGCGCTCTTGGGCTCGACGCCCTCGACCTTGATGGCGTTGAACTTGGAGTCATCAAAGTGCGAGAAGTCGAGGTAGGAGATGGCGTTGTCGGTGCTGCCCATCTGAGTCTGGACATCACCGGACTTGTCGAGCTCGGCGTCGCCCTTAAAGTCGACGGTCTCGTCGCCAAAGACGGCGGCCTCGAAGGTGGCGCGGGTACCGGAGCCGGCCTTGCGGTTGAGAACGACGATGGTGGCGTCGTCGCCGCCGACCTCCTTCCAGTTGGTAATCTGGCCGGAGAAGATGCCCTTGAGCTGCTCAAGGGACAGGTCGTCGACCGTCACGTTCTTGGAGACGACGGGACCCATGCCCACGACGGCGACCTCGTGGTCGACGAGGTTCTTGACCTGGTCGGCCTCGAGCTTGGTCTCGGCGAAGACGTCGGAGTTACCGATGGTAACGGTGCCGGCGGCAACAGCGGTCAGGCCCTTGCCCGAACCGTTACCCGAACCGGAGACGGAGACGTCGGGGTTGGCGTCCATGAACTTCTCGGCAGCAGCCTCGACGAGAGCCTGGAACGAGGAGGCGCCGTCGTAGGTCACCTCGCCGGAGACGGACTCGGCAGCAGCGGCGCTACCCTTGTCGGCGGCGTCGGATGCGCCGGAGCCGCCGCAACCAACGAGGCCGAGACCGACGATGCTGGCGAGACCACCAGCGAGGCCGAGGAACTGACGACGAGAATAAGCCTGATCGAGCATGATCTTCCTTTCATACATGCGACTCGCGGGCACCCTGCCCGCTTTGCTGTTTGGAAAGATACGGCCCCGATCGGGCAGCGCCCGCGCCAACTGCGGTTTCTTACGGGCTATTGATAGACCCTTACCGCAAGCTCTGCCCAGCCTTTACAAACGGATAACAATCCAGCACCGAACATGGCACACCTTTTACACCGGAGGAGTGTCCCCAACGACTATCCCACCGCAACAGAAAAAGCCCGGGCCGAAGCACCGGGCTCGTAATTCAAGTTTGTATCCAAGCAGGATATAGGGGTTTCCCAGGTGCCCGAGATTACCCCGAAAGAGGAGCGCCGCGTATTTTGGTACGCAAGCGACGGTTTGAGGGGCAAGGTCGGGTGCCTGGGGAAGCCCTACAGTTCAAGTTCGTTGAGGCGCAGGATCGCCACGATATAAATCTTGAGCGCCTGCTTGAGCTGGTCCTCGTTGGCGCACTCGTTGGGACCGTGCATCTGGCCGCCCCACTCGGGCAGCTCCAGGCCGGTCTCCTCGGGGCCAAACGAGACGGCGCGGGCAAAGTTGCGCGCGTACGTGCCGCCGCCCATAGCAAAGGGCTCAGCATGCTTGCCCGTAAACTCGTTATAGGTATCAATAAGCGCCTTCACGGCTGGATCGTCGGCAGACACCGAGAACGGCACCTTAGCGCGACCCAGCTGACACGTCACGCCAAAACGGCCCACGAGCGGGTCGAGCTGCTCGCGGATGGTATCGGCACTCGTACTGTCGGGGAAGCGCACGTCGATGACCTGCTCAATATGGCCATCCGCCACGCGGATGACTCCAGCGTTGCAGGTAAGCGGGCCAAACGCCGGACTCGTCGCATCGATACCCAGGCCGCGACCATAGGCATCCGCATGCACAAAGGCCAGGAACTTGACGAACTCGTGCTCGGCAGGCGTCAGCAGACGCTCGTCGCGTGCACCAAACGCGTCCTCGGCCTCGCGCAGATACGCCACGATCAGGCCGACGGCGTTGATGGTGCCCTCAGGCATCGAAGCGTGGCCGCCAATACCGTGGGCGAAAATCTGCGCATGCCCGTTATCAAGCGCCGTGATCTCCAGGCGGTCGGCGTTCTCAACGGGCGCCGGCAGCTCATCGGCGGCAATCGCGAGCTCGCAGATGGACTGCGACGGAATGGCGTTGCTCGCCTCGGCACCGCTCCAGGACACAATGCGCCCGCCGTCGATCTTGGGGCTCACAAACGTCGCCCCAAACTGGCCCTTCTCGGCATTGCAGACCGGGAACTCGGCATCGGGCGTAAACAAAAAGTCGGGGTCTGCGTGATTTTCCAGATAATGGTGAACGTCGGACATGCCCATTTCCTCATCGCAGCCCAGCAGCGCGCGGAAGGTATAGCGCGGCACAATGCCGTGCTTGAGCAGGTAGGCGCCGGCGTAGAGCGACAGCACGGCCGGACCCTTGTCGTCGATCACGCCGCGGCCGAGCAGCCAGCCCTCGCGACGCTCCATCGCAAACGGGTCGGTGTTCCAACCGGGACCGGCGGGAACCACGTCAACATGGCAGATAGTCGCAAGCTGCTTATCGCCGCGGCCCGGGATATCGGCAATGCCCACATACCCATCGTCGTCGCTCGTCTGGTAGCCGAGCTTTTGCGCAATGCCGAGCGCGCAATCGAGCGCATCACGAACCGGGCGGCCAAACGGCGCGCTAGGCTCCGCATCGGCAGCAACGGCTACGGACGGATAACTCACCAGCTGCTCGATATCGGCGACGACATCCTCCCAGACCTCGTCGACATACTCGGCAACGCTCTGCTCCACCTGATTCATGGACGACCTCCTTACCAATGAGCGGCGAGCGTGCCCGCCCCTCACATCAAATACTTATATAGCGAAAAGTTTAGCAAGCTCGGCCACCGAGTGCACCACTGCATCGGCACCCGCCGCCTCGTGCTCGCCCGGCGCCGCCGCGCCCGAATAGATACCAATGCACGGTACGCCCATTGCGTGCGCGCCCTCCACATCGTTAAAGCGATCGCCGATCATCACGGCATCGTCCGCGGCCGCACCCAAGGCCGCCAACGCGTCGCGAACCGAATCGGCCTTGGTCTCGCGCCCCTGCGGTGGATTCATGCCAACCACCGCCTCAAACTGCGAAAGCCCCAGCTCGCCCACCATGTCAATGCACTTTGCCTCCATGCGTGACGTCGCCACGGCCAAGCTATGCCCCTGCGCGACAAGGCCATCGAGCAGCTCGGGGATTCCATCGAACACGGGATACTCTTCCGGTCCCAGCTCATCAAAAAAGGCACGGTACTCGTCGGCCACCACGAGCGACTCCTCGCGGGAAAAGCCATAAAAGTCATGGAAGCTCTTCCACAGCGGAGGCCCGATCATGCGACGCAGGTCACCCATCTGCGCCTCCGAAAACCCGCGCGCGGCAAGCGTCTTGCGCGTCGAGGTCATCACCGCCCGACCCGTATCTGCCACCGTGCCATCGAAATCAAACAGCACGACCGGCCGCTCGCATAGCTGTAATGCCGCCATCGGCACTCCTCTTCCCCAGTTGATGATTTCCACACCGACACTTCAAACTGTTGACTATTCAACAATTGAACCTAGCAATGTAGAGCAACTCCACTATACTTGTCGCACTTTGCTCTCAGAAGGCGGCGCGAAAGCGCCCCAACGAAAGGTGCAATTATGTCTTTTGCCATCATAACCGACTCCACGTCGGACATCTCCCCCGCCCGCGCTCAAGAGCTCGGCATTTACGTGATTCCGCTGCATGTGATTATCGAGGGCGAGGACCTGCTCGACCAGGTGCAGATTACCGCCCAGGAGTACGTCGCGCGCATGGCTGGCTCCGAGCAGCTGCCGCACACCTCGCAGCCGAGCGCCGGCGAGTTCAAGGCACTCTTTGACCGCGTGCGCGCCGACGGCCACGACAGCGCCATCTTTATCTCGCTGTGCAGCGAGTGGTCCGCCTGCTACGCCAACGCGTGCCAGGTGGCCGATACCCACGAGCTCGACGCGCGCTGCATCGATTCGCGCACCGGCTCGGGCGCCGAGGGCCTGCTGGTGGAGTACGCGCTCGCCATGCGCGAGGACGGCCGCAGCCTGGACGAGACCGAAGCTCAGATCCGCGCGACGCTGCCCGACGCCCATCTGCTGCTGATTCCGCGCACACTCGAGAACCTGGTCAAGAACGGCCGCGCGCCCAAGCTCGCCGGCCAGCTGACGCAGATGCTCAACATTCGCCTGACCGTTTCGCCGGAGTGGAAATCGGGCGAGATCAAGGCCATCAAGAAGGGCCGCGGCGCCAAGCGCATCGTTGCCAACACCATGGCCGATTGCCTCGCATTTTTGGCCGAGCATCCGGGCTCCAGCGTGCGCGTGCTCACGACCGGTGCCGCCGAGGAGCAGGAGCTCGTCAGCCAAGCGCTCGCAGGCCAAGACTATGTAGACGCCGGCACCGGCCCCATCGGCTGCACCATCGCCACCCATGTAGGCGTCGACGCCATCGCCATCAGCTACTGCCCCCGCTACCAGCCCGCCAATTAGGGCTACCCATACCACTTGCGGTGGAATAGGGACTGTTTTTGGCTTATTAACCGCCAATCAATCCCTATTCCACCGCAAATTATGAGCGGGCAATCAGCCCTGCGGGCCCTGGAACAGTTCCTCATGCGAGCCCATTCTGACCAGTCGGATCACAGGATTAGTCTTATGCGGCAAGTACAGAACGACCACATCGACCAAGCCATCGGATAGGTGGAAATCGATGTGGCCGTTGTAGTTTCCGCCCGGGTTTGAGAGCTCGTGAGCGCCATACTCCGCCGGAAGCGACCCATGAGCCACAAGCTCTGCAACCGCCGCTTTAAACTCACTCTTTAGCTGCGGATGCATGCGCATCGTTCGTTTGTAGTCCGCCTTAAATTGAGCCTCGACCTTAATCTCGAACATCGCTATCCCTCATCGAGGAATGACATAAGCTCATCAGCGTTGTTGAATGACGGGCTATCGTCCGGCAAAATCCCCAATTCATGAGCCTCGGCGATCACCATGGCACGCCTCGTCGCCTCGTTGGGCACCTCCGCCCTTCCTACAATCTCAAAAGGAATCTTTCGCTGATTTACAAGCTGCCGAACGGCAAGATTGAGATAGGAATTGAGGCTGAGGCCGACCGAATCCAAGAACTCAGTCGCCTGCTCCTTGAGCCCCTCTTCGATGCGAACCGTCGTAGGCTTAACCGTTGCAGTAGACATACGCGACCTCCTCGCCCTCGTCTTTTGCATCAGTATACCCAATATAAATGGCAACCTGACGTTAGAAAGCATCAGATTGCCATGCATATTCATGTCGCGGTGGGCACGATTGCTCTACATCAGCCCGCTCAGGGCGATGTCGACGGCCTCGTTGAGGTCGTCGGTGATGTGCACCAGCTCCGGATCGAGCGGGCTGATCATGCCGGCGTCCATCACCGGGCCGTTGAGCCAGTCAAACAGGCCCTGCCAGTACTCGGTGCCCACCAAAACGAGCGGCATGCGCTTGACCTTGTGCGTCTGCACCAGCGTGAGTACCTCAAACATCTCGTCGAGCGTGCCAAAACCACCGGGAAACACGATGGCACCCGAGCTGTATTTGACGAACATAGTCTTGCGCACAAAGAAGTAACGGAAGTCCATGCCGAGGTTCACGTATTTGTTGAGCCCATGTTCATGCGGGAGCTCGATACCCAAGCCGACCGACTTGCCGTTGACGCTCGCCGCTCCCCTGTTGGCCGCCTCCATGATGCCGGGGCCGCCACCGGTGATAACCGCCACGCCGCGCTGGGCAATCTTACGGCCGACCGTGCGCGCCGCCTTGTAGAGCGGATCGGTCTTGGGCGTACGGGCACTACCGAAGATGGTCACCGCAGGCCCTAACTCGGCAAGTGCGCCAAAACCATCGACAAACTCGGCCTGGATGCGCAGTACACGCCACGGATCGGCATGCAACCAGTCGGTTGAATCCTCGGGCGCCAGCAGGTTGGCGTACGTATTGTCCTTAGGAATCATGGGGCCGCGCATGACCACGGGACCGCGGCGGTACGTCTCGTCGTAGGCAGGCTCGCCCTCGACATTCTCGTTCTTAATCATGGGTGCTCCTATCGAGAAAAAGAAAAACGGGCGGGGTCGACGCCATGCGCCAAACACCCGCCCGAACATCAACTATTCGGTATGGTACCCACGATGCATCAAGTGCTTGCAAGCTATCGGTCAGCGGTCGTAGCTCTTAGTAATCCACCGCGGCAGGACTATTCATCCAATCGCTCACGAACGCGCCGTAACGGCCCTCGATAATGGCCTGGCGAGCACGCTGCATAAGGTTGAGCAAGTAGTAGATGTTGTGCATCGACAGCAGAATACCGCCGAGCATCTCCTTCTGCGTGACCATGTGGCGAATGAGCGCGCGGCTGTAGCCGCCTGTGCACACCGGGCAGGTGCAGGTGGGGTCGATGGGGCCGTCGTCGTGCGCAAAGCGCGCGTTGCGGAAGTTAAGGCGACCTTCACTGGAGAACGCCGTACCCATGCGGCCGGTGCGCGTCGGCAGCACGCAGTCGAACATGTCGATGCCCACGCCCACGCCACGCACGAGGGTGGTGGGGTTGCCGACGCCCATCAGGTAGCGCGGCTTGTGCTTGGGCATGTACTCGCTTACGAGCGGTGCCAGGGTCTCGAACATGGTCTCGTGGTCCTCGCCCACCGAGTAGCCGCCAATGCCGTAACCGGGGAAGTCACCGCACTCCTCCAGATGGCGCAGCGAGCGCAGGCGCAAGTCCAGGTGCATGCCGCCCTGGACAATGCCAAAGAGTGCCTGGTCATCGCGGGTGTGGGCCTTATAGCAGCGCTCGGCCCACATGCTCGACAGCTCGACGGCACGCTCAACGTAGGCGCGCGTGGCGGGATAGCCCGGGCACTGGTCCAGCTGCATGCAGATGTCGGAGCCGAGCTTCATGGCGATCTCCATGTTGTCCTCGGGCGTCCAGAACACGTGGCGACCGTCGTAATCGTTGACAATAAAGCGCACGCCTTCGTCGGTGAGCTTGACGGCGTCGTTATGGCTGAAGACCTGGAAACCACCCGAGTCGGTGAGGATGGGGCCGTGCCAGTTCATAAACTTGTGCAGTCCGCCCAGCTCGGCGATGGTGTCCTCGCCGGGACGCATGGACAGGTGATAAGTATTGGCAAGCACGATCTGGGCGCCGAGCTGTTTGACGGTCTCGGTAGGAATGCCCTTGACGTTTGCCTTGGTGCCCACGGGCATGAAGATCGGCGTCTCGATGTCGCCGTGCGGGGTGTGCAGCACGCCGGCACGCGCATGCGTCGTCGGATCCTCGGCGATCAGGTCGAATTTAAAAAGGCTCTGGTCCATAAACTGGAACTCCTTGGTTGCGGTTCATACGCAAACCATTATACGGGCAACCCGCAAGAAGCACCGACTCGACAGAAACTAGTGCAAAGGAAACCTGCCCCCTGCACCAATGCACCAGGATAAAAATGGCTCTTCGGGGGTTTGTGTGGGTTAGCCGCCCGGTAAAAGTGCCCGCCTAGCGGCGGCGGCGCGCCTCGCGTATCGTTGTTTTCCGACCAAAGAAAAAATGAACGCGCGAAGGAACGCCGCCATGCTGAACAGTCTAC
>DXLW01000023.1:0-14113 GCA_019414505.1 Collinsella sp.
CGAGAGGACGCCCACCGGCCGCAGGAAGGGCAACTGGACCCGGGCGCACTGGTCCTGGATCGAGTCGATAAGGTTCGCGGAGGGGGCCGACAACGACGTGCTCGCCTACTACGTCGACGCGGTCAGGCGGGCGGCGGAGGAGAAGGCGAGGCTCGAGGGGCTCGTCGGGGCCGAGGCCCGCAAGCCCAGGTGGAGGAGGAGGGTCGACTCCCTGCGCTGCCTCAAGGGCGTAGACACCGCGTCCGCCGCCGACCTCGTGTTCGAGGCCGGCGAGTTCTCGAGGTTCGGGAACGCCCGCTCGTTCGCGGCGTGGGTCGGCCTGACGCCCTCCGAGCACTCCAGCGGGGAGAGCGACCGCAGGGGCGCGATCACCAAGGCTGGCAACAAGCACCTGAGGAAGGCGCTGGTCGAGGCCGCGTGGCACTACCTGACGTGCTCGGGGCGGCCGAAGGAGCCCGCCAGGGGCCAGGCCCCGGACCGGGGCGCCCGGAGGCATGCCGCCAAGGGCGTGCGGAGACTGGTCGAGAGGCGGGAGGCGCTGCTCGCGCGCGGGGTCCACGGCAACAAGGCGAACGTGGCCACGGCGCGCGAGCTCGCCTGCTGGGTATGGGCGGTCGGCCTCATGGCCGAGGAGGCGTAGGGGGGGGCGGTCCCCCGCACATAAGCCAGTCACCCCGGAAGCGGTTCGATCCGAAGCCGTTGAGGCGAACCTCAGGTCCCTTTTCTGCGAGCGCCCAGGGCGCCACACGCGTGCACAGACTGTCGGTTCGACGTAGAAGCCTCAGCCGTAGCAACGGATTGCCCAGCGAGAGATCGCCGCGGGCGGATATTAAACTGCAAAGACGAGCGTCGGTAAGACACGCCGAGGTCGCCGCGGACGGGCTGATATAGGGAGAGGGCCTGACCCCATATCGTTGGGGCCAGGCCCGATTTTGCCTCTTGACAATGTCCTGCTCATATTAGAAGGAACGTCCCTATCTGTCGCCCATGCGCTTGGCCATCCAGGCATGAGGCTGGCCTTCGTCTTCGTAGTCCACCGGCGCGATCTGCGTGTAGCCCGCCTTGACGTAGAGCGGCAGCACGTACTCCTGTGCATGCAACTTTATGAGCTTGGCGCCGGCATCGCGTGCACACGAAGCACTGGCCTCGACGATCGCACCCGCCAGTCCGCGACGACGCATAGCCGGCAGCACGGCGACGCGCCCCATAATGTAGGTCTCCCCCGCCGCAACGCCTTCGTCCATGTCGCATGCCGGCAACACCGGGGCCTCTGCGTCAGCCACGCGCTCAAGCTCTTCGGGAAACACGCGAGAGCAACCGGCAAGCTCGCCGTCTACATAGAGCGTCACATGAATGCAGTTCGGATCCTCGTCGATAGCGTCGAACTCATTCTCGTAGCCCTGCTCGTCCATAAAAACGACTCGGCGCACCAACGCCGCGTCATCAAAGCATCCCGTCTTAAGTTGGATATCCATGGCTGCCCTTTCATTCAACGCGAACGTTAGGGACAGATTTTAGCGAAAATGAGCTCCGCGCACGCTAAACTTCGCGCGAGCCTTCGCCAGGCAATCGTAATGACCCACGTTATGGGCATCGCTCGCGATGAAGCTGTACAGGTTCTGATCGAACAGGCGCTGTGCCGGCTTTTTCTCGCGACCAAAGCGACCGCCGGCAATAAAGTCCGCCGAAGCCTGCAGCTTGCAGCCCATATCGACCAGGCGCTCCGCCACGCTTACATCCTTTTGAACCGCACGATAGCGCTCAGGATGAGCGATGATCACCTGGTAGCCACGGCACTGCAAATCGTAAATCGTGTTCTCGTACTCTCTAAACGCATACGCATCGGCATGCGTCGAAAGCTCGAGCAGAAACTCGTTGGTCCCATCGAAATGCAAGTGCTCCGCGGCATCGATACCAAGCTCAACGAGCTTTCGATGGTTGACCTCGAAGCCCATCTGGAGCGGAAAACCGTCAGCGTTATCACGCAGCAGCTCAAAGGCATCCCACATCTTGTCGTAATCAAAATAGGGATCACGGCAGTGAGGAGTGCAAACGATTCTGGTTACACCGGCCCGCTTGGCAGCCTCGAGCATCGCCAAGCTCTCATCGAGATCGGCGGCGCCGTCGTCTACACCCGGCAAGATATGGCAATGAATGTCACGCATAGGTCAGCCTTAATCAACTAAACGTTTGCTCGGTTGGTGAAGATGCCCTTTTTGGAAGTCCCCTGATCGTCGGAGCCCTTCTTAACCTTCTTACCGTCCTTGGTGTAGTAGGAGTAGTAGTACTCGCTGGTCTCGGTCTCGCAGTAGTTCATAACGGTACCGATGAGCTTGACCTTCTCGGACTTCTTAAGCTGACCGATGGCGTTGAGCGCCTCCTCGCGCTTGGTGAAGTCCTCGCGCACCACGAACAGCGTGCCGTCGGTCAGGCTGGCAATCTCGGCAGCATCGATGAAGGTGCCGACCGGGGGAGCGTCGAAGATGACGTACTGGAACTTAGCAGACAGTGCCTTTACCAGCTTGGCAAAGCGGTGAGAGACGATGATGTCGGCAGGATTGGGAATATGCGGCTCGGCATCAAGGAAGTAGAAGTTCTTCTGACCCGTCTCGACAATTGCCTGGTCAATGGAGATCTGCTCGGAAAGAACCGCATAGAGTCCGCCGCGCGAACGAACGCCGAGCATATCGGAAAGGGACCTGCGGCGCATATCGGCCTCAACCAGGAGCACGGACTTGCCACTCGTGGCAATTGCCTGAGCAAGGTTAATGGAAACCGTAGACTTGCCCTCGTTGGGAATCGAGGAGGTAACGGTGATGGTGCGAATGGGGTCGTCCACGCTCGCAAAGCGGATGTTGGCCAGAAGGGTCTTGGCGGCATTCTGTACAACGAGCTTATCGGTGTTCTTTGCCTTAGCCATGCCTATTTACCACCTTTCATAGCCGGAATTCGGCCAACAACGGGAATGCCCAGGAGCTCTTCTGCCTCTTCGGCACCGCGGATGCGGGTGTTGAGCATGTCTGCCAAAACGACATAGGCAACTGCGATAAAGATGCCCGCGAGGAACGCGACAGCAACGTACAGCATACGCTTGGGGCCGCTGGGGGCTTCGGGGGTCTTAGCCTCGTCGATAACGTTGATGCTCTGGGCAGCGCCGACGTTCTGAGCGACCGTACTCACCGAGCTAGCTATGGCCTTTGCGACCTTAGCCGTCTCCTTGGCATCGGTGCCGGTAACCGAAAGCGTAATGACACGCGTGGTGGTCTCGGAGGAAACAGACACCTTGTAGTCATCCAGATCGGTGAGGCCCAGTTCATTGGCTGCGCCGCTCTTAACGCTATCGCTATCCAGCAGCGTGGCGATATCGTTGGAAAGCATCTGACTCGCCGAGAGATCGTTGTAGCTCATCTGACCGCTATCGTCGGTCTTGGCGAGAATGTACATGCTCGTCGTCGCGGTATAGGTGTTGTCCATCGCAACGAAGGACACGATGCCCATGGCGATCGCGCAGACCACCGGAAGGGTGATGACCAGCTGAAGGTGCTTCTTCAGCAGCTGGAACAGTTCGAGAAGGGTCATGCAGCTTGCCTTTCATTTCCCCAGTTCGGATTGACAAAACTGCTCGTATCATATCGCATCTTTCTGCCAAGTCCGAACTCTATACATAAGATACAGCACATACGGCAATGTTGCGCAATAATAACGCCGCATCGGCAACCCCGGTGCGGCGTCAAAACAACACGTTTGCTGCATTGCTACGCAAATGATTCGTCCTGCTGTACGGGAAACGTCACCGTGATGGTAGTCCCCACACCCAGCTCGCTCGATAGGTCGAGCGAAGCATGATGATACACGGCGGCATGCTTAACGATGGCCAGACCCAAGCCTGTTCCGCCACGTGCCTTGGAGCGGCTCTTGTCCACGCGATAGAAGCGCTCGAACATCTTGCCCTGCTCCTCGGGCGCGATGCCGATACCTGTATCGGCAACCGTCAGGTACGGATGGCCCTCATCATTGGTCCCACATCGAAGCGTAACCGTGCCACCGGGCTGGTTATAGCGAATAGCGTTACTGGCCAGGTTATAAATCAGCTCATCGATCAGGCGCGACACACCTTCGACCACAACGGGCTTCGTCTTGCGCACGATGGTCACGTCCGACTGTCGGGCGACTTGCTCAAGGCGCTGCTCCACCGTCGTAATAGCGCGCGAGAGCTCAATGGGTTCCGTGGAACCAATAGGCACTGCCTCGCCCTCGGTCGCGCGCTCGGCCTCGTCCAGGTTAGACAACGTCAAGATGTCGTTTACCAGCGCTGCTAGACGGCCCGCCTCGCGATAGATTCGACCGCCAAAGTTGCGCAGATCGTCCTCGCCCTCGACCATGCCGTTTGCAATAAGCTCGGCGTAGCCCGAAATCGCGGTAAGCGGGGTCTTGAGCTCATGAGTGATATTGGCCGTGAACTCGCGACGCATGCGGTCGTTATCGGCCAGCACCGCCATCTGGCGTTTAAGTTCCTGGCGCTGCGACTCAATGCGCTCGAGCATGGGAACCATCTCGGTGTAGGCATGTTCATAGCTACGGCGCGGGTGGTCCAAATCGACCTCCTGCAGCGGCGCAATGATGGCACGGGATTCGCGGCGCGCAAGGAAAAACGAGAGCACCGCGCCCGCCACCGCGATAAGCAGCATCGGCGCCACCAACGAAAGCAAAATCGCCGCAACGCCAGGCTGAGCCTGTGCCAAACGAACGACCTGACCGTTATCAAGGGCGACGGCGCGATATAGCATAATCTCGTCGAGCGTGGCGCTCGAGCGCTCCGCGGAGCCCGAACCGCTCTCAAGGGCCTCAACGACCTCGGGGCGATCGCCATGGTTGGGCAACGTGGAAGGAGACGCCTCGTTGTCGTAGGCGACCGATCCATCCTTATTGATCAGCGTGATACGAAGGTCCTCGCGATCGAGACTTCGCAAGAATGCGATGGGTTCCTTCTGCTCGTTTAAGGCGGTGGCAATAAGCTCGGTTTCTTGCGAAAGGTTGGCACTCGTGGCATCTGCCAAGGTGTTTTGCACGAAGAACGCGCCCAGCACCGTAAACGCCAAAATGACGGACATAGCGCAGACAAATATCGTCGCAAACACGCGATGCGAGAGCGTGTGTTTTCCCTGAGGGGCAAAGACCACGGACTACTCCTCCGATGCTGCTGCCGCAGCGACGGCATCTTCAGTATCGCTACCGGCGGAAGGCTCCGCCAGGCGATAGCCCACGCCGCGCACCGTCTCGATAGCGCCGGCACGCTCGCCGAGCTTTTGGCGAAGCGTCTGCACGTGCACGTCGACGGTACGCGAGCCGCCATCGAAGTCCCAGCCCCACACGCTCTGCAGCAGCGACTCGCGGGTAAAGACCACGCCGGGCTTGCGCATAAGATATTCGAGCAAATCGAACTCGCGCAAGGTGAGTTTGAGCGGCTCGCCGGCAACGGTCACTTCGCGATGGCTGGGCGAAAGCACGATATCGCCCACGCTGAGCACATCGCTTGCCTGTTTGACCATGCCGCCGCGGCGCAGCAGCGCACGGCAACGGCTGGCAAGCTCCATGAGCGAAAACGGCTTAGTCAGATAATCGTCGGCACCGCCATCGAGCGCCATCACCTTATCGAGCTCGGTATCTTTGGCGGTGAGCATCATGATGGGCACCGTCGCCGTCAGGCGGTCGGCGCGCAGGCGACGCATAATTGCCAAACCGTCGGTATCGGGCAGCATGATGTCGAGCAGGACGGCATCGGGTACCCGTCGCGCCACGGCGGCCTTAAACTCGCCATCGCACGAAAAGCCTTCGGCCTCGATTCCCTGCTTGCGCAGTGCATAGACCGTCAAATCCCTGATGTTGTCATCGTCCTCGACGTAATAGATCATGTTGAACCCCTTTGCGGCCGGCATGACCGCATCTTAACCCTAAAGGTACCTTTACTAGATGGTATCAGCCAAAACGTCCCGTTAAATAATCCGCCGTGCGCGGGTCGGTGGGATTTTTGAAGAGCTGAGCGGCGGGCGCGTGCTCCACTAACTCACCCAGCAAGAAAAACGCGACCGAGTCGGAGATGCGCGCCGCCTGCTGCATATTGTGCGTAACGACCACGAGCGTGCAGGTCTCTTTGAGCTCGCAGGCCAGCTGCTCAACCACCAGCGTCGATACGGGATCGAGAGCGCTCGTGGGCTCGTCCATCAGCAGAATATCGGGTTGCACGGCAAGCGCGCGGGCGATGCACAGGCGCTGCTGCTGCCCGCCCGAAAGGCCCAGCCCCGACTCTTTGAGTTTGTCCTTGACCTCATCCCATAGCGCAGCGCGACGAAGAGAGTCCTCGACCAGCTCATCCAGCACGGCGCGGTCGCGCACACCCATGCCGCGCGGGCCATACGCGACGTTGTCGTAGATGCTCATGGGAAACGGGTTAGGGCGCTGAAACACCATGCCCACACGCTGACGCAGGCGGCAGATGTCGTAGTCGCCCAGGATATCCTGGCCGTCGAGTGCGATCTTGCCCTCGATGCGACAGTCCTTGATGCCGTCGTTCATGCGGTTAAAGCAACGCAGCAGCGTTGACTTGCCGCAGCCCGAAGGACCGATAAACGAGGTAATCTGCTTGTCGCGGATCTTGATGGACACGTCCTTGAGCGCGTGATGGTCGCCATAGAACAGGTCGAGGCCCTCGACGTCGATGCGTGTCGGCGAGGCGGCAAGATCCTGCGCCGTGGGACGAGTCGCGTCCCCGACTTCGCGCTCGTGCGCAGCCTCGGCTTGCGCCTCCATTAGCTCCTCGAGCTCCGTGGGCTCCACAGCCGCAGCAGCCGTCATACCGCATACCTCCACATCGATATCAATTCAGCAGTATCGATAGTAGAAATCGCGACTCATACGCACGTGAGCGCATTGTCAGGTGTTTGTAAAGGCGCCTACGCTACGCGGCGGGCAGCTCGATGGTAAAGACGGTATGCTCGGGCGTCGATTCGCACGCGATGGCACCGCCATGTGCGCATACAATCTCCTTGGCGATGGCGAGGCCCAGCCCAGCACCGCCGCGATTGGTCGCACGCGCTGCATCCAGGCGATAGAACTTCTCAAAGATCACCTTGAGCTTAGCCGCCGGAATCGGATCACCCTGATTGATAAAGCGAATTCGCACGCCACCGTCATCTTGGCGCCCAGCCTCAATCGTGATCGTCGAGCCTTCATAGCTATAGGCAACGGCGTTTTTCATGATGTTGTTGAATACGCGAGCCATCTTGTCGCCGTCCACGAGCACCGTCAGGTCCTCGCAGATATCAACCTGGGCTTCCTTGTGCTGTTCGTTGAGAATGGGATAGAACTCGTCAGTCACCTGAGCCAGCAGCAACCCCAGATCAACATAGCCGCGCGTGAGCACGATATCGTGGAAGTCAAAGCGCGTGATATCGAAGAACTCTTCGATGAGCGCATCGAGCCGGTGCGCCTTGTCGAGAGCCACGCCCGTAAAGTGCGCACGTTGCTCAACCGGCAGCTCAGGAGCCTCTTGCAGCAGCGAAAGATAGCCCACCACACTGGCAAGCGGGGTGCGTAGGTCATGTGCCAAGTACGTGACCAGATCGTCCTTGCGATGCGACTCGTCACGCAGAGCTTGCTGCACCTTGCGCTCACAATCGCGCGCCCGATTGAGCGCACCCTCGACCTCGAGAAAGTCGCCGTCGATGGTATCCCACGTGTCAGGGCTATCGATCAGACGGTCCTGAATACGGGCGGCGATCACGCGGTCGGCATGCTGCTCGCCTTGCTCATAACCCTGGTAATACAGGGCGCGCCCGCAAAAGAACAGGACACAGACGGCGAGCGCCAGCACAAAGCCGAGCATGTTGAACACAAAGGCGGCATCAAAGAACACGGGCTCGCCAATACCGCCAAGCGCCATGGCCCCGATCGCCAGCGTAATCGTCCACGCGGCACCGCCGATTACCACGCAGCGGCGAACGATTTCGAATCGATCGATCAGCAAGAAGCCAATGAGCAGAACTGCCAGGATGCCAACAATATTGTCAATGCCGATGAGTAGCAGACTCAGCAAAAAGAGCAGCACCGTCGCAAGCGCGCGGTTGTCGACGACCGCCCTTATGTATTCAAAGAGTCGATCGGGCACCTCGAATACCCGTCTATCGTCTTTTGTCATATCCACTTCCCCACCACCAAAGGCGTTATTCGATTATGTAGCCGACGCCCCAGACGTTTTTGATAAAGCGCGGCTTTTGGGCATCATCGCCGATCTTTTCGCGCAGATGGCGGATGTGCACCATCACCGTATTGTTGGAGCCGGGCATAAAATCCTCGTTCCACACCGCGCGGAACAGGTCCCCCACGGCCACCACGCTGCCACGATGCTCGACCAGATACAGCAAGATGGAATACTCGATGGGCGTGAGGCGCACCGGTGCACCGTCCACCGTCACACAACGAGCATCGCGGTTGATCTCGAGGCCATCGAGCTGGATGGTCGGCGACCCGGCCGCCTGCGAGCGGCTACCGTAGCTGGTGTAGCGGCGAAGCTGAGCGTGCACGCGCGCGATGAGCTCCAGCGGACGGAACGGCTTAACCACGTAATCGTCCGCGCCAAGCGAAAGGCCCTCGATCTTGTCTTGCTGGGCATCACGCGCCGTCAGCATGATCACGGGATAGGTATGGCTGGAACGGATCGTACGCAGCAACTCAAAGCCGTCGATATCGGGCAGCATGACGTCCAGCAGCGCCAGATCGAACTCCTGCTCCAAAATCGCCTTGGCAGCATCTGCTCCGCTATAGGCAATCTGAACATCAAAGCCCTCTTTTGTAAGGTAGATACCGACCAGGTCGGCGATGGCCTTCTCGTCATCAACTACCAAAATGCGCTCATTCATGCGTGCTCCTCTCGCGCTCCATTATGCCCGAGGCAGCGCGCGCCACACACAACAAGCGCGGTCGTTTAAGTCGACCTTAAGCACCTATGCGTCCGTTCGGGCGCAGACATGGGCCGCGCACGCCCGCGCACTGATTGTCCACGCCGGTAAACGATATACTTTGAACTCTAAAGAGACCATCCCGTCGAAAGCGAAATCTGTGAAGACCCTTAGTTCTCTTGTAAAGCGCTCCGCGCAACTGATTGCCGGCATTGCCTGCGCTCTCGCCCTTGCTGCCGGCGTGCCGTCTATCGCCAACGCCCAGGTGCTTACGACTGATATCGTTTGCGGCAAGACCGCCGACGCCCGCGGCATCACGGCCGAGAATCTGCCCGATATCGATGCGACCAACGCCATCGTCATGAGCAAGGACGGTTCCGTCTATTACGCCCGAAGTGCCGACGAGCAGGTCAAGATCGCCTCAATTACCAAGGTCATGACTGCGATCCTGACCGTCGAGAACTGCAAAATGGACGAGAAGATCACGGTGAGCAATGCTGCCGCCACCGTAGGCAACTCGACCGCCGGCCTGCTCGAAGGCGACGAGCTCACCGTGGAGCAAGCTCTGCGCGGTCTGATGATCCCCTCGGGCAACGATGCCGCCATCGCGCTTGCCGAGCACGTGGGCAAAAAGATCGACCCCAAGACCAAGGACGCCGTGGCCACCTTTGTAAAGGCCATGAACGAGCGCGCTAAAAAGCTCGGCTGCACGGGAACGCTTTTTGAGAATCCGCACGGTCTGGACTTTGATGAGTGGGCCGGCGACATGCACTCTACCGCGCACGATGTAGCCCTGATGATGCAGGAGGCAATGAAGAGCGATACGTTCCGCGAAATCGTGGCGAGCGATGATTCCTGGATTGAGGTTACGGGCGCCGACGGTTCCGACCATTCGCATTCCATGGATACGCACAATGAGCTGCTGGGGCAGGACGGCAATATCGGCGGTAAGACCGGCACCACCGACGATGCCGGCTATTGCTTTACGGCAGCCTACAACCGCGATGGCGACGAGACCTACACCGTCGTCTTGAACTCCAGCACCACCGATCAGCGCTTTGCCGACACGGCCGCCCTTGCCAACTGGTACTACGGCCACAAGGTGACGGTTGCGATCGCCAACACGCAGGAAAAGACTGCCAACGGCAATCCGCTCATCGCGCGCATTGGCCAGACCGATTGGACGGACAAGACGATCGATGCCACGCTCGCCGACCCCGCAGCTCAGGCAACCGTCTTTTCGCTTGCTGGAGAGGTGACCGAAAAGGTTACCTACGATGACCTTTCGGGCACGGTACATGTGGGCGACAAGGTGGGTAGCGTGACGCTCAAGCAAGACGGCAACAAGATCGCCGTCATGGATTTGGTTGCCGACGAGGAAGGCTCGGGACCGAATCCCATTGAGTGGCTCCTTGTAAAACTCGACCGCCTGGGCCGCCGCATCGACAACCGCCCACTTACGGCAGAAAGCGAGACCGTAGCCAAGGCGCCCAAGGCGTAGGGCCGGAGCGATATCACATCGAACCAAATGAGGCGTCCAACGGGGCGCCTCAATTTTGAGGGTTCGAATCCCCAGCCTCCTTTCTCCGCACAAAAAAGGGCCCCAAATGGGACCCTTCTTCAAATTCGTACTGGCGGAGAGCTGGGGATTCGAACCCCAGATGCCCTTTTGGGGCATACTCGCTTAGCAGGCGAGCACCTTCGGCCTCTCGGTCAGCTCTCCGTAACAGCCGTTCTATAGTAACCAAACAGCCTAAGATGGGCAAGAGGAAATTTTCTAATTGCCTAGCATCCTTTCCTCATTGGAAGCTTCGCCTACCCCAGCGAGCGGTTGAGGGAGCCGAGCTCGTCGTTGCCCATGGTGCGCCACATTTGGAAGATGCAACCGCGTGCCAGGAAAAAGAAGCCGTTGTCGACCAGTTGAACAGCGGCATCTGCCAGCTGATTCGTCACGGCGGACACTGGCGGCAGCTCGAGTCCAGCCTTGCGAATGGTCTCGACCGCTTCCTCGAACGTCGGAGGCTCGCTGACGCCCATCTCGTTCATAAGGCCCTGCATTTCTTCCAGCGCGCTGCTGCCCGACTCCTCGCCACGTGGCACCAGACGGTAACAAGCCAGCGCAAGGTCGAGCTGATCGCAATTCCAATAGGCAAACGCCAGGCGATAGAACAGGTAGCCGATTGCAGAGCGATCGCTGGCAATACGTAGGCCGTGGCGCGCCACCTCGATAATCTCGTCAAAGCGCTCCAGACGCGCAAGAACGTTGATGAGCGCAAAGTGCGATTGCATGGACGAGCGCGCCAGATCGTAAAGATGGCGCACCTCGGGCAGCGCTCGTTCAAAGTCCTCTTGCTCGACGTAAAAGCTGCAGATCTCGTGCTGGGCAAAGTACAGCGCATCGGGCGCACGAAGGATTCGCACAGAGCGGTCTTCTTCCAACACCGGTAGCACCATGCGCACCAGCTGGTTATCGCAAAACTGCGTTTGAACCGGACCTGTCGCCAAAAGCTCGGCAACGGCGCACTTAGCCTCCAACTCCTCAACAAGACGGGAAAAGCCTTCAAAAGCACCTGTACGGTCGACTTTTGCCTGCTCGCGCAATTCAACAACACGGGCCACGTATGGGTCGTCGTCCTCTTCCATGACCTCCAACTCGTCAGCCGTATCGGCAAGCAGCAAATCGCGCAGCGCCGGCGGAAGCGTGCGATGGTCATCACGCGGACGAGCATGAACCTCCGCAGGTTCAATCGTCTCCGGAGCAGTTGACTCATACGCCTCAAGTACACGCTTGCACGGCATATCGTCCATGTCCATGCTCTCAAGATCCTTGGCGACAGGCACGCAATCGGCCAGATAGGCCGCGCGCCCAAAGAAATACGTTGCGACAACGCGCTCGCCCTGCTCACTGTCGGGAGCAGCAATCTGCACATAGCAGCGCGTGATGCAGGTGCCCGCGGCAAAACACGCTGCCGCAAGCGTAAGTGCCACGCGCGCATCGTGCTCCGCGGCCCAGATCGCGCGCATGTCCTCGTCCAGCTCGCGCCAGGCGTCATCCTGAGCGTCGTATTCACGTTGCGGCATGGCATCAACGACAGACCGCCCAAACCGAACGAGCATAATCCCCTCGGCAACGTTTGCCCGATAGGTATAGTCGAGCCGTGTGACCACGTTAAGCGCCTCGACAATACGCGCGAAGCGGGTACGCACATCCCACTCACCGCCCGGCTGGCAAGCCACCGTACCCGGTTTGCCCCACGGGTTATCGCTCGAGGCCGTATCGAGCAGTCGGGGAACATCGTTGGTCGTCTTGGCGATATGCCACGCATCAAAGAGCGCGCAGCCCTCAAGGCTCGGCGAGGATGCCGCAGGGGCCAATCCGGCCCCGATGCGCTCGAGGATGCCAGAGAGGCGGTTGAGACGGCACTCGATGGCAAGCAGCATGTCAATCTCGTCCTGGTCCAGCAGGCTACGATCAAAATTGAGATAGAAAAGCTTTGAGCGATCGATGCGAGCCAGGCTCATCTCGGACTTGGCGGCGATGGTGCGCAGTCGGGGCAAGTCAATTTCGCTCATAAGGGCGGCCGCATAACGCTCGATACCGCTCGGATTCTCGGCATGGTCGACACGGTAGAGCAGCGTCTCGATAGCGTCAGGTAGCGGTGCCGTGTTAAAGCCCAAAAACACCTCGACCGGCTCGGGCAACTTTACGAGCTTTATTTTGTCGACAACGTTTTGCATGTCCGCATCGAGACCGTCGACGCCCGCCGTGTTCGCAATACCGCTTTCGGAGTTGGCAAATATCACGTAGCGCAAGAACATCGAGGCCATGAACTCGCCGTAAGGAAGGGCGCGGGTCGAATTCCATGTCTCGTGGTCGGACTGCTCGCGCATGGGGCCTTCGGGAGAGCCGGCAGTTTGCGCACACGTACGCATTGCACCGTTGGCTTCCCTTACCATAATCTCACCAATACTGGAATCCGACTCGTCAAGGACCAGCTCCATGTCGGGATCGTTGGGCAGCGGAGCCTCGCTAACGGGGCGGTCCACCTTGTACACCTCACCCGAAACGCTTACGTAGCCCAAAAGCGACACATGGCTTTTGCCAACGAATTCGACGACATAACAAGATTCATGCTGGTCCTCGCCAAAGAGTTTCCAGACCACGCCATATGAGCGCCCCGCAGGCTGCTCGGGCATCGCCGGAAAGCGCTTCTTGGGATCGAGAAACCTGAGCTTGTATGTCGGACGCTCTGCCACGAAGTATCACCCTGATCGGTCGCTTGAAGAAGGAGTGGTCACGGATGGGCCGCGACACCTACTCGAAATCTTACACGAGTCGACAGGAAATAGTCCGCTTTACGCCTGCGCCTCGACCGAGGTTCGAATCCATGCAGCGGCGGCATAAAAGAAAAGCCCCCGTTGCCGGAGGCTTCAAGTTCAATTGGTGCGGCGTATAGGATTCCGCGCATCCGCTGCGCGGATCCGCACCGGCTTCGCCCGCCTGCCGGCGCGCTCGCCCGCGGGCTAAAAACGCTCCGCGTTTTCTTTACGCCCGCGCCTCGACCGAGGTTCGAATCCATGCAGTGTTTACGTAAAAGAAAAGCCCCCATTGCCGGGAGCTTTAATCTCGAATGGTGCGGCGTATAGGATTCGAACCTATGACGTTCTGATTCGTAGTCAGACCCTCTATCCAGCTGAGGTAACGCCGCGACTTGTTGATTATTATGCACATCGACTGAATAAAGGTCAAGCGTTTTTCAAAAAAAGTTATTGAATTTGATTTTTACTCATTTTGACCACTTGATGCGATCTTCGACGCATCGCGATATAAGAAAAGCTCCCGTTGCCGGGAGCTTTAAAATCAATTGGTGCGGCGTATAGGATTCGAACCTATGACGTTCTGATTCGTAGTCAGACCCTCTATCCAGCTGAGGTAACGCCGCAACGCACGGATTATTATGCACGTGACCCCTCGATGGGTCAAGCGACAATTTGGAAAAATTTTACGAAGTAATGATCCTTGATTATCAACTTTATCCGAACACCTCCCACATTCATCCGCACATGTGCGGATGAATGTGGGAACCCGATACCCTGAGGGCCGGATCGGCCGGCCCCGGGAGATCGGAGGACGGCATGTCCGGAAAGAAGAAGAGCGG
>DXLW01000024.1:0-115805 GCA_019414505.1 Collinsella sp.
CAGATGGCCGCCGCCGTGATCGACCGCATCGTCCACCACGGGAGGCTCGTCCAGTTCCGCGGCGAGTCCTACCGCGTCCGCCATGCCCTCATGCAGGAGGGCTAGCCGCTCAAAAAGCGTGCGCGCTTCCGATGCTCAGGCCGTTCAATTTCCGATGCTCTTTTTGCTCAAATCCTCTTGACGAAACACAGCCTCATGCTCGGATCTCCCTACCCGCCAGGCGCCCTCGAGGCCCTGGCCGCGTGCGCTCGATACCTCTGCGGTCCGGCTTTCACATCCGACCTCGCCGCCCGCGCCCGCGGCGCGGGGGAGCTAGGGCCCCCGTGTCGGCGGTGAACGCGGCCGCTGCGTGGGAATTCGGGATGGGGGCGGGTTCCGAAACGCCTGCGGAGGGGAGAACCCCGTTGGGCGGGGACATTCGTGATGCTTGATATCGCATCGCAGTATGGAAGCACGGATCATCTTCGCGATGGTCCGACCGGTTGATGGGCTAGGACGCGCATTCAGCAGGGAAGGGGATGGCTTTTAATGCCGCTTTTGGCTTATGCGTGCCGCGCTCCGCGTATGGCCATCCTGCGGTGCTAAAGCATTCTTGAAGTCTGCTAAGTGAATTCGTTTTAATCGCGCACGTGACCGTTTGCCCATGTCGCATAACAGGATTCAGTGTTGATTGCCCGTGTGATGACAGTGCGAGTTTCGGGGGGTGTGGCGTGCCTCTTCAAGGGTTCTCATGGCCTACCTCTCCTTAATCCCTCCTGCAGATGAGACGTCCCTCTCTTTTCAGGTTCTCGATGAAACTGCTCGTGGCCCCACGGAGTGTCGTCAGCATGTCCACGTCCCGCCCGAGCTCCTCGGCCAGGGTGAGGCCGATTCCGATAATCTCGAAGGCGTCCTTGCCGTCGACCTGGAGAAGCAGGTCGACGTCGGATGAGTCCTTCTGCTCGCCGCGGACGAACGAGCCGAACATGCCGGCTTGTCTCACCGATGGGTGGGAGCCGAGTACCCGGCGGATAATCTCCTTGGCTTCGGCGTAGTCCTGGACGGGATCTGCCGGATTATCGCAATCCTCGACGAGATATTTCAAAGCGGCACCTTCTTAAACGGTGAACGTGACAGCAGCCTTCCCTGAATTCTATAAAATCACGGCCTGACGTGGGCGGCGAATTGGCGGAGTTCCTCGTCGTCCAGATCGTCGAAGTACGACAACTCTGCCAACACGGCCCTCTGCTCCATCAGGTACCTGCCGCTCGAAGACTTGCGAATCGTCTGCAAGATGACCTCGGGGGCGAGGGCTGGAAAATCCACGCCCTCGGGAGCGGCCGAAGAGATGGATTCACCTGCCCCTCCCATGTATTGGGACCTCATTCAGGGCATCGGCTGCATCCGGCCTTTCGCATTCGCCCGGCCGACGGGCTTCCCGTCTATGGCAAGACGATTGCACTTATATATAAGTGCATTCCCGGATTGGGAATTTGTTTCAGCCTACGCCGCTACGCAGCTACATCCGCAGCGCACTACACCGCTACACGGCTACACGCCTACGGGGCTACACGCCGCGCCCAACCGAACGGCGGGAGGGCCGCCCATGGGCGCCCTCGGGCCATGCTCCAATTTTTGAGAGAGGTGCCGTCGGGGCCTCCCGAAAGCCGTCTGCATCTGCAGGCCTTTATTCGAAATCGGGCGGCGCGGCTGAAAATCCCCGGCCTGAACCGCGAGGCCTCACCTGCATTCCCGCTGACTCTTTGCGTAAACATAAATAGAAGGGCACGGGCGTCCGCGTTCGCGGAAACCCGTGCCGCATTTGCGTCAACGAGAGGACCGGGTTGAATCTATCTAAACGCTATTCCACATTCCCGTACTTGCACTACGGATTTGGGAAAGCGCATGTCTCAGCCTCTACTCGACCACGGTCGCCTCGGTCGGGATGGCCCCCAGCACTGCCGCGTACTCGGTGGGGTAGAGGCGGCTTATCGTCTGGACGTCGCGGATGAGGACGTTGCGGTCGTCGGGCTCGGTGATGCCGTAGCCGAAGGCCTCGAGCGTCTCGATCGCCTCGCGGATCTTCTGCTGGAACATGGGGCCGGGGTCCACCCTCAGGCCGAGGTAGCCGCGCCACAGGCTCGGCGACACGCGCAGCATGTTCTGGATCTTGGACATCGGCTCGATGTCGGCGTAGACGTTGAGCGTGACCATGGCGTCCTTGTGGCCGAGAATCGACTGCAGCGCCTTGATGTCGCCGCCGTGGCGGATCCACTGCGTCGCGAACGTGTGGCGCAGGCCGTGGAACGTGATCAGCTCGTCGTTGGTGCCCATGAGGCCGTTGGTCTCCGAGAACGTCTTGAACGCCCTGCGGATGTAGCTGGTGGTGGCGAAGGAGCCGTCCGGCCGCGACACGACGTAGCTGTCCGCGAGGTCGCGCGTGCCGAGGGTCGACGCCTCCCGGAGCCTCTGCGAATCGATCTCGTGAATCTCCTTCAGGAAGGGGAGCAGGCCCACCGGGTCGATGGGGATCGTCCTCAGGTCGTGGTTCTTGGTGTCCTTGATGAAGGAGCCCCTGTCCTTGACGTAGGCCACCGAGTGCCTGACCGTGATGAGCCCCGACTCGAAGTCGACGTCGCACCACCGCAGGCCGCAGACCTCGCCGATGCGCATCCCGGTGTGCAGGGCGAGCACGACCGCCCGCCTGAAGGTCGAGTCCGGCATCATCGAGGTCACGGAGTTGAGCTTCGGCACGAGGTCGGAGCGAAGCGCGTTCCTGGGCCTGGCGATGACCCTGGGCGCGAGGGCGCCGTCGAACGGGTTCCTCCCGATCGTGTCGTTGCTGCGCTTCAGCAGGACGGCGTAGAGCCGCTTGCCGAGCTTGAATGACTTGTTGAGCGTGTCGGGCGCCGTGCCCAGGGCGATCCTGCGCCTCGACCACGCGTTGACGTCGTCGGTCGTCACCTCGTTCACGGGGACCAGACCCAGCTCGTCGCGCTCGATGTGCAGGGCACTGTAGTGGTAGTCGTCGCGGGTCGTCGGGGTGATCCTGTTCATCTCCAGGCAGAAGGCGATGAACTTCTCGAGCGCCTCGGAGAGCGGCAGCGCGGCGTAGTCGTCCCGCTTCTTGGCGGGAAGCCCGGTGCCGACAGCGGCCCTCGCCTCCTCCGCCTCGGCGAGCTCGAGCTCGATCTCCGACCTGAATTCCGAGAGGAAGCGCATCGCCGCCGCCTTTCCCCTCGTGCTCTGCTTCAGGCAGGGCACGCCGGTGTTCCTGGTCCTCTGGACCTTCTTCCCGGTCACCTCGTCGGCCACCGTCACGACGGCCTGCCATTTACCCTTGTTCTTCCTCACGCCGCCGGGTCCGCATACGCGTAAGGTTTTATTGCTGCATTTCTCGTTTTGCATGTCTGCTCCTAAATCCGCAGTTGATTAGAAACAGGCGGGCCCACCTGCGGGAACCCGGAGAGGCGACGATTCGGGGCTCCTACCCCCGTTGATTAAATCATCGGCTGCACCGCGCTCCTCGAAGCCGATAATATGCTATCTGGACAGACCGCGCTGAGCTGGTAAAATTTACAAATGCGGAAATGCGCTACTTGCGCTATCTGCGCGTGTTTTAACAAAATTAGCACAGGTCAGGGTCATTCTGACCCCGCTGGGGGTCAAGGGGTCGCTGGTTCGAATCCAGTCGTCCCGACCAGAGGTTTGCAGGTCAGGCACCTAGTGCCTGACCTTTTTTGTTTTTAGTCATCATGATTAATTTGCTTAAAGCAACGACGTTCCCGATCGATGTAACCACCGAATCAAAACGTGTGCATCAGCCACCGAAATCGACATTTTTCGACATGTTTGGAGGCAGATGTACACGAATGCGAAATCCCCCGCCGCCCAAAAGTGCTCTCCACATGTCTGGACTCTCTATGGCTGCGCTGGATAGACATCGCCGGAACGGGTATAGTATCGAAAGTTTTGTCGTTAACCAGCGGGGGAGTCCTGTGGGCATCAAAAAGAAGATCAAAAAGGAGCTTATCGGCACTTCCGATTACCCGTCGAATAAGATCTTTACGATCTCCAATTTCATTACCTTTACGCGCCTGATCCTCACCCTGGTATTTCTGTACCTGTTTGTGACGGATAACAACCGCGTCATCGCCATCGTTATCTACGCCGTTGCCGCATCCACCGACTGGATGGACGGTCAGATCGCCCGCATGACTAAGACGGTCTCGTGGCTCGGCAAGGTCATGGATCCCATTTGCGACCGTGCGCTGCTGTTCACCGGCGTGCTGGGACTGGTGGTTCGCGGAGAGCTGCCAATCTGGGTCTGCGTGCTCATTATTGGCCGCGACATCTATCTGGGCATCGGCACGCTTATCGTGCGTCATTATCATCGTCGCCCCATCGATGTCGTCTTTCCCGGAAAGATTGCCACAGCGCTGCTCATGACCGGCTTCTCGCTCATGCTGCTCGGTTTCCCCGTTATTGACGGCCTGCATCTTTTACCTTCATCCCTTACGGCCTTCCCAGGCCTCAACGGAAGCTCGGTGCCCCTCGGCATCTTCTTTGTGTACGGCGGCGTGATCTTCTCCATGCTCACGGCTGTCATCTACTCCATTAAGGGCGGAGTGGCCATTAAACAGGCTCTCACGCATCCCGAGGACGAGGACATCGACTTTCTGAACCCTGAAATCGAAGACTGATTCGTTGGGGTATGATTACGTACGGTTCATTATTTGCGGCACGTCCGCGATAAGTTAGGGGTTGTCATGGACAACATGGTTAACAATATGCCTCAGAATGATAAGACTGCTGACGCTACCTGCGTATTCCGCGTGCCTTCAAGCGACGTCACCGTTCCCGACCTCATGGCCAACGTGCGCATCACCGCCCCCGTTCTGTCCATCGTCAAGGGTCCGCAGACTGGTGCCGCTTTTGAGCTCGAGGACGATGTGACCACCATCGGCCGCGATCCCGCGAACGGAATCTTCCTCAATGACATGACCGTTTCGCGCAGCCATGCGCGCATTATTCGCGAGGGCCTCGGCGCTCGCATCGAGGACTTGGGCTCGCTCAATGGCACCTGGGTCGACGGTGCCATCGTCAATGCAGCCCCGCTGCACGACGGTTCTTCCGTGCAGATCGGTACGTTTACGCTCATCTACCACGAGAGCACGCCGGAGCGCATCGAAACCGGTGAGTAGGGCATGGCCGAACGCAACTATCTGAGTATCGGCCAAGTCGTCAACCTACTTCGAGGCGCATACCCCGATCTTTCGAACTCAAAAATTAGATTTCTAGAAGATGAGGGGCTCATTACCCCTCATCGTACGCCTAAGGGATACCGTCAGTACTCCAAGGAGGACGTTGATCGCCTGGAGGTCATTCTGCACTTGCAGAAGACTCGCTACATGCCACTCAACGTGATTAAGCAGCGCTTGGAAAACGCCACGGACCTGTCAACGCTCGCCTACGAGGTGGGCTTGCTGTCCGATGTTCCGCTCAAGACGGAGCCCAAGGAGACTAAGCAAAAGCTGCATCCCATCGAGACCATTCCCGATATGCTGGGCGTCGAGATTTCGTTTATCCGCTCGCTCGCCGAGAACGACCTCATTCGCATCATCAAGAGTCCGCAAAATCGTGAGCTCGTCGATGGCCGAGATTTCCCGATCATCCGCTACTGCTCCGAGCTGTCACGCTTCCATATCGAGCCGCGCAACCTGCGTCAGTACGTGTCTTCCGCCAACCGCGAGTCCTCGATGTTTGAGCAGGTGCTCGTGAGCATGCTCGGAATGGATACCTCCGATGACGAGCGCGACGCCAAGCTCGAGCGTGCGTTTAAGAAGCTTCACGACCTAACGGAAGGTGTGCACACCGCACTGCTCAAGAACCGCGTTTTTGAGTCGCTCAACGCCGTGGTCGAGGACGCCGACATCGATGCACTCGATGAGGAAATCACTCGTTCCGAGTCCACCAAGGCCAAAAACGAAGAGATAGCTGCGCCGGCTTCACACGAGGATTCGCTCGTAAAGCCGCTCAAGGTCGTCGCCCCTTCGCAATCCGGAACCGCCACCGCGGGCAAATAACAGCTGCCGCTTATCCGGCAACCCATTGAAAGGTCATGCAATGTACGACTTCGAATCTCAAATCGTCGACATCCCCGACTATCCCGAGCCCGGAGTCATCTTTAAAGACATCACGCCGCTCTTTGGCAATCCCGAAGCGCTCAAAGCCATGACCAATGCCCTCGCCGAGCACTTTGCCGGCATGGGAATCACCAAGGTCGTGGGTCCCGAGGCTCGCGGCTTTATGGTTGGCGTACCGGTGGCTGTAGCACTTGGCGCCGGCTTTGTTCCCGCACGTAAACCGGGCAAGCTGCCGCGCGAGACCGTAAGCCAGAGCTACGAGCTCGAGTACGGAACGGATTCCATTGAGATCCATGCCGACGCTATCAGCTCTAAAGATACCGTGTTGATTCTAGACGACTTGATCGCGACGGGCGGAACCGTCGAGGCAACAGGTAAACTGGTGCGAGATATGGGCGCAAAGCTTGTCGGTTACGGTTGTATCCTTGAGCTTGCGTTTCTCAACCCGCGCGAGAAGCTCACGCCGTCTGATGACGATGTGGAGCTCTTTAGCCTGGTGACGGTGGACTAGCCGTTACCCTTAGTTACTGGAAAGGAAGCTACATGCGCACAGCAAACAAGCACAAAAACATGGCACGCTGCGCTGCTACGGCAACCCTCGCTTGTGTTTTGGGCTTGGGCCTCGCGGCTCCTGCCTACGCCGATACCGCATCCGACCTTGCCGCTGCTCGTACGAAGCTCGAGCAGATCGGTACCCAAACCCAGCAGATTTACGATGAGCTCGCCACGCAGACGCAGGCGCTCGATCAGACTGCTGGCGAGATCACGCAAAAGCAGCAGGAGATCGCTGACGGTCAGGCCAAGCTCTCGACCTATGTCGCCGGCGAGTACAAAACCGGCGGCCTGAGCCTGCTTCAGGTTCTGACGGGTGTCGATGACCTGAGCGATATGCTCAACCGTCTGTTCTACTACGGCAAAGTTTCCGATAAGCAAGCTCAGACCATTCAAGAGGTCAAGGAGCTTAAGCAGCAGCTCACCGATAAGCAGGCCGAGCAGGAAAAGAACGTCGCCACCACGCAAAAGAAGGTCGACGAGCTTAACGCCCAGCAGGCTGAAGCCCAGAACGTCGTAAACTCCCTGGATTCGCAGCTGCAAGCCGAGCTTGCCGCCGAGGCCGAGGCCAACGCCGCGCTGCAGGCCGGCATCAACGCCAGCACCGCCGAGAAGGCCACGGTGAGCAACGAGACTGCCGGTGCGACCGAGAACACCAACAACGGTGGCCAGACCAGCAATAACAACAACCAGGGCGGCAACACTCCGGCGCCCACGCCGACACCTGCTCCGACGCCGCAGCCCTCCACGCCTGCTCCGGCTCCGACGCCTTCTGCTCCGAGCCAGTCCGTCGATGGCGGTTCTGTTGTCTCACGTGCATACAGCAAGCTTGGTTGTGCTTATTCCTGGGGCGGAATTGGCCCGAACAGCTTCGACTGCTCTGGTTTTGTTAGCTATTGCCTCACTGGTCGCTATTGCCGCCTGGGCACCACGGGCACCTTTATGGGCTGGACGCGTGTGTCCGATCCGCAGCCCGGTGACGTTGTGGTCAACTCATACCACACCGGCATTTACATCGGTGGCGGTCAGATGATTCATGCTTCCGACTACAACACGGGTGTTATCATCAGCTCCGTTGCCGCCGGCATGAACAATAACTACATCTTCGTGCGTTACTAAGTCATCTTACACAGCGTGTGAATGTGGACCTCGTGGCTTTAAGTCGCGAGGTCCATTCTTTTTTTCTCTCTCATCTTAGACGGCTATCTAGTATTCAAAACTAGATAGCCGTCCATTCGGTTTGCAAGAAGGCTATAATTGTTGATGAACAATTAGAAAGGACCCTCTATGAGCTGGGCACTTATCTCCGATTCAAGCTGCAACCTCCGCGATTGGCAACCGACCGCGCCCTATACCACCTTTGCATTTGCGCCCCTCAAAATTCGAGTGGGGGAGCGTGAATTCGTCGATGACCTTTCGCTCGATGTTCATGAGCTCAACTGCGCTGTTCAGGCGGAGACGAACGCTTCTTCGAGCGCTTGTCCCAGCGTAGGGGAGTGGGCCGAGCTCTTCAAATTGGCAGACAAGACCATCTGCATGCCGATCTCTGAGGGTGTGTCGGGCAGCTACAACGCGGCAGCCACTGCTCGCGATATGGTTCTTGCCGAGGAGCCCGACCGACAGATTCATCTAGTCAATTCACGCGCAGCTGGCGGCAAAATGGACCTCATTTTCTTGCTGTTCGACCGCTATCTTGCAGACAATCCGAATGTCTCATTCGAGGATGCTTGCGCATACTTCGATAGCCTTGAACAGAACAGCAAAATCCTCTTCAGTTTGTGCAATTACGAAAACCTCGCCAAAGCCGGACGTATCCCTAAGGCAGCCGGCGTCATTGCCAACAAGCTCAATATCCGCATTTTGGGCACGGCGAGTGAGGCCGGTAAAATCGAACTCGTGGGGCACACGCGTGGCGAAAAGAAGATGCTCAACAAGATCATCGACACTATGGAATCCGAGGGCTTTACGGGCGGTGAGGTCATCATCGATCACGTTGAGAACGAAGCTGGAGCCCAAGCGCTTACTGATCGCATTGTCGAACATTGGCCCGGCTCCAAGACCATCATCATGCCCTGCAACGGCCTGGATTCCTATTACGCCGAGATGCACGGCCTGATCATCGGCTACGGCATGGGCGTAGCTTCGGGCAAATAAAGTCCAACCAAGCAAAAAAACGGGCGGGACAAAGCGACAGATGGCTCTTTGTCCCGCCCGTTTTATACGTCGGCTAGCTATTAAACCCGTTGAACTTGAGATAGCTCATCAGGTACGCTTTCGAAACAAAGGATGAAACCGCGCTGCGCACAAGCAGCGACTCACGCGTTACCTGATGCGCCGTATCGGGAACCGGCGTCTGCTCGACAGAAAACGCCGAACGAATCGATGCCTCGAGCTGATCGACCACATAGTCGAAGGCCGTCGGGGCATCGTAGCTCAAACGCTGAATGTTAAAGAGCGCCTGCACCGCAGCAATAGGTAGCACCTGCTTAAAGATGCAGATAGCGATCAGGCGGGCAATCTGCTCGCGACCATACTGCTTTTTGACCGGAGCAGGCACCAGACCGACCTTCACGTAGTTATTGATCATCGATGGCGTAATGACAGGCTGCTCAACGCAAATAGACAGCGGCTCCATCCACAGCGCAACATACTCAATGACCTGGTCGCGGTAGAGCGTCACATTGGGCAACTGGTCATAGCGCGGTAGACTCAACGTATTGAGTTTGCGCACGATATCGGACTGAATAAATGCATCGGGCAGCACAGTGGGCTGAATATCCTCAGGCTTAATGCTGACCGACGAATCGGACATCGGGATAACGCGTTTGGCGTGGTTCATAAGGATCCTCCGTTCATTAGCTATATTGTATTCTAGGTTATCTAGTTTTGCATACTATATAGCAGGAAAGTAAAAGTGGTTGGACAGCACATTGATGCACCGTCCAACCACTTTGTTTTAAAGATAGCAACCTTACATAAGATATATTATCGTACTTATCCGCGGAGAAACGCGTATGCGCCCGTTGCTGCTATGGCTCCGTCAGAAACGGCGGTCACAACCTGACGTAAGCGCTTGGAACGGATATCGCCAGCAGCAAATAGACCTGGCGTGCGGGTCGCCATGGATTCATCAGTCAGAATGCCGCCATCAGGCGCCAGATCGACAAGATGCTCAACAAGCTCGGTATGGGGTTGCGTCCCGGTAAAGACAAAGATGCCAAACGAGCCAGGCTCAAAGGTCTCAGCATGCGTCTTACCGCTTGCATTGTCCTTGAACGTAATTGTCGTGGGCATCGCTTCACCAGAAAGCTCAACAATACTAGTTTGGTACCTAACTGTAATATTGTCCTTTTTGAGTACTTTCTGAACAACACCATCAGGCGCACGGAACTGGTCGCGGCGCAGCACGATGGTCACACTGCTGGCAATGTCTGACAGGAACAGTGCCTCTTCGCATGCCGAATTGCCACCACCGATTACAAAGACCTGTTTGCCGCGGAAGAACATGCCGTCACATGTTGCGCAATATGAAACGCCACGACCGCGATAGGTATCCTCGCCAGCGAAACCTGCCGGACGCGGCGTGGCACCCATGCAAGCGATAACGCTCGAGGCAAGCGTATCGCCCATATCGTGATGCACCGTAAACAGCGCTGCATCGGCATCGTAATCGATACCCGTAACCATGCTCCATGTAACCTGCGCTCCCAGCCCCTCTGCATGTTGCTGAAAACGCTCGCCGAGTTCGGCGCCACTCAAGAGCGGAATGCCCGGATAGTTCTCGACCTCATTGGTCGTGGCGATCTGTCCACCCGACATGCCCTGCTCAATCACGGTCGTCGTCAGGTTGGCACGCGCAGCGTAAATGGCGGCAGCATAGCCCGCGGGGCCTCCACCGATAATCGCAACATCAATCGGCTGATCGGTAGTCATGAAGAATCCTCTCGTCGAAACGTTGTCGTTCTTTGCGCTCATACCCAAATTTACGTGAACATGACACTCATGCACTACAATGATAAATCGCGTAACAAAGCTGAAGGGGAGTTATCGATGGATCAAACGCAGACGAGCAATAGCGCTCCCCTGCCCATGCAAGCCACTCCCCAACCGGAGCAAATGACCGTTTTACCTGCACAAAAACCCCTGGTAACCATTGTGCACGCATCAGTTGGATCGGGCCACAAAGCCGCCGCCAACGCGATTGCACAAGCATTTGACCTTATCCGCGGCACCAAGGGAATCCCTGAGGATATTGAAATTGAAGTGCTCGATATCCTTGATTTTGGACGTATTAAATTCGACGGCAATAAGACCGCGGCTTCTTTTACGGGAGCAACACGCCCCATTTACGACCTGACCTGGCGATATACGCTTACGGGGCATCTTCTCTGGGGTGGCGGCACGGCATGGTCGCGAATTATGTTCCCCGCCTTCAACGAATATATTCGTCGCCGCAGGCCTATAGCCGTGGTCGCAACGCACATCACAGCAGCCAATGTTGCCGTGGGTGCCCGCGTTATTACGGGTATCGATTATCCGGTCATCTGCGTACCAACAGACTATGAAGTCGAAGGCTTTTGGCCCCACAAGGACACCGACCTGTTCTGCGTGGCCAACGAGTTTATGGCCGAAACGCTGCGCCCCCGCAAAGTTCCCGAGTCAAAGATCCGCATAACGGGCATCCCCATCCGAGCCGGTTTCGATTCAAATTACGATCGCGAGGAAGAGCTGAGCAAGTTCAATCTCCCCATAGACAAAACCGTCGTATTGGTGATGGCCGGCGCCAGTTTGCCCCAACCATACGTGCGTTTCCGTGCCGCGATGGACCACACGCTCCCCTTCTTACGCAGCTTTGAGGACATGCACTTTGTCTTTTTACCGGGCAAGGATAAGGAATACGCCGCCCGACTCAAGACGCTCTTCGACGCCATGAAGCTCGACAACGTCACGGTTCTGGACTACGTGGACGACATGGCGGCCCTCATGCACGGCTGCGACCTGGCAATCCTCAAATCAGGCGGACTCACGGTCACCGAGTGCCTGTGCGCTCATCTGCCGATGATCCTGCTGGGCAAATCATACGGTCAGGAAAAGGCCAACACCACGATGCTTACCGGCATGGGCGCCAGCATGCACGTCACCACCGCACGTGAACTCATCGTAACCCTGCGCCATCTGCACGATCATCCCGAATCACTCAAAGCCCTACTCATCAACGGCGAAGTACTACGCCGCCCCCACGCAGCCGAAGATATAGCCATCGCAACCATGGAGCTCGTAGGCAAACCCCAAAAGCGCAAACGAGCCTTCTGCCGCTTCTACTGGGGCGGAAAACCCGCTCATATCAGGTAGACGAAGGTCCGCTGCTCAGCGGAAGCCGCCCATATATCATTCCATGCTCAAACATTCTCGCTGCGCTGCGAAACTGCGCGTGGAACGATATATGGGCGGCTCCCGCTGAGCAGCTACGTTTACTTACTAGCAGCTACTTCGGTATCCCCTCCATTAGAACCTGCAAAGGTAAAACAGGAAAATATAAATAGAGTTAGCCGATGCGACAAAGGAGGCATCCCTTTATCGCATCGGCTAACTAGAAAGATTGTTTTATGTCAAGCATGTAGCCCTTTCGCCTGAGCCCCATACATATCGTCCCGCGCGCAGTTTCGCAGCGAAGCGAGAATGTTTGAGCACGGGATGATATGTATGGGGCTCAGGCGAAAGCGGGATCCGTGCGCCCCTGCGAAGCGAGAATGTTTGAGCATGGAATGATATAGGTAAGCGCCGGGCGGGAGGGATACGAGCGTCCCTAGGCGACGCCGCTGGAGCCGAAGCCTCCTTTGCCTCGGTCGGTTTCGTCTAGTTCTTCTACTTCTATGAGGTTAACCGTGGGGACTTCTTGGATGACGAGTTGGGCTATGCGGTCGCCTTTGTTGATTTGGATGTTGTTTGAGGGGTCCAGGTTGATGAGGATAACCTTGAGTTCTCCTCGGTAGTGGGCGTCGATGAGGCCAGGCGTATTGACTATAGACAGGCCCTGCTTGATGGCGAGACCGCTGCGGGGCTGGACGAAGCCGGCGTAGCCATCGGGCAGGGCGATGGCCAGCCCGGTAGAGACCAGACGACGTTCGAAGGGCTTCAGGACGCAGTCCTCGTTGGAGCGCAGATCCAAGCCGGCATCGCTGGGATGGGCGTATTTGGGAAGCTCGACGGTGGGGTCGAGACGCTTTATGTTGACGGTAATGCAGGACATGGAATCACCTTAGCTTGTCGAGCTCTTGCAGAAACTCATCGACGTCTTTGAAATCGCGGTAGACCGAGGCAAAGCGGATGTACGCCACCTTATCGATCTTGGCCAAGCGCTTGAGCACCATGTCACCCAACTCATGCGACGTGACGGCCGTCAGCGTGCGAGAGCGCAGCTCGACCTCGATATCGTCGATAATCTCATTGAGCTTCTTAGTGTCGATATCGCGCTTGATGGTGGCACGCATCAAGCCGACGAGCAGCTTATTGCGATCGAACCGCTGCTTAGTTCCGTCCGACTTAATGACCTCAATTGGGTCTTCGCATCGCTCGAACGTTGTAAAGCGGTAGTTACACGAGCAACATTCGCGACGGCGCTTAATGGTGTTATTTGACTCCTGCATACGGGAATCAACGACGCGGGTATGTGCCTTGCCGCATTTAGGACAGCGCATGGTACCTCCTCTTAAACGATAACAAGAGTACCATGCGCAGCGCGATAATGATTACGAACGAGCAGGAACCTTAAGATGCGCACTGGCGGCGAGCGAACCATGCTCCAGATGATTGACGTTACGGATCATGTCGGAAGTCTCTTGCGTGGAAAGGCCTTCGATTGGATATTCCTCGGCAAGCGACCAAAGAGAATCACCAGGCTGAACGCGAATGGTCTCGTAGGTAACGTTGGAAACGGACTCGGCATACGCGGCGTGACGAGCGCTAAAGACCGACGTAGCGAGGACAAAAAAGAGCGTGAGCGCAACGGCGACGGCAACAATCGTCGAGACCTTCAGGGCAGCGGGAGTCGGCGCGGCAACAGCATACTGAGTGCGAGCAGACTTTACGGGCAAAGGCTGATAACCGGAACGTCCACCCTTGACAACAGAAAAAGCGGGCGCGGCAGGCGTCTCGAGCTTAAGGGCGAGGTTTCCCTGGACCATATTCGTTGCGTTCATCATGTTCTCCTCTCGCGTGTTTTGCTGAGAACAGTTTTATCAAGCCGCGCGGACAAAAATGTCTAGCGCGAGAACGAATGTTCGGTTATTATTATCTTCGAACAGTTGTTCCTGTCAAGCAAAATTCGAACATTTGTTTGACATGGGTAGAGAGGATGCCCTGATGGCTCGCAAAATTACCAAGCGTCAGCAGCAAATTTACGACTTCATCAAGGAATATCAGCAGGAGAAGGGTTATCCGCCCAGCGTGCGCGAGATGGCTTCTGCCGTGGGTCTTTCCTCCCCCAGCACCGTGCACGCCCATCTCTCTGCCCTGGAGGCGCGCGGGCTACTCAAGCGCGATGCCACCAAACCGCGCGCCCTGGAACTCTTTAACGAGGACGGTTCCTCGGTCTCAATTTCTAAATCTGACGAGCCCACCGCACCTCGCGGAACGGTCTCGCTACCGCTCGTTGGTCGCGTCGCGGCTGGGATTCCCATTCTAGCCGAGCAGAATATCGAAGACACTTTTACTATCCCGACCGAAATCGCCACTGATCAGGGTTCCTTTATCCTTGAGGTACATGGGAGCTCAATGATCAATGTCGGCATCTTCAATGGCGATTACATCATCGTCCGTGAACAAAAGAGTGCCATGAACGGCGAAATTGTCGTGGCCATGATTGATGGTTCAGCGACCGTCAAGACGTTCTACAAGGAGCAGGGACGCGTACGCCTGCAGCCCGAGAATGACACCATGGAGCCTATCTATGCAACGAATCCCGTTATCTTGGGCAAAGTCGTCGGCTTGATGCGCCGGTTCTCGTAATGCAAAAACGCATCACCATCTTTGATACCGTCCGCGGGTTTACGATGATTTCAATGGCAGGTTTTCACGCTTGCTACGATCTTGCCTACCTGTACGGTTGGGATATGCCCTGGTTTACACAGACCGTCTTTCAAGACATCTGGCGTGCCAGCATCAGCTGGGTATTCCTGTTTATCGCGGGTTGGATGTGCACCCTTTCGCGCAACAATATCAAACGTGCCGCCAAATACGCCTTAGCAGCACTCGTCGTCTGGTTGGCAACAACACTTGTCTCAGTCGACGATTCGGTTAATTTTGGCATCATCTACTGCATGGCCGCATGTACCGGCATCGTGGCGTTGACCGATCCCGTCCTTAAGAAGATATCGGCGAGATGGGGCATGTCCCTATGCCTTGTGTTGTTTGCCCTCACCTGGAGCATCCCCAAAACGATCTACCCTGTCCCCTACCTGGCGTGGCTGTGATTTCCAAGCCCTGGGTTTGTCTCAGGTGATTACTACCCCATCATCCCGTTTATCTTTATGTATCTTGCAGGATACTTCGCCGCACATATAGCGCAGGGAATCGATAAGACCGCCCCAATCTGGGCCTACGCCAACCCCCTGCCGGCGCTCGCCAGCCTTGGACGTCATGCACTCCCCTTTTATCTGCTGCATCAGCCCATCATTCTGGGCATTTTGGAGCTCGTCTACTCGGTGCGATAACGCTTGAGCCGCGGCGCGATACGGGCCGGAAGCTTCGCCACAATACGAACGCCGTCTTCAAGATATTCCTCGTGCAAAAGGGTTCCCTGCTCATGCACCAGCGTGATGAGGGCGCCCTCGCGATACGGGATATCAGCAGAGAGCAACACATCGGTAGCAGCCGCCTCACGAGCAATACGGTCGACGAGATCGTCGAGTCCCTCGCCCGTCTGGGCCGAGAACAGCACGGCCTCGGGATAGCGACGACGGAAGCTCAGTCGATCAACGCTATCGAGAAGATCGATTTTATTGAACACCGTAAGCGTCAAACGCTCGCCGGCACCGATCTCGTCAAGAACGCGATCGACTGCCTCGAGCTGGCGCTCGTAGTCCTCGTCAGAGGCATCCACAACTTTAAGGATCAGATCGGCACCAAGAACCTCAGACAGCGTAGACTTAAAGGCATCAACGAGACCATGCGGTAGCTTTTGAATAAAGCCAACGGTATCGGTAATCGTCATGCCGCGACCGCCGGGCAGGCGATACGAACGCGTCGTCGGGTCGAGCGTAGCAAACAGCTTGTCCTGCGAAAGTACCGTAGAGCCGGTCAGGCGATTGAGCAACGTCGATTTACCGGCATTGGTATAACCGGCTAACGCGACGCGAAACGCCGGTGACTCAATGCGGCTCTTGGACTGGATATCGCGACGCTGTTCAACCTGCTTGAGCTCACGACGAAGCGCGGCAATCTTATTGCGAATCAAGCGACGGTCAACCTCGAGCTGGCTTTCACCCTGGCCAAAGCGCGAACCGATGCCGCCGCGCGTCTGCTCCTTGGCAAGATGGCTCCACATGCCACGCAGACGAGGCAACAGATATTGAAGCTGCGCCAGCTGTACCTGTAGGCGTCCCTCACGCGTCTGAGCATGCAGGCCAAAGATATCCAAGATCAGTGCTGTACGATCGATAATCTTTACCGGCTCGCCCACAGCTTTCTCCAAATAGGATTGCTGCGAGGGCGTCAGGTCGTCGTCAAAAATAACGACATCGGCATCCATGCGATGCACCAGGCCGCACAGCTCTTCAACCTTACCGGAACCGATAAACGATTTTGGATACGGCTTAACCAGACACTGTGACAAACGCGCCACGCACTGGGCGCCAGCCGTATGGGCCAGGCGCTCAAGCTCGTCAAGCGAACGATCGAGCGGCCAGGCGTTATCGCGCCACTCAACTCCGACAAGAACGGCGCGTTCGGGCTCGGGTGCCGTGGGAACAAGAGGGAAACGGGCCATTAGGCAGCCTCAATACGATGCAGGATGTCCTCAACGACCTCATCGATCGTAAACTCGTCCATATCAAACCACACGATACGGTCATCGCGCTTAAACCACGAAAGCTGACGTTTGGCATAGCGACGCGAACGCATCTTGATGAGTTCGCGAGCCTCATCCATAGAAATCACGCCATTGAAAGCATCAATGATCTCTTTATAGCCAATTGCCTGCATCGAAGTCAGGGCATCTCCCAGCCCCTGGTCCATAAGACCGCGAACCTCATCGACAAGACCCTGCTCAAACATCAGATCGACGCGCAGGTTAATGCGCTCGTAGAGCACCTCGCGATTACGCGTCAGACCAAACCATAGAGCATGATAATGCTCGCGCGGAACACTAAACTGACTTTTTTGCTGTGCATAGGAGATACCATCATCATGCATCTCGAGCGCACGAATCACACGGCGCACATTATGGGGATGAATAACAGCAGCCGATTCTGGGTCGCGCTCGGCAAGCAGGGCATGCAGCTCTTCCTCGCCAATACGCTCGGCAAGCTCCTGATAGCCCATACGACGATCGTCCTCAAGTTCACCCGAAGGAAAGTCCATTTCATCGAGGGCGGCCTTGAGATACAGCCCCGTACCTCCGCAAAAAACCGGCAGGCAACCCGAACCAAGGAGACGTTCAACATGCGCGCGAGCGTCAGCCTGATAAAGCGCAGCAGAATATGCCACACCCGGCTCTACAATGTCGACGAGACGCAGCGGCACCGTACACTCATCGGGCGCCATCTTTGCGGTACCGATGTCCATGCCGCGATAGATTTGCATCGCATCGCACGACAGCACTTCGGACGAAAGACGAGCTGCCAAACGGTCGGCAACATCACTCTTACCAACCGCCGTCGGACCGACGATCGCAACGGCGGAAAGTCCTGCCCTGGGAGAAACCATTAGCGCGGCTCGCCCACAACGGAGCCGGACAAATACCAGGTCTTGGCAACGTCAACGTCAACATCAACGATCTTGCCAACAAGCTGATCGATGCTGTAACCCTCGGGGATAGGCGCATGCACGGTCTGATTCTTGGGACTCTTGCCCAGCAGGACCGCGTCGTTCTTTTTACTCGTTCCCTCAATGAGCGCCGGCACCACAGTATGAAGCTCACCCTGGTTATACTCGTGTGCCGTAGTCTCGATAACCTTAACCAGGCGGTTGAAACGCTCGAGAATAACCTCATGCGGCGTAGGATCGTCAATCTCTGCGGCCGGGGTACCGGCGCGCTTGGAATAGATGAAGGTATAGGCCTGAGCATAGCGGACCGTCTCGGCAAGTGAGAGCGTCTGCTCAAAGTCCTCTTCAGTCTCGCCCGGGAAGCCAACGATAATATCGGTCGAGAGCGCGATATCGGGCATGCGGTTGCGAATGCGATCGACCAGGCCCAGATAGTCCTCGCGTGTATAACGGCGATTCATCTCTTTGAGGATACGCGTGGAGCCCGACTGAACGGCCAAGTGAAGCTGCGGCATGACGGCGGGCGTCTCGGCCATGGCGTCGATGGTCTCGGGCAGCAGATCCTTAGGATGAGAAGAGGTAAAGAAGATGCGCTCCACACCCGTATCACCCACGGCACGCAGCAGATCGGCAAAACGCGGCTTGCCAAACAGATCGCGACCATATGAGTTAACGTTTTGGCCCAGCAGCGTAATCTCGCGCACGCCCTGGCGCACCAAACCGGTCACCTCGTCGACAATTTCCTCGAAGGGGCGGCTCTTTTCGCGACCGCGCACGTACGGCACGATGCAATAGGTACAGAAATTATTGCAGCCCGTCATAATGGGCACCCAGGCGTGATACTGGGTCTCGCGATGCCACGGCATGCTCATGGCATCCGTATCCTCATGCTCATTGGTGCGGATATGACGCTTGCCATCAAGGAACGCCTCGGCAATGAGCTCGGCCACATGTGCGATGGAATGCGTACCAAAGATGACATTGACGTTATCGACGTTGGTGAGCAGGCCCTCGCCATCGCGCTGCGCGATGCAACCACCAACGGCAACCACACGCTTGCCCGAGGGTGAGGGCGGGAGGCTCTTACAAGAGTTGCACTGACCGTACAGGCGAGTATCGGCGGCCTCGCGCACGCAGCATGTCATGAAGACAACAATATCGGCATGCTCGGGATCGAGCGCCATGAGGCAACCATACGAATCGAGCAGACCGCTCACGCGCTCAGAGTCGTGCTGATTCATCTGGCAGCCAAAGGTGCGGATAAAGTAGGTTTTACCGGCAAGAATATCGCGTACGGAACGCTGGTCCATGTGCATAAGTCCTAACGATGGAGAGGGGGGGGCGAATCGAGGCAAGCAGAAGCTATGCCACAGGCTTAACATCATCCATGACGACGTTATCCATAGCAGCTCGATTGATCTGGTGAACGTAAATAGAAAGACGGATGGCCGTGCGCGACTCCCCGTTAATAAGGATGTCGGAGAACACGGGCGCGCAGGAAATATCAAAACCGGTTGGAATCAAAAAACCGCGCGCGATAGCCACAGCCTTTATGGCCTGGTTGACCGCACCGGCGCCGACACACTGAATGTTGACGGGCACACCATCCTTGACCATGCCGGCGATGGCGCCGGCAACGGACGCGGGCGATGATTTGCTTGATACCTTCAGGCAATCCATGAAGAAACTCCTGCGTTTAAAAGTACGTTTTAACTGCAATAACTGTATCGTACCGAGTGGACTCGGTAAAGGCACTATTCCTCTTTGGCAAGATCGAAGGTCACAGTGATTCGATCACGCGAAACGCGAATCTTTGGGTCGCCGCAAAGGTTGAGATAGTACCGGGCGGCAAGGTCATTAAAGTCGCGCTCCACAGCACGCGAAAACTGTGCCATGTCATCCTTGGCAATACGAAGCCCGCGACGATCCTTCGCGAGATCGACAGGAGCCGGCGCATGCGAGGACGAATCACGCTCGCGCAGCAGACGCGCGGTCACACCGCGAACGGGCTTAATCTGCCCTGCCAAAATGCGATGTGCCGTGCGCTCGGACATCTCAAGACCCAAACCCGAGCAGATACGAATAAAGTCCTCGGCATCAGAGGCAAGGCCTAAACGATCGACAACCGGAAGCTCGCTCTCGTCATCAATAAACAGGAGACGAGACGTATCGAGCCGACTTGACGCCTGAGCATAAAGGGTCGCGGCAATCTCAGACGGAGAACCAAGATAGACATCGCAACCACGCAGCTCCTCGAGCGCAAACTCACAGGCAGCGCGAATAATATTATGCGGGCCGCGAGCACAGACATAACGTCCGTCCTCATCCTTGACGGCCTGGGGCCAGCTGGACTGATCGGCACGCTCACTGAGGCGGTCGGCCGCAACGCTCACCTTAAAGGCTGAACCAAGATCGACGCCGGACGTGACCACACGGGCCTCGTCGGTGTTCTGCTTGATCGAAAACAATGCCATGCCACGACCGTGAACGCCCCAACGGTCCATCTTCATGCTCTCGAGCTTGGAGGTAACGCGGGCATCGAAGATTCGCTCTTGCATATCCTGCGGAACGCCCGAACCGTTATCCAGAAAGACAAGCGTGCGGACGCCATCTTCCTTGGTCGTGGCGAGATAGACCTTGTCGGCGCCGGCATCGCGAGCATTACGGAGCATTTCGATGACGATATCCTCGACATGCTGAATGTCGTGTTTTGCCTGGCGCCGCTCGGCCTCCGAAACGCGGAGGCGGACATACCCCTCGCCAAGGTTCTCCTCGACGCGAAGGTTGCCCTCCCCCGACATCGACGCGATAAATGAGATGAGCTCGTTCGCGTCGCTCATGTTATTTAGCGATATCGACAGCGCGGCTCTCGCGAATCACGACGACGCGCACCTGACCGGGATACTCCATCTCTTCCTCGATCTGATGGGCGATATCGTGAGCCAGGACCGTGGACTGGGCATCGGAGATCTTGTCCGGCTGAACCATGACGTGGACCTCGCGACCAGCCTGCATGGCATAGGTACGCTCGACGCCTTCATGGGAGTTGGCGATCTCCTCGAGCTTCTCGAGACGCTTGATGTAGTTCTCGGCAGACTCGCGACGGGCACCGGGGCGAGAAGCAGAGACAGCATCAGCGGCCTGTACCAGGACATCGAGCACCGTGTTAGGGTCGACATCGGCATGGTGAGCCTCGATAGCATGAACGATAACGGGCTTCTCGCCATAACGGCGGGCAAGCTCGGCGCCGATGACGGCATGCGGGCCCTCGACGTCGTGGTCGATTGCCTTGCCCAGGTCGTGCAGCAGGCCGGCGCGCTTGGCGGTCACAACGTCCAGGCCAAGCTCGGAAGCCATCACGCCGCACAGGTCAGAGACTTCGAGGGAGTGCTGAAGCACATTCTGACCAAACGAGGTACGGTAGCGCAGGGCACCAAGGGTCTTGACGATCTCGGGGTGCAGGTCGTGGATACCGGTATCAAAGGCAGCCTGCTCGCCAGCCTCGCGCACGCGCTGCTGAACCAGGTCGGCAGCCTTGTGATACATCTCCTCAATGCGGGCGGGGTGAATGCGGCCGTCAGCAATGAGGTTCTCGAGGGCAACACGGGCGGTCTCACGACGGACCGGGTCGAAGCTCGAAAGAACGACGGTCTCAGGCGTGTCGTCGATCACGAGGTTGACGCCGGAAACCTGCTCGAAGGTCCGGATGTTGCGACCCTCGCGACCGATGATACGGCCCTTGAGGTCATCAGAGGGAATGTGCACGGAGGTAACGGTGACCTCGGCTGTGTGGTCGGCAGCGCAGCGCTGAATCGCCAGGGACAGAATCTCCTGGGCGGTCTTGTGGCACTCGGCGCGAACCTGCTGCTCGGACTCGCGAATGATCGTGGCAGCCTCGTGGGTGACCTCGCCGCGAACCTTATCGAGGAGCTCCTTGTGGGCGTCCTCACGGGTCAGGTCGGCGATACGCTCGAGCTCGGAGGTCTGCTTGGCGCAGAGCTCCTCAAGCTCGCGGGAGCGCTTCTCGACCTGACCGGCCTGGCTGGACAGCTGGTGCTCACGCTTGTCGAGAGCGTCGTTTCGGCGATCAAGGGACTCCTCGCGCTGCATCACACGGTTCTCGAGCGTACGAATCTCGCTCTTACGCTGCTTGTCCTCGGCCTCGGCGGCCTGCTTGTTCTTGATGATCTCCTCTTTAGCCTCGAGCAGAGCCTCTTTTTTGAGGGTCTCGGCCTGACGCTTAGCATCACCGATCAGGGACTCAGCCTGTGCGTGTGCCGACTGGATCTTTTCGTCGGCCTCGTGAAGACTACCCTGCTTGGCGGTGCGCATGTAGGCAATGGCGGCGATGGCACCCAAAACGATGCCAACGAGCGCTGCGATGATAGGCATGCTCACTCCTTTTTATGGATTCGTTACACAACAAAGCGAACCGTCCTTACGAACGGCTCGCGACATTTGAGTAATATGGGCGCAGCTTATGCGGGTCGGATACAGATAAACATATAAACAAACTCATCACAGATGAGCACATATCACAAAGCAAATGACAGTGTTTATCGTACGTTGAACCACAACAACTGTCAAATAAATGGCCCCGGCACGGCGGCTAAAACACGGTGAACGGCAGGGCCACAAAACACATACGCCTAAACCGCACATTCCTCGCGTTCGGCATCGAGACGTGCCTTAACGGCATCGGCGGCGACGTGATACGAGAAGCCCTTGCCCATCAAAAACCGAACCAGTTTTTCGAATTCGCGCGTCTCTGGAACACGCCGCTTGGCGAGCAGGGCTGACGCACGCGCCAAATCGTCTTCGACGGCAAAATAATCCTCGGGATAACCGGGAATGTCATCGAGCACGACATGACGGCGCTTGAGCTCGGTCTCGATTTTGCGCTGTCCCCAACCGCGCCGCTTGCGCTCCTCGATAAAGTACGAGCAAAAGCGGCTCTCGTCTAAAAAACGATACTCGGTGGCGCGCTCGACGGCGAAATCGATCGCAGGCTGGTGAAAGCCGTAGCGAGCCAGCTTGTCACGGACCTCACCCGTCGCATGGTCGCGGCGCGATAACATCTCGGTCACCATGGTAAGTGCACATTTACGCTCAATGAGCTGCACCGCCTCACGGAAGTTGTCCCAATCACAGGGAAGATCGGGGCGGTTTTTGACATACAGCCGCGCGACCCGCACGGGAATCCAAATGGACCGCTCAAAACCGCCCTCAAGCTCACAATCGATATGTGCGCAAGGCTTTTTGGACGCATACCCGCTCGAGAACGAGGAGGCCGCCTTCTTATCGGGAAAGACGACCGTGGCCTCGGTCACCGTATACGACATGAGCGTAACCGCTACTCGTCGTCATCATCGAGCATGGCGGAACCATCGATGGCGTAAAGCTCGTCAAACTCCTCAGGCGCAGGCTGATCGGTCAGCTCGACCTCGGACGGAGCATCGTCATCAAACTCAAGTCCACAGGCAAGGCGGACCTTATGCTCAATCTCGTCGGCACAATCGGGGTGTTCGCGCAGGAACGCCTTGGCGGCCTCGCGACCGTTGCCGAGCTTATCCTCGCCATAGGCAAACCAGGAGCCCATCTTCTTGCAAATGCCGCACTCGACAGCCATGTCCAGAATCGAGCCCTCCTTAGAGATGCCCGTACCGTACATGATGTCGAACTCAGCAGAACGGAACGGAGCTGCCACCTTGTTCTTAACGACCTTGGCGCGCACGCGGTTACCGATAACCTCGTCCTTAAGCTTAATGCTGTCGATGCGGCGAATGTCGATACGCACCGAAGAGAAGAACTTAAGGGCGCGGCCGCCCGTCGTGGTCTCGGGGTTGCCGAACATGACGCCGATCTTCTCACGCAGCTGGTTAATGAAGATGCACGTCGTGTTGGACTTGGACAGCGAGCCGGCGAGCTTGCGGAGCGCCTGGCTCATCAGGCGAGCCTGAAGACCGACCGTAGTGTCGCCGATTTCTCCCTCGATCTCGGCACGCGGGGTCAGCGCGGCGACGGAGTCGACGACGATAGCATCGATGGCGCCGGAACGCACGAGCATGTCAACAATCTCGAGCGCCTGCTCACCCGTATCGGGCTGGGAAATCAGTACCTCGTCGATATCCACGCCAATGCGCGCGGCATACGTGGGATCAAGCGCGTGCTCGGCATCGATAAATGCCACAACGCCACCCATTGCCTGGGCCTCGGCCAGGATCTCGAGCGAAAGCGTCGTCTTACCGGAGGACTCAGGACCGTAAATCTCGACGATACGGCCGCGCGGCACGCCGCCGATACCCAGCGCGGCATCGAGGGCCAGGGCGCCCGTGGGAATGGCCTCGACCTCGAGCTCGGGGCCACCGTCGCCGTACCTCATGATGGAACCCTGGCCGAATTTCTTCTCGATCTCGGCCTTGGTGGTGGCGATCATCTCATCGCGCTCTTTACCCGTCGTGCGAGCATGAACGGTACGTACGGGACCTGAATTCTTGGCCATGAATAGCCCTCCTCTTAACAACCTGCATCGATAATAAACGAACGGCTGTTCGTGGTCAACCGTTCAGGCCAATCATATGCAGGCGGTCTTTCCAAAACCCAACCAAACGCCGACCAAACACTGACCAAATACTTGACCACAAAGGACCAAATATGAACAAGGCAGGCAAAAATACATCTACAACCAGCACAAACGCTAAATTTGTCAGAGGTCCCTATCTCCACAATTAAGGGGCTCGAAGGCCCCTTAAAACATGTCTATTCCATAGAGTTGAGCACAAGGGCAATGCGCCCCAATGCCTCCGCGACCGCATGGGCACGAACACACGAACGGTCGCCCTCATAGTGGCAGCGCACAGAGTCCACGACCGGCACGCCCCCATCGGCGGAACGATGCGCCCAGCCAATATAGAAAGTGCCCGCCGGATCGTCCTCAGTGCCACCGCCGGGGCCGGCATAACCCGTTGCGCTCACTGCAATATCGCTCTGGTACAGCCCCAGCGAACCCACCGCCATCTCGCGCGCGGTCTGATGCGACACCGCGGTATAGCGGTCGAGCGTCTCCTGCTCAACACCAAGAACACGATGCTTAATCTCATCGCAATAGGTCACCGCACCGCCACGCAGCACCGCCGAGGCGCCCGGGATATCGGCAATCGTCGAGGCGATCATACCCGCCGTCAGCGACTCAGCCGTCGAAACCGTCACGCCCCGAGCGCTCGCGCGCTCGACAATATCACGCGCCAGCTCCTCGTTATGTGCGGAAATCTGCTCAAAAGAGTCCGTCATACCCACCAGGACCTAGACCGAAAAGACGATCTTGCGGCAGTTCCAGAAGTACTGGGCGCCCGAGATAACGGTCAGGACAACGGCAACGGCGTACAGGAAGCGCGACACCGAGTAGATGCCGAGCGTCAGCGCCACCGGGCCAAGGTGCAAGCCGGCCATAGCAAAAACGCACAGGTAACCGCAAATGGAGACCATCGTGGTTGCCGTCTTGTACTTGCCGAGCTTATCGGCCGCAACGACCACACCGGCCGCACTCGCGACCATGCGAAGGGCGCTCACCAGCAGCTCGCGGAACAGGATAATGAACACGGACCACACGGTCACCGCGCCAAAATCCAAGAACAGCAGCAGGGCCGAGAACACGAGCAGCTTATCGGCGATGGGGTCCAAGAATTTACCGAAGTCGGTGATCTCGTTGCGCGAACGCGCCAGATAACCGTCGACCTTATCGGTGCACGACAGGATCACATACAGAATGAAGGCAGCGGCGGCGAGCGGGCCGTCGAAGGTGCTCCAATCCGTACCGGCAACACTCGTGTGAGAAAGCGCCGACACGATCATGAACACCGGGATAAAGACGATGCGAACGCACGTCACGATGTTGGCGGGCGTCCAGACACTCGTCAGTTCCTTATTGCTCTCGTTAGCCACGACGCTCTCCTACTCCACAACATGACCGATAAGCTCATAGCAGAAGCTATCGGTAAACTCGACGGTCAGAATATCGCCCACGGACGCCTCGCTGGCGTCCAGATGCACCGCGCCATCGGAATCGGGCGCCTGGAACCAGGCATGGCCGATCAACTCGGCGCCGTCCTCGGTCTCTTCGATACCGTCGACGATCACCTGGGCGCGCTCGCCCACATGTGCGGCAGTGGCGGCAAAACCGAGCGACTCGGCCAGGTCCATGGCCTCCTGGGCGCGCTCGAGCTTGACCTCTTCGTCGACCTGTCCGTCCATCTTGGCGGCCAGGCTGCCCTCCTCCTGCGAGTATGCAAAGACACTCGTGTAGTCAAAGCCGACGGTGTCCATAAAGTCGATAAGGTCGCGGAACTCGTCGTCGGTCTCGGTCGGGAAACCGACCATGGCCGTGGAACGAATCACGATGCCGGGGATGCGCTCGCGAAGGTCGCGGAACAGATCCTCGAGCTCCTGGCGCGAACCGGAGCGACGCATGGCCTTGAGAATGCGCGCGTCGCAGTGCTGCACGGGGATATCGATATAGGGCAGCACCTCGGGCGTATCGCGAATCGTCTCGATGAGTTCGTCAGTCATGCCCTCGGGCTGCAGATAGAGCACGCGGATCCACACGTTATGAGGACGCACCGCCTCAGCAACGGCCTGCAGCAGCTGCGCCAGATTGCGCGGCGCGCCCTCGGCGAGGTCCTCGTCGGCGAAGTCGGTACCCCAGATGCCCGTGTCCTGACCGATCAGAACGATCTCGCGGACGCCACCGGCGACCAGGTCGCGTACCTCGGAGATGATGCTCTCGGCATTGCGCGAGTGGTAACGACCGCGGATATACGGGATCATGCAGAAGCTGCAGAAGCGGTTGCAGCCATCGGAAATCTTGACGTAGGCGACAGCACCCTCGACGGTACGTTTGACCTGCGGGATATAGGCTGCAATCTCACGCTCGACACCCAGCACGCCATCGATGACCGCCACGATGCCATCTTCCTCGTCGGCCTTCACAAAGGCAGCGACCTCGGGCAGCTCGTCAGGCAGGTCATCGCCATAGCGCGACGGCACGCAGCCGCACATGACGATGGGGCAAGAACGAACGCCGTCCTGAACCTCGTTGGCGAGCTCGAGCGTGGTCTCGATGCTCTCGGACGTTGCGGAGGCGAGGAACGAGCAAGTATTGACGATGGCGATATCGGCATCCTGCGGGTCGAATGCCTCCTCGTAGCCCGCGGCGGTCAAAAGAGAACGCATGCGGTCGGTGTCAACCTCGTTCTTAGCGCACCCGAGGGTGATGTAGAGCACGGAGCCCAACGGTGTATCCATGTTGGAGAGCGGTCCTTTCGATTGATATTAGCGGTAGTTGGTGAACTGCAGCGGCTGGCCGTAGTCTTGGTCGCGCAGGAACTGAATCACGGTCTGCAACGCGTCCTTCGAAGCAGAGGAAACACGCAGCTTGTCGGCCTCGATGGTCACCTTGACCTTGAGCTTTTGATCCTTGATGTCCTTGTTGATCTTCTTGGCGGTCGCCTGGTCGATACCCTCGACGATATGGCCGAGCACGCGCACGGTGCCGCCCGATGCCGCCTGCGGAGCATCCCACGAGACAGCCTTGAGGTCGATGTCGCGCTTGATGAGCTTGGAGCTCAGCACGTCGACAATCTGTTTGGAGACAAAGTCGGCCGGGGCGTTGATCGTAAAGAGCTTGTCGCCCTTCGAAAGCTCGATCGTGGCGCCGGAATCCTTAAGGTCATAGCGCTGGGAAATCTCGCGCGTGGTCTGCTGGAAGGCGTTGTCGACCTCTTGCATGTTGACCTCGGACACGACGTCGAAGCTGGAATCTTTAGCCATGATGTTTCCTTTCGCGTACGAGCGGCCTAGTAGCTATCGTACGAATTGTCGGTAGAATCGGTGGGTGTCTGACCGTCAGCTGCGGTATCGGCGCCATCCGTGGACTGGGCATCGGTACCGTCGGTGGTATCGGTACCATCGGTGGTGTCGGTACCATCAGAACTTTCACCATTCTCGGAATCAGACGTCTCCTTCTTGGGAACGGTGATCGTCACACGCGCCACGCCCGAGGTCTTGGTATCGTAACGAACCTTTTCACCGTTCTTGGTAACGGTGACATCGGAAGGCTTGGACGTGGTGATCTCGATCGAAGACTCGGGCGTGTACTCCTGCTCAAAGGGGCCAGTCGCCTGGGCGCCATAGACCGACTTGCCGTCAACCTTGACCTCAATCCACGCGGTCTTTCCCTTGGCAACGGAGACTTTGACCTTCGTGACCTCGTTCTCTTCCTTCTTGGCCGTCGTCTTGGTGGCGTCCGAATCAGTCGACTCATCCGTCGCCTCATCGGTGTCATCGTCCTCGTCGACCGTTTCGGTCTTCTTAGAAGACTTCTTGGTCGTCGTCTTGGTAGCAGTGGGCGTCTCGGGCGTGGTCTCGGGCGCCGAAGATGCGCAGCCGCGCAGAAGCACCACGATGAGCACAATCAACAGCAGCGCAACGGCACCGATGCCGGCGTAGACGATACGCGGATCGAGCCCGTTGTTTTGAGGAGTACGTGATCCGCCGCGTCGACGATTGGAACTGCTGCGGCCGCCTCCCTGAGGCATACGACCACGATTGCTATCGGAACGGCCGCGATAGCCACCCTGGCCCTGAAGGCTGCGCTGACCCGAGCGGGGCGCAAGTTCACCGCGGCCTTGATAGCCACGCTGGCCCGAACGCGGAGCCGAAGAGCGCTGGCCATACGGCTGTGATTGAGAGCGAAGACGCGGCGTCACCTGCGTGGTATCGGCATCCGCATAGCCACCGCGAGAGCGTCCCGTAGAGGCACCACGGTAACCGCGATCGGAATAGCCGCCGTCGCCGTAGCCGGCACGAGGGTCACGCGCCACGCCTCGGGCAGCGGGAAGTGCACGGTCCTCGGGCATCGGCGTACTGCGGAACCGGTCACGCTGTGAGCGAATCTCCTCGCCCGAACCCGTCTCGGTAATATAACCGGCCTGCTGAGGACGCTGTCCATAGCGGGTCGAACGACCGCCCTGAACCATCAGGAAGCGCCCGTTATCGACCGAGGAACGCGAATTGACGTAGCCAGCGGCGTCCTGAAAACGACCGCCCTGCTGCGACGTCTCGCGCTCATATGCCATCAGATCGTCAAAGTAGGCATTGACGACCTCGCGCGGATTGAGGCCCAAAAAGCGAGCATAGCTCGAAATCATGCCCTGCGCATAGCCGCGCGGCGGCATCGAAGCAAAGTTACCGGTCTCGAAAAACTCGATGATCTGCGGCCTGATTTTGATGGTATTGGCGACTTGCTGAATGGAAAGGCCCATTCGGCGACGCTGCTCGAGCAGCATGTCACCAAAGCGTGCAGCCATCAGAATCCTCCAAACTCACGATCTTCACGTGCCATCTCGGCGTCGACAGATTCCAGCGCGGCAAGCCCCTCCTCGTCCAGCAGGACCTCGCGCGGCTTGGAACCGTCGGGCGGACCGACGACACCCTTTTCTTCCAGCATGTCCATAATACGCCCGGCGCGCGCATAGCCAACCTTCAGACGACGTTGCAGGCCAGATGTGGAGCCAAGCTGCGATTCCACCACAATATGGGCGGCTTCCCAAATGAGAGGATCATCGTCTTGCGGCTCGGCGACTCCGGTGCGGACAATGCCGCCGCCACCCGCCATGGACATGGAAGCGGGCGCCACGGCAGACAGGATCTCCTCGTGGTAGTCGGGCTCGCTCTGCGACTTGACGAACTCGACAATCTCGTTGATTTCGTCATCCGAGACAAAGCAGCCCTGGATACGGCGAGGCTTGCCCCAGTCGACCTTTGAGAACAGCATGTCGCCCAAACCAGTGAGCTTTTCGGCGCCCATCTGATCAATGATGACGCGCGAGTCGATACCCGTGGCGACGTTAAAGGCGATGCGGTTGGTGATGTTAGCCTTGATAAGGCCCGTCACCACGTTGGAGCTCGGGCGCTGCGTGGCCACGATAAGGTGGATACCGGCGGCACGGCCCAGCTGAGCAATACGCACGATCGAGGCCTCGACATCCTTACCGGCGACCATCATCAGGTCCGAGAGCTCGTCGATGATGATGACCAGGTAGGGCATCTTTTGCGGCGGGTTATCGTAATGCTCAAACTCGCCGGCGGCCTGCTTTTCGTTGTAGGTCGAGATCTTACGCACGTTGAGACGCTCGAAGACCTTCAGGCGACGCTCCATCTCGGACACGGCCCATTGCAGAGCGCTCGCGGCCTGCTTGGGCTCGGTCACTACAGGCACGTAAAGATGCGGCAGACCGTTATAGCCCGCAAGCTCGACGCGCTTGGGGTCGACCATGATCAGGCGAACGTCCTCGGGAAGGGCGCGCATGAGCAAGGTCGTGATGATGGAGTTGATCATCACCGACTTACCGGAACCCGTGGTACCGGCGATCAGCAGGTGGGGCATCTTGGCAAGGTCGGCGACGACCGGCGTACCCTCGGCATCTCGACCGATGGCGAGCTCGAGCGGACCGCCCTTCACATAGGGAAGCACGTCGCCCAGGTTGACGTTCTGGCGCTTGCGATTGGGGATCTCGATACCCACAAGCGAGGTGCCGGGGATCGGGGCAAAGATACGCACGGACTGGGCAGCAAGCGATAGCGCGATATCGTCCTCGAGGCTCGAAATCTTGCTCACGCGCTCGCCCTCGCCAGGTTGCAGCTTAAAGGTCGTCACCGTGGGGCCGGCGATCCAGCCGACCACGCGGGCACTGCGGCCAAACTCAAGCAAGGTGGATTGCAGTGACTCAGCGGTCTGCTCCAGCTCCTTGTCCGAAGACGCGGCGGAAGCCGACTGCGGGTTGGCATGCAGGATTTCGAGCGGCGGAAGCTTGAGGCCGTCCTCTTCTTCGCCTTCATTATCTGCGGTGCCGCCGTCCGCTCCACCATCGCTAGCCGCAGCCGATTCGACAGCACTCGAGGCAGGCACATCGGCAACCTTGGGATGCTTCAAGAAGTCGGGAATCTGAGGTGCTGCCGAGACAGGATTCACGGCAAACGGCGGCTCGGACTCGTCGATCTTATCGGGGTCGTCTTCCATCGAAAGCTGGCCGGCTACCTGGTCGCGCTTTGCATGGCAACGCGGCAGCAAAGTCGTCTTTGCGGTCTCAATCGGTGCCTCGTCGTCCTCGTCATCGCCCTCAGTGAGCTCAATCTCGCTATCGGACCAAGACGGGTCGGGCTCGCTCGTATTGAGCTTAGGCGCAGCCTTGCCCTTCTTGGCATGGCGGCGCGGCAACAGTGTGGTCTTGGCCCGCTCAGCTTCCACGGCCTCGGACACGTCGACAAACGGATCCTCGTCCTCGTCGTCATCGTCCAAAACCGGGTCCACATCGTTGCTCATGACCGTGGTCACGGCAGCATCGGAGCCCTTTTGACGAAGAATGCTCAGGTGCGGACGGGCAACGCCGGGCACCGACAGGGCTTCGTCGTCACCCCACGGGCTCGCGTTAACATCGGCACGACGGCGCTCGGCAAAATCGGCCGCGCGGTCGCGAGCAGAGCGCAAAACGCCGCCAACCGAAAAGCCGATGATGACCAAGCCCACGACGACAAGGCCCAACAGGACTACCATCGCGATAGGCTTACCCAGGGCATTCTGCAGCGCACTCGCAATAAACGCACCGATGTAGCCACCCGAGGCGGACAAATTTTGCGGCGTGAACATAAGGTCACACGAGTCGCTCGTACCCGGCACCATCAGCGAAAGAATGGAGACGACGGCGATAAAGACCACGGCGCCGCCCGCAACAGAGCGCACGTTGAGCGGCGAGTCCTCGCCTAAAAAGAGCGTGGCGGCAAACAGCAAAATGACGATCGGCAGCACGTAGGCGCCCAGACCAAAGCCCAGGTGGTAGAAACCGGCAACCGCAGCCGTAACGGGTGCGGTCGCCGGCGAAATCACGGCAATGAAGGACGCAATCGCCAAAACGGCTATGACCACGCCGGCGATATCGCGGTTGGCCGAGGGCTCGACCAAGGGCTCAAAATCGTCAAAGTCCGCCTCGTGGCCCTTATTGGCACGCAGATGGGAACCGGCACCCTTAGCAGATGCCGGTTGGTTATTGGTCTTATTGCCTTTGGCGTTTTGTGCAGATCCGCGCGCCAAACTAAACCTCCATGACGACCGGGATGATCATCGGACGGGTGCGCGTACGGCTCCAAATAAAGTTGGAGAGCGAATCGCGCACGGCCTTGCGAATGGCATCGGAGCCGCTGCTCGTAAAGCTAAACTTGCCCTTCTCGATCGTCTTCATGATGGACGCGGAGGCATCCTCGGAGAACTGGTCGTCGATGGCAAACGAGACGCCGCGACCCGAGAACTCGATGGCCTCGATCTTCTTGTGCTTGAGCGAGACGATGGCAACAGCGGTAACCATACCGTCATTAGCGAGCTTCTGACGATCGCGCAAGACGATGGGGTCGGTATCGCCGATACGCAGGCCGTCGACGTAGACGACGCCGGACTCGACGGGCGTACCGCGCTTGACGATACCGCCGCGCATCTCGAGCGTGTCGCCGTTGTCGAGGATAAAGATATGATCGTCCTTGAGACCCATCTTGCGGGCCAGTTGGGCATGGGCGCGCAGATGCACGGCTTCACCGTGAACCGGCATAAAGTACGTGGGCTTGGCCATGGCCATCAGGAGCTTGAGCTCCTCCTGGCTACCGTGACCGGAAACGTGAACGAGAGCGCGGTTCTTATCCCACACGTCGCAGCCGAGCTTGGCCAGGCTGTTGACGACCTGCTGGACGGCTTTCTCATTGCCGGGAACAGGAGTTGCCGAGAGGATAACGGTATCGCCCTCGTGGATAGAGAGCGTCTTGTGCTCGCCATTGGCCATGCGGGACAGGGCCGACAGCGGCTCGCCCTGCGAACCGGTGCACATGACGACAATCTTGTCGTCAGGCAGGTTATCAATGTCAAAGGCATCGATGATATCGGCGTCGTCGATGTTGAGGTAGCCAAGCTCGCGCGCCACGCGGGTGTTAGTGAGCATGGAGCGACCGGTCACAACGACCTTACGGCCGCACTTGCGGGCGGCATCGCAGATCTGCTGCAAACGATGGATGTGGCTCGAGAACGACGCGACGAACACGCGACCCGGGGCGTTCTTGATGGCGTGCAGCAGGTTGGGACCAACCTCGGCCTCTGACTTGGTAAAGCCGGGAACCGTGGCATTGGTGGAGTCGGAAAGCAGTAGGTCGATGCCCTGCTTAGCAAAGCGGCTGATAGCGGCATAGTCGGGCGTGACGCCATCGATGGGCGTCTGGTCGAGCTTAAAGTCGCCGGTGTGCATAACGGTGCCCTGATTTGTGCGGATGAACACGCCCAGAGCGCCGGGGATGGAGTGCGTCATCGAGAAGAAGTCGAGCGAGATGCCGCCGAGGTTGACATGGCTGCCGCCCTTGACCTCGCGGAACTTGGGTGCGCGGATGCGGAACTCAGAAAGCTTGCCCTCGATAAAGCCAAGCGTCAGCTTGCTCGAGAAGATGGGCACCTTGTTGTTGAGGTCCTGCAGCAGGTACGGAAGCGAACCGGTGTGGTCCTCGTGGCCGTGGGTGACGACGATACCGCGGAGCTTCTCCTCGTTCTCCAGAACATAGGTGTAGTCGGGAAGCACCAGGTCGATACCGGGCTGGGAGTCGTCGGGGAACATGAGACCGGCGTCGACGAGCACCATGTCGTCGCCGCACTCGAAGACCGTCATGTTCTTGCCGATGCCGTCAAGGCCGCCGAGCGGGATGATCTTCAAGGTAGATGATTTTTTAGCTGCCATAGGTTAGTGTGGTTTCCTTTCTTCGAAACGGGTCTGGAACAACCGACGGGGCGCTTCTGGCAAACCGACCGCCGGGAACGTACAAACATGCATCACGGAGTCGATGCAATAACCACAGTATGATACCCATTTGCACAACAACAGACCACCCATGCATCAAAGCCCCATCTGAACCGGTCTATCCCGCCGGTCTGGGGCCATCGGGGGCCGGGGCGGGTTAAGTTTGCTGCTCTACAGTCCTGCGCAAGACGGAAAGCACATTAAGTGCTTTCCTTTGCGTGGGGAACTCGCGAAAAACTTACCCCGCCCCGGCCCCCGATGGCCCCAGACCTGACAAATAGGGACAGGTTTATTTTGGTCGGTTTTAACTGGGGATATGCCGAGAGTACAAGTATCGACAATTCAGAAAATAAGAAAACTGAATAGACTGTCTGACAAAATCGAAACCCGCACCAAGCAGCCCTTTTGCTATTCCCGGCGGGGTCCGCGGATAAAGTTTATCGCGAGTTCCGCACGAACAGGAGGCCACTTAATGTGGCCTCCGTCGTGAGCAGGACTGTAGAGCAGGAAACTTTATCCGCGGACCCCGCCGGGAATAGCAAAAGGGCGACCCCTGTACGGAATCGCCCTTGTTGAGCTGCTTATGTTTAGCTGTTACTCGGCGTCGTGGTGACGGCGGGGCTTGCGGCCTCCGTTGTCGCCGGGACGACGCGGACGGTCGCCGCGCTCGGAGCGCTCGCGACGCGGACGCTCACGGCGCTGGAAGTGCTCGCCGTCGCCCTCAGAGGCACCCTCGGCGCGAGCCGGGGCCTCGGGCTTGTCAAGACGATCGAGCGAGATCTTGCCGCGATCGTCGACCTCGATGACGACGACCTTGACCTCGTCGCCGACGTTGAGGACGTCCTCGACCTTCTCCACGCGGCCCTTGGCGACGCGGGAGATGTGCAGCAGGCCATCCTTGCCGGGCAGCAGGTTCACGAAGGCGCCGAAGGGCTGGATGGAGACCACTCGACCGGTGTACTCCTCGCCCGGCTCGGGAACCTTAATGATGAGCTTGATGCGCTCGACAGCCTGATCGACGGACTCGCCGGTGCCGCCGACAAAGACGGTGCCGTCCTCCTGGATGTCGACCGAAGCGCCGGTCTCATCCTGGATACCACGGATGACCTTACCGCCGGAACCGATGACGTCGCGGATCTTGTCGGTCGGAACCTGGATGGAGACGATACGCGGAGCGGTGCTGCGCGTGGTGTGACGCGGCTCGGGGATCACATCGAGCATCTTCTGCAGAATGAAGGCGCGACCCTCCTTGGCCTGCTGCAGGGCGCGGGCCAGGATGTCGAAGGTGAGGCCGGTGGCCTTGTTGTCCATCTGCAGGGCGGTGATGCCCTCGGTGGTGCCGGTGACCTTAAAGTCCATGTCGCCCAGGAAGTCCTCGAGACCCTGGATGTCGGACAGAACCACGGTCTTACCCTCCTCCTGGATCAGGCCCATGGCGATACCGGAGACCGGGCGCTTAATGGGCACGCCGCCGTCCATAAGGGCGAGCGTGGAGCCGCAAGTCGAAGCCATCGAAGAGGAGCCGTTGGACTCCATGACCTCGGAGACGACGCGGATGGCGTAGGGGAACTCGTTCTCGTCGGGAAGCACCGGAAGCAGAGCGCGCTCGGCCAGGTTGCCGTGACCGATCTCGCGGCGCTTGGGGCTGCCCATGCGGCCGGTCTCGCCGGTGCAGAACGGCGGGAAGTTGTAGTGGTGCATGTAGCGCTTGCCCTCGGTGGGCTCGATGGTATCCAGACGCTGGCCCTCGTTGAGCATGCCGAGCGACAGGACGGAAAGCACCTGCGTCTGACCACGCTGGAACAGGCCGGAGCCGTGAACGAGCGGCAGGTAGTTGTCCTTCACCATGATGGGACGGATCTCGTCGGCGGCACGGCCATCGACGCGCTCGCCAGTCTCGACGACCATGGTGCGCATGGCCTTCTTCTCGAGCTTCTTGAGCGCCACGGGGATCTCGCGCTCCCAAGCGGCCTGCTCCTCCTCAGTGAACTCGGCGCGGATGGACTCCTTCAGAGCCTCGACCTTACCGATACGGGAGAGCTTGTCGGCGTCGCGAAGGGCGGCAGCCATCTCGTCGTAGTGGGCGAAGATGCGCTCCTGGACCTCCTCGACGGGCTGGTCGAGCGGGTACTCCTTCTTGACGATGGGGCCGTTAACCTGCTCCCACTCGGCGACGAACTCGTCCTGAGCCTGGCAGAAAGCAGCAAGGGCCTCCTGGCCAAACTTCATAGCGGCGAGCATGTCGTCCTCGGAGATCTCCTCGGCGCCGGCCTCGACCATCGAGATGAAGTCGGCGGATCCGCCCAGCTCCAGGTCCAGATCGGAGTTCTCGCGCTCCTCGTAGGTGGGGTTGACGATAAACTCGCCGGTCTCCACGTTACGGCCGATGCGCACGCAGGCAAGCGGGCCCTCGAAGGGCACGCCGCCGAGCGTCATGGCCAGGGAGGCACCCATGACGTTGATGACGTCGAAGGGGTTGACCTGGTCGGCGACGAGCGAGGTAGCGACAATGTGTACCTCGTTGCGGAAGCCGTCCGGGAAGCTCGGGCGAATCGGACGGTCGATCATGCGCGCGGTGAGCGTGGCCTTCTCGCTGGGACGGCCCTCACGCTTGAGGTAGCCACCCGGGATGCGGCCGGCAGCGTACATCTTCTCGTTGAAGTCGACGGTCAGCGGGAAGAAGTCATAGTTCTTGCGCTCCTTGGAGACGACCACGGTATCGAGCATCGTGGTGTCGCCCTGCTTGACCAGACAGGCGCCAGTGGCCTGCTTGGCAAGCTCGCCGGACTCAAAGGTGTAGGTCTTGCCGTACAGCTCAAAGGTCTTGGATACGAGTGTCATTGTTCTCCTTTACCCCACAGGCCCCTTGCCTGCGGGCTTCTCATGTGACGCGGGCCCCCTGCCCCCGCCACGCTTCAGAGCGTGATTGTTCACGCCCTTACACAAAAAGAGCGTCCCGCATGCAGGACGCTCTTAGCATGTACAAGTTCGCTACTGAATATTGTCGCGAATGCCCAGAGCCTTGATGAGCTCACGGTACTCGACAATGTCGTTCTTCTTGATGTAGGAGAGAAGACGACGACGACGACCGACGAGCATGAGCAGGCCACGACGGGTGTGGAAGTCCTTCTGGTGGGACTTCATGTGCTCGGTCAGCTCCTTGATGCGCTCGGACAGGATGGCGACCTGAACCTTGGGGTTGCCGGTGTCGACCGGGGTGTTACCGAACTGGGCAGTCAGCTCCGCCTTGCGCTCTTTGGAAACAGTCATTGTTTCACCTTTCGTTTTGCGTCGCCCACGGGCGACTCGATTCGCCTCGGACTGGGAAGCCGCCGGTGGAGCGAGCAACCAAGGTCGAGGTACTAACAGGCCGATATGTTACCACAAGCAGCCCGCCCCTGCGCATCATCACCGACCCAACATGAATTCCATCGCACGGAGGCGCTGATCGGTGTGCGTGGCGGCCCAAACATGCGAAAGCCCGAGCAAGAATGCCGCCGTATGCGGGTCGATTCGCTCGGCCATGAGCGCATCGAAGGTCATGGACATGAGGGCGCGCAGCCATGCGACCTCACCGGTCGACACCAACTCGGCACCCGGAACGCTCGACGCGCACGAGCCGCACATGAGCCCGCCGGCCTGGGGCGAAAAATACGACAGCATGGGGTCTCCGCACAGCACGCAGGCCGAAAAATCGGGTCGGTAGCCAACGTGCGACAGCAGCTTAAAGACAAAGGCCGCCACGAGCAGGTCCATATGTGCCGCGTCGAGCCCGCTGCCGACAAGCGTGAGCGCCCGCTGCGTGATAGCAAAGGTAAACGGGTCCTCGGCGTCCTCGAACGAGCACACGCGCGCGACCTCGGCGATCGCGCTTGCGGCGCATGTCGTCTCGTAATCGGGCGCAACGCCGAGCGGCGCCTCCATAAGCTCGGCCTGGGAAACCACGTCGAGCGACCGTCCATGCGCAAGCAGCATATCGACGGTACAGAACAGCTCGCAGCGCGCAGCCAGGCGTCCACCGGGTTTGCGGGCGCCCTTTGCCACGGCACGAACCTGCCGACCCCGCTCGTCAAGCATCGTCAGGATCAAGTCCGTCTCTTTGAGCTTCGTCTTGTCGAGGACGAGTACCTTCGTGCGATATGTCCGGGAGCCTGCCATGCGCGCCGCGCGCCCTTAGTCCTCGGCGTTGTAGCCAAAGCGGCGAATCTGGGCCTCGTCGTCACGCCAGCCGGCCTTGACCTTCACGTCCAGCTCCAAAAAGACCTGCGTGCCAAAGATACGTTCAAGATCGCGACGGGCGTCGATACCGATATGCTTGATCATCTCGCCGCCCTTGCCGATGATGATGCCCTTTTGGCCCTCGCGCTCGACGTAAATGGTGGCGTGCACGCGCAGTACCTTCTTGGTCTGCTCGAGCGCATCGCAGATCACGCCAACGGAGTGCGGGATCTCATCACGGGTGCGGCGCAAGACCTTCTCGCGCACAAACTCGGCAACGAGCGTCTCATCGGAAGCGTCGGTACCCATGTCCTCGGGGAACCAACGCGGACCCTCGGGCAAAAAGTGCGCAACGGTCTCGATAAAGGCATCGACGTTGAAGTTCTTGACCGACGACGTAACGATCTCGTCGTCATACTCCATGAGCTCGTGGGCGGCCTTGAGCTGTTCCATAACCTGGGCGGGATCGGCCTCATCGGCCTTGGTGAGCACCAGGACCTTCTTGCAACGGGCGCATCTGACGCGCTCGGCAACCCAAGCGTCTCCCCTGCCAATCGGCTTGGTGGCATCAATCAAAAACGCGACGACATCGACATCGTTCAGCTCGAACAACGCGCTCTTGTTGAGCTCGGATCCCAGACCGTCCTTGGGCTTATGAATACCCGGGGTATCGACAAAGACCAGCTGGTAGCCGGGACGGTTGACGACGGCGCGCATGCGGCGGCGGGTCGTCTGGGCCACCGGTGAGGTGATGGCGACCTTCTTGCCATAGCAGGCATTAAGCAGCGTGGACTTGCCGGCGTTGGGGCGTCCGACCAGGGCCACGAAGCCGCTGCGAAAACCAGGCTCAACGTCGCCAAAGCCCGCGAGGTTGTCGTCCTCGTCGCACAGGGCGTCGAGCTCCTCATCGCTCATGCCCTCAAACGGATCGAACTCCTCGACATCCTCGAGCCCCTCGGTATCCACCGCGTCCAAAGTCTCGTCGTCCAGGATCTCATCGGTAGGCTGCATATTGTCGGACATGGGAAGCCCTTTCTAAATAAAGCCGAGCGCGTGGGCAAATACCAGCACGCCCACAATCGCGGCGGTGATGGAAAGAATGTATACAGAGGCGGCGGCGATGTCCTTCGCGCGCTTGGCCAGTGGATGCAGCTCCTGGGTCGCGAGGTCGACAATCGCCTCCATGGCGGTATTGCACAGCTCGCCGTGAATCACCAGGCCACAACAGATGATAATCGTGGCCCACTCGGCAATGTCGAGGCCCACGATACAGCCGGCAATGACGGTGCACACGCCCGCCACGAGCATGACCTTAATGTTGCGCTCGGTCTTGACGGCGGTAACGAAGCCCTCCATGGCATAGGAGAACGACTTTAAGAAGGACGGATGGTCCTTGTTAGATCCGGGAATCATAGACGGCTCCTAGTCGTGGGCGTGGTTGGTGATGGGGCCGACATGGACTAGCTTGGGGTCCTCGCCGCGCTCGAGCGCCAGATCGCGCAGGATGGCGTCCTCGCGGGCCTCCATGACCTCGGCCTCGTCGTCATCAATATGGTCATAGCCCAGCAGGTGCAGCATGCCGTGAACGAGCATCAGACGGCACTCGTCAGCGGGGCTATTGCCAAAACCGGGGGCCTGACGGGCAATGACCTCCGGGGCCAAGATGATATCGCCGAGCTCGAGCGTCTCATCGGCGGGAATGTCATCGTCAAAGGCCGAGTCGCATTCAAACGAGAGCACATCGGTGGTGCGGTCGATGCCGCGCCACTCGTGGTTGAGCTCGTGCATCTCGTCCTCGTCGACATACGAAAGGGAAATCTCGACTTCACGCTCAACGCTCTCGGCGGCAAGCACAACCTCGCAGATGTGCTCCACCTCCTGCGCGTCGAGCAGCGTATCGAGCTCGGCATCGTTGCTGATCAATACACTCAACGGGACTCCTTCCGATCACGTGCGCGTTTCTCGCGCACATCATCATAAGTATCGTATGCCTCGACGATACGTCCCACCAAGGCATGGCGCACCACGTCGGCACGCTCGAGGTGCGAAAATGCGACATCGTCGACACGGCCCAAAATCTGCTCAACGTCAGCAAGACCGCCGCGACGACCAACCAGGTCGCGCTGACTCAGGTCGCCGGTAATCACAAACTTGGAGTTGAAGCCCAGGCGCGTCAGGAACATCTTCATCTGCTCGGGCGTGGTATTTTGTGCCTCGTCGAGCACCACGAAGGCATCACTCAGCGTGCGGCCGCGCATGTAGGCAAGCGGGGCGATCTCGATCACGCCGCGCTCCATAAGCTCATCGGTGCGCTCGCGATCCATCATGTCAAAAAGGGCGTCGTAGAGCGGACGCATGTAGGGGTCGATCTTTTCCTCAAGGGTACCGGGCAAAAAGCCCAGATTCTCCCCCGCCTCGACAACCGGACGCGTCAAGATCAGACGGCCCACCTCGTGACGCTTGAGCGCGGCAACGGCGAGCGCCATGGCCAGATAGGTCTTACCGGTGCCGGCAGGACCCAGGCCAAACGTGATGGTATGCGTGCGGATGGCATCCACATAGCGCTTTTGGCCGAGCGTCTTGGGGCGAATGACGCGGCCGCGATACGAAAGCAGCACGTCATCGCGAAGCGACGTAGCCTCGTGCTCACCGTCGCGCAAGACGGCCAGGCAGCGAGAGACATCGTCGGCAGACAGCGTGCGCCCGGCGGCCGCCTCGCAAAAAGCGTGCTCGAAAAAGCGCGCCACGAGTTCGACCTCGTCCGGGTCGCCGCTCACGGAGATGCTATCGCCACGGGCGACCACATGAGCGCGAACCAAACTCTCGAGCGCACGAAGGACGCCGTCGCCGGCGCCCAAAACGCGCGAGGGATCAATCCCCTCGGGAACGGTAAGTCTAATCTTCGAGGCTTCCATGAACCTCCCTGCGTGCATGGACCAAGCCGGAATCATCGACTCCGATGATAGCAACATCGAGCAGGCACGGGGCTGTAAGTCCACAGGTATCGTCAAGACGGGCATGATGGAACGAGCCGAGCGTCAGGTTGTCGCCATACTCGAGCACGGCACGCTCGACCGTGCCCACGCGACGGCGAGCGTCGGCAATAGCGAGCTCCTGTGCAGCGGCCCGCATACGGCGGCTGCGCTCGGCCATAACCTCGGGCGGAACCTGGTCGGGCATGTCGGCAGCAAGGGTACCGGGACGCTTGCTGTAGCGGAACACGTGCATACGCGAGAAACCCACACGGCGGCACAGCGCCAGCGACTCCTCGAACTCCTCGTCCGTCTCGCCAGGGAAGCCGACAATAACGTCGCAAGAAAGTGACGCCTGCGGCAGATTGGCGCGAATCATACGCACCGTGTCCTCAAAGGCCTCCGCACTATAGGGACGGCCCATGCGATGCAGGGTCGCCGTGCAGCCGGACTGCACGGGCAGGTGCAAAAACGGGGCGATACGCTGCGGAAAGCGCGCCATAACCTTAAGCAGGCGCTCAGAGATATCCATGGGCTCAACCGAGGAAATGCGCACATGCGGGATAGACGTGCGCTCCATGATGGCCTCGAGCAGCTCATCGATTTCGACATGCTCGTCGGTCGCGCTCTTGCCATCGTAGGCGCCCAGGTTCACACCGGTCAGCACCACCTCGGGCACGCCGGCCTCCTGGGCCTCGCGAACTTGCTCGAGCACGGACTCAACGGGCACGGAGCGCTCGGGGCCGCGTGCCTTCCACACAATGCAATAGGTGCAGCGATGGTTGCAGCCGTCCTGAATCTTCACGCCCAGGCGAGAGCGACCGAGCGCATCGACCACCTCGCCATCGCTGCAGGCGGGAACGCTATCGGACTCAACGCCCAGCACCTCGCAGACGCGTTCGGCAACATCAATCTTGGACGGCTCGGCGATCACGCGGTCCGAAAGCTCCAGCAGCTCCTCGGGGTGCAGATTGACCACGCATCCGGTCACGACCACATAGGGCTCGTTTGGATAAGCCAGCGCATGACGGACGGCCTTACGGGTCTTGGCCTCGGCCTCGCCCGTAACGGCACAGGTGTTAATGACGATCAGATCGGCATCCTGGGGATCCACAATAGCAAAGCCCAGACGCATAAGATCGGCAGTGATACGGTCAGACTCAACCCGGTTGACGCGGCAGCCGAGGTTGACGACGGAAATATGGGGTGCGAGCACGCGGGCTCCTTAATCGAGGATATCGTCGAGGGCACTCTTGATACGGTCGGTCACCGACTTCTTACCAGAAGCGACGTCATCGCCCATCTCATCGGCAAAAGCACGGAGCAGTTCGCGTTGCTTATTGGAAAGATTGGTGGGAACGACCACGCGCAGCTGCACGATCAGGCGGCCACGCGAACCGCCACCGCCAATGCGCGGCATGCCGTAATTATTGACGCTCACGGTGTCGCCGTACTGGGCGCCGGCGGGAACCGTCACCTTAACGACCTCGTCGGGCATAATGCCCTCGACCTCGATCTCGCAGCCGAGCGCAGCCTGTGCAATCGAGATATCGCTCACGAGGTACAGGTCGTCACCGTTGCGCTTAAAGCGCTCATGGTCGGCAACACGCACGTTGACAATCAGGTCGCCGGAGGGCTCGCCGCGAAGGCCGGCCTCGCCAAAGCCGCCCACACGCAGCTGGCGACCGGTCGAAACGCCGGCGGGAATATCGATGTCGATCTTCTCGTGCGAAGGCGTGCGGCCCTGACCGTCGCAGGTCTCACAGGGATGGTCGATAACCGTGCCCTCGCCATGGCAGTCGGGACAAGGCGAGGAAGACTGAACCTGGCCCAAGAACGAACGCTGAACCGTCGTGACGTAGCCCGTACCGTGGCAGCGGCCGCACTGCTTTTCCTGTGCGCCCTCTGCCCTACCGGTTCCATTGCAGTCCTCGCAAGGAGCAAGGCGGTCATAGCTGATCGTCTTTTTGCAGCCGAGCGCCGCCTCCTCGAGCGTCACCGAAAGCGAGATGGCCATGTCGCGTCCGCGACGACGCTCACGACGGCTGCGGGCGCCACCGCCGGCACCGCCGCCAAAGAACGACGAGAACAAGTCGTCCATGCCCATGCCACCAAAGATATCGTTGATATCGACGTAGCCCGAACCACCAGGACCGTCGGCGGTGCCGTAACGGTCGTAATTAGCACGCTTCTGCTCATCGGAAAGAACGGAATAGGCCTCGTTGAGCTCCTTGAACTTGGCCTCGGCCTCGGGGTCGTCCGAAACGTCCGGGTGTACGGTACGGGCCTTCTTTAGAAACGCGCGCTTAATCGTCCGCGCGTCGGCATCCCTGTCGACGCCAAGCACCTCGTAGTAATCCCTATTTTCCGACACGACCGAATCCTTCCGACTTTCATTATTGTCACAGTGCGTCCTATACCCAAGCTGGGCTGGCCGCAAACAGAGGGTTTGATGTTATTGCATTTGGTACGGCGAAAGCATGGCCCGTTGCGAGCAGCTCGCGAACCAAACTGACACGAGCGCGAACATGAAGCCGTTGGCAAAACCGTTGGCAAACTGCATCGCACCGCGCTTCCACCACAGCAGACTGCGATGAAGCACACCGTCCGAAAGCGCCATAAACAGGCCCATGGTAAACGGAATAAAGCACATCACGGCAAAGGCCGAGAACACGCCCGAAATGGCCGACAGCACCAAAAACGGCGCCACGATGCCCATCAGGTAAAAACCGGTACGAGCTTTGCCTTCCAAGCGCTCGGCTTCAACATGGGCGCGGCCGACCAAGTCGCCGCCCGAGGCACCGTTGGTGCCAGCATGTCCCATGCCGCTAATGCGGACCTCGTCGCCATCGTGCGTGCCGGCAGGAAACTCAATCGTCTGCTCGGAGGTCACACGGGTTCGCCCGCTGCCTCCGCAATCAGGGCAGGGGTCGGCCACGACCTTACCGGAACCGCCGCACTCGGGGCAGACCGACTGGAACGTACCCGCACCAAACAGGAAGGACAGGTCGACGTCGATGTGGCCGCGGCCGCCACAGCTTGGGCAGGTATGGGCATGCTCGGAGGAGACAGAACCCGAGCCGCCGCAATGTCCGCACGTATCGAAGCGCGTGTAGCGGACGGTCTTGCGGGCACCGCCCTTGGCCTCCTTGGCGTCAAGTTTGATATCGACGACCACGTTGGCGCCGTTCTCGGGATTGTAGGCAGCCTGTCCACGACGCTGCTGGCCCCAGGCGCCACCAAAGGGAAAGCCGCCCTCAAAAGGATTGCCATAACCCGTGCTGCCGGCGTAGCTGCCACCATAGGGCGAAGCCGTAGGAGCACCGGCAAAGGGATTGCCAGAACGCATGGCGTCGTAGCGCGCACGTTTTTGCTCATCCGAAAGCACGGCGTAGGCCTCGGAAACCTCTTTAAACTTTTCCTCGGCATCCGGCTCTTTGTTGACGTCCGGATGGAGTTTGCGGGCCTTTTGCTGGAAGGCCTTTTGAATATCACGCGAGGTGGCGTCCTTGGAGACACCCAAAATCTCGTAGTAATCTTTTTCGTTCATCGTCGCCATGCGCGGCAACCTCCTGCTCACAGCAGCGTATATATTCCGGTAATTCTACCCGAGCGGCCTAAGCTAGATCCCAAAACAGCTCGAACAGAACATTTCCATCGAGCCAGCCCAGGTGTGTCGGCGCCAGACGAGCTCGAACATGGCCCGCGACGACATCTGCCGAAGTGAAGGGTCCCTCATGGACCCCGAGCGTCTCGGGCACCCAAGTGGCAAGACCCAATTCGAGCGCGCGATCGCAGGCAGCTGCCAGCTCGCCCGTTGGGATGACACGAACCGCGCGAACCAACAGGTCGGACGCGACACCGCGCGTCATGCGGCAAGCAAGCATCAGGTCTTCGGCCGCGGCCTCGCGCTGCGAGAGATATTCGGCCTCGAACGCCGTCGCGTCATCGTCACGTTGCACCAGACGCACGCGGTACGCATCGCCTCGAGAAGACACGCCGGGGAACAAACCCGCAAGACGGTCGAAATCCTCGGCGTCGAGCATGCCCGCGGCAGAACGACCCAGGCCCAGGTAGCCCCGTCCGGTCCAGTAGGCAATGTTATGGGCGCACTCATGGCCGTCGAGCGCGTAGCTCGCCACCTCATACGGGTGATAGCCGACGGCACCCAGGCGCTCACGCGCCGCGTCCATGCACGAAGCCTGAAAATCCTCGTCGGGCTCGAGCGACTCGTCGCGGCACGCCATGCGATAAAGGGGCGTCCCCTCCTCAAGCGTGAGCGGGTAGACCGACACATGATGCGGAGCCGCCGACAGCAACCCATCGAGCGTGCGCTTCCAACTCACTGCGGTCTGCCCGGGAAGTCCGCACATAAGGTCGCACGACACGTCAAGCCCAGCGTTCTTGACCGTCGAGATGGCAGCGAGCGCCCGATCGGCATCGTGAATACGGCCGATGGCAGTAAGTTCGGTGTTATCGAGCGTTTGCACGCCCAAAGAGACGCGTGTGACACCAACCTTGACAAGTGCAGTGGCAAGATCGGCGGTCAGCGACTCGGGATTGGCCTCGCAGGTAAACTCAACGGGGGCGCACCACGCACGAATACGCCGCGCCAGCTCCACCAGGCGCTCCCCCGCCAGCGACGGCGTACCGCCGCCAACATAGACGGTGCGGATCTGGTCGAGGGCCCCAGCCTTGCCAAAAGCATCGAGGCGCGCGTACAACTGCTCAAAATAGACATCGAGCGCAGCGCTCAGGTCGCACGGAGCAAAACTGCGCGAGTCAAAGTCGCAGTACCGGCACTTTTGAGCGCAAAACGGCACGTGCACGTACATCGCGGTAACGGCCACCCTTAAGCCTCCAGCGGATGAGGGGGCACCGATTCGCCGGCGGCAAGTGCGGCCTCGCAGGCCACCACATCGCGCTCGATCTCATCGACCAGCGCCATAAACTCCTCGTATGTGGAACAGCGCACCACATGGGCACGCCAAGCGGCAGCATGGGGCATGCCTTTTAAGTACCAGCTTGCGTACGTACGTGCACGCGACATGAGCGGCAGGAGCTCATGCGTCAGCGTTAGGTGCTCACGCAGGGCGTCTAGGCGCTCGACGGAGCTGCGCGCCGGCACCGGTGTGCCATCGAGCGCAAGGGCGCGAGCATCACCGAACACCCACGGATTGCCGTAGATGCCGCGCGCGATAAACACCGCGCTGGCACTCGAACCTTGCAGATGCTCAGCAGCGTCCTCGGCCGAGAACACATCGCCCGAACCGATAACGGGAATCTCGACGGCGTCGGCCACCTCATCGACGACCGACCAATCGGCCTGGCCCGTGTAGAGCTGCGTGGCGCAACGACCATGCACGGCGACTGCGGCGGCACCGGCGCCTTCGAGCATCTGGGCAAACGTCGCGGCATTACGGTCCTCGGCATAAAAGCCCTTGCGGATCTTTACGGTCACGGGCACATGCGCCGCGCCCACCGCCGCCTCGACGATCTTCTCGGCCAAATCGGGCGTGCGCATAAGGGCTGAGCCCTCGCCCTTGGTGACAACCTTTCGGGCAGGACAGGCCATGTTGATATCGATGAGCGACAGGCGATCGCCCACACGCTCCTCGACGGCGGCGACGGCGCTCGCAAACTGATCGGGCTTGGAGCCAAAGAGCTGCACGCAAATCTGCTGCTCCTCGTCGGCCGGTAGCACCAGGCGCCAGGTCTTGTTGCTGGCATAGGCAAGGCCCGCCACGCTCACCATCTCGCTGTAGGCAAGGTTGGCACCGCGGCGGCGGCACATGATGCGGTAGGCAGGGTCGGTCACGCCCGCCATGGGAGCCATAAGGAACGGCTGCTCGGCATAGGCGCCCAGCAGCCGCAGACTATATTCGGAAAGCGCCATAGACCTACTCGTCCACCTTGAGGATCGCCATAAAGGCCTCCTGAGGGACCTCGACCGAGCCGATGGCCTTCATGCGTTTCTTGCCCTCTTTCTGCTTCTCGAGCAGCTTACGCTTACGCGAAATATCGCCGCCGTAGCACTTAGCAAGCACGTCCTTGCGACGCGCCTTGACGGTAGAACGGGCGATGATCTTGTTGCCGATAGCACCTTGGATGGGAACCTCGAACAGCTGACGCGGGATGATCTCCTTAAGTTTGTCGCACAGACCACGGGCCAGGCCATAGGCCTTGTCCTTATGGACGATAAACGATAGCGCGTCCACCTCGTCGCCCGAAAGCAAGATATCGAGCTTAACGAGCTCGGATGGACGGTACTCGTTGAACTCGTAGTCGAGCGAGGCATAGCCCTTGGTACGGCTCTTGAGCTGGTCAAAGAAGTCCAAGATGAGCTCGGCGAGCGGCATATCAAAGCGCATCTCGACCGACTTGCTCGTGAGATGAATCATGTCGGTAGTAATGCCGCGGTGCTCGATAGCGAGCTGCATGACGGCACCCGTATACTCGGGCGGGCAGATAATCTTGGCCTTGAGGTAGGGCTCCTCGATGCGCTCGATGCGCGTAGCCTCGGGCAGATCCTGCGGGCTGCGGACATCAATCATCTCGCCGTCAGTCTTGTAGACGTGATAGTCCACCGAGGGGCTCGTAGCAATGAGGTCAAGATTGAACTCGCGCTCCAGGCGCTCCTTGACGACCTCCATGTGCAGCAGGCCCAAGAAGCCCACGCGGAAGCCAAAGCCGAGCGCCACCGAGGTCTCGGGCTCCCATACCAACGACGGGTCGTTGACGTGCAGCTTATCGAGCGCGTCACGCAGGTTCTCGTAGTCCTTGTTATCGATCGGGAACAGGCCCGTATAGACCATGGGCTTGGCCTCGCGGTAACCGGGAAGCGGCTCGGGGCAGGGATTCGACGCCCACGTGAGGGTATCGCCCACGCGAACGGCCTCGGGATCCTTCAGGCCCGTGACCACGTATCCGACCTCGCCGACCGTCAGCGCGTCGACCGGGGTCTCGGCGGGACGCTTGACGCCCACGCCATCGACCAAAAAGTCGCCCTTTGCCTGCATCATGCGCAGGGTATCGCCCTTTTTGATGGAGCCGTCAAAGACGCGCACCGTGGCCACCACGCCGCGATACTCGTCAAAGTACGAATCCAGAATGAGCGCTTTGAGCGGAGCATTTGCATCGCCCTTAGGCGGAGAGATCAAAAAGACAATGGACTCCAGCAGATCGTGAATGCCCTCGCCGGTCTTGCCCGAGACACACACGGCGTCATCGGCAGGGATCGCCAGGTCATCCTCGATCTCGGTCTTAACCTCATCGGGATGGGCCGAGGGCAGGTCGATCTTGTTGATGGCCGGCACAATGTCCAGATTGGCGTTCATAGCGAGCGTCGCGTTGGAGACGGTCTGCGCCTCGACGCCCTGCGTGGCGTCGACAACGAGCACCGCGCCCTCACAGGCTGCCAGCGAGCGCGAGACCTCGTAGGTAAAGTCAACGTGGCCCGGCGTATCGATGAGGTTGAACTGATACGTCTCGCCATCGTCGGCGTCATAGGAAACGCGGACGGCATTGGACTTGATCGTAATGCCGCGCTCGCGCTCGATATCCATGGTGTCGAGCAGCTGCGACTCCATGTCGCGCTCGTCGACGGTATGGGTGAGCTCGAGAATGCGGTCACTGATCGTGGACTTGCCATGGTCGATGTGCGCAACGATTGAGAAGTTGCGAATGTGGGAAATGTCAATTGAAGTATTCATGCGGACTATCTTACCCGAGCGGTACAAAAAATGGAGCCTGTTCCATAAAACAGGCTCCATTTATGCGCGTAATCTGTGTGGTGTGAAATTTACAACTTAGGCGTTGATGCTGTTCACGAGCTTGGCAAGACCGGACTTGCGGTTGGAAGCCTGGTTCTTGTGGATAACATGCTTGGCAGCAGCCATGTCGAGACGCTTGGTGACGGTCTTGAGGGCAGCCTGGGCCTTCTCGGCGTCGCCCTCGGCGACGGCGGACTGGACGTGCTTGGTCAGCGTCTTGAGCTCGGACTTGACAGCCTTGTTACGCATGCGAGCTGCCTCATTGGTGCGGATACGCTTCTTCTGAGACTTGATGTTTGCCACTTCTGGAGTTCCTTTCGAGTTCCTTGCAAAAAATGTATGACACCTCTGAGACACGGTGAGGTCATGCAAGCGCCTACTATAGCACGCTCCCCCTCAAAGGGATAGAACGAATTTGTCAAATAGGCAGGTATCATCACGATTTTCTCAAGATGTTCGTAATCCAGAGCAAAAGCGCGGTCTGAGAATCGGCCGAACCCTTCAGCGCGAGCTCCACATCGACCGCGCCCTCGAGCGCGGCAACGAGCTCTGCCATCGAAAAGCGACGTGCCCAGGTCAGGTGATTCTTGACCTGCCAGGACTGGAGCTTAAGTGTTGCGGCCAACTCACGACCCTGTCCGCGCGCATCGAGCGCCTTGGCAACGATAAGCTCGCGAATGCGCCCGCACAGAAGCGTGTAGGTCCACACATAGCTCTTGGCGGGCAGCAGACCAAAGAGCTCAAGCGAGCGGCGCATATCGCGGGCCGACACTGCGTTGAGAAAATCCCAGGGCTGGACTTCGGCCGTGCGCGCGATCCAGTGCTCCACATCGGCAAGCTCAATTTGCGGCGCCTCGACCATCTGGGCAAGCTTGGCCAAGTCGTTATCGAGCATGCGGGTGTTCTCACCCGAGCGTGAAACGAGCTCCTCGGCGGCCGCCGTCGAGATGGACTTTCCGTGCTGCGTCGCCATCTGCTGCACGCGACGCGGGAGCTCCCAGCGCTTAGTTCCCGAACAATCGATCACGGCCTTCTTGTCAATCTTGGCGATCGCCTTGTACAGGCGCGTGTTCTTGGCAAGCGAATCGGCGATTATGAGGCAAACCGTCGTGGGGCTGGGACTCGCCAGATACTCGACAAGCGGCTCAGAGATCACTTTGGCAAGTTTTGAGCAGCCATCAAGGATTACCAGGCGAAACTCGCTACCCATGGGAAAGGTGTTAAGCGATCCGATAATCGACTCGATATCGGGGTCTTTGGTCATATCGCGCTCGTCGAGGTTGAACTCGACCATGCCCGTCTTTTCCAGCCGCGCCTTCATACGCGAGACGGCGTGGTCGCGTTTGACTCCGTCGGTACCGACGATCAGATATGCCGGCAGCAGACCGGTTTCGGACATCGCGCTCCCCTCCCGCAGGATCTCGAGTTCGTACCGTGTCATTCTAGCCCAGGGGCTCACCACACGCCAACGACGTCGTCACGGTCTCTGGCATCGCATCGCAAAGCCATTCGCAGTCGGCGTGACGGTAATGTCGCCGTGTTCGACGGTGCACGCGAACACGGCGCCCGCTTCCTTCACGGCATCGATGCAGGCATCGGATGGATGGCCGTAGCGGTTGCCCTCGCCCGCGCTCGCGATAGAGAGCTCAGGCTTAAGCGTTTCCAGCAGGTCTGTGTCGACGGAAACTTTTGAGCCGTGATGCCCTAGCTTGAGCACATCGATATCGCCCACCTCCTGTACAAACTCGCGCTCCTGATCGAGCTCGGCATCACCAGTGAGGAGCATACGCAGGCTCTTGCCTTCCCGAGCATAGGAGAGCAGCAAGACAAGCGAGTCCTCATTACCCTCGCCATCCACCGTATCAAACGGCCACATCACACGAGCCTGAAATGCGCCGATATCAACCGTGTCTGCACGGGCCACCTGCCGATACGTTACGCCGGAGCGATTCAGGACCTCAGCAGGAGCGCCGTCCAGCGCATCGGCCGCGACCGCAATGGTTCCAACCGAAAACCGATCGAGCACGTCGGGAAGACCGCCCCAATGGTCTTCATCCCAATGCGTAATTAAGACGGCATCGATATGGTGGACGTTATTGCGAACCAACGCCGACACCACGTGCTCATCGAGCCCACAGTCGACGAGCGCCACAGCGCTACCCTGACGAACCAGAATCGCATCGGCCTGGCCAACATCGAGGACCGTTACCGAAGGCGGCGCGCATCGATCCCAATAGACATACGGAACACCCGCTGCAAGCATCAGGCACACCAGCTCCACTGCCATGTTCCGTGCACAGGGGCGTGGCCACCAGACCAAGAGGGTCACCAGCGCGAACGGCACCACATATACCAAGGGCGTATCAGGCGGCACGCTTACGGATGCGCCCGGAACGGCGGCAAAGAGCTGTTCAAAGAACAGCGCACAGCGGGCGACAATCATGGGCACCACGAGCGCCCCGCGGCTCAACAGCGGCACAAGCGAGCAGGGCGCAAGCACAACCGACGATGCGAGCAGCACGCTTATCACCGGACCGATCACGGCATTTGCAAGCGGAGCAATGAGCGAAAACGTCCCGAAAGCGGGAATAGTTACGGGAAGTGTCGCAAGTTGTGAGCACAGCGTGACAGACAAAACGCTGGCGACACCCGATGGCATGCCCAGCTCGCCCAAGGCGTAGGTGGCGTAGGGGCAAAAACAAAGGATGGCAAAAACACTGGCACACGAAAGCTGAAAACCCATTTCGAACAATACCGTCGGACGCAGCAACACAAAGATTGCCATGGTGACAAACAGAGCCGAAAGGCCATGGCGACGACGTCCGGCGCTGTTGGCGACAAGCGTCGCCGCCACCATGCAGCACGCGCGCACGGCCGAGGGCGAGGCGCCCGTAAAGACGGCATAGGCAATAAGAGCCAGCATCAACAGTCCCCGCTGCAGCCCACGAGAGAGGCGCGTCTTTTGCAGGGCGCTCTCAATCACAAACCCCACGATGGCAAGATGGCTGCCCGAGACGGCGATGAGATGTGCGGTGCCCGTTACCGAAAACCAATCGCCCGCCGGCTGGGCGCGCAGCTCGGACGAGCGTCCACAGACAACGCCGGCAATGAGCGAGCGCGCCGGATCGGTCGCGGGCGCGATAACGGCAAGGAGCTCGTTTCGAAGCCAAAGCAACGGCACCGGAGAACCCTCGTCGACCGATACCAACCGGACGACTTTAACCTTTCGAAGCTCGCCCCGAAGCACGCGTGAGCGCCCATACGCATCATTCTCAAACCGCGAAATTCGACCGATAGCACGTACATGCGAACCGGCACCGAGCTCACGATCACACGACAGCCGTACCTGACCCAAACGCTTTTCGCCCGCATACGCATCGCAGGTATAGGAGTACGCACCGTCATTGATGGACGGATCGCCCTGTACATAAAATTCGAGACTGCTCACAGCCCGATTATCCAGTGCCCTCGAAGCACGCAGCGCCCCTATCGCCCAGCCCGCGGACACGACCGCTCCCGCCACAAGGCCGAGAGCCGCGGCATACAACCATCGCCTCCACCGCACAAGACGCATACAGGACCGAGCTAATACGATGCACGCCGCAGCCGCAACGGGAATGACCATAAGCAATGTGACGGGCGCCGCCCGCTCTCCCAGCAGCACATCGGCTGTCACGCTAAGTACCAAGCCACAACTCGCACACAAGCCGGCACAAAGGGCCATCGTCCACGGCATCAATGGACGCGGTGGCATCACATGCTCGCGCTCGGTCGCACTCATACGCAGATGCAATCTTTAATTTTGGCGAGCTTCTTCTCACCGATCCCCGATACACGCATAAGGTCATCGACCGAGGCAAAGGCCCCGTTTTGCGTCCGTTCGTCGATAATCGATTGGGCCATAGAAGGCCCGATGCCCGAAAGCGTCTGCAGTTCCGCCGCACTTGCCGTATTGATGTTCACGAGCCCCGACGAAGACCCCGCACCAGGAGTCGTGGAAGCGCCGCTTTCGGCGCCGCCGACCGCCGCAGTCGCTTGTTGCTCCCCTACCGTCGGCACATGGATCTTTTGACCATCTGTGATCTTGGACGCACGATTAAGCCCTGTCACATCCGCCTCGGCCGTAAGCCCTCCGGCGGCATTGATCGCTTGGGATACCCGCGCTCCGTCTTTGAGCCGGTACACGCCAGGCCTCGCAACAGCGCCATCAACATCGACGTACACCTCGGCAGCAGAAGAACTCTTGGCAGACGACTCATCGGCATCGTCAGGTGACGCATCCCCGGCCCCGCGCACATCCGAGGCGCTCGCCTCATCACTACACTCAAACGACACGCCGCTGGAGCGGCTATTAAAACTTGCCATCGCCAAGCCGCTCGCGACGGCAATGACAACCAGAATCGCCACGACCACCGCCTTATGGCCGAGCAGCTTTTCTGCCCAGCGGTCCATCCGTTTAACCCGTTCGTGTTGCTCGCGCTGCGCCATAGCAAACACCTCCCAACACCATCGTGTCAGGAAACAAACGCCGCAGCCTCCGCACGTCCACACCGGTTTTCACGGTCAAACCAAAAGCTGACCAAAACCTTGCGGAAAAGTGTCCATTTATTCAGGCACACGTCGACAAATGAACCGTTTATCGCCTAATGCCCAGATAGAAAAAGACCGACGATGCAAAATCACCGCCGGTCTATACACAACATTATTCGTGATCTTGGTAAATCTCACGTGGAGCGAGCTCGGAATGCTTGCGTTTTAAGGTCTTAGGGGCCTTATACGTGTTGCTCTCGAAGTCGATGTACTCAGTCTGTTTGAGCAAACGCTCAATCATCTCCTCGTGATCGAACAGCTCCCACGCCTCATGCACGGCATCGAGTTTAGCGTGCGTCTCGGGACGGCGCGGCATAAATAGCGTGCAGCAGTCGGGAGCGGCCTCAGTCGAGATATCGAACGTACCGATCTCCTCGGCGCGCGCGATGATCTCCTGCTTGTCCGAACCGATGAGAGGGCGGAACACGGGGATCTTCACGGCCTCGTTGACGGCCATGATGTTCTCAAGCGTTTGGGAGGCAACCTGCCCAAGCGATTCGCCCGTAACGATGGCCTTGGCGCCCTCGATGTGTGCAATGCGCTCGGCAACCGAATACATAATGCGGCGATACATGATCACGCGCAGATTGCTGGGACAGGTGACCGAAATCTCACGCTGGCAGTCGCCAAACGGCACCACGTACAGGCGGCCGATCTGGACACCCGGCTCAAGCGCACGGATGATGTCCTGCACCAAATACTCGCTCGTATCGGGCGTCTGCGGACGACCAGAGAAATGTACCGGCACGCACACCGCGCCGCGCCGCGCGAGCATCCAGGTCGCCACCGGAGAATCGATACCCGACGACAGCAGCGTCACGACCTTGCCGGCAGAACCCACCGGCAGACCGCCCACGCCGCGCTCGGAGCGCGCGTACACATAAACGCTACCCTGGACCACCAGTACGTGCACCATCGCATCGGGGTCGTGCATTTGAACCTTTTTATCGGGGAAGGCCTCGCACAACACCTCGCCCACCTGACGATTGATATCAATCGAGGTGAGCTCATAGTCGGTATTGGAGCGCTTGGCGTGCACCTTAAACGAATCGAAGGAACCAAACTCGCGCAGCGCCTTCACGGCGGCGGCACAGTACTCCTGAGGGTTGCGATTGGTGTGATACGCCAAAGACACACGAGCAACACCGGGAACGGTGCGAATGACACGCGCCGCCTCGTCGGCCTGATGCTCGTTAAAGGTCACGAGGATATAACCGGAAATTCGAGACACGGCATTCACGGAAAAGGCGGCCAAGGCCGCCTTGATGTTATCCATGAGGATATGCTCAAAATGTGCGCGGTTCTTACCCTTCAGTCCAACCTCGTGATAGTGGACCAGGCAGACGCGAGCCGCCATTTAGGCTTCAGCAACCTTGTGGCCGAGCGCCTTCTCGTAACGGGCCTCGTCGTAAGAGATGTCGCCGTCGACAATCTCGTCCATAGCCATCGAGATGGTGTCGGCACCGGAAAGCCCGATGGTGATGTCATCGACATCCTGGACGGCAAGCACGCGGTTGTGCTGGCCACGCAGCATGCTATTGATGTCGCAGGCGCGCTTGGAGGCAAGCGAAGCGAGCAGGAAGCGGTTGTGATCGGTCTTCTCCAGAAGATCGTCAATGCAAGGCTTTACAACGGACACGGACCTCAGATCCTTTCATGCATATCGAGAACGCGAACGAGCTCATCGGTCGCGCGGTCGAGATCGTCATTAACCACGACGTCGTCGTAGCGGTCGGCAAGGGCAAGCTCATCGGCGGCGTTTGCCATACGCAGCTCAATCGTCTCGGGCGTCTCGGTACCGCGACCGACTAGACGCTCGCGAAGCACCTCGAGCGAAGGTGGCTTGATAAAGATCAGCACGGCCTCGGGGAAACGCTCCTTCACCTGCAGGGCGCCCTGGACATCGATCTCCAAGATGAGAGACGAACCAGAGGCGAGCTTGGACTGAACCTCGCTCACCAACGTGCCGTAGCAGTTACCGTGGACCTCGGCCCACTCAACAAACTCACCGTTTGCCACGCGGCGGTCGAACTCCTCGCGCGTCAGAAAAAAGTAGTTGACGCCGTCGACCTCGCCTTTGCGTGGTGCTCGCGTGGTAGCCGAAACCGTCAGGCCCAGGTTCGAGCGACGCTCGCGCACACGAGTGACGAGCGTGCCCTTGCCCGCGCCTGACGGTCCAGAAATCACAAAGAGCTTGGAATCCTGAGCGCTCACTTATTTGGTCAGCTGCTCGAGGAGCTGCTCGCGCTGACGGACGCCGAGGCCCTGGACGCGACGGGTAGCGGAGATACCGAGCTCCTCCATGATCTTGGCGGCCTTGGCCTTGCCATAACCAGGGAGAGACTCGATGAGGGTGGAAACCTTCATGCGGGAAGCGATGGGGTCATCGGAGTTGAGCACGGACTCGAGGGACTTCTCGCCCTTCTTGATCTGCTCGCGAAGCTCAGCGCGGGCGTGACGTGCGGCAGCAGCCTTCTCAAGAGCCTGCTTGCGCTGCTCATCGGTAAGCTGAGGGAGTGCCATTCGTACCTCCAAATAGTTGGGTTATATCTGATTCAATAATTGGCATTTTAGCACGTAGAACGTACAAAATGCCCAATCGCGGCTCCATAGGTTAGACGATACCCGCAAAAAGTGCAATATACTGCGCCCAAAGTTAAGCCCCTGACCTGCGATTCCACACAAAGGATGGGAAAGTTTACGCAGGCACAGGGGCTATTTTGTGCTAATGAAACCCAAAAGTGGTGACTTAGGGGAATCTTTTACGCGACGTATTCGACCAGCTCAGCGACGATGGCGTCAAAGGCGGCAACCGGATCGTCGGCACCGGTGATGGGACGGCCCACCACAATGTGACTTGCGCCGCGCTCGATAGCCTGGGAAGGCGTCGCCACGCGGGACTGGTCACCAAGGGCGGCACCCACCGGACGCACACCCGGAGTCACGATTAGGGCATCAGGGCCCAGCAGCTCACGCATGTCGTGAGCCTCCATCGGCGAGCACACGATGCCATCGATGCCGTTGGCCTGAGCGAGCTTTGCCAGGCGGGCGGCCTCCTCGGCCACGGGCGACTCGACGCCGATCTCGCTCAAGGCATCCTGATTCATGCTCGTGAGCACGGTGATGGCGACGAGCTTGGCGCGGTCCTCGCGCGCCTCCTCGGCACCCTCGCGGCAGGCAGCGAGCATGGCGCCCGAACCCAAGCCGTGAACCGAGAGCAGGTCGGCACCGGCAAGCGAGGCCGAACGGGCGGCACCGCGAACCTGATGCGGAATATCATGGAACTTAAGGTCAAGGAAGACCTTAAAGCCCAGGTCCTTAAAGGTCTTGACGATCTCGGGGCCCTCAGCGTAATAGAGCGTCATACCAACCTTGAGCCAGGCGGCATGGCCCGAAAGCTCGTGGGCGAGCTCGAGCGCACGCTCGCGGTCGCAGTCGAGGGCGACGATTACGCGGTCGCGGGCATCGGTCTCTAGCATTCGAAAGCACCTACCAGCTCGTTGATGTCCTTTACGCCCTGGGACTCGGCCCAGGCCTCGAGCTCATGAGCGATCTTGAGCGAAGCGCACGGATCGACGAAGTTGGCCATGCCAACCGACACGCAGGTGGCACCGGCCAGGATAAACTCGGCCGCATCCTCGCCGGTCATGACACCGCCGACACCGTTGATGGGGATATCGACGGCCTGGGCGACCTCCCAGACCATGCGCACGGCGATGTGGTGGCATAGCGGGCCCGAAAGGCCGCCCTTGGGCTTTGCCACGCGGGACTTGCGGGTATGGACGTCGATGGCCATGCCCTGGATGGAGTTGATGACCGAAAGGCCGTCGGCGCCGGCGGCTTCGAGGGCCTTGGCGATCTCGGCGACGTTGACCGGCGCCATCTTCACGAACAGCGGCTTATCGGTCACCTTGCGGCAGGCAGCCATAACGGAAGAGGCGCCCTCGGGCGTAGAGCCCATGGCGGCACCGCCGGCGGCGATGTTGGGGCAGCTCACGTTGATCTCGTAGCCGGCAGCCCAAGGGCATAGCTCGACATACATCTCGAGCGCGCGCACAAACTCGTCAACGGAGTGGCCGGCAACCTGACAGATGACCTGGCAACCGTCCTTGGACAGTTGCTCGAGCCACGGACCGGACTCGCGGGCAAAGGCAGCCACGCCGGGGTTCTGAAGGCCCACGGAGTTAATCATACCGCCGGGAATCTCAGCCATGCGGGGCGCGGGATTGCCGGGCCAGGGCTCGGCTGCGCAACCCTTGGTGGTGATGGCGCCCAGCTGGGAAACATCAAAGAAGTTCTGGAACTGCCAACCGTAGCCAAAGGTACCGGCTGCGGTGTTGATGGGGTTCTGCATCTTGACGCCGCCGAAATCGACGGCCATGTTCACGGTACCCACTAGAAGACCACCACCTTGGAAGCATCGAACACGGGGCCGCACATGCAAGCACCCTTCATACCGTCGACCGTCTCGACATTGCAGGTGTTGCAGGCGCCAAAGCCACAGCTCATCATGCGCTCAAGCGACACCTCGCAGTACGCACCGGCCTCGGCGGCAGCGGCGGCGACTTTCTTCATCATGACAGCGGGGCCGCAGCTGGCCACATAGTCGTAGCCGCCCTCGCCGAGCAGCTCGGCTGCCGGGTCGGTGCAAAAACCGTGCGTGCCCAGCGTGCCATCATCGGTGCAAACGTTGACCGTGGCGCCCAGCGCGCGGAACTCATCGACACCCACGGCCTTGGACGCGGTGCCAAAGCCCAGGCACACGTCGACGGCCACACCCTGCTCGGCAAGCTTGTCGGCAAGGCACAGCACGGGCGGAACACCGATGCCACCGGCGACGAGCAGGGCCTTCCTGGTGCCCTCGGGTACCATCCAGCCACGGCCACCGGGGCCCAGCAGGTTAGAGGTGGAGCCAGGGCCCATCTGGGACAAACGACGGGTGTCGTCGCCCACGACGGCGTACCACAGCTCGACGGTGCCGGCCTCGGCGTCGGCGCGGTAGTAGCTCAGGGGCACGCGAAGCAGCGAGGACGCATCGCCGGGTACGGCGATGTTCACAAACTGACCGGGCTTGAGCGCACTTGCAAGCTTGGGGGCCGAGATGACGAGCGAGAAGATGCCGTCGGCGATCTCCTGGTTCGAGACGACCTCGAAGTCGTGCATGCGTGCAGTGGAAGGTGTGGGCATAGACGCTCCAATCCCCCATGCGGTTGCATGGTCAAAACGAACAGAAAGCGCGGCACCGCAAGGGCGCCGCGCACAAAAGCGATAAGGCTATGCTAGCAGATGCAGCCGTCGGCAAGCGTCTGCTTACCGCCGACGAACACATCGGTGGCACGGCCGGTGAGCGTGCGGCCGGCAAAACCGGAGTTCTCGGCGCGCGACTCGTAACCGTCCTCGCCAACCGTCCAGGTTGCGGAGGGGTCGAACACGGTCAGGTCGGCAACGGAGCCCGCCTTGACCTGAACCTGGTCGAGACCCAGGATCTCACGCGGCTTGATGGCCATGAGCTCGACCATGCGGCCCATGCTCATCTTGCCCGTGTTGACCAGCTCGGTGAGTACGAGCGACAGCGAGGTCTCGAGGCCGATCATACCAAAGGGCGCAAGCTCGAACTCACGGGCCTTCTCCCACGGGGTGTGAGGAGCGTGATCGGTGACGATAACGTCGACGGTGCCGTCGATGACGCCCTGACGGATGGCCTCGGCATCCTCCTCGGTACGCAGCGGCGGATTGACCTTAAGCGAGGTGTTGTAGGTCTCGTCCAGGTCGTTCTCGGTCAGGAACATGTGGTGCGGGGTGGCCTCGCAGGTAACCTGAACGCCAGCGGCCTTACCGGCACGCACGATCTCCAGGCCATGAGCGGTGGAGATGTGCTGGATGTGCAGCTTGGCACCGGTCAGCTTGGCGATCTCGATGTCGCGGGCGATCTGGAGCTCCTCGCCGGCAGCCGGCCAGCCCTCGAGAGCCAGACGGGTCGAAACCTTGCCCTCGTTGATCTGGCCGTGGCCGACCAGGTCCTCGTCCTGGCAGTGGCTCATAAAGACCTTGCCGAACATCTTGCCGTAGTCCATGCAACGACGGAGCATGCCCGCACCCTGCACGCCGCGACCGTCGTCGGTGAAGGCGACGGCGCCGTGGGCGACCATATCGCCCATCTCGGACATGGCCTCGCCCTTAAGACCGCGGGTCATGGCGCCCGACGGATAGACGCGGCAGTGACCGACCTCGGCAGCACGGGACTTGACGAACTCCACGACGGTGCCGTTATCGGTGACGGGATCGGTGTTGGGCATGGAGCACACGCCGGTAAAGCCGCCCTTGGCAGCCGCGCGGGTGCCGCTCTCGATGTCCTCTTTGACCTCGTAGCCGGGCTCGCGAAGGTGAACGTGCATATCCACCAGGCCGGGGACGAGGTACTTGCCGGAAAGGTCGCGGACCTCGGCTCCCTCGACGGCGAGATTCTCGCCGACCTCGGCGATCTTGTCGCCGTCAATCAGGACGTCAACGACACCGTCAAGCTCGACGGACGGGTCGACGACGTGGGCATTCTTAAGAAGCAAGGCCATTATCGGCACCTCCAAGCAGCAGATACAGGATAGCCATACGCACGCAGATACCGGCGTAGACCTGCTCCAGGATGACGGAGCGTTGCGGGTGGTCGGCCATATAGGAGTCGAACTCGACGCCGCGGTTGATGGGGCCCGGGTGGCAGATGATCGCATCGGGCTTCATGAGCTTCTCGCGGTCCTTGGTCAGGCCGAAGAGTTTGTGGTACTCGCGAATGGTCGGGAACGGGGCACCCTCGAGGCGCTCCTGCTGCACGCGCAGCATGTAGACGACGTCAAGCTCGGGCAGGACAGAATCGAGATCGCTCGTCACGTGGTCGCAGCCCAGAACCTCGGGCGCCGGCGGCAGCAGCGTGCCGGGGGCGACGGCGTAGGTCTCGCAGCCCATGATCTTAAGGGCGGGAATCAGCGAGCCGCAGACACGGGAGTGTGAGATATCGCCGACGACGGCGACCTTCAGACCGTGGAAGTCACCCTTGTGCTCCCAAATGGTGTACAGGTCGAGCAGGGCCTGCGTGGGGTGGTTGTGCTTGCCGTCACCGGCGCAGATAACGCTCGCGGGCGAGTTCTGCGTGACGATGTAGGGAGCACCGGCGTGCTTATCGCGCACGACGATGCAGTCAATCTTGTAGGCGTTGAGGGTCTCGACGGTGTCGACGAGGCTCTCGCCCTTGACCGTAGAGGTCGAGGAGCCGCCAAAGTTGAGGCTGTCGGCCGAAAGGCGCTTCTCGGCGAGCTCGAAGGAGCTGCGGGTGCGCGTCGAGGGCTCGTTGAACATGTTGACGATGGTCTTGCCCTTGAGCGTGGGGACCTTCTTGATCGCACGCTCGTTGACCTCGGAGAACGCCTTGGCGGTCTCGAGGATGAGCTTGATATCCTCTTCGGAGTACTCGGTAATGTCGATCAGGTGCTTATGGTTGAACGCCACGGTACTACTCACCTCCCAGCGGCGCAGAACCCACGTGGGAGCCCGGCGCGACGTCGTTGATCTCGACGGCGGTGTGGCCGTCGACTTCCTTCATATATAGATGCACGTTCTCCTCATGCGACGAGGGAACGTTCTTGCCGACAAAGTCCGGCGAGATGGGGAGCTCGCGGTGGCCGCGGTCAACGAGGACTGCCAACTCAATACGGCTCGGACGGCCCAGGTCCATGACGGCATCGAGAGCGGCGCGGATGGTACGGCCCGTATACAGGATGTCGTCCACCAGCACGACGCGCTTGCCGTCGACGCTGAAGGGAATGTTGGTAGCGTGGATCGCGGGAGCGAAATTGGTAGCGTAGTCATCGCGGTAGAAGCTGATGTCCAGGCTGCCGAGCGGAACTTCGACGCCCTCGATCTCCTTGATCTCCTCGGCGAGCTTCTTTGCCAGAAGGTCGCCGCGCGTGACGATGCCAACCAGAGCGAGGTCTTCACAGCCCTCGTTGCGCTCGAGAATCTCGTGCGCGATGCGAGTCATCGCTCGATTGACGGCGGTCTCGTCCATGATGACCGCCTTGGGGGAAGTCGTGCCCATCGATCTCCTTCCTCACATGTCTTGACTGCTGACACAGTCAAAAAAATAGATGCCCGACCGCTTAAAGCGGACCAGACACCCACAGGAAAGTCTGCTCTTTGGCAGCTATGTAATTCCATGTGGGTATCTCGTACCCCTTTAATGGTCAAGGGATAGTGTAGCCAACCTCGAGCTTAATTGCGAGTATAAATACAGAGCAATCCGTAAACGGAGCCCAATGCTCCATAAACCTATATATATTTGTGGGACGAGCTTGAAAACACACGCACGAGCTGGCATAATCCCCTCTGCTGCACGCAAATCGGATCTACGTCCAGGGCCGTGGCGTGAGCACTATCGCCAAAAGAGGAATATCTCTGTGTAGATTACGCACAGGGAGCTGCTTCTGTGCTATAGTTCAGGCTTGTTTGTTAACGCGACATGTTCGTTTGTCGCCCAAGGAGGGTCAGTTATGTCCAAAGTTTGCGAAGTTTGCGGTAAGCACCCCGTTGCCGGTCGCTCCATCAGCCACTCTCACCGCGTCACCAACCGTAAGTTCCGCCCCAACATCCAGCGCGTTTACGTCGTCGTCGATGGTCACCGTCGCAAGATGAACGTTTGCTCCACCTGCCTCAAGTCTGGCAAGGTTGCGCGCTCCTAAATAAGGTCTTACCAACAAGTACCTCGGACTCTCCGGGTCAAAGACCTCGCGTTCACATAGAACTTACCAAAGGCGCCCTCCCCTACGGAGGGCGCCTTTTTGCACTCATTGGGGACAGGCTTACATGAGTGCTTTCACGCATTGGGGACAGACGTAACGCATGCCGGCAGCGGTTCGGCCCCTGCCTCACGCCGCCTCGTTCCAGCCCGCGGTGGCCTTGGTTACGCTTGTAGCGCCGATGCCGGTGATACGGGCAATTTGCTTGACCGTGAGATGTGCCCGCCTGAGCCTCAGCAGACAGGCATCACGCTCGAGTCGCGGCAGGGCCTTGAGCAGCGCAGGATCTATGTTCGGCAGGACTTCGTGCGCAACGGAAAGGGCCTCCTCATCGAGGATCCGTCGGCGTGGAAGAATCTCAACTGACCAGATCCGCCCGGCAACTTCCTTAAGATGCTCACAATAGCGACGAGACCCCCCGACAATATCGAGCATAGGGGCCGCATCGCAGATGTCAAAGGGATCGTAGCCCAGCTGGTATGCCCTAAAGCTTGACCAGCGGTATGCTTCGAGAGAGTCAATCGCACCTTTCACAGGATTGAGATGGATATAATCGAGTAGCTGCACCGCCTGTGTGTCCGACTCGACCGCGACCCGCGAATAGCGATTGTCAAACAAATGTCCCGTTCTCCCCGTTTTCCCGTTGAAATACTCATGAGAGTCTGTCCCCAATGAGCGGGGCGATGCACTGGCAGATAGTTTTAGTTAAAGCGTTTCAGTTTATTGAAGCGTTTTAGTGTGCCTTTTACGGGAATCTTACCGTTCACCGAATAATTTCTTGCTATCATGCAAGGCGTAGGGTAAATCTCCGATCGCAAGGAGACACAAATGGTGAAAAAGTCACCGGAAAACACTACTCCCGCAATTGTGGACAACGTAGAGGCGCTTGAGGCTAAGCTCGCTCAGATGCGAGAGGCCCAGGCGCTTTTTGCTACGTACACGCAGGAGCAGGTCGACAAGATCTTCTATGAGGCCGCGATGGCCGCCAACAAGGCTCGTATCCCGTTGGCGAAGATGGCCATCGAGGAGACCGGCCGCGGCGTTCTTGAGGACAAGGTCATCAAGAACCACTACGCCGCAGAGTACATCTACAACGCTTACAAGAACACCAAGACCTGTGGTGTCCTGGAGCGCGACGAGGCTTACGGCATCACCAAGATCGCCGAGCCCATCGGCATCGTGGGCGCCGTCATCCCGACGACCAACCCCACCTCCACCGCGATCTTCAAGACGCTGATCTGCCTGAAGACCCGCAACGCCATCATCATCTCCCCGCACCCGGCTGCCGCCAAGTGCACCATCGCCGCCGCCAAGCTCGTGCTTGACGCCGCCGTCAAGGCCGGCGCCCCCGAGGGCATCATCGGCTGGGTCGATGTCCCCTCCATCGAGCTGACCAACATGGTCATGCGCGACGTCGACATCATCCTCGCCACCGGTGGCCCGGGCATGGTCAAGGCCGCTTACTCCTCGGGCAAGCCCGCCCTGGGCGTTGGCGCCGGTAACACCCCGGTCGTCATCGACGACACCGCCGACGTGCTGCTCGCCGTCAACTCCATCATCCACTCCAAGACCTTCGACAACGGCATGATCTGCGCTTCCGAGCAGTCCGTGACCGTCATCGACAGCATCTATGACCAGGTTAAGGCCGAGTTCCAGAAGCGCGGCTGCTACTTCGTCAAGCAGGGTGCCGAGATGGAGGCCCTGCGTGCCGCCATGTTCAAGAACGGCGCTCTCGATCACCGCATCCCCGGCATGGCCGCTGCCAAGATCGCCGAGCTCGCCGGCATCGAGGTTCCCGCCAAGACCAAGATCCTGATCGCCGAGGTCACCTCCACCGACCCCGCCAAGGAGGAGTTCTCCCACGAGAAGCTCTCCCCGGTCCTGGCCATGTACCACGCCAAGGACTTCCAGGAGGCCGTCGACAAGGCCGAGCACCTGGTGCTCGCCGGTGGCCCGGGCCACACCGCCTCTCTGTACGTGCACCCCGCTCAGGCCGAGAAGATCAGCCTGTTCGAGCACGTCATGAAGGCCTGCCGTATCGTCATCAACACCCCGTCCTCGCACGGCGGCATCGGTGACCTGTACAACTTTGGCATGAAGCCGTCTCTGACCCTGGGCTGCGGCTCCTGGGGCGGCAACTCCGTCTCCGAGAACGTTGGGGTGAAGCACTTGATCAACGTTAAGACTGTGGCCGAGCGCCGTGAGAACATGCTGTGGTTCCGCGCTCCCGAGAAGGTCTACTTCAAGAAGGGTTCCACGCCCGTCGCCCTCGACGAGCTGGGCAACGTCATGGGCAAGAAGCGTGCCTTCATCGTCACCGACCAGTTCCTCTTCAAGAATGGCAACACCCGCGCCATCGAGGCCAAGCTCGACGAGATGGGCATCGCCCACGACTGCTTCTACGACGTCGAGCCCGATCCGTCGCTGCAGTGCGCACGTCGCGGCGCCAAGCAGATGGCTCTCTTTGAGCCGGACGTCATCATCGCCGTCGGCGGTGGCTCCGCTATGGACGCCGGCAAGATCATGTGGATGATGTACGAGCACCCCGAGTGCAAGTTTGAGGACATGGCCATGGACTTCATGGACATCCGCAAGCGTATCTTCACCTTCCCCGAGATGGGCAAGAAGGCCTACTTCGTCGCCGTCCCGACCTCCTCGGGTACCGGCTCCGAGTGCACGCCGTTCGCCATCATCACCGACAAGGAGACCGGCATCAAGTGGCCGCTCGCCGACTACGCGCTGCTCCCCAACATGGCTATCGTCGACGCCGACAACTGCATGACCGCCCCGCGCGGCCTGACCGCTGCCTCCGGCATCGACGTCATGACCCACGCCATCGAGTCCTACGTCTCCATCATGGCTTCCGACTACACCAAGGGCCTCTCCGAGCGCGCTGCCAAGCTCGTCTTTGAGAACCTGCCCTCCAGCTTCACGAACGGCGCCAAGGACCCGCACGCCCGCGAGGAGATGCACAACGCCTCCTGCATGGCCGGTATGGCCTTCGCCAACGCCTTCCTGGGCCTCAACCACTCCATGGCTCACAAGCTCGGCGCTTTCCATCACCTGCCCCACGGCATCGCTAACGCCGTCATCCTGACCCGCGTCATGCGCTACAACGCCGCCGAGGCTCCCGTCAAGATGGGTACCTTCTCCCAGTATCCTTACCCCAACGCGCTGCACAACTACGCCGAGATGGCCAAGTACTGCGGCATCGAGGGCAAGGACGACAAGGAGGTCTTCGAGAACTTCATCACGAAACTCGAGGAGCTCAAGGACTTCATCGGTGTCAAGAAGACCATCGCCGACTACGGTGTTGACGAGCAGTACTTCCTCGACACCCTCGACGAGATGACCGAGCAGGCATTCAACGACCAGTGCACCGGCGCTAACCCGCGCTACCCGCTCATGAGCGAGATCAAGGAGCTCTACCTGGACGCCTACTACGGCCGCGAGCCCCAGGACTACGCCGTCTGCTAGTTTTTAGCACGGTTTTTTGCGGCGGGGGTGCACGGGTGTTTCACACACCCCCGCCGTCGCTTCTATCGCATCGTTGAAAGGATGCAACCATGCTGCTACCCGATTCCAAGACCGAGCTCGTCCGCCGTGGCAACAAGGTCGTTTACGACCTGGGCGACAAGATCGTCAAGGTCTTTAACGAGACCAAGCCTGTCTCCGACGTGTTCAACGAGGCTTTGAATCTTGCCCGCATCAATGAGTGCGGCATCCGCAGCCCCAAGGCTCTCGAGGTTTCCCAGCTCGAGAACGCCAACGGCTGGGCGCTCGTGACCGAGAAGGTTCCGGGCACCACCCTTGCCGAGAAGATGACTGCCGAGCCCCAGCGCTTTGGTGAGTACCTCGAGATGTTCGTCGACCTCCAGATCGAGATCCACGGCTACACCTCCCCGCTGCTTAACCGTCAGCGCGACAAGTACGCCCGCATGATCGACAGCCTTGATCAGCTCAATGCCACCACGCGCTACAACCTTCAGGAGCGTCTGGACGGCATGACCAAGGAGTTCAAGGTCTGCCACGGCGACTTCAACCCCTCCAACGTCATCGTCGGCGACGACGGCCAGCTCTATGTGTGCGACTGGGCACACGCCACCCAGGGCTCCCCTGCTGCCGACGTTGCCACCACCTACCTGCTCTTCGCCCTCAACAGCAAGGACCAGGCCGAGGCCTACCTGGAGCTCTACTGCGACCGCGCCGACATGCCCATGCAGGTCGTGCGTCAGTGGACGAGCATCGTCGCCGCTTCCGAGCTCGCTCGTAAGCGCAACGTGAACGATGAGTTCCTGAAGAACTGGATCGACGTCGTCGATTATCAGTAATATCTGAGCGATTTATTTCGCATCGGAGGCACAATGGAAAACCCCACAGCTCATTTGGGCTGTGGGGTTTTCCTTTACCCGTCGAGTTTATTCACGCAACAAAAAAAGACTGCTCCGCATCTCATTCTAAGAGAGATACGGAGCAGTCCCGCAATTACATCTAATAGCAGAAACGTCGATTAACGGCGAGCCGCCTTAACAAGCTCGGCAACCTTGGCGACGACCTCGTCGATAGCCACATCCTCGCGCTCGCCCGTAGCACGGTTCTTGAGCTCGACGGTGCCGTTCTTAAGGCCACGCTTGCCGAGCACCACCTGATACGGGAAGCCCATGAGGTCGTTATCGGCAAACTTAAAGCCAGGACGCTCATCGCGATCGTCGACGACGACCTCGATACCCTCGGCACACAGGCCATCAACAATCTGCTCGCAGACGGTAGCGCACTCCTCCTTCTTGGGGTCGAGCGGAATCACCGCGACCTCGTACGGGGCAACGGAGACCGGCCAGACGATACCGTGCTCGTCGTTGTGCTGCTCCACGACGGCAGCGAGCGAGCGGGACACGCCCACGCCGTAACAACCCATGATGAGCGGCTTCTCCTTGCCGTCCTCGTCCATAAAGGTGGCACCCATGGCCTCGGAATACTTGGTACCCAGCTGGAAGACCTGCGAGACCTCGATGCCGCGAGCAGCGGAGAGCGGCTTGCCGCAGTGCGGGCAAGGGTCGCCGGCAACAACGGTGACCAGATCGGCCCACTCGTCGACGGTAAAGTCGCGCTCGGGGCAGGCGCCGGTAAAGTGATAGTCGACCTCGTTGGCACCGCAGGCCCACTGCTTGGACTCGCGCAGGCTCTCGTCGCACACCAGGCATATGCCCTCGGGAAGGTTAACCGGTCCGATAAAGCCCTTATGCAGACCGTAGGTCTGGAGCTCCTCATCGGTCATCATGCGATAACCCTTGCCAAAGACATGCTCGGCCTTGCAGTCATTGAGCTCATGATCGCCCGGAACAAGGGCCACGACCGGCTTGCCCTCGGAGTCAATCAACGCCAGGGACTTGCGCGTGCCGTTCTCGGGGAACCCAAAGAACTTGGCAACAGCCTCAATGGTACCCATGCCCGGAGTCTCGACCTTGGTGAGCGTACCGTCGCCAGGGCCCTCAGTCACGACGACCTTGGTGCTTGCGGCCTCATCATCGGCGGCAAAACCGCAGTCATCGCAATAGACCAGCGAAGCCTCGCCGGCGTCGGCCAAAGCCATGTACTCGACGGAGGTGTCGCCACCGATCTCGCCGGAGTCGGCAACGACGGGCAGGGCCTTGATGTAGCAGCGCTCGCAGATGTTGGCGTAGGCCTGCTTCATCTTGTCATACTCCTCCTGCAGGCTCTCCTGCGTGGCGGAGAAGCTGTAGGCGTCCTTCATGATGAACTCGCGACCGCGCATCAGACCAAAGCGGGGACGAAACTCGTCGCGGAACTTATCCTGGATGTGATAGAGGTTCACCGGCAGCTGCTTGTAGGAACGCAGCTCATTGCGCACCAGGGCAGTCACGGTCTCCTCGTGCGTGGGTCCGAGAACAAACTCGCGGCCGTGGCGGTCATCAAAGCGCACGAGCTCCTTGCCATAGGCATCGATGCGGCCGGACTCACGCCACAGCTCGGCATCGACCATAATGGGCATCATGAGCTCCTGGGCGCCAGCAGCATCCATCTCGTCGCGCACGATGTTCTCGATCTTGCGGATCGAGCGCCATGCGAGCGGCAGATAAGAATACAGACCGGCGGCCTCCTTGCGGATCATGCCAGCGCGAAGCAGCAGGCGATGGCTCGCAAGCTCGGCATCGGCCGGATCCTCTTTAAGCGTCGGCGCATAGAGCTTAGACATATACATTGCTCGAGTCATTTATTTCTCCTCAATAAGTTTGTCGACCTCTGCCATAAGCGCGTCGACAATTTGGTCCTCAGCTACTTTACCAATGATCTGGCCATGCGAAAAGAGCAGGCCCTGACCTCGTCCACAGGCCACACCTAGGTCGGCGTCGGAAGCCTCGCCGGGGCCATTAACGGCACATCCCATCACGGCGATCGAAAGCGGCGCGGAGTAGTTCTTAAGCCGCTCGGTGACCTCCTCGGCGATGGGAATGAGGTTGACCTGGCAACGAGCGCACGTGGGACACGAGACGATCTCGGGACCACGGCGGCGCAGGCCAAGGGACTGCAGGATACCCCAAGCGACCGGCGGCTCCTCGACCGGATCGGCCGTGAGCGAGACGCGCATGGTGTCACCGATACCCTCAGACAGCAGAATACCAAGGCCCACCGAGCTCTTAATCGTGCCCTGAAGCTTGGTACCCGCCTCGGTTACGCCCAGGTGAAGCGGAACGTGGGGAATCTCACGCGACAGGGCTCGATAGGTATCGAGCGTCGTTTGCACGCTATGGGCCTTGGCCGAAAGCACAATGTTCGTAAAGCCGCGGTCCTCAAAGTGCTTGACGAAGCGCTCGCTCGACATCACGAGCTTTTCGGGCTGCGTGAGGTCTTCGCGCTCGGCGATATCCTGCTCGAGTGAACCGGCATTGACGCCGATACGAATCGCACAGCCCGCGGCACCAGCAGCATCGATCACGGCATCGACCTTGGCCCAATCGCCGATATTGCCGGGATTGATGCGCAGCTTGGCAGCACCGGCCTCAACGGCACCAATGGCGAGCTTATGGTTAAAGTGAATATCGGCGACGATCGGCACCGGGGACTCAGCACAGATGGTACGAAAGCCCTCGAGCGCGGCCTCGGTGGGTACACTCACGCGCACGATATCGCAGCCCGCCTGCGCCAACGCGCGAACCTGCCCAAGCGTTGCCTGGGCATCGGCGGTATCAGTGCAGGTCATGGACTGAACCACGACCGGAGCGCCACCACCGATCTGCACGCCGCCCACATGCACGGGGCGCGTCAACTCGCGAGGCAAAGGATGGGATAAAGACAATCCAAACACTCCCCTACAGAATAAATCGAAGGATGTCGGAACGAAGCATATAGACAAACAGCAGCACAAAGAGCGCGATGCCCACATAGCTCACAATCGTCTGGACCTTGAGCGGAAGCTCGCGGCCCACAATCTTTTGAATGATCTCGATGACCAGCTTGCCGCCATCGAGTGGTGGGATGGGCAGCAGGTTCATAAAGCCAAGCGAGAACGAAATGAGGGCGGCAAACGAAAGGAATGTGGCAGGACCGGCAGCAGCAGCCTGTGAGGACATAACGCTAATACCCACGATCGAAGAAGACTGATCGAGAATCTCCATCGTATGCTGCGGCTGGAGCAGGCGCATCACGCCCTCCGCGGTCTGCACAACATAGGAGAATGACAGACGCGCCGAGGTGATGGGGTCCAAACGGACTACCTGCGTAGAGGCATACACACCTAGGCGCTCGTCCTCTTTGAGCGCAACCGTGGTCGAATGCTGCTTGCCGTCACGCTCGTACTCGATGGCGATATCGTCCTTACCGGCGGCCTTGCCGATGGCATCGTAAACGTTCATCCATGTGGAGCACGATACACCGTCAACCGAAAGGATCGCATCACCAGCCTCGATACCCGCCTTGGCGGCAATAGACCCCTCGTCAACCTGACCGATCACGTTGGTATCGATCGGCACGGTGACGCCCGCAATGGAATAGATGCTCATAAGCAGCAAAAAACCCGTCAGGATATTGACGAGAATGCCCGCGAGCAGCATAAAGGCGCGCTTGAGAAAGCCCTGGCCAAGATAAGTGTGCGAGCGCTCTTGCGCCAAGAAATCAGCCTCGCCGCACGGCAGCTCCCACACATCGCCCTCGGCAGTCGCATGCTCTCGATCGAACCGGCGGCCGTCAAAGGTGGTGTAACCCGCCGCGTCTCGCGGCAGCGTCTGATACTTGGTGGGATAGTAGCTCGGCGAGGGTTTCTCCCCTTCCTCATACCAGGGTGCGATGGAGCCCCAGCCCAGCAACAGAGCACAAGCCTCGAGCACATCCTCCTCGGAAAGCTCGAGCTCGACAGCAAGGTCGGCCACGGTCACGCGACCATGACGGTAGATAGCCGCGAGCACGCGATCGGCGCAGGAGACATCGGTCGGATCCATACCGCAGATGGCAGCGTAGCCACCCAGCAGCAGCGGGGTCACGCCAAACTTGGTTCCAATGCGACGCGACGTGTAATGGATGTCAAAGCGGCACGGCAGGCCCAAAAAGAACTCGGTCACACGGACGCCGCAGGCACGCGCCGCCAAAAAGTGGCCGCCCTCGTGCAAAAACACGAGGACGGAAAGCATCAGCACGCCCCAAAAGACCGATGAGAGAACGCTCAGAACAGTATCCATAAAACGAAAAAGCAATCCTTATGGGTTAGGAACGGGTTGCGGCGAGTACCTGCGCAGCCTTTTCACGCGCCCACGCATCGATGTCGCGAAGCTGCTCAAACGAATCGACCGCCTGCATATCGTGGGCATCCATGCAGGATTCCACAATGCGATCGATATCGGTAAAGCTGCAGCCATCGTGCAGGAAGGCATCGACGGCGACCTCGTTGGCGGCATTGAGCACGCACGGCATGGTGCCACCCGTCTTGCCGGCACGCTCGGCCAGTGCCAGACAGCGGAAGGTATCCATGTCGGCAGCATCAAACGTGAGCTGCCCCAGCTCGCGGAAATCGATACGAGGCGCCGGGGTATCCCAACGCTCGGGATACGAGAACGCGAACTGGATGGGAATACGCATGTCGGAAGCACCGAGATGCGCCATCACGGAGCCGTCGGCAAACTCGACCATAGAGTGAATCTTGGACTGACGCTGCACGACCACGTTAATGAAATCGAGGTCGCAGTTAAACAGATGCATGGCCTCAATGCGCTCCAGGCCCTTATTCATGAGGGTGGCGGAGTCGATGGTGATCTTAGCACCCATGGCCCACGTGGGATGTGCGAGGGCATCGGCACGCGTCACGCGATCTAGCTCGTCGCGCGTGCAGCCAAAGAACGGACCGCCCGAGCAGGTGAGCCAAATACAATGAGCCTCGCGCGGGTTCTCCCCCAGATAGCACTGGTAGATGGCGGAGTGCTCAGAGTCGACTGGAATAAGCTGGCCCGGTTGCGCCAACGGCATAAGCAAGTCGCCACCGACGACGAGGGACTCCTTGTTGGCAAGGGCAAGACGCTTATTCGAGGTCAAGGCCGCATGGCTCGCCTCGAGACCGGCGGCACCCACAATAGCAACAAGCACGCAGTCGACATCGTCGCGACGCGCGAGCTCGCAAACCGCCTGCGCGCCAACGCCGAGCTTCGTTCCCTCGGGCAACTCCTGCAGCACGGCGTCATCGCCATGAGCGACATCGGCCACGGCAACCGCCGGAACCGAGAACTCGCGGGCAGCGGCAACGAGCTCGGAGGTACTGGAGTTAACGGATAGCGCCGTCACCTGCAGGCGATCGGCATGCTGGCGGCACACATCGAGCGCCTGGGTGCCGATAGAGCCCGTACAACCCAGGATGGCAACACGGAGACGTCCATCGGGGCCATACGTCGTCTGGAAGGACATTACAGCACGCCTCCGATCATCAAAAGCAGCTGCGCGGTAATGCAGCCAAAGATAAGCGAATCGCTACGATCGAGCATGCCGCCGTGGCCCGGGATAAGGTTACCGGAATCCTTAACGCCCACACCGCGCTTGATGCGCGACTCGATGAGGTCTCCGATAACGCCCAGGACGGACACGACCACGCCGCACAGCAGCGCATAGGGCAGGCTGAGCTTGTAGAAGTGCGTCGCCCACAGGATGAGCCAAATCAAAACCGAGCCCAGGATGCCGCCGACAAACCCCTCCCAGCTCTTTTTGGGAGAGATCTTGGGAACCATCTTGTGCTTGCCGATACGGCTACCCACGATGTAGGCAAACGAATCGGAGACCCAAAGGGACGCGCAAACGCCCACCGAAAGCAGGGCGCCGGCAAAACCGGGCACGGCATCGCGCAGCAGCACGATAGCCGACAGCATAAAGCCAGTGTAGATGGGACCCATGAGCGTCACGGCCACATCAGAGATGCGGGTACGCGGCGACCAAACATACCAAATGCCCACAGCGAGCATCAGGGCAAAAAGCAGGGCATTCAGCAACATCGAATCGCCCAACGCCGACAGCGGAAAGAGTACGGCGGCAGCGATACCCATGCGCTCGTTAGCCATCTTGCCATCGAGCCTCGTCATACGGAAAAACTCATAGCAGCACAGACCGCTCATGACAGAAACAAAGATGGCCGTGGGCACAATACCCAAAACCAGGCACAGGATAAAGACAACGGCATAGACGATACCGGCGGCGGCACGGGTGATAAAGCCGGCAAGCCACGAACCGGTGCCATTCTTCGCTGCGGGCGCTCCCGCAGCGACAGCCTTGCGCTCAGATGTCTTGGGAGCAATTGCCTTGGGACGATCGGACACGATTAAGCCTCCTCGGTCTTGCTCAGACCACCAAACCTACGGTCACGGCCCTGATAGGCCAAAATGGCGTCGACAAGGCCCCAACGATCAAAGTCGGGCCAATAGGTATCGGTGACGTAGAATTCGGAATAAGCCACCTGCCACAGCAGATAGTTCGAAAGGCGCAGCTCACCAGAAGTGCGAATCACAAGCTCAGGATCGGGAAGGCCAGCGGTATAGAGGTGGGAAGCCACCATGTCGTCATCAATTGCGCCAGGATCGATCTTACCGGCGGCAGCGTCGAGTGCGATCTGACGGACAGCGCGGGTAATCTCGGCACGCGCGCCGTAGTTGACGGCAAGCGCCAGCGTCATGCCGGTGTGATTGGCGCACTCGGCAAGACCTCGCTCAAAGACATCGCGGGTCTTCTTAGGCAGTGCGGAAATATCGCCCAAAAAGACAACGCGAACGTTTTCGCGCTTAAGCAGCGGCAACTCATCGATAAACGTCTTGGCAAACAAATGCATCAAAACGTTGACCTCGTGCTGCGGACGATTCCAGTTTTCGGTGGAAAACGCATAGGCCGAAAGGACGTCGACGCCCAGGCGCACGCAGGCGGTAATGATCTCGCGCAGCGAGACGATACCCGCCTTGTGGCCCTCAGTGCGTGCAAGACCGCGCGACGTGGCCCAACGACCGTTGCCGTCCATGATGCACGAGATATGGTGCGGAATGTTATTGAGGTCAAGGTCGGAAAAACCGACGCCCGCAGGGGCGTCGGCAAAGTACTCGACCAGTTTATGCTCGTCGTATTGCACCTTAGATCTCCATGACCTCGGCTTCTTTTTCCTTCAGAAGCTCCTCGACCTTGGCGACATACTCATCGGTGTGCTTCTGGACCTTGGCCTGCTCGCGACGGACATCGTCCTCGGTGAGCTCCTCATCGCGCTCGAGCTTGTTGTTGAAGTCGCGACGGATGTTACGGATAGACACCTTGGCCTGCTCGGCGTACTCACGGCACTCCTTGACGAGCTCGCGACGGCGCTCCTCGGTGGGAGCCGGGAACGGCAGACGAACGACGGTGCCATCGGAGTTGGGGGTAATACCCAGATCGGAAGCGCCGATGGCCTTGACGATAGCGTTGATGAGTGCCTTGTCCCACGGCTCGATGAGCAGCATGTGGGCCTCGGGGGTCTTGACGGCGGCAACCTGCGTGACCGGTGTGGGAACACCGTAATAATCGACGGTGATGTCGGACAGAATGTTGGCATTGGCGCGGCCGGTACGGACCTTGGAGAAGTTATGCTTGAGGGACTCGAGCGACTTGTCCATGTGGGCGGTGATGTTCTCTGCCATGCTTAATCCTCCTGATAGACGAGCGTGCCGACGGGCTCACCCGAAAGCGCGCGCTTGACGGTGTCCTCGCCATCGATGTTGAGGACCAAAATCGGCATACGGTTGTCCTGGCACAGTGCCGTAGCCGTGGAATCCATAACCTGCAGACCGCGGACGAGAACCTCGTGATAGGTAATCTTGTCAAAACGGACGGCGTCGGCGCACTTGACGGGATCCTTGTCGTAGATGCCGTCAACCTTGGTGGCTTTAATCAGAATCTCGGCGCCGATCTCGCACGCACGAAGAGCCGCGGCGGTGTCGGTCGTAAAGTACGGATTGCCCGAACCGGCGGCAAAAATAACGACGTTGCCCTTGGAAAGGTGGTTGATGGCGCGACGGCGAATATAGGGCTCGCAGATCTCGTTCATCTGGATAGCGCTCATCACGCGGCAGGGAACATCGTTATGCTCGAAGGCATCCTGCAGGGCGAGCGCGTTCATAACGGTTGCCAGCATGCCCATATAGTCGGCCTGAGCACGCTCCATGCCACCGGCAGCGCCGGCCATGCCGCGGAAAATATTGCCGCCGCCGACAACGACGCCGACCTCATGGCCAACGGCTAGCAGCTCCTTGACCTGCTTGGCAAGATGGTCGGTAACCTTGGGGTCGATGCCATATTGGCTGTCGCCCATCAGTGCTTCGCCGGAAAGCTTAAGAAGCACGCGTTTATATCGGATGTCGGACAAAGCGATCCTCCTTTAATTAGACTCTCAATATGATATCAAAGGCTCTGATAAGAGCCATGAAAAAGCAGGCTGTGAGTAAAACCCACAGCCTGCTCATTACCAGCTACAAGAGCTTATTTACTCGCCACGGACCAGACGGTCAAAGGCAACGACGGTAATGGTGTCGCCGAGCTCCTTGGAGACCTGCTCAGCATACTTCTTGATGGTGAGGGAGCTGTCCTTGATGAACTCCTGCTCGGTGAGCACGGACTGCTTGTAGAACTTCTCCAGACGGCCGACAGCCATCTTCTCCTGGATAGCCTCGGGCTTGCCGGACTCGGCAGCCTGGGCCATGTAGATCTGCTTCTCGTGCTCGACGGTCTCGGCCGGAACCTGATCGCGGGTAGCGCAGATCGGGGCGACGGCGGCAACCTGAAGGGCAACGTCGTGAGCGAAGGTCTTGAAGGACTCAGCCTGAGCGGTCTCGGCCTTCTCGAAGGCGAACTCGACGAGGACGCCGATCTTACCACCCATGTGGATGTAAGAAGCGAGAGCGCCGTTCTCGGCCTTGCGGGCAGCGAAGCGGGAGATCTTCATGTTCTCGCCCATGATGTGAATCATCTCGGTGAGCTCGGAGGAAACGGTCTCCTCGCCCATCGGCTTCTCGAGCAGAGCGTCGACGTCAGCAGGCTCGGTGGTAGCGACAACCTCAGCGACCTTGGAAGCAAAGCCGGTGAACTTGGCGTTGGAGCCAACGAAGTCGGTCTCGCAGGAGAGCTCGAGCAGAGCGCCGGTCTTGCCATCCTCGGAGACGAACGCGGCGACAGCGCCCTCGTTAGTCTCACGGCCAGCCTTCTTGGCAGCCTTGGCAAGGCCGTTCTTACGCAGAACGTCGACAGCGGCGTCCATGTCGCCGTCAGCCTCGACGAGAGCCTTCTTGCACTCCATCATCGGGGAGTCGGTCATCTCGCGGAGCTGCTTGACCATAGCGGCGGTAATCTGGGCCATTGTGGTTCCTTTCAAAGAGATGAAAAAGAATTAACTAAGACTGATTTACTCGGCCTTGGGCTCAGCGGCCATCTCGGCCTCGGAGACCTGCTCCTTGCCGGAGCCAGCGAGGCAGGCGTCAGCCATGAGCTCGCACATAAGGGTGACAGCGGAGATGGCGTCATCGTTGCAGGGGATGCCGTACTCGACCTCGTCGGGATCGGAGTTGGTGTCGATCAGAGCGACGACGGGGATGTTCAGGCGCTGGGCCTCCTTGATGGCGTTCTCCTCGCGCTTGGTGTCGATGACGAAGAGAGCCTGGGGCAGACCCTTCATGTCGCGGGCGCCACCGAGGTTGGTCTGGAGCTTGGTGAGCTCCTTGCCGAGCACAGCCTGCTCCTTCTTGGGCAGAACAGCCATGCGGCCGTCCTCGACCATGGCCTCGAGCTCCTCCATGCGGTTGATGCGGGAGCGGATGGTGACGAAGTTGGTCAGCATACCGCCGAGCCAACGCTGGTTGATGTAAGGCATGTTGGCGCGCTCAGCAGCGTTCTTGACGGCCTCCTGAGCCTGCTTCTTGGTGCCGACGAACAGCACGTTGCCGCCCTTAGCGACGTTCTTGACGAAGGTGTAGGCCTGGTCGGCGTCGAGGATGGTCTGCTTGAGGTCGAGGATGTAGATGCCGTTGCGCTCACCAAAGATGAAGGGCTTCATCTTGGGGTTCCAGCGACGGGTCTGGTGACCGAAGTGGCAGCCGGCCTCGAGCAGGGTGCGGATATTAATCTTGGTAGCCATGTTAAACCTCCTGTGGTTTGCCTCCGCGCGGGGTCATCCTCCAAAACCAACCCGGACATGTGCTACCAAAGCCCGGGCACCACGGTATGAAGTAGCCGCGCGTGCGTGATAAAAACATGTTGCCGTGAAGCAACCCGATGAATGATAGCAGGAATGCTTCTTCCTGCCAACCCGCAATCAAAACCACACACCTGAGTGCGGCGCGGGACGTCCCATCCACTATTCGCCGCGGGGATGGGCTTGAGCCACGGCACGTTTGAGCCGATCGGGCGTGAGATGCGTGTAGATTTGCGTCGTGGACAGGCTCGCATGACCTAGCAGCTCTTGAACCGAGCGCAGGTCCGCACCGCCCTCGAGCAAGTCGGTCGCAAAGGTATGGCGCATCGCATGCGGGGCGATGTCGGCCGGAATGCCGGCGAGCGTCGCCAGCGTATGGAACCGCCGCCGGAGCATGGCGGCGCTCATGCGATTGCCACGCGCCGATATAAGCAGCGGATGCGGCCCAGTAGCGAGGTCGCGGCGCTTTGCCTGAGCGAGCAACTCCGGCCTCCCCTCCTCAATATAGAGATGCGTCACCTCGAGCGCACGACGATACAGAGGGACGATACGCTCCTTGCTCCCCTTGCCCCAAAGTCGCAGCGTTCGCTCGGACCAACCAATAGACTCCACGTTGAGCGCCGCGAGCTCCGAGATTCGCGCGCCGGAGGCATAGAGCAACTCAAGCATCGCCGCATCGCGCAGTCCCGCGGGCGTCGAGGTATCAGGCGTCTTGAGCAGCGCCTCAACCTGCTGGGTCGTAAGGACACCCGGCAGGTCACGCGGCAGCTTGGGCGATGCGATCGCCGAGACCGCATCGCCCTCGACAATCCCCTCGGCAGCCATCCAGCGATAGAGAGATCGAATAGCCGACAGGTGCGCCGCAAGCGTTCGGGGAGCCATCTGCTCACGCGAAAGCTCGGCAAGATAGCGACGAATGGTGCGCACGTCGGCAGCGAAAGCATCGATATCCTCGCGCTCGCACCAGGCAGCAAAGCGCTCTAGCCTCGAGCCATAGGCCGTCACCGTGTTGGGAGAAAGTCCCTCGACGCGTGCGATATAGGCGATAAACGAGTCGACGGTGTCGTACAGGTCAAAGGCTATGACCGGTCGCCTCCAAACAAGTCGGAACGCGTGGCCAAGTAGGCATCAAGGGCCTCGAGCGCACGGTCCGCATAGGCCTGGTAGCGGTCGCGCTTGCTGCGGCGCTTACCATCCTCGAGTGGCGGCACCAGGCCAAAGTTGACATGCATGGGCTGATAGCCCACGGTGGCAGGATCGGTCGCATAGCCCACGAGCGCACCCAGGGCGCCCACACGCGGCAACTCGACGCCCGCGGCACCGATAGCCTCGGCATAAGTGTTAAGCGCCGCGAGCAGACCTGTCGCCACGGCTTCCATGTACCCCTCGGTGCCGGTGATCTGACCGGCCAGGCGCACGCCGGTACCGGGCACGGCAAAGGTGCCATCGAGCACGTGAGGGGCGTCGACAAAGGTATTGCGGTGCATGACACCGTAGCGGAAGAACTCAGCGTTCTCCAGGCCCGGCACCATATGGAAGACGCGCTTCTGCTCGCCAAAGGTCAAGTTGGTCTGGAAGCCCACCAGGTTATAGGCGGTCTTCTCCTTGTTCTCGGCACGCAGCTGAATCGCCGCCCAGGGGCGACGTTCGGTACGCGGATCGGTGAGGCCGACGGGCTTCATGGCGCCAAAGCGAATGGCGTCCTTGCCGGTGCGCGCAACTTCCTCGGCAGGCTGGCAGGCCTGGAACAGATCGCCGCCCTCAAAGTCTTTGAGCACCACGCGGTCGGCCGTGGTAAGCGCCTCGATAAAGGCCTCGTACTCCTCCTTGTTGAGCGGAGCGTTGAGATAGTCGCCGCTCCCCTGCTCCTCGTAGCGCGACTGCGAGAACAGCACGTCCATATCGAGCGTGGAGGCATCGACGATCGGCGCCGCGGCATCGAAGAACGCAAGGGCGTCGCCACCGACGAGCTTCATGACCTCTTCGCTCAGCGCCGGTGAACACAGCGGGCCCGCGGCAATGACCACGTGGCCCTCGGGAATCTGCGTGACCTCGCCGTGCACGACCTCGATATTGGGACGAGCGGCAACCTCGGCCTCGACAAGCTCGGAAAACTTGACGCGGTCGACCGCCAGGGCACCGCCGGCGGGAACAGCCGCGCGATGGGCGCAATCGAGCAGGACTGAACCCATGCGCTCAAGCTCGGCCTTCAGCAAACCAGCCGCGGAATCCGGACGAGTCGACTTAAACGAATTGGAGCAGACGAGCTCTGCCAGATGATCGGTATGGTGGGCCGGGGAGCTCACCTGGGGGCGCATCTCGCACAGCTTTACGGCAAACCCACGGTCTGCCAGTTGAATTGCGCATTCCGAACCCGCCAGACCGCCACCGATAACCGTCACCTGATCGAACTGCATCTGCAAACACCTTTCTAATTGACACGTTTTCCATTGTGACCGAAGGGCGTCTGGGCGTGAAGGGCAAACTTGGAGGGCGCATACCTTCCATCCATCATGCGCTCGATAAGACCCTCGAGTTCAAGCGAACCCAAGAGTTTGAGTACGCCGACAGCATCGAGCGAGACGAGCGCCGCGATGTCGTCGACCTTGAGCGGAGAGGCGATGAGCGCATGCATCACGGTCTGCTGCGTTGGATCCAGGTCGGCAATGCCGGGAGCATCGGGGCGCGAGTAGCGCAGGGTTCCGTAGATGCGTGAGATAGCCATCTCGATAGATTCCTCGTCGACGATGCAGCAGGCACCGTTCGCAATGAGGTAATTCGTGCCACGCGACTCGGGCGATAGGATCGACCCCGGCACGGCAAGAAGTTCGCGCCCCAAATCCATAGCAGCCTCGGCTGTAGAAAACGTCCCAGAAGGCATACCCGCCTCGGATACAAAGAGGGCTTGCGACAGGGCCGCGATCACGCGATTGCGGCGCGGAAAGGCAAACTTGCGCGGACCCATGCCCCACGGAGAGATCGACACGACCGCGCCACCCGTATCGAGCGTGCGGGTAATAAGCCCCGCGCTCGAACGCGGGTAGACCACGTCGGCGCCCGTCCCCAGCACCACGACGTGTTTGCCGCCGGCGTTGACCGCAGCCCAACCCGAGGCCTGGTCACAACCGACCGCGCCGCCCGAAACAACCGTCACTCCCGCCTCGATCGCCACCTTTGCCGCAAGCTCTGCCACGGCAAGACCATACGGCGAGGCCTTGCGCGCGCCGATGATGGAGAGCGCGGGCGTCGAAAGCACCTCGGGGTTGCCGCGCACATAAAGCGTCTGGGGTATATCAGAAAGCTCCAAAACGGTCTCGGGATACAACGCATCGCCTGGATGCAGCTCGAAGGTTCCCTCGGCCATCATTGGTCCCTCCTTCCCTGGTACATCGCCGCCTCGAGTACGTGATCCTGCGTCACTTGCTCGCGCTCGGCGACGTCGGCGATTGTACGCGCGATACGCACCAGGCGCACGATGCCGCGGCCCGTGAGATGCGTGCGTTTGGACAGACCGAGCACACACTTCTCCGCCGCATCATCGAGCTCAAAGGTCGAAACGACGCCGTCAATGGACCGTGTCTCGTCATCCTCGGCCTCGGCATCCGCATCGTCCATGCGGGATTCGCGCCAAGCGCGAAAGGCGCGACCGCGCACAACGTAGTCACGTAACTCGGCCGACGACATACCCTCTGCGCCCTCGATAATCACTTGAGGGTCGGGACGGGTCACATCGATCATCATGTCGATACGGTCGGCCAAAGGACCGCGCAGTTTAGACCGATAGCGCTCGACCATCGCCGCCGAGCAGCGACACGGTACCTCGCGATCGCCCAAAAAGCCGCAGGGGCAGGGATTGCTCGCAGCCAGCAGCTGAAAGCGCGACGGGAAGGTAAAAGCCCCGTCGACGCGTACGATCCTCACGTAGCCGCGCTCGATGGGCTGACGCAGCGTCTGCAGCACGCCAGTGGGAAACTCGGCAAGCTCGTCCAAAAAGAGCACGCCGCCATGAGCAAGGCTGATCTCACCCGGGCGCACCGGGCGCCCGCCGCCGATAAGGCCTGCGGTCGAAATACTGTGGTGGGGACTGCGGAAGGGGCGGTGCCCCGCCAACAAGCCATCAATGTTCTCACCCAAAACCGAATGGATGCACAGCGCCTCCTGTTGATCCTCAACGGAAAGCTCGGGCAGGATGCCGGTCATACGACGCGCGAGCATCGTCTTGCCCGATCCCGGGGACCCGATCATGAGCAAGCCGAGTTCTCCTGCCGCCGCAAGCGCCATGCCGCGTTTAGCGACTTCCTGCCCCAGTACGTCGGCATAGTCGAGCTCGGGCTCAAAGGTCGCCTCGACGCCCTCAGAATCCAGGTAGTGCCGCGCGGCATCGCCCATACCATGAGCAAGCTGAGACAAATGATCGATAAATCCGCAGTCAACGCCAGCAAGCGGCACATGCTGGTCGGACCTGCCGGCGATAAAAGACAGCCCCATGTCGCGAGCCAGCAGCTGAAACGCCACCTCGCCCTTGACGGGAAGCACCGTACCGTCCAGACCAAGCTCACCTGCGATAAGGCAGCGATCGAGGTTGTCACGGGGAATCTGCCCATCGGCCGCTAGAACCGCGATGGCGATGGGCAGGTCAAAGCCGCTACCGGTCTTGCGGATATCGCCGGGTGCCAGGTTAACGGTAATGCCCGAGCGCGGGATCTCGAACCCGGCGGAGCGCATCGCGCAGCGAATACGACCGCGTGACTCCATCACCTCCATACTCGGAATGCCGAGCATCTGGATGCCCGGAACGTCACCGGCAAGCGAGACCTCGACCGTGACGTGAATCGCCTCGACGCCGCGGATGCAGGCCGCGTGAACGGCAAACGTCTCGAACGCCATCACGACACCTGCCAATCGAACGCGTTGTACTGGTGCTCGATCTCGGCGATATGTCCGCCGCGAATGGTGACGCCCACGGCATCGAAGCGAATCGCCTTGAGCGGATAATGCTCCATGAAATAGCAACTTGCGATGCGGCGGTAGCGGCGTTGCTTTTGGGCGTCCACGGCCTCCTCGGGAAAGACCCGCGTGCTGCAATCCAGTGCGACGCGTCTGGTCTTGACCTCGGCCATCACCACGACATCGTCGAGCTCATCGAGCAGCACCAGATCAGCCTCGCCCTCGGTGCAACGATAACCCTGCTCCAGCAAGGTGTAGCCGCGCTCGTTAAAGTAGTCGATGGTGATCAGCTCGCCCAGCATGCCCAGCTCGCGGGGACTGAGTCCCTTGATAAACTCGGGCGTCATCGCCCCGCAGTCGAGCTCGCCGTTTTCCCAACGCTCCTTGAGCTGCTGTGTCTTGCTCTTTTTGCTTGCGGCACTCATGGGGTCTCCTTTCCCGCACACTGCAGTGCCCCGATGATGAGGGCACCTTTCATGCGGGTAAGTACCGGAAGCAAACCAAAAGCTGACCAAATGCCTTCAAAAAACGGGCCGTACGCAGCAATGGTGTTGCATACGGCCCGCTACCAGCAGGTTTATAAAACCCCAGAGGTCCCTGTCTCCACAATTGGCCTAGAAAAGGCGCTCAGTCTGCAGAAAGTTTCCGCAAAAGCTCACGCGGTGCAGCGGACAAAGTCCATGTTTGCGAATGGCCTCGATATGCTCGGGGCTTGCATAGCCCTTCGACTCGGCCAGATGGTACTCGGGGTACTCGGCGTCGTACTCGACCATCATCTCGTCACGCGTGACCTTGGCCATGATGGACGCCGCGGCGATGCAGGCGATCTTGGCATCGCCCTTCACCACATCGCGCTCGTTAGGAACGGCGCCCAAGGGGTTGCCATCCATAAGCACGCAATCGGGCTCGAGCCCCGTATCGGCCACGGCGCCCGCAACGGCGGTACGGATAGCACGGGCCATGCCCATCTCATCGATATCCTTAGGCGCGATATGGCAAAAACCGATCGCCGTCGCCACCTCGGCAATCTTCACTGAGAGCAACTCGCGGCGCGCCGGCGTGAGCTTTTTGGAATCGTTGATGCCCCAGACGCGCGGCTCCATAGGAAGGCAGACAGCGCATACAGTCAAAGGACCGGCCACCGATCCGCGACCCACCTCGTCGACACCAACGACCACCCCATCGCCGCCAAGCTCATGCATAAGCTCGTACATGTCATTGACGCGCTCGCGCTCGGCAAGCTCTTTGGCATGGCGTTTGAGGGCGCGTTCGCAAGCCTTGATCACCTGCTGGCGCGGATCCTCGCGATAATGCTCCACGAGGGCGGGAATCTCCTCAAACGTAGCGCTCGCCAGCTCGCCAGCAACTTGCGATGCCGAAACCGAGCTCGTCATATTGGCCATACCAGGCCCTCCTTGCATGCAAATCGGATAAAAAGAAGGGCCACCCGAAGGTGACCCTTACGTCCAAACGAGTGGACAGACGCTGCGATCTTCTTAGCGCTTCTCGGGGATGCGAGCAGCCTTGCCCACCTTGTCGCGGAGGTAGTACAGCTTGGCGCGACGGACGCGACCATGACGAACGACCTCGAGCTTGGCGATCTTGGGGCTGTGAAGCGGGAAGGTACGCTCAACACCGACACCGAAGGACATCTTGCGGACGGTGAAGGTCTCGCGGGCACCGGCGCCGGCCATGCGGATGACGTCGCCCTGGAAGACCTGGATGCGCTCGCGGTCGCCTTCCTTAATGCGGTAGTGAACCTTGACGTTGTCGGCGACGCGAACCTGAGGAATGTCCTCGCGGATCTGCTGACGCTCGATTGCGCGGATGTAATCCATGTGCAATTCCTTACTCTTCTAGAGGTGCCGTACCACCTTGGCCGGCACGTAGTTGAACAAACGTATTCGAGTATACACGCGCGGGTTTCTGCTGCAAGAACAATTTTTTACGCAGACAAAAAGACAAAACCCGCACATGATAACCGCCCGCCTCACGAATGAGACGGGCGGCATGAAGGGGGCTACGCTAGGCGTCTAAACCCAAAACGTTAGGCGGAACGCTTGGCCTCGAGCTTGGCCTGAGCGGCAGCCAGGCGTGCGAGGGGCACGCGGTAGGGCGAGCAGGACACGTAGTCCACGTCGGCCACGTTAAACAGGCCTTTGATGGACTTGGGGTCGCCGCCGTGCTCGCCGCACACGCCAAAGTGCATGTCGGGGTTGGTGGCGCGGCCCTTCTCGACAGCCATGCGCACCAGTTCGAGTACTGCCGTGTCGATGGTCTCGAAGGGATTGTCCTTCAAGATCTTCTTGTGCATGTACAGCGGGATGAACTTGGCCTCGGCATCGTCGCGGGAGAAGCCGAAGGTCGTCTGGGTGAGGTCGTTGGTGCCAAAGCAGAAGAAGTCTGCGTGATGGGCGATCTCGTCAGCGACCATGCAGGCGCGCGGCAGCTCGAGCATCGTGCCCACGGAAATATTGAGCTCGACGCCCTCCTCGGCGGAAACCTCAGCGATTACGCGCTCGATAACCTCGCGGGTCTGGACATGCTCGGCCGTGATGGAGACGAGCGGAACCATGATCTCGGGACGCGGATCGACGCCCTCCTTGATGAGGCGAGCGGCAGCCGTGGCGACGGCGCGGACCTGCATGAGCGGCAGATCGCTAAAGACGACGGACAGGCGCACGCCGCGTAGGCCGAGCATCGGGTTGGACTCGACCATGCCGTCGATACGACGCAGGCGGGCGCGCAGGACGGCAAGCCCTTCCTCGCTGGCGCCGGCGGCTTCCTTCTTGGTGATGGCGACCTCGAGGTCGCGAGGATTATCCAGGAACTCATGAAGCGGCGGATCGAGCAGGCGGACGACCACATCGCGACCGGACATGGTCTTGAACATCGCCAGGAAGTCCTCGGTCTGAACCTCGAGCAGGTCGTCCAGGGCCTGCTGCTTCACGGCCTCATCGTCAGACAGGATAAAGCTCTGGATGATGTTCTTGCGATCGCCCAGGAACATGTGCTCGGTGCGGCACAGGCCAATAGCCTCGGCGCCAAACTCGAGGGCGAGCTCGGCATCCTCGGGATTGTCGGCGTTGACGCGCACATGGTTGGCATGGCCACAGGTCTCGTCCAGGCGAATCTCGTCGGCCCAGGACAGGATGGTGTCCAGGTCGCCGGTGAGCTCGGCCGAAACCAGATCAACGGCGCCGTCGACGACGATGCCCTGGGTGCCGTCGATGGAGATGACATCGCCCTCGTGCAATACGCGGTCGCTGCCCTCGATGCGCACGACCTTCTCGGCGGCGTCGATGTGGAAGCGCTCAACGCCGCAGACGCAGGGCGTACCCATGCCGCGGGCGATAACGGCGGCATGGCTCGTCTTGCCACCGTGGCTGGTCAGGATGCCCTCGGCGGCGACCATGCCCTTCAGGTCGTCGGGGTTGGTCTCCCAACGAACCAGAATGACCTTGTGACCCTCGTTGGTGCGCGCGACAGCGTCGTCGCTCGAGAACACGACCTCGCCCACGGCGGCACCGGGGCTGGCATTAAGACCGCTGGCGAGAGCCTCGTACTTCTTGGAGGCGTCAAACTGCGGGTGAAGGAGCTGGTCGAGCTGCGCGGGATCGATGCGGCTCACGGCCTCTTCGCGGGTGATCAGGCCTTCCTCGACCATTTCGATGGCGATGCGCAGGGCGGCGGTGGCGGTACGCTTGCCCACGCGGGTCTGGAGCATCCAGAGCTTGCCCTGCTCGATGGTGAACTCGATATCGCACATATCGCGGTAATGATCCTCGAGCGTCAGGAACACGCGCTCGAGCTCCTCACCTGCGGACTCGAGGCCCGGGGTGGTCTTGAGGTCGGCGATGGGCTCGGTGTTGCGGATACCGGCGACGACGTCCTCGCCCTGGGCGTTGACCAAAAAGTCACCGTAGAACTCCTTGGTGCCGTCGGCCGGATTGCGCGTAAAGGCGACGCCCGTCGCAGAGGTCTCGCCCTTGTTGCCAAAGGCCATGGCCTGGACGTTGACGGCGGTGCCGAGCTCGTCGGAGATGCCGTGCTGTTTGCGATAGATGCAGGCACGCTCGTTCATCCAGCTGCCAAAGACGGCCTGGATGGCAAGGCGTAGCTGAAGCTCCGGGTCGTGCGGGAAAACGGGCTTGCCGTCGGCGACCTCGAGCTCGGGATACAGGGAGGCATCGACGTTCTCGGAGAAGATGCCCTTAAAGGTCTCGACGAGCTCCTGCAGATCCTCGGCCGAAAGCTCGGAGTCGACGCGGACGCCGGCGACCAGGCGGGCCTGGGTCAGCGCGTTCTCGAACAGGTCGGCGTCAACGCCCATAACGACGTTGGAGAACATCTGGATAAAGCGGCGGTAGCTATCCCAGGCAAAACGCGGATTTTGCGTCTGGGCAATGAGACCCTGAACGGAGTCGTCGTTGAGGCCCAGGTTGAGGACCGTGTCCATCATGCCGGGCATGGAAAACGGAGCGCCCGAGCGCACCGACACGAGCAGCGGATCGGAGGCGTCGCCGAGCTTTTTGCCGCAGCGGGCCTCGAGGTCTGCCTCGGCGGCAACGATCTCATCGAGTGCACCTTCGGGCCAGACGTTGCCGGCACCGGAGTACTCGACACAGGTCTGGCAGGTAATGGTAAAGCCACCGGGAACCGGCAGGCCGATACGGCTCATCTCGGCAAGGTTAGCGCCCTTGCCACCAAGCACGAAGTTCATGGACTTGTCGCCCTCGGTGACACAGGTGCCCTGGGCGTCGGTTCCAAAACGGTAAACCCTCTTGCAATCGCTCACGATACTTCCCCTTCCATGCGCTCTCGCGCACGACCGTGGTGACGAATCGACCCGCCTGATGCGGGCCGTGAGGGTACTATACGGCGGGCATTGAGCGGGCTTGCGTAGAGGGCGCGGGGTTTGGTAAACGTGGTAAATGTGGCGGTAAACGGTAGGTAAAGTTGGTTACCTTATGAAGATACCAATGCAAGAAGCTTGCAGGTCAAATGCCAGTTTCTTGCTAAATCGCTTTACCATTATCGCGCATTATTTTTAGGTAGTCTTATAAAGACAGGCATTTTTAGCTACCCCAATAAGCTAGCTTTTGCTAGGCTCGGCGGGCGGCGCGGCGGGCACGGGCTTCTAGGATTTCCTCCAAGTGACTAATGATCTCGGAGGCGCTCTCCTCGATCGCCTTGCCGTCGGTACGCACCACAAAGCAGCCCAGGCGCTTCATGAGGGCGCGAGCTTCCTCGAGCTCGCTGCGCACGCTCTCGGGCTCGGCATAGGAGCCGGCGACGGCACGAGCGTAGTCGTCGCCCAAGCGGCTATCGCGAATTTCGGAAATCACATCGACGGTCGAAATCAGGCCGAACAGGCGCATCGGGTCAACCTCGTAAATCGACTTCGGCGGCTCCATGCCATGGGCCAACGGAACATTGGCAACCTTGTAACCTTGATAGGCCAAATACATCGACAACGGCGTCTTGGACGTGCGCGATACGCCCAGCAGCACGATATCGGCACCCGACAGATCGTCGCAACCGCGCCCGTCATCGTGCTCAACGAAATACTCCATAGCCTCGATACGATGGAAATAGCGGTCATCGGTCCTGTGAATCACGCCCGCGACGCCTTTGGGCGGCACACCGATGAGCGACGATAGCACGGCGAGCGTCGGGCCGATCAGGTCGACCGAGCGGATATGCAGCATACCCAGGTAATCGAGCACGCGGGCGCGAAGCGCCGGATCGACAATGGTATGGAACACGGCAATATCGCGATGGTCTGCATCGACACGCGGGCCCACAAATGACTTGACCTGCTCCACGGAGGTCACCTTGGGCAGGCGTAAAACGCGAAAAGCCCCTTCATCAAATTGCCCGGACGCCGCAAGCACCACCTCACAAGCGGTATCGCCGAGCGAGTCGGAGATAACGATAACGGTGGGACAAGCGGTGACCGGGCAATCCATGCGGGGCTCCTTTTGCGCTTACGCGCAGGCTGGCTTACTTTTTGCGGGCAAGCTCACCGATGTTGGCGATGCCGGAGAAAACGGCCTCGAAGCGGTTGAGCAGCTTAAGGCGATTATCGCGAAGCTGCTCGTCCTTGTCCATGACCATGACCTCGTCGAAGAAGCGGTCGATGGGGGCGCGCAGGGCGGCAAGGGCGGCAAATGCGGCCGGGTAATCCTCGGCAGCAAGGGCGGCGTCGACAGCGGTCTGAGCAGCCTCGGAGGCGTCGGCAAGCGCGAGCTCGGCCTCGCCCATCAGGGCGCGGTCGTACTCCGCACCCAGCTCGGGCTTGGAGATGTGCGCGGCGCGGGCATAGGCGGTCGCCAGGTTATCGAACGTCTCGGCATCGTTCTTGCGGGCCTCGTCGAGGGCGGCGCAGCGGGCGAAGAAAACGGACGGGGCGATGATGTGCACCGCGGAGACGGCGGCAACGGTATCGGCCGGGATCTTTTCGTCGCGGGCCATGCTCACCAGGCGGCCATGGAAGAAGTCGCGAACCTGCTGGGCGACCTCGGCGGCGTCGAACTCAATGCCCTGCTCACTGTAGAGCTCGAGGGCGAAGTCGATGAGCGACGTGGGGTCGATCGGCAGGCGGTCGCGCAGGATGTTGATGATGCCGATAGCGGCACGACGCAGCGCGTAGGGGTCCGAAGAGCCGGTCGGGGGCTCGCCGATGGCAAAGATACCGGCGATGGTATCGAGCTTGTCGGCGCAGGCCACGATGCAGCCAGCGGTGCCCTCGGGCAGCTCGTCACCGGCAAAGCGAGGACGATAGTGATCGCGAATAGCATGAGCGACCTCGTCGTTCTCCCCCATCGCGGTGGCGTAGTAACCGCCCATCACGCCCTGCTGGCTCGTGAACTCGACGACGGCGTTGGACACCAGGTCGGCCTTGCACAGGTGCGCGGCGCGAGCGGCATCGGCGGCAAGATGGGCGCCCAGGTGAGCCTCGCGGGCGATAGCGAGCGCGAGCTGCTCAATGCGCTCGGACTTGGCGAGCACGCTACCGAGCTTCTCCTGGAAGGCAACCTTGGCCAAACGCTCACGGAACTCGTCGAGGGAGATCTTCAGGTCCTCCTCGTAGAAGAACTTAGCGTCGTCCAGACGGGCGCGCACGACGCGCTCGTTGCCGTCGATCACGCGCTCGGCGTTCTCGGGCTTGCTGTTGGAGACGACCACGAACTCACGCGTGAGCTTACCCTCGCCGTCATAGATCGGGAAGTAGCGCTGATTGGTGAGCATGGACTCGCAGATGATCTCGTGCGGGACCTTGAGGAACTCCTCGTCGAAGGTACCGACGAGCACCGTCGGCCACTCGCAGAGGTTGATGACCTCTTCGAAGACCTTCTTGGGCGTATCAACATGGCAGCCGGGACGGGCAGCCTCGACCTCGGCGATACCGGCAAGGATGGCCTCACGACGACGCTCAGCAGAGAGCACGCCGGCGTCCTCGAGCACCTGCTCGTAGACGGCGGGGCTGGCGACCACATGGTCACCAGGGCCAAGTACGCGATGACCACGCGTGGTGTTGCCACTCGTCACGTCGGCAAACGACACGGGAACAACATCCTCGCCCAAAAGGCAGCAGATCCAACGGACCGGACGAACAAAAGTCGCGTGCTCGTGGCCCCAGCGCTGGCTGCGGTAGTTGGGCCACTGCAGGCCGGCAATAGTCTTCTCGCACAGAGCGGTCAGAATCGGCGTAGCCGGTGCGGAGGGAATGTTCTTCTCGGCGAACACATACTCGCGACCGTCAGTGTCCTCGCGTCGAACCAGGTCCTCGGCAGCCACACCGCACTTGCGGGCGAAGCCCTGGGCGGCCTTGGTGGCGTTGCCGTCGGCATCGAAGGCAATGTTTGCCGCGGGACCGCGCTTGACCTCATGGACCTCATCGGTCGCAGTGGCGACATCGGCCACGAGCGCAGCCAGGCGGCGCGGGCTCGAGATCACACGGACCTCGCCATGGGCCAGACCGGCCTCGTCGAGACCCTTGGCGATCATGGTGCCAAGCTGCTTGACGGCATTGTTCAGCGGTGCGGAGGGCATTTCTTCCGTACCGATCTCAAACAGGAAATCCTTAGCGTCTGCCATGGCTTACGCCACCTCGCCTTCCTGATCGGCATTCTCGTTGACTCCGGCGACCTCGGCCATGTAGGCCTCGCAACACGCCTTGGCGACGGCGCGGACGCGCAGGATGTAGTTGGCACGCTCGACCGCGGACAGGGCGCCGCGAGCATCGAGCAGGTTGAAAGCGTGGCTGCACTTCATGACGCAGTCATATGCCGGCAGCGGCAGCTTGCGCTCCAGGCAGGAATGGCACTCGGCCTCGTAGTCGTCAAACTTCTGACGCATCATCTCGACGTTGGCGACCTCAAAGTTATAGGCACTGAACTCGCGCTCGTTCTCGAGGAACACGTCGCCATAGGTCATGGGCGTGCCGTCGGGCAGGTAGCTCCACACCAGGTCGTAGACCGAGTTAACGCCCTGGGCGTACATGGCGATACGCTCCAGGCCGTAGGTGATCTCGACGGGCACGGGGTCGACCTCGATGCCGCCCACCTGCTGGAAGTACGTAAACTGCGTGACCTCCATGCCATTGAGCCAGACCTCCCAGCCAAGGCCCCAGGCGCCAAGGGTCGGGCTCTCCCAGTCGTCCTCGACAAAGCGGACGTCATGGTCGTTGGGGTCCAGGCCAATGGCGGCCAGCGAACCCAGGTAGAGCTCCTGGGCGTTGACCGGCGAGGGCTTGATAAGCACCTGGAACTGATAGTAGTGCTGCATGCGGTTGGGATTCTCGCCGTAGCGGCCGTCGGCGGGACGGCGGCAGGGCTGCGCATAGCAGGTGCGCCACTCGGCGGGACCGAGCGAGCGCAGCGTGGTCGCGGTATGGAAGGTACCGGCACCGACCTCGGAGTCATAGGGCTGCATAATGACGCAGCCCTGCTCGCCCCAGTACTGCTGGAGGCGCAGGATGATGTCTTGGAAGGAAAGCGATGAAGCGTTCATGCCTCTAATATCCCCTCGTCGAAACGATTACACGGTTAGGTACTGTACTATAGCGGTTTTTAGTCGATAGCGCCGATGCGGTTGAGCGGCCAGTAGCGCACAAGCGCCACAGCGATCAAATCAGAGCGATCGACGGGACCAAAGTAGCGTGAGTCGGCAGAGTTTTCGCGGTTGTCGCCCATCACCCACACGCACCCGTCGGGAACGGTGTAGGGATAGCTTACCTGAGCGCCGGGCGCTTGGACCGAAAGTGGCCAGCTCATGCCCGTCGTATAGTCCTCGTCGAGCGCTTGGCCGTCAACGACCACCTTGCCATCCTGCAGGTCGACCGTCTGGCCGGCCGTGGCAATAACGCGCTTGACAAGAACATCATGCTCGGAGGTGCCATCGGGGTTGTGAAACACCACGATATCGCCCTGCTTGACGGGCTGACCGAGCTCGAGGCTCACCTTTTGCGCCAGGATCTGGTCGCCAATCTCGATTGTGTCCTCCATAGAGCCGGTGGGCACCACAAAGGGCTCGACCACAAAGGTGCGGATCAGGAAGGTGGCCACAAGCGCGATCGCGATGACCGCGATCCACTCAAAAGCGCCCCTCAACGCGGAATGTTGCGTAGGAACCATACTCACTCCTCGCTCTGCGAATACGAAGCGTCAAGGATCTCCTGCGCGTAAGCGCGCTCCTGTGGCGTGAGCCGCGCAGTCTCGATCAGGTCGGGACGCCAGCGACAGGTGCGCTCGATGGCATTCTTGCGGCGCCAGGCATCGACCTTGGCGTGATCGCCGCTCACGAGCACCGGAGGAACGCCCTCGCCGTTGAACTCGGCGGGGCGGGTGTACTGCGCGTACTCGAGCAGGCCTCCGTCCTCGGCGGTCGAGAACGACTCGTCCACGTTGCTCATCTCGTCGCCCAGGGCGCCGGGAATGAGGCGTACGACGGCATCGGCAACGACCATCGCGGGCAGCTCGCCGCCCGTGAGCACATAGTCGCCGATCGACAGACGTTCATCGGCATACGCATACGCGCGCTCGTCGACGCCCTCGTAACGGCTGCACACAAACAGCAGGCGCTCACTTTTGAGCAGGCGCTCGGCCACATGCTGCGTAAAAGGCTCGCCACAGGGGGTAAAGAACACCACAGTGGGCTTAGGACCCTCTGCGCTAATGGCCTCGATGGCCTCTGCGATAGGCTCGACCTTCATGAGCATGCCCTGCCCGCCGCCGTACGGCTCGTCATCGACGGTACGATGGCGGTCGTGCGTCCAGTCGCGCAGGTTATACGCCTTAAAATCAAAAAGGCCGGCCTTGCGGGCGCGGCCCAAAATCGATGTGGACATAACGGGCTCAAACATCTCGGGAAAGACCGAAAGGGTCTCGATCAGCATGTTGTCCTCCCTACTTGTCCATATCGATCAGGCCGTCCATAACGTGGACGGAAATTGTTCCTGTGTCGGGAAGATCGAGCACAACCTGCTCGATCACGGGAATCAGTACCTCGCCGTACCGATCGCCCTCGACAACCCAAACATCGTTCGCGGGCGTCGACATGATCTCGACGATCGTGCCGAGCGAACCGAAGCGCTCGTCGACCACCTCGCGACCCATCAGGTCGGTATAGGCAGCGTCGAGCGAATCGAGCTCAAAGTCGTCGCGATTTGCCAGCACATAGCATCCCGTGATGCCCTCGGCGGCCGTCAAGTCGTCAATGCCCTCAAACGAGACCAGATCGCCATCGCCCGTATCGGTGACGGACACGACCGTGCAAAAGCGGTCGCGCTTGAGCGCCGGCGGCGTCAGGGCGACGCGCATGCCCGGCTCTAATACAGAAGGAAGCCCCCGCAGCGGCTGCGCGAGGACCTCCCCCTTCCTTCCGTGCGGCTTGACCACACGGGCGATGTTTTTGTACTGGGACCTCAAGGTCCTAGCCCAGAACCTCTACCTCGACAGCAGTGTCGAGGCGAGCGGCCAGTGCACGGGCGAGCGTGCGAATGGCCTTGATGGTACGGCCACGACGGCCGATGACCTTAGCGACGTCATCCTCGGCGACCGAAACCTCAATCGTAGAGGCGTCATCACCATCGATGACCTCAAGGCTCACGGAATCCGGGTCGTCGACGATCTGAACAACGAGATATTCGACGAGATCGGCGATGCGATCTGAGAGCATTGCCTCACCCTCGAGCTGTGCAGCGTCAACCTCAGGCACGATTTACTCCTCGGCGCCCTCAGCGGCCTCAGCGGCAGCCTTAGCGGCCTCGGCCTCTTTGGCGAGCTGCTTCTTGGACTTCTTGACGACGGTCTCGGTCTTCTCGCCCTCGTTGGCGGCCTTGACCAGAGCGGCGACGGCGTCGGTGAGCTGAGCGCCCTTGGACTGCCAGTCGGCGATCTTCTCGAGGTCGAGGTTGATGGTCTTGGGGGCGGTCATCGGGTTGTAGCGGCCAACCTCCTCGATGATACGACCGTCACGCGGGGCGCGGGAATCGGCGACGACGACACGGTAGTACGGACGCTTCTTAGCGCCGTGACGAGCAAGGCGAATCTTGACTGCCAAAGGAAACTCCTCCAACCAAGCAGCTTTAGGCTGCAACTACAAACAAACAGTTGAACATAATACGCCATCGACGCGGGCAGGTGAAGTCCGTGAGACCAACTTCTTCGGTGTAGTCGAGGGCAAATCCATATCTTAGACAAGAATTCGGGATTTGCAAGCACATACACGCACCCCACATGAGCTGCGCGGTATACTCATGACATGGAAAGACGCGAACATACATACGGTTATGAGGATGCCATGGGCGTCACGCCGCCTCCCTGGACGGGTCCGGCGGTGGGCCTGATGGACCTTGATGCGTTTTTTGCGAGCGTGGAAATGCTCGATCATCCCGAATGGCGAGGAAAGCCGCTCATCGTGGGCGGAGACGCCGATTCGCGTGGCGTCGTGTCCACGTGTTCGTATGAGGCACGTCGCTTTGGCGTGCACTCTGCCATGGCCTCGGCCGAGGCGCGGCGCTTATGCCCGCAAGCCATTTGGACGCATGGGCACTTTGATCGCTACCGCGAGGTGAGCGCGCAGGTCATGGCGATTCTCGCCGACGAGACCCCGCGTGTTGAGCGCGTATCCATCGACGAAGCCTTTATCGATATCACACCGGGTCGCTTTGCGCCCGAAGACCCGCTGCTGGTTGCGCGGCGTATAAGCGACCGCGTGGCAGGGCTGGGAGTGACCTGTTCCATTGGCGTGGGCTGCAACAAGACGGTTGCAAAGATCGCAAGCGAGCGGGATAAGCCGTTTGGACTGACCATCGTGCGCCCCGGAACCGAGCAGCGCTTTTTGGCCGCGCTACCAGTGTCTGCCATGAGTGGCATTGGGCGCTCGGCCGAGGAGCGACTGCGCCGCATGTGCATCTACACCCTCGGAGAGCTATCGCGTGCACCGGAATCCACCTTGGCCTCTATTTTTGGCGTCAACGGCGAGCGCATGCGTCAGCGTGCGCTGGGACTCGAAATCTCTGAAGTCACGAGCCTCGATGAAGAGCGCGAGGTCAAGTCGGTCAGCAATGAACGCACCTTTGCTAAAGATTTGACTGAGCGTGGGGATATTGAGGCGGCGATTGCGCTGTTGGGAGAGTCAGTGGGACGCCATCTGCGCCGTCAGGGGCTGACGGGTGCCACGGTAACGCTCAAGCTCAAGTATTCGTATGGCAGCGGGCGTACGGCACAGCGCCGGCTGCCTCATCCGACCGACGATGAGAACATTTTCGTGGCGGTTGCACTCGAACTGCTCGACAATATCTGGCAGGAAGGCATGCATGTTCGCTTAGCGGGCATCGGCATGAGCGACTTCGACCACCAAGGCGGGATCCAAACCGACCTGTTCTGCGAAGTCGATGATCGCGGAGCCCAATCCAGCGACCGCCGCGACCTCTCCGTCGCCATCGACGCCGTCCGAGACAAGTTCGGCGACACCGCCCTATCCTTCGGCCGCCAATCCCGCTTCAATAACTAGTCTTTTTTGGACGGGGGGTTGCTGCCTTCCGTCCGACACGGCATTGGTAGTCAATTTGGGACGGGGCTATTTTAGCTACCCCTATATATCGGTTGAGATTCATTCGGCCTAATTCATTCACCGTCAGCCAAAGGGTAGCTAAAATAGCCCCGTCCCAAATTGACTACCCCGGATGTCCGGTTTGCCCGCCGCAACAAAACTCTGTCCCAAATAGCTACTGATCGAGCTTGACCTTCTGAATCGTGCAGTGACCGATGCCCGTGAGGCGCACGATCTGCTTTATCGAAAAGCCCTCGTTTTTGAGCGTACGGATGTAGTTGTCGCGCACGGCTTTAGGCAAAGCTTTAAGGTGGTGAGGCTCATACGGTTTAAGGAGAGCCTGTGCAAACTCCAGTGCATCTATGTCGCTCACATGAGCGCCGTCACGGAAGCAATATCGATTCGGTTCTCCCGAGGTACTGAAAGCAAAAAATCTCTGAGAATCTCCGAGCAAACCTAGCACACATTCAGTCATACAAATACCCGGGTATCCCATATATTCGCTAAAACTGCTCCAACGATATAGTGAAGCAGTCCCAATCCTGGCTTTCGCAGGATTATCGTGAATATATCTCACACAGTTGAGCAGCTGATCATCGTTAAGAATCGGCACGCTCTTAAATCGATCCTGAAAAACTGGTCCCTTCCGTCCGGTTTTCGCGTTGAAATACATCGCATATGCAGTCGTAACAGAGTGCATGCAATCGCTCAGGTGAACATGTTCATCATCTAGCAACAAGTGAATATGGTTGTCCATAAGGCACCAAGCAATGATATTGACGTCGTATTTTCGGCATTTCGAGGCAAGCAACCGAATCAAATATATCCGATCATCGGCATCCTCAAATATCAGCTGACCACCACAGCCCTTTTGGACGACATGGTAATAGCCGTAAACAGAGATTTCCCGCGCGGTCCGAGTCATACGCATCTCCTCCTCTACAGATAACAAATACGTTACCCGAGTCGGAAAGCTAAATATCACGCAATGAACCGCAACTCGCTTCTATCGGCGAACGGTAGGTAGTAGCTAAAAAAGCCCCGTCCCAAATTAGCTACTTTGGGCAAAAAGAAAGCCGGGTAGCTGCGGAAAACCGCAACTGCCCGGCGATATGCGTGAGGGTAGCTAAACCCCGTCTCAAATGAGCTACTAGAGGAGATTGAGGGGGAGCTGGGGGGCGTCGCCCCAGAGCTTCTCGAGGCGGTAGAAGTCGCGGGCTTCGGGAGTGAAGACGTGGACGACAACCGAACCATAGTCCATGAGCATCCAGGTCTTCTGCTCGCGGCCCTCGATAGAGAACGGATGCTCGCCGCAAGCCTCGGCGACCTTCTCCTCGATCTCGTCGACGATAGAATCGACCTGGCGGTTGTTGGCACCGGTGGCAAGCACAAAGTAGTCGCATACGTCGGAAAGCTCGGTCAGGTCGAGCACCTGAACGTCCTCACCCTTCTTGTCGTAGGCGGCCTGCGCGGCGGCGCGGGCAACATCCTCGGCGGCGACACCGCTCGCAGACAGCGAGGCGGCGGTACGGTCGGACGTGGCGGCGAAGCTCTTGTGCTCCACACCTTCAAGAATCTGCTCGTCGGTCATGGTCTCGTCGGCCATGGAATACCTCTTTCTAGACGCACCCGAGCTAACGCAGCTGGGCGTAATGGTTGTAAATCGTAATAGCCGTGGGATAAAGATAGCGCCCGGACTGGATCACATAGACCAGACCCTGCGCAAAACAGGAGAAGAACAACTCATCGAGCGTCGACTCCCCCACCATCTTGCGCAGCGCATGCGCATAGTCGCCGTGGCGGTTGGGCTCGATGGCATCGGCCACAAAGACCACCATATCGAGCGGCGTCATGTCGCAGGCACCCACGGTGTGACGGTCGACAGCCTGGAAAACGGCCGGCGACAACTCGGGGAAAAGCTGCGGAAGCTCATAGGCGGCAACAGGACCATGCAAAAGCGGCGTCGCGGCGGAAGGAGAGCCGGCAATCTTAATGCCGTAATGCAGAGCGCGCGTGACCAGCTCGTCGTCGGAGAGCACTTTGTCCCAGTCATGGATCAGGCCGGCGGCAGCGGCATCAAAGCGGTCAACGCCGTAGACCTCGGCCAGATGAAGTGCGGTCTCAGCAACACCCAGCGAATGCACATAGCGCTTGCGCTTATCCTTCATGCGAACATCGAGCAGCTCTTGAATGCGCTTGAGCAGCGCGCGCTCATCGCCCTCAAACTGATCCTCTACCGACAACGTAGACCCCCATCACTCAAAATCTTCTTGGCCCAAATCGGCATATAGCCTGCGTTTGCGAATGTAGCCGAGCACGGACTCGCTCGTAAGATAGCGCACGCTCATGCCGCGGGCAACTCGCTTACGAATGTTCGTCGAGCTGATCGCCAGCGCCGGAATCTGAATATAGCGCACGTCGAACGGCAGCCCCGACTCTTTGATTCGGGCACGCGCCGTATCGATATCAAAGGCCGGTCGCGTCGCCGCAATAAAGGTAGCAAGCTCAGCGATTCGTTCGGCATCATGCCAGGTCACGATATCGATAATCGCGTCGGCGCCCGTAATAAAGTAGAGCTTTACCTGCGGCGGGTAAAAGTCGCGAAGGGCATGAAGCGTATCGGCCGTATAGGTTACGCCCGGGCGGTCAATCTCGAACCGGCTCGCCAAAAAGGCCGGGTTCGCGGCGGTGGCAAGGACCGTCATGGCATAACGGTCCTCGGCAGGCGTCACCGGCTTGTCAAGCTTAAAGGCAGGAGAGCCCGCCGGCATAAAGAGCACAGCGTCCAAGTCGAGCGACTCGCGCGCCTGCTCGGCGGTCACCAGGTGCCCGTAATGGATGGGATCAAAGGTGCCACCCATAATGCCGAGCCTAAACTCCTGCCCGTCCTCTAGAGGAAGCTCGGGCAGACCGATTCCACCGCGCAGCGACATGGCCTACTCGACCTCCGAGGTCTCGGCATCGCCCGCGGCATCCGCCGCATCGACAACCTCGACGCCCTCATCTGCAGCATCGGCCACGTCAATGGCTTCAACGGCAACGTCCTTGCCAGCATCCTCGAGCTCTTCGTACTCCGAGAAGTCCTCAGCGCCCTCAAAGTCAAAGGCGCGCTGGCAAATGCGGACCTCGTCGCCCGCACGGCAACCGGCCTTCTCGAGCGCGTCGTCAACACCCATACGCGCAAACTTATGCTGCAGGTAAATGACGGCTTCCTCGTTTTCCCAGTCGGTCTGGATGACCATGCGCTCGATGGCACGACCGACCACGCGGAAGGCACCGGGCTCTTCCTGGACAATGCGGAAACGCTTCTCACGCTGCAGGCGGCGGCGTTCCCACTCATCGTCACGCAGGTCGACCGGCCCATCCGAGACAGCCAACTCGGCGCGAAGCTTAGCCACCTGCTCGCCCACGGCAAGCATCAGCGTGTTGAGGCCGGCGCCCGTCACAGCAGACACGGCAAAGAACATATGTCCATCGTCGAGCGCTGCGCGCTTGAGGTCGGCAATCTTGTCGGCCGTGCCCGGCGCGTCGCACTTGTTGGCAACGACGATCTGCGGACGCTCCGAGAGCTCTGCGCCATACTGCTCGAGCTCACGGTTAATGATGTGGTAATCCTCGACCGGATCGCGATCCTCAAAACCACCCGTCATGTCGACGACGTGCATGATTAGGGCCGTACGCTCAATGTGGCGCAGGAACTGGTGGCCCAGGCCCTTGCCCTCGCTCGCGCCCTCGATGAGGCCGGGGACATCGGCGACAACATAAGAATATTCGCCGGCACGCACCATGCCGAGGTTCGGCACGAGCGTGGTAAACGGGTAGTCGGCAATCTTGGGACGGGCGGCACTCATGCGCGCAATGAGCGATGACTTACCCACCGAGGGAAAGCCCACAAGCGCGGCATCGGCCATAAGCTTCATCTCGAGCTCAATCCAGTGCTCCTCGGCCGGTTCGCCCAGCTGAGCGAACGCGGGCGCGCGGCGCACCGACGTCACAAAGTGCGTGTTGCCCAGGCCGCCGGCACCGCCGGGCGCCACGACGACGCGCTCGCCATCGTGTACCAGGTCGGCAATATCGAACATCGGGGTCTGCGTCTCGGGGTCGAGCTCGCGCACCACGGTACCCATAGGGACCTTGAGAATCAGGTCCTCGCCGCTCTTACCGTTACGACGGGCACCCTGCCCGTGCGTGCCGCGCTCGGCGCGGAAGTGATGCTTAAAGCGGTAATCGATCAGCGAAGACAGCTGAGCATCGGCCTGGATGACGACATTGCCGCCACGACCGCCGTCGCCGCCATCGGGGCCGCCCTTGGGGACAAATGCCTCGCGCCTAAACGACATGCATCCGGCTCCGCCGTCGCCGCCGCACACGTTTATGCGGCTGATATCGGTGAACTGTGACAACAGAATCGCCTCCTACAAAAAGAGGGAGACCCTTGAATCCTAAAACTCAAGTGCCTCCCACATATGTGCTCTATGAAGGGTGAATTACGCGTTCGCGAGCGGGCGTACGCTGACCCTGTGCTTGATACCCTTGTGGAACTCAACGGTACCGTCGACCAGCGCGAACAGCGTGTCGTCCTTACCACGGCCAACGTTCTCACCCGGGTGGATGTGCGTGCCGTGCTGACGGACGAGAATCGTGCCCGTGGTTACCGTCTGGCCGGCATAGCGCTTCGTGCCAAGGCGCTGACCGCGGGAGTCACGGCCATTACGGGAGGAACCGAGTCCTTTTTTGTGTGCCATTGTGTATACCTACTCTTTCGTTACGAGTGTAATCTACTCGGCGACGGGAGCCTCGGCAACAGCCTCAGCCTCTGCCTTGACAGCCTTCTTGGCGCGGGAGGTAGCCTGAACCTTCACGATCTTCAGCTTGGTGAGCTGCTGACGGTGACCCTTCAGACGACGATAGCGCTTGCGCTTGTGGAACTTGAAGACCAGCTGCTTCTCGCCCTTGAACTGCTCAACGATTTGAGCGGTAACCTTGGCCTTGGCCAGCTTGTCGGGATCGGTGACGATCTTCTTACCATCGTTGAGGAAGATAACCGGCAGGGTGACCTTGTCGCCCTCATTGCCCTCGATCTTCTCGACGGTGATAACATCGTCGGTGGCGACCTTGTACTGCTTGCCGCCCGTGTTAACGATTGCGTACATGTTTACTTGCCCTTCATGCATCAGTTAGTGCAACAGCCGAATATAGTAGCAGGCGAAAATAACCCCGTCAACGAGTATGTGGAGCAAATCCACAAGTTCGCACAGGTATGGGGCTGACGAGTCGGCCCTCGTCGTCCTCGCATGCTTGATTCTGACGCTCGACATCGTAGGAGCAGATGGTCACGAGGTCTTGCATACCGGTGGAAACAATAGGTGCATCCACGCCCGGGGTCAAGCCCTGCAACAAAACATCAGCAGCGGAAAGCAAAATTTCCGGACGCATGGAGCCCTCGTTGTCGGCATGGGTGTCGAGCATGAGCACCAAATGGTCCGGGCGCTCCCCCGCCGTGAGCTCATAGCCAACGAGCGTGTGATCCAAATCCAAGCGCTTGCTCTTTTTTCCGCGCGCGTAGTCGATGCCATGGTCCGCGCGCAGCGTGTCGATCGCACGACGCACCTCGTCGGCGCTTACGGGCGCCTCGGGATCCAAGTGCAGGTCGATGCGATACGACAGGCGCGTGAGCTGCGCCGTCAACGCCGGCGAGCGCACGTCGATGTACGCCGCCTCGATGGGCGCCAGATCGGCCGGAGACGCCGCAGACAGGCGCCCAAACGCCTCGTCGAGCGCCACGAACTCGGTCATAAACAGGTCATACCACTCGCAGGTCGACGACGTACCCACCGGTAGCGCCGAAGAGAAGCCCACGCGCATGTGCGGAGAGAAGCCCTGCGTGACGGCATAGGGAAGTCCCGCACGGCGCACGATGCGCTCAATGGTATGGATCACTTCGAGATGGCCCAGGTACTTAAGGCGATCGCGCTTGCCATAGCGAACACGAAGTCTAAAGAGCGAGGGGTTGTCGGTCAGGCGCTCACTCATGCGCGATCACCCATCAATACATTCTTGGCGTGGAGCGTAGGGCAGATCCCGCAGCCGGTGCATGACGTGCGAGTGCAGTCGGGAGTCGTGACGCCCTCGAGCGAGCGACGGTACTCGCGCTCGAGGAAGCCGCGCGTGCAGCCGGGGCTCACGTGCTCCCACGGCAGGCGCCAGTCCAACTCGTAGGGCAGGTGCACGAGCTCATTGAGGTCGATGCCGTTTTTGGCAGCAGCTTCCTTCCAGTTATCGAGCGAGAAATGCTCTACCCAGGCGTCAAAGCGAGAGCCCGAGCGCCAAGCGTCGATGATGACGGGCGTCATGTCACGACCGGCGCGGGACAGCGCAGCCTCGATGAGCGAGGTCTCGGCATCGTGGTAATGAACGCGGACGGCACGGTTGCGAACGCTCGTGATGAGCAGCTTCTGGCGACGCTTGACGTCGTCGTAGTCGAGCTGCGGGCACCACTGGAACGGCGTGGCAGCCTTGGGGATAAAGACCGAAACCGAGATCGACACCGAGATCGAGCCGCGACGAGCCTTGGGCACCACGGAACGACCGAGCTCCAGCACGTGATCGGCCAGATTGGCGATGGCCACGATGTCCTCGTCGCGCTCGCCGGGAAGGCCCATCATAAAGTAGAGCTTCATGCGGTTCCAACCGGCCTCGAAGGCCGCCTTGGCCGCACGGTCCAGGTCCTCCTCGGTCACGTTCTTGTTAATGATGTCGCGCATGCGCTGGCTGCCGGCCTCGGGCGCGAACGTCAGTCCGCCCTTCTTTTCGCCGGCGACCGACTCGGCCATATCCACGCCAAACGAATCCAGGCGCTGCGACGGAATAGACACGCGAATACCCGTATCCTCCAGGCGATGGTTGAGCCTGCCGAGCACATCGCGAATGCAGGAGTGGTCGGTCGTGGAGAGCGAGGTCAGCGACACCTCGTCATAGCCGGTCTTTTCCAGACCCTGAATCACCGACGAGACAATCTGGTCGGCCGAGCGCTCACGCACCGGGCGATACGTCATGCCGGCCTGGCAAAAACGACAGCCGCGGGCGCAGCCGCGCAGGATCTCGATAGACAGGCGGTCGTGGACCAGCTGCGCATAGGGCACACACGACTGCGACAGCGGATTCGTGGCGCCGAAATCCTCGACGACGCGCTTGTAGACCACGGTCGGCGCATCCTTGCCCTCACGCGGCACGGTGTAGCCATGCGGCGAGCAGGGCTCGTCGTGACAAACCTCATAGAGCGACGGCACGTAGTTGCCGGCAATGGATGCAAGCTGCTCGACAATCTGCGCGCGCGGGACTCCTTCGTCACGCAGACGGCGATGCAACTGGCAGGTCTCGAGCAGCGATTCCTCGCCCTCGCCGATGAGGATAACATCGAAGAAGGCCGCGTACGGCTCGGGGTTGTACACCGAGGGGCCGCCGGCGATGATAATGGGGTCGTCCTCGGTGCGGTCAGCCGCTAACAGCGAAATACCAGCGAGGTCGAGTGCCTCGAGGAAGTTCGTCACTGCCATCTCGTGCGGCACATGCAGGCCGACGATATCAAACGAAGCGACCGGCGCTGCACCCTCGAGCGACAGCAGCGGAATACCCGCCTCGCGCATGGCGTCACCCATATCGGGCCACGGCACATAGCCACGCTCGCAGGAGATGCCCTCGGCCTGGTTAAGGATGTTGTAGAGGATGGCGATACCCTGGTTGGGCAGACCGACCTCGTACACATCCGGGTAGATCAGGCAGCAACGGTAGTCGGCATCGGCCTTGGAAAGCGTGCCCCACTCGTGATCGATATAGCGACTCGGCTTCTCGACCTTGGCGAGCAACGGCTCAATTAAATGAAAACAATCTTGGTACGGAACGCGCAACGGAAAACCCCTAAGCAGCGAGATCGGATGCGTCTTGGTAGGACGCCATAGGACGGGTAGCGCCCGCGACCGTGGTCACCAGATTGCGAACGCGGGAGAACGTGGCAGTGACCACCTCGTTGGCACGGCTGTAGTCGACATCGCGCTCGTAGAGCGAAACGAGCGCACGGCCCATGCCATAGGTGCCCGCGGCAGCAGTGAGCGCCTTGACGGCAAACCCAATATGCGGCGTCTGCTTGACGAGCGCGCGGGTGACCGCGCGGATCACCAAGCCGCCGGCAAGCACGCCCGCGACCTCGTAGCCGCGCTCGGGCTTAATGCCGCGTCCAAAGACGGCAGCGAGCTCAAAGAGCATGCCCACCTGCGCCAGCGCCATAACGGGATAATCGGCGCCCGGCAAAAACACCAGCGCACCGGTCGCCATATTGGTGAGCGCGCACGAGGTGATGATACGATTGGCCGCCGCGATGCGCATGAAGGCAAAGTTCGCCGCAAAGGCCGTTTCCTTGTCGGTGCGATCGAGAATCCAGCGGGCAAGCGTCTCGAGCAGATACGTCTTATCGGTTGCCGCTACCACGCCGAGCATGGGCGTGGACTCCTCGATAAACGGCACCTCCACAGCAGACTCGGCAAGCACGCACACGGGCGCACCGGCGATCACGAGCTCCTGCACGGCACTCTCCAAGCGGTCGGAACCACACGAGAGCACCAGTACCACATCGGTATCGGTCTTTGGAGCAATTCGCTCCTCCCCCAGACGCTCGACGCGCACAATGCCCGAGGTCGTCTGCGGCACAAAGGCGTCACGCACCGTCTCGGCCAGAAAGCGCGAGGCGGACGAATCCAGATAGACCGAGACGCGCACCGGCGTATCGGAATCCTTCTTAACGGACGCGCCCATCTTAAAAGCGCGGGTCAGCTTATCTACGGGAATTTTCATAGCAAACCCCTCCAGCGGTTACGCGGCGCCCGAACGATGCCGCCATATGGATTGTACGATACCCACCGTCAGCAGTTGGATCATCATCGAAGACGAACCAAAGCTAATAAACGGTAGCGGAATACCGGTAATCGGCATCATGCCGATGCACATGCCGATGTTCTCAAAGGTCTGGAATGCCCACATGCCGACGATACCTACGCACGACAGACGCAGGAACAGCGACTCACACTTAAAGGCGACGCGAATCGTCGAAAAGATCAGCAGCACGTAGAGGCACAGGAGAAAAAAGGAACCGCAAAAACCAAAGGTCTCGGACAGGAAGGCGAAGACGAAGTCGGTGTGGAACTCAGGCAGAAAGCCGCCGGCCGACTGCGTCGCATGGCCCAAACCCTTACCAAAGAAGCCGCCCGAGCCAACGGCGATAAGCGACTGCTGCAGGTTGTAGGCATCGTCCGAATCGGCATTATCGGGGTCGATAAAGACCGTCAGACGGTTCATCTGGTACTGCTTGATGAGCACATCGTGGCCGAGCAACGAATCAAAGACCGAATCGAGCGCCAGAACGAGGGCCACCAGGCCCACGAGCAGGGCCAGAGTCGACAGCACCCATTCGCGGCGTGCACCGCTCATACAAATGACGATGGCGCCCGAAACAAGCACGACCAGGCCCGAGCCCAGGTCGCCCATGGCAACGACGGCCAAAAACGGAATGGACAGCATGCCGCAGAGCTTGACGTAGTCGCGAACGGTATCGATGCGACCGTTATACTGCGAGCCAAGCGTAGCAATAAAGAAGATGGTGATGAGCTTGGCAAGCTCAACCGGCTGGAATGTCAAGCCGATACCGGGAATCTTGATCCAGCCCGTCATGCCCAGACCGCCTGTATAGGACAGACCCGGAATCTTGGGCGAGAGGATCACGATCAGGTCGATGACGAGCAACGCCGTCGAGAAATTGGAAATACCGCGCAGGTCGGTACGCCAGACCAGCACCGCCAGCACCGTACCGATTCCAATTCCCAGCAGATGGCGTGAGAACGAAGCGTCGGCCTTAAACTGCGAAGCCGACCAGATAATGATGGCACCGTAGGCGACGAGAGCCACAGTAGCCACGAGCACACCGATATGCACCTTTTGGCGAAACGTGCCGCGCGAGGCCGAAAGTTGCTTGTTGACACGGTCCAGGCTGCTGCGAGAGCCGGTCTTGGTTGAACGGAACAGATCCGCCGGAGAAAAATCCATCGCAACCTCCTATCGAACCGAAGAATCGCCCGAGGCCGAAGAGGTATCGGGCTCGCCATAAATCACGCCGAGCACGTCGCGCACGACATGCATCGCGGTATCTGAGCCACCGCCGCCCTGCTCCAGGACGGTAGCGATGACATACTTGGGGTCATCGGCCGGTGCATAGGCGCAGAACCACGCGTATTCGTCCTCGCCGCTTTTCTCGCCCGTGCCCGACTTGCCGTATACCTGCGGCGTCAGGGTGCCAAAGTGCGCCGCCAGGGACGTCGATGCCGTGTAAATCACGTCGTGCATGCCGTTGCGAACTAGAGCCAAATCCGAATCGCTGTTGATCTTGGCCTCCAGGCGCTTCTTCTTGCCCTTGCCGTTGTACTTATAGGCATCGCCGTCGCCATCGCGCGACACGGCAGACAAAAACACATGAGGCACGTACTGTTTGCCGCCGTTGGCAAGACCCATATAGGCACACGCCATCTGCAGGGGCGTCACCAGGATGTCACCCTGGCCGATGGCAATGTTGGTCATATCGCCGGCATTCCACTTGCGGTCCTCGGCAGATGCGTCGGTGAAGTACGACTCTTTCCACTCGGCATCGGGAATACGGCCCGCGCCCTCACTCGGCAGATCGATACCGCAGGTCTTGCCTAGACCCCAGCGACGAAAGACCTCCTGCAGACCCTCGGGATGTTGCTCGTCATAGAAGAACGCCTTGCCCATGTCGTAGAAGACGGGGTCGCACGAGTTGGCGATACCCGACTGCAGCGTCATGGTGCCGTGGCCGGAATGCAGCCAGCAGTACTTGCCCCATGACTTGCCCAGACCCGTCCAATAGCCCGTGCAGTTGGTTGTCTGCGTTGAAGTGTAAGTTCCAAACTCAAGACCGGCCAGCGCCGAGAGCGGCTTGATGGTCGAGGCCGACATGTACTGTCCGCTGATGGCGCGGTTGAGCAGCGGGTGCGAACCCTTGTCATCATTGAGCTCGGTCCACACGTCATTTGAGACGCCACCGATAAAGACGGACGGATCGAACTTGGGCTGGCTCGCCATGCCCAGGATCTCGCCATTGTTGGGATCGAGACACACTACGGCGCCGTTGCCGGCATTGCTGTAGCCAGTGGTCTTGGCAAGCTCGATAGCGCTCGCCAGCGCCGTCTCGCAGGCCTGCTGGATCTTAAGGTCGAGCGTGAGCTTAATGTCGGAGCCGGCCTTCGCGGGCACGGCGCCGGCCTGACCGGTCACATTGCCCGAGGCATCGACCTTGACGGTCTGCTCGCCACGAATACCCTGCAGCAGGTTTTCGTAGTAGCTCTCAACGCCCGCCTGGCCCACGATATCGCCCGACTGGTACGCAATCTTGCCAGCAGAAGCATCATCATCGCCAGAGGTTTTCTTATTCTGGGCCTCGAGCTGCTCGGAGGTAATGGTGCCGGTATAGCCCAAGATATGACATGCCGTCTCGCCATATGGATACTGGCGCTCGGTACGCTCGGCAATCTTGACGCCCGGGAACTCGCCGGCATGCTCCTGAATATAGGCAACCGTGGAGCGACGGACGTCCGTCGCGATGGTATGCAGGCTCTGAGCGCCCTCTGTATTGTCCTGAATATTGCGAAGGACCGCCACATAAGGCATTCCAAGCACGTTGGCAAGACGGCGAACCAGAACCTCATCCTCGGCAAGGTCGCGGTAGGCCACGACAGCAAGTGAGGGACGGTTCTGGACAAGCGCCACGCCATTGCGGTCGAGGATGCGACCGCGCACAGCGGGTGTGGTAACGGTGCGAGTCTGATTACTATTGGCCTGCTTCTCGTAATAGTCCGACGAGACCATCTGCATGCCCCACAGCTTGACGGCAAGTGCCGCAAACATCGCGCCCACACCCGTGGTGAGGATGGAAAAACGGCCCTTAAAGGCGGTCGCCGCAGTATTGCCCTCGCCCTCGGTGGCGCGCGGGGCCGTTCCATGCTGCGTATCGTAGGTAAAACGGGAATCGCCACGACGCATGATGACCAGCGCGACCACGATGGCCACAACCAGCACGATACCGGCGATAATAACCGTCATCTGGGAAGACATCTACGGGCCTCCCCTATTTAAGCTTACGGGTCTTGGGCTTAAAGCGCATACCCGCCTGGCGTCCGCCACGTGCGGAGAATCCATAGCCGGACTGCGGCACGACGCCGGACATCAAAAACGGAATGGCAACCAGACCCGTCAGGATCGAAGACGGCAGCGCATGGCCGAAGATCGCCACGACAAAGCTCGTCTCCAAACCCATAAACAGCAAGATGATGCTGTAGATCACATTAATGACGAGCGCGAAAGCGCCCACAGTGACGCCGCGCGCACTCGGGGTACCGCCCGTCTGACCGACGGCGCTGTGCACCAGGGCAAAAGAACCCACGGTCAGCAGGAGCGACATAACGCCCACCGGCACGGCAGCGGACAGGTCATAGAACAAGCCGCTGCAAAAACCGCACACGACGGCACGGGTCGGGTCGCCCGAGAACACGCTTAGGCACACCAGAATAATCATGAAGTTGACGCGACCGCCCGCAATGGAGATCTGCGGTGCCAGGCCTGCTTGCAGCAGCACGCACACAATGGCGGCGATCACAAACGTGCGGGAGCTCATCCCCTGCTCGTGTAGATCCATGGACATGCCCCCTATTCGCTCGAGCCGGAATCGGTCGTTTCGGACGTGTCGGAACTGTCATCCGAGCTCTCGTCCTTCGTCTTGGTCGCAGCGTCGCGCGACGTTCCCTGCGGCGTGCTGTTGGCCGTACTCACGTCCTCATCCGAGGCCGACTGTTCGTCGGTCAGCGAGGTAATGACCAGCACTTCCTCGTTGTTCTCGGCCGTCGTCTGAGCGCGCACCACAATGGTGTAGTACACATCGTTTGCCGATTTCTCAACCGACGAGACGGTGCCGAGCGGTAGACCCTTGGGGAACACGCCACCGATGCCCGAGGTCACGATGATGTCGCCAACCTTAACATCGGAGTCGACGCTCACGTACTCAAGACGCAGCGTGCCGTCAGCCTGACCCTGCAGCATGCCCTGGGCGCGCGTGTCCTGCACCATGGCGGATACGCCGGAGTTCTCGTCGCCAATCAGGCGCACGGTGGACGTTTTGGCCGAGACTTCGATGATCTGGCCGATAACACCGGCCGAACTCGTCACAGGCATGTTGATGGTAAGCCCGTCGGCAGAACCCTTATCAATCGTGACGGTCGAGGTCCAGGCATCGCCCGAGGCACCAACGATACGAGCTGCGGTCGATTTAAGGTTGTAGGTCGACTGCAGGCCGACCAGCCCCTCCAGACGCTCAGCGGTCTTTTGAGCCTCGGAGAGCTCAGCAACCTTAGAGGTCAGCTCCTCGTTTTGTTTCTTGAGCTCGTCGAGAGTGTCCTGCGACGCCGTTAGGTTAGAGAACACGTTGCCGATCGCATTGAAGGGAGCCGCCACGGCCGAACCCACAAAGCGCACCGGCGAGGTAATCGTCGTCACGCCCGAGCGCACGGCATGAATCGGTCCTGCCTCGCCCTCGCGGATGTAAAACGTGAGCAGCAACACCGAAATCAGGCTGAAAACAATCAACGGGCGCATACCCGTTGATTGTCGCTTGGTATTCAGATTTGTGGAGAAACCCGAAGATCGTGCCAAATGGAATCCACCTTTTGGAAATTAAGCATTGGTCTGGACGAAGCCGCCATCAAACGCATTGGCCTCGAGCACGCGGGCACAGCCGTTAACGACGTTATCGAGCGCCGTGGGGCTGACGTTGACCGAAACGCCGGTCTCATCGCGCAGGCGCACGTCGAGACCGCGCAGCAGCGCGCCGCCACCGGTCAGCAAAATGCCGTAGTACATAAGGTCCGAGGCGAGATCGGGAGGTGTAGCGTCGAGTGCGTCCTTGACAGCCTTGGCCATCTCGTCGAGCGGCTTGTTGAGCGCGCGACGAATCTCCTCGCTCTCGATGCGCACGGTCTTGGGCAGACCCGTGATCACGTCGCGGCCGTTGACCTCGACGTCGAGCTCGTCCTTGAGCGGCACGGCGGAGCCGACCTTGATCTTGATGTCCTCTGCCGTACGCTCACCGATGGCCAGGTTGTAGGCATCACGAACGTGCGTGAGGATAGCCTGATCGAACTCGTCGCCGGCAATACGAATGGACTGCGAGACGACGATGCCGCCCATGGCGATAACAGCGACCTCGGTGGTACCGCCACCGATGTCGATGACCATGGAGCCGGTGGGCTCCTCGACGGGCAGGTCGGCGCCGATAGCGGCAGCCATGGGCTCCTCAATCAGGTAGGCCTGGCGAGCGCCAGCCTGGATCGTGGCCTCAAAGACGGCACGCTTCTCGACCGACGTGACGCCGGAGGGAACGCAGACGACAACGCGCGGACGCGGGGTCCACGGATAGCGCTTCTCGGACGCCTTGTCGATAAAGTAGCGAAGCATGGCCTCGGTAACATCGAAGTCGGCGATGACGCCGTCCTTCAGGGGACGAACAGCCACGATGTTGCCGGGCGTACGGCCGAGCATGCGCTTTGCCTCGATACCGACCGCCAGGATGCGCTCGTCGTTCTTGTCGATGGCGACGACGGAGGGCTCGCGAATGACGATACCCTTGCCGCGCACGGAGACAAGCGTATTTGCGGTGCCGAGGTCGATGGCAAGATCGCCCGCATAGCTACCGAAGAACATATCCATCAAAGAAAACAACGCAACTCCTGATGTGTTGGATGATTGCTGGAAAACTACTAGCTCATCATACTAGCGCAAGCCCGGCACCTCACTTGCGGTGAAGCGCCGGGCAAAGCTAAATCCCATAAGGTCACTACTGGTTGTCAGCAGCCGAGAAATCCATATCGAGCGAGGAAACGGCCCAGCCGATATGGTTGTCGGAGCGCACGAATTTGACGGTGTACTCCTGCTCGCCGCCCTTGGACAGCGATGCCTTAACCTTGGCGGTCGTCTCGGTCATGGACTGATCCATGCCCTCGACGGACACGGTGGCACCCTGCGGAATCGAGGAGATGATCATCGACTTGGCGTCCTCGGACAGGCTCGAGGCCAGGCAAGACTCGGCCTTTGCGGTGTCACCGTCGCCGGCAGCCTGGAACAGATCGGTAACGACAGACTCCTGGGACGGGAAGCCAAAGCCGCGCGTGTAGGCAAAGCCCAGACCGCCCGCGGCGATCAAAATGAGCAGAATCAGCACGATGAAGACTTTGAGACCCGTGTGGCGATGGCGACGACGGACCTTGGCCTGCTTGCGATCCTGACGGTCCTGCTGGACCATCTCGGACTCGGACAGCGTAAAGAAGCCGGTGTCCGAGGGATCGGGCATAAACTGACCGGTCGCGCCCGTAGGATCGAGCGGATCGACGGCAGGAGCGTCCATCGCAGGCGCCGGAGCCGTGGCCATAGCCGTCTGGGCAGACAGTGCGGCAAGCGAATCGTGCACGCGGGCAAGCTCATCGGCCTGCTCGGAGGTGAGCTGGTAGATGCCATCGGCAGTAGCGGCGTTAAAGGCGTCGAGTGCGTCGGAGGGACGGCCGGCGGCAGAAAGCGCCTGACCCATGCCGGCGTTGAGCGCACGCGTGTCGTCGCGGGGGCCGGCAAAGTCGATAGCCGTGCGGTAGGTCTCCACGGCATCCGCCGGACGGCCGAGCTTAATGAAGCAACGACCGAGCTCGCCGAGTGCGGCGGCAGGAGCCGGATTGGCGCCGTCGATGGCAGCCTGACGGAAGGCAGTACCCGCGTTGGCATAGTCGCCCGACTGGAACAGCGCGTTACCCAGGCCCAGATAGGCCTTGAACGGCGTGGCATAGGAAGCGTCCTGCGTAGCAGCAGAGAACGCCTGGGCGGCCGTCGTGTAGTCGCCCACGGCAGCGAGCGCCTTGCCGCGGTTGGTGAGCAGTGCGCCGCGCTTGCCATAGGTGCCGTCGTTGAGGGCGGCGGCGTAGGCCTCGGCAGCCTCGGCATACATGCCCAGGTGCATCAAGGCGTTGCCACGAAGGTGATCGGCCTCGCCCATAATCTCATCGGGAGTCTTTGCCGCCCCAAGCATCTGGGCTGCAGCGGAAAAATCACCCGCGCGGTAAGCGGCGCGGCCCTGTTGGATCAGCTGGCTATTCAAGGAAGTCCCCTTTACTCGTGAACGATCTCGACATGAACGATCTCGTCGCCGGCACGCAGCTGCGAAATCACATCGAGACCCTCGACCGTGGTACCAAAGACGGTGTACCCGGAATCGAGGTTATGCTGGGCGCCCAGGCAGAAGTAGAACTGCGAACCCGCGGAATCGGGGTCCATGGAGCGTGCCATGGCAAGGGCACCATCGACATGGCTGTTGCGCGGATTGGTGGCAAACTCGCCCTTGATGCAGTAGCCGGGGCCACCGGTACCGGGCATGCCGTCGGGGCCCTCAAGACCGGCAGCGACGTCGGCGCCGGACATATCGCGGGTATTGGGGTCGCCGCCCTGAATGACAAAACCGGGCACATAGCGATGGAATTTAAGGCCATCATAGAAACCCATCGTGGAAAGCTCGCAGAAGTTCGCGACATGAATGGGAGCGCCCTCACCGTCAAACTTGACCTTGATGGTACCCTTCGACGTCTCGATAACGGCGCACTCGTCGCCGACAAGCTGATACTCGGGCGTGTAGAGCTCTTTCTTAAAACCAAACATGTGGTTCCTTCCTCGTGCGTTTAAAGCATATTTGTACGAATTGTAGCAATAAGCATGCGCTTACATCAATTGCGCACGTAGGTTATGCCGACTATGGCGAACTAATTTTAGGAACGCTGCTGCGGCTTCCAGGAGCCCACGTTGGCGTCGTACTGATTCAGCGCGCTGTTGCCGCCCTGTGCGATGGGCGCCAGGATCTCGCTTTGGTGGGAACTCATCGACTCGCCATCGGGAATGGCCAGCGAGATATCCCAGCTCTGGCAGATTACGTCGACGCGCTCATACATCCACTCGGCAAGCTGCTTTAAGTGGGCGATGTCATCCGCATAGACCGTATCGTCCTGATACTTAAGGTTGTTAAGCTCATCTTGCGTCTTTTTGATCTGGTCGCGCAGGGCGTAGGCACTCTGCGACAGCTCCTGACGGGTGGACAGCGGCGTTCGGAGATAACCGTTGTTAAAGGAATCGATGACCTCGCCGATCTGGTCCTCGTCACCGTAGGACACGATGGTCTGATACAGACCGTCGAGCCTGGTATAGAGCTGATCATCGGTGAGCACGGTTTCTTCCTGGACCACCTCGGCAGAATCGTCTTGCTTGGTATCGTCCTCAGTCGCCTCGCCTTTTTGGCGCGTAGGGAAGGTCGTCTGCGCGGCCTGACCAAACTGGTCATAGAAGCCAGGCATGACACCCATGGGATCGGCCGTCACGAACCAATAGGCACCGCCGCAAACGACGGCAAGGACCGCGATGACGATGAGCGGCTTGGGAATATGACGCTTGTGCTTGTGATAGGCGTCCTCGTCGGGATGCACCTTGCGCTTGGGTTTTTGAGCATCGTCATGCAGGGAAACCGGCGTGGGAATATCGACCTTGGGGATACCGAAATCCTTATCGAAAGCCGGCAGCACGCAGGTCTCGTTAGGATCGGCGGCGTCCGAAAGCACCGCAGCGGCAGAGGCCGGCGCATGAGGCACCTCGGTATCGATCTGCTCTTGCGTTAGGCGCGGAAAGCCTGCCGTGCGGCCCGCTGCCAGGTCGGATGCGGCCGCGTCCTCGGAGAGGATACCCGGAGCGGGGCGTCCGCATTTGGGGCACGTACGATCATGCGGAGAAAGACGGGCACCGCAGCCCTCACAGAACACGAACTCGGTGTGCTCGGGACCATCGCCCGGACCCACATAGGCGTTGCAGTAGGGGCAGAACGAGGCGCCGTCCTCGATAGTCTTAAGGCAATGCGGGCAGATCACGGCATCCTCTTTTCGAAGCAATTCAAACAATAGAGGTTAGAGCATAACATCGCCACGGCCCCACAGGAACAAGGCACCAATTCAACATCGCCAGGGCGCGTAGTTACTTCTTCTTTTTGCTTGGCATCGAGACTTTGATGCCTTGGGCGGACTTGGTCACGCGAGAGCGCTTGGCTCCGGCACTCTTCTTTTTCTTGGGCTGGGCCTGGGCCACGCCCTCGAGTGCACGGGCCTCGGCCTCGCGAGCGGTGCGATCTTCGCGGCGCTGCGCCATGTCGGCGGCGACGCGCTTGGCAAAACGCTCGGCCGTCGAACCCGTCGAGCTCACCTTGCCGCCACCGCGACCCAGGTGAACGCGCACACCACGCCCAAAACCAGTTGCGGCATGACGACGACGCGGCTTGAGCGAATCCATCATCGTGGCGAGCTTAAAGAACACCGAGCAGGTAAAGATCACGATGACAGCCAAGATAACCATCTGGCCTATCGACAGGTTGGCAATAGACAGCAGCTCCGGGAATCCGATAACGCCCACCAGGATGCCGGCGACTACAAACACAAAAAGCACCACACGTAAGGGCGTGAGAGGCTGCGAGATGCGCCAGATCAGGCTGACGCTCGCCGCGCACGACGTAAGCAGGCACATCGTAGACAGCGTGAGCTGGCTAAAGCCAAACACGCGCGCCACAAAGATATCGAGCGCCGCAGCCAAAATGACTGCAATCGACGCCGGCAGCGCACGCTTGAGTACGTTAGTCAAAAATGACCCCTTCACGCGAGCATTGTTGGGCTCCAAACCCAGCACAAAGCCCGGCGCGCCGATGCAGAAGAAGTTGATGAGTGTCATCTGGATGGGCTCGAAGGGGTACGGCGGCAGTGCAATGCACAGCGCCGCCAGGCCCATCGAGAACAGCGTCTTGGTCAGGAACAGCGAGGCCGAACGCTGCAGGTTGTTGATGGAGCGACGGCCCTCGGCCACCACGGCGGGCATCGAGGCAAAGTCGTTGTCGACGAGCACGATCTCGGCCACGTTACGTGCGGCATCGGAGCCAGCCGCCATGGCCACGGAGCAGTCGGCCTCCTTGAGCGCCAGCACGTCGTTGACGCCGTCGCCCGTCATGGCCACGGTGTGCTCGCGGCGCTTGAGCGCCTGCACGAGCTCGCGCTTCTGCTGCGGGGTCACACGACCAAAGACATGGTAGCGGTCCACTGCGGCATCGAGCTTGGCCGGCGTATCGAGCGTCGTGGCGTCCACATAAGCGTCCGCCCCCGGCACGCCCACCACGCGCGCGATCGACGACACTGTACGCGGATCGTCGCCGCTGATCACGTTGAGGGTCACGCCCTGCTCGTTAAAGTAGCCGATGGTCTCGGCCGCCGAGGTACGAATCTCGTCGCGGATGGTCACAAATCCCACGGGCTCGGCCTCGCCCACCATATCCCCATCGGGCGTAAAGCCGTCCACGCGCGCCACCACGAGCACGCGGCAGGTATCGGCAAGCTCGGCGACACGGTTCTCGACCTGGGCAAACGCACGATCAGAGAGCACAAATTGCGCGGCGCCCATTACGTAGGAGCCCTGCGCAAAAGAAGCGCCGCTCCATTTTTTAGACGACGAGAATGGAATGACCGACAGCGGCTCGGACACCTCGACCGGGCGATCGGCGTAATAGTTGAGCAGCGCCTGGCAGGTCTCGTTGGCATCGGCCGAAGTCGCACGTGCCACGTTAGCCAGCGCAAAATCGAGCACTGTGGTATCGACGGGAACAGCCGCCTCGTCCGGGCCGGCGCCTAGGCTCACGCCCTCAACCGGCAGCGGATACGTGCCCTCGACCTCCATGCGGCCCGACGTGATGGTGCCCGTCTTGTCCAGGCACAGCACGTCGACGCGCGCGAGCGTCTCGATGCAGTAGAGCTGCTGTGCCAGCACCTTGCGGCGAGCCAGGCGCACCGTGGCAATGGCGAGCACCGACGACGTCAGCAGCACCAGGCCTTGCGGGATCATGCCCAGCAGGGCGCCCACCGTGGACAGCAGCGCCGACGAAGGCACATGACCAGCCAAAAGCTCGGAGAAGCACCACGAAAGCGCGCTATCGCCCGGGGTTCCCGCGGCATCCCACAGCTCGCTCACACTCGAGGCAAACAACGCCAAACCGAGCGGGATCATGATGATGCTCGCGAAGCGCACGATGGCGTTAAGCGCGTTCATGATCTCGGAATTGACCTTTTTGACGTATTTGGCCTCGTTATTGATCTTAGCCACGTAGTTGTCGGCGCCGACATGGATCACGCGGGCGCGCAGCAGGCCCGAGTCGATAAAGCTGCCGCTCATGAGCTCGGAACCGGGCTGCTTTTTGATGAGATCGCTCTCGCCCGTCAGCAGGCTCTCGTTCACGAGCGCCTCGCCCGAAACCACCACGGCGTCAGCGGGAATCTGGTCGCCGCGCCCCAGGCGGATGATGTCGTCGAGCACGATCTGGTCCAGGTCGAGATCCACCTCGGCGCCGTCGCGCACCGCAATGGCCTTCTTGGAGGTCAGCAGCGTGAGCTTATCGACCATCTTCTTGGACCGCATGGATTGAATGACGCCAATAGCGGTATTGAGGAACACCACAAACAGGAACGTCAGGTTCTTAAACGAACCGGTCAAAATGACCAGGAACGCCAAGATCACGTTGATCAAATTGAACAGCGTGCAGAGGTTCTCGATGATGAGCTCTTTGACCGACTTGGTCTTGAGCTCCATGTTGCGGTTGATCTTACCGGCGGCGATGCGCTCCTCGACCTCGGCGGTCGAGAGTCCGCGCTCGATATCCGTTGCTGCCATACCACGTCCCATCACGTCGCGTCGGTATAAGAAAAACCGCCCGGACCATGCGAGGTTCGGACGGTCTTACGTTCGATGGTGCCCCATGTTGGATTCGAACCAACGGCCTTCTGCTCCGGAGGCAGACGCTCTAATCCCCTGAGCTAATAGGGCCAACGTTAGGCATTATACCCAAGTGCACCACGGGCTATCAAAATAAAAGAAAAAGCTTTGCAATTCCGAGGAAGACCTTGATTATCAACTTTATCCGAACACCTCCCACATTCATCCGCACATGTGCGGATGAATGTGGGAACCCGATACCCTGAGGGCCGGATCGGCCGGCCCCGGGAGATCGGAGGACGGCATGTCCGGAAAGAAGAAGAGCGG
>DXLW01000025.1:0-94275 GCA_019414505.1 Collinsella sp.
GAGACCCCCGCGAACTTCGCGGCGGCGGTCGGCCCCATGCCGTCCTCCGTCGCCAGGAGGAAGAGCTCGACCTTCTCCCTGCTGTACATGCGAACCTCCAGTCCGGACCGCCCTGCGGTCCAACTTTCTGTCCGCACCCCCCAGTACTCATATTTGCCACTTTTTGACCGCGAGGTGTTCAGAGGAGCTCTCGAGAAGCATCTAACGGTACAATAGCTACCACATGGCTGGGTTTTGCCGGCCGAATGTACGACGTCGCGGGAGGGGACATGGTCGAGTTTACGAAGACGATTAAAGATCCGTTGGGATTGCATGCCCGCCCGGTTGCGCTGCTCTATGACATCATTGCCAAGCATCGTAGCGACGTGTCGGTCAGCATCGGCGACCGCCATACCGACGGTCGCGACGTTATGGGCCTCATGGCTCTCTACGGCGAGTGCGGCGAGGACATCATCTTCCGCGTTTCGGGCGTGGATGAGGCCTCCTGTGTCACATCGATCAGGAATCTCTCGCTTTAAGCATGACAGGGCGTGGTAAAGGATGGTCCTTTGCTGCGCCCTTTTGTTTCATATAGGAAACTTTTTCGAAAACTGAATAGAGACCCTTTCCAAAAAGTTAACCACGTGTTAGTTTACTAAAGCGAACATAGACGTGGTTAACTTTTACCGCGTCGATGTTGAGGACGAACCGACGTTAGGAGCTCACTCATGTCTTGCGGACCGCAGATGCCGGCCATGCCGCTTTCGATGGTAAAAGCGGGCGAAACCGTGCGCGTGTCTCGGGTAAAGGGCAATGAGGATATGAAGCACCACCTCAAGGACCTCGGCTTTGTCGAGGGAAGCGAAATCCACGTGGTGAGCTCGAGCGGCGCCAATATCATCGTCACGGTGCTGGGCGCACGCTTTGGCATCGATTCCAAGGTTGCCATGCACATCATGACCGTCGGTTAGTCCACAGCATTTCACAAAAACCGAAAGGGGGACAAGAGGATGAAGACGTTGGGTGACGTTAAGGTGGGCGAGAGCTCTACCATCGTCAAGCTTCACGGTGAGGGTGCGCTTCGTCGCCACCTTATGGACCTGGGGCTCATCAAGGGCACTTCGTTCAAGGTCGTGAAGGTGGCACCGCTCGGTGATCCGGTTGAGATCAACGTGCGCGGCTACGAGCTTTCCATCCGCAAGGAGGAGGCCGCCGTCGTCGAGGTTCAGTAAGGAATTGCGGCGCATATTTCTGCAGATAAAGTTAGGATTTTCTAACTTAATACAGCAACTTGAAAGCACATTATCCAGCCTGCGCGGAGAAAGCAGCGCAGGCACTCAAGGAAGAAGGATTGAATGGCGGATTCTCAGATCCATGTCGCGCTGGCGGGTAACCCCAACTGCGGCAAGACCACGCTTTTCAACCTGATCACCGGCGCCAACGGCTACGTTGGCAACTGGCCCGGCGTCACGGTTGAGAAAAAGGAAGCCAAGCTCCTAAGCGACAAGAACGTTACCATCACGGACCTTCCCGGCATCTACTCGCTTTCCCCCTACAGCCCCGAGGAGCAGTGCTCGCGCGACTACCTCATGAGTGGCGAGCCCGATGTTGTCGTCCAGGTGGTCGACGCCACCAACCTCGAGCGCAACCTGTACCTGGCGCTTCAGGTTATCGAGACCGGCCTGCCCGTGGTCGTCGCCCTCAACATGGCCGACTTGGTCGAGAAGAACGGTGACAAGATCGACACCGACAAGCTGTCCAAGAAGCTCGGCTGTCCGGTCATGATGATCTCGGCTCTTAAGAACAAGGGTATCACGGAGCTCTTCGAGCAGGTCAAGAAGTCCGCTGCTTCCAAGGGCCAGGTGCCGGAGCATAAGTTCGATTCCTCCATCGAGGACGTTCTGGACCACATCGAGAAAAACCTGCCTGCGAGCGTTCCCGCCAACAAGCGCCGCTATTACGCCGTCAAGCTGTTCGAGCGCGACGCGGACGCCTGCAAACTCATCAACCTCACCAAGGAGAAGGCCGCTCGCGTGGAGGAGCTGGTCGCCCAGTGCGAGCAGGACTGCGACGACGATGCCGAGTCCATTATCACCGGTGAGCGCTATGGCGTCATCGCGCACATTATCGATGAGTGCCTCACCAAGGCTCCGGCCAAGATGAGCACCTCCGAGAAGATCGACCGCGTGGTTACCAACCGTATCCTGGGCTTGCCGATCTTTGTGGTCATCATGTTCTGCGTGTACTACATCGCCGTTTCTACCTTGGGCGGCACGGTGACCGACTTCACCAACGACCAGCTCTTCGGCACCGACGGTTGGTACGTGCTCGGTCAGGGCCGCGACGCCTACGACGCGGCCGTCGAGGCTGCGGGCGACAATGCCGACTCGGTCGACCCGGCACAGTACGGCCCCTATGTCCCGGGTATCACCACCGTGGTGCACGACGCCCTTGTGGCGGGCGGCACCGAGGACGGTGGCCTGGTCGATTCGCTGGTCTGCGACGGCATCGTCGGCGGCCTGGGCGCCATCTTCGGCTTTGTGCCGCAGATGTTCCTGCTGTTCGTCATGCTGTCCTTCCTGGAGGACTGCGGCTACATGGCCCGCGTCGCCTTCATCATGGACCGCGTGTTCCGCCGCTTTGGCCTGTCCGGTAAGTCCTTTATCCCCATGCTCGTGTCCTCGGGCTGCGGCGTCCCCGGCGTCATGGCCACCAAGACCATCGAGAACGAGAAGGACCGCCGCATGACGGTCATGACCACCACGTTCATTCCCTGTGGCGCCAAGCTGCCGATCATCGCCCTGCTCATGGGCTCCATCATCGGCGATTCTTCCACCACTGCCGCATGGATCAGCCCGCTCTTCTACTTCCTGGGCGTCTTTGCCGTCATCGCCTCGGGCCTTATGCTCAAGAAGACCAAGCTCTTCGCCGGTCGCCCGACGCCGTTCGTTATGGAGCTCCCTGCCTACCACTTCCCGGCGATCCGCTCTTGGGCGCTGCACGTGTGGGAGCGCTGCTGGGCCTTTATCAAGAAGGCCGGCACGGTCATCTTCGCGTCCACCGTCGTTGTTTGGTTCCTCTCCAACTTTGGTAGCTACAACGGTTCCTTTGGCTTCCTGCCTGCAATGGAGGGCATCCCCGAGGAGTTCATGGACTACTCCGTGCTCGCCATGCTGGGCAACCTGGTCGCTTGGATTTTCGCCCCGCTCGGCTTTAGCACCTGGCAGGCAACTGCGCTGACTGTCTCTGGCCTTGTCGCCAAGGAGAACGTTGTTGCCACCGCCGGCTCGCTGCTGTCGGTTGCCGACGCCGCCGAGACCGATCCGAGCCTGTGGACCGCGTTCGCCGGCATGTTCCCGACCATGGGCGCTTGCGTTGCCTTTGGCGCTTTTAACCTGCTGTGCGCTCCGTGCTTTGCCGCCATGGGCACCATCCGCAACCAGATGGACTCCGGCAAGTGGACCGCGATTGCCATCGGCTACGAGTGCGCCTTCGCTTGGGTTATCGGCCTGTTCATCAACCAGTTCTATAACCTGCTTGTCCTTGGGCAGTTTGGCTTCTGGACGGTTGTGGCCATCGTGCTGCTGGTTGCGATGCTCTTCCAGATCTTCCGCCCCATGCCCAAGCATGCATGGACCGACGAGGACGAGACCAACACTGCTTCCGCCGCAGTTTCCGCTTAATTCCGAATAAGGACTAGCCCCTTTTCACGAGCCCGGGTGTCCCAGCGACACTCGGGCTTTTTGGTGAGGGAGATGTGACGTTTCCGCAGATAAAACCGACCAAAATAAACCTGTCCCTATTTGGTAGGTGGAGAATGGGGTAAAGTAAGTGATGGTTAACTAGAGGAGGCTTGCTATGGCACCTATCGATATTGTTGTACTGGCTGTTATCGGCGTTGCGTTTGTCGCCGTGTGCGTGCGCATCTACCGCAAGGGCACCTGCGCTGACTGCGCTCAGGGTGGCGTTTGCACGGGGCATTGCTCCAACAAAAAGACGTGCGCCGCGCTTAAGGGCGTGGACAAAATTGCCGAAGACTTGGGTCGCGGTATCAAATAAGGTCCGGACATCCAAGCGCTCCGCGGGCATCCGTTCGCGGGGCGCTTTGTGCATTTGAGGGAGAGCACGGCGAGTCGAAGAGTATTTTTGGGGTATCGTTAACTGGACTATTAATTGGCAACTTATCTATAACGGAGTAACCGCATGAGCGCTCGCGTAACCATGAAGGACATAGCCGCCGAGCTTGGCGTTTCCATCAATACCGTGCACAAGGCTCTGACGGGAAAGGCCGGCGTGAGCGAATCCGTGCGCGCCAAGGTGAACGCTAAGGCCGAGGCCATGGGCTATCACCGCAACACAAGTGCCTCAAGCCTGCGCCGCAAGGATATCAATCTGGTGTTTTGCCTGCCCCGCGCATCGCGCGAGGGAGCGTACTTTTTCCGTTACCTGTGGGAAGGCTGCAATCGCTTTGAACAGGAGGTCATCGACCGGGGCATTACGGTTGAGCGCGTTGAATTTGGCGTGGGCGGCTACGCTGATGCACTCGAGCAAATCGACGAGCGTCTGCAGGTGGGCGAGAAGATTGATGGCTTGCTCGCCTATGCGCCGGGCGACGATCGTGCGACTGAGCTTTTGGGGCAGATCGCCGAGGCGGGCGTGACGATTGAGCTTGTCGACGGCGACCGTCCGCATTTGAATCGTTTGGGTGCGAGCTTGGCCGATTATTCGACGGCAGGCAGCCTTATGGCCGAGCAGGCGGCAAACCTGGTCCATGCTTCTGGGGCCGACGCCCGCGTGCTCCTTTTGACAGGCGACCCATATACCGATTCACACTATCTAACCGCCCGCGCCTTCCACAATTACCTGCGCGAACGTGATATTCCATGGCAGGTTGAGGATCTTGCAGGTGCCCATGCGCAAGTCAAACAACTCGAGCATGAGCTCGAAAAGCGCTTGAGTGCGCCGGACGCCCCCGAACTTATCTGTAGCGTTTTTGCCGTTGGTTCCGAAGTGGTTGCCGACGCGCTCGTCTCGACCGGCAAGGCCGGTCAGGTCATGGTGATCGGCAACGACCTGTTTCCCGAAAGTGCTCTGGCCTTGCGCCGCGGTATCTTTACCAATATTGTCTATAAGGACCCGACGAGCCTGGCGTATCGCGGCGCTAAGACGCTGGGCGATTATCTGCTGTGGGGAAGGACCCCGACGGTGCCCGTCCAGAAGGGTGCCGTCGAGATGGTATTTGCCAGCAATGTCGACCGCTACTGCGAACTTGCGGGTATTTAGCCGATTGAGCAGGTACCCCCTCTTGCGACGTGCATTTTTGGGAGTATTCAGCATTGGCATGCCCTGAATGAGGTGCAGAACGACTGTTTTAAGTGCCCCCGATGGCGTAATTTGCCATCGGGGGCACTTTTTATGCCGATCGGGCGCTATCTGCGTTCCAAATAGGACGCTGAGGATGGCGCACGGCGCGCTCCAATGCTGAATACTCCCAAAAATGCACGTCGGGACATGACCCACCTGAGCAAAAGCGCTCAAGTTCGGTGTTCGGGGACGCCAAACAGTCCGCAATACATGCAAGTCACATCTCCAGCAACCGTTGAACGGGCAAAATCTACCGTTCACCCCGTGGTGGTTAGGTGAACGTTCACCTTTTGAGGTGCAATGGATTAGTATAGTGAACGTTCACCTAAAGGATAACGAGCGCGCCGTGCGCCCGCGTTGCCAGCAAAGGGGCTGTTTGATGAAAAACTTTATGGACGATCAGGATTTCCTGCTGAGCACTAAGACCGGCGAGGAGCTGTTCCACAACTTTGCCGAGGGCATGCCCATCGTCGACTATCACTGCCACATTTCTCCCAAGGAGATTTGGGAGGACAAGCGTTTCGAGAACATCACCGAGGTTTGGCTGGGCGGCGACCACTACAAGTGGCGCCTGATGCGTGCCAACGGCGTCGACGAGCGTTTTATCACTGGCGACGCCCCTGCTCGCGAGAAGTTCCAAAAGTGGGCCGAGACCCTGGGTCGCTGCGTTGGCAACCCCGTCTTTGAGTGGAGCCACCTGGAGCTTAAGCGCTACTTTGGCTACGAGGGCGTCCTCAACGGCAAGACTGCCCAGGAGGTCTGGGACCTTGCCAACGCCAAGCTCGCTGAGGCTAGCTTTACCTGCCGTAACCTGATCAAGCAGTCCAACGTCCGCATGATCTGCACTACCGACGACCCCGCCGACAGCTTTGAGTGGCACAAGAAGATTGCCGCCGACGACAGCTTTGACGTTCAGGTCGTTCCCGCCATGCGCCCCGATGCCGCTTTGCGCATCGAGCGCGGCCAGGAGTTTGCCGACTACTGCAAGCACCTTTCCGAGGTTGCCGGCGTTGAGGTCAGCGACTTTGAGGGCATGAAGGCTGCCATTTCCAAGCGCTACGACGTTGCTCACGAGCTGGGCTGCCGCGCCTCCGACCACGCACTCGACTACGTTATGTACGTCCCGGCTACCGCCGACGAGATCGAGGCTATCTTTGCCAAGGGTCTGGCTGCCGAGCCGCTTACCGAGGAAGAGGTCCTCAAGTACAAGACTGCCTTTATGCAGTTCGTTGCCGGCGAGTATGTCCGTCTGGGCTGGGCCATGCAGCTGCACTTTGGCTGCAAGCGCGACAACAACCGCGCCATGTTCGCCAAGCTCGGTCCCGACACCGGCTACGACTGCATCTCCAACTACACGCCGTCCGACCAGCTCGCCGATTTCCTCAACTCCATCCAGGAGACCTGCGGCCTGCCCAAGACCATCCTGTACAGCCTGAACCCCATCGATAACACCATGATCGATACCGTCATGGGCTGCTTCCAGGAGGCTCCGACCGCCGGTAAGATCCAGAACGGCTCCGCCTGGTGGTTCAACGACAACGAGGTCGGCATGCGCGAGCAACTCACGGCTCTGGCTAACGAGGGCGTGCTGGGCAACTTTGTGGGCATGCTTACCGACTCCCGCTCTTTCCTGTCCTATCCGCGCCACGAGTACTTCCGTCGCGTGCTGTGCAGCGTGATCGGCGAGTGGGTCGAGCAGGGCAAGTACCCGGCCGACATGGAGCTGCTGGGCAGTATCGTGCGCGACATCAGCTACAACAACGCGGTCCGCTACTTTGGCTTTGATTTGGACACCGTCGAGGCATAAGCCTGCATCGAATCACATCGAACTCGGGAGCGCCGTTGCCACACGCGGCGCCCCCGTTTTGCTTGCACGCTAACAGCTATCTAAGGAGAGACACAGATGGAGAACATCAGCTACGATGCGCTCGAGAAGATCGGCTACAAGGGCTATTTGCTGCCCAAGGATGCTCCCGAGAAGGTTCTGCAGTTTGGCGAGGGCAATTTCCTGCGCGCCTTCGTCGACCGTTTCTTTGACATGGGCAACGAGGCCACCGGCTGGAACGGCAAGGTCGTCATGGTGCAGCCCATCAACGGTGCCTTTGGCTTTGCCGACGGTATCAATGCCCAGGACGACCTGTACACCGTGCTGGTGCGCGGCAAGGAGAACGGCAACACGGTTGACGAGTCCCGCGTGATCAGCGCCTGCAGCCGCTGCCTTAACCCGTATCGTGAGGACGACTACCGTGCCATGATGGAGGTCGCCGTCTCCGACGACCTAGAGATCATCGTCTCCAACACCACCGAGGCCGGTATCGCCTATGACCCGTCCTGCAAGGCCGACGACATGCCACCTGCGAGCTTCCCCGCCAAGCTTGCCCAGGTGCTCCACACCCGCTGGGCTGCCGGTAAGCCGGGCGTCATCGTCCTCGCCTGCGAGCTCATCGATTACAACGGCGAGGAGTTGCTGCGCATCATGAACCAGTATGTGAGCGACTGGGGCTGGGAGGACGAGTTTGCGCAGTGGATGGCTAACGACTGCACCGTCTGCACCACGCTCGTCGACACCATCGTCCCCGGCCGCATCCGCGATCCTAAGGAGGCCGCGGCGGTTGCCGAGCGTCTGGGCTACGAGGATCCCTTCCTGGCCGTGCGCGAGCCCTTCCAGATGTGGGGCATCCAGGGCGACGAGTCGCTTGCCGAGAAGCTTCCCTTTGTGAAGGCTGGTCTTCCGGGTGTCTTTGTGACTCCCGACGTCACCCCGTACAAAAAGCGCAAGGTCCGCATCCTCAACGGTGCCCATACCGCCTTCGTTCCGGGTTCCTGGGTTGCCGGCTTTGATATCGTGCGCGACTGCATGCATGACGAGACCATTCGCGGCTTCATGAACACCATGCTCTACGACGAGGTCATTCCGACGCTTGCCGCCGACTTGGATGTCGAGGACTGCAAGGCCTTTGCCGCCGCCGTCGAAAACCGCTTCGACAACCCGTTTATTGATCATGCGCTGCTCTCCATCTGCCTCAACTCCACGGCTAAGTGGCGCGCTCGCGACCTGCCCACGCTCAAGGACTACGTTGCCGAGACCGGCAACCTGCCCAAGTGCCTGGCGACGAGCCTCGCTACGCTCATCTCCTTCTACACGCAGGAGCTCGTGTCCCGCGAGGGCGACGGCCTGCACCTGCGTCGCTCCGACGGCACCGAGTACACCGCTCAGGACGACGCCTTCGTGCTCGACTTCTACGCCGCCCATGCCGGCGCCGACGATGCCCAGCTGGTGCACGACGTGCTCACCAACGAGCAGATGTGGGGCGAGGACCTTACGCAGATCGCAGGTCTTGAGGAGTTTGTCGTCAGCGCGCTCGCCGTCGTGCGTGCCGAGGGCGCCAAGCAGGCCTTCGCCAACGCTCAGGCGTAAATTTCCGGCGCGGACGCGGGTGCGGGACGGCGTGCCCGCGCCTCGACTTCTGCTCAACCTGTAGGGTTAGGACCATTTGCAATGAACACTATCCAGATTAATCCGGCCGATAACGTGATTGTCGCGCTGTCGCCGCTTGCCAAGGGCACCGCCGTCGCGGTTCCCGGGGTGGGCGAGGTCGTGGCCGCGGAGGATATTCCGCAGGGTCATAAGATGGCCGTGCGCTCGATTGCCGCAGGGGAGGACGTCATCAAGTACGGCTTGCCCATCGGACACGTGACGGGCGATGTCCAGCCCGGTCAGTGGCTCCACACGCACAATGTGAAGACCAACCTTTCGGGCGAGGTCGAGTATACCTACAACCCCACACATCCGGTCGTGGATCCCGTTGAGCCCGAGACCTTTATGGGGTTCCGCCGCGCCGACGGTCGTGCCGCGACGCGTAATGAGCTATGGATCATCCCCACGGTCGGCTGTGTCAACGAAGTCGCCCGTGCCATGTGTGAGCAGGCCCAGGATCTGGTCGATGGCTCGCTGGAGGGTGTTTACTACTTCCCGCATCCGTTCGGTTGCTCACAGACCGGCGCCGACCATGCCCAGACGCGTCGTCTGCTGGTGGCGCTCTCGCGTCATCCTAATGCGGCCGGCGTGCTATTCCTGTCGCTCGGTTGCGAGAACTGCACGCATCAGCAGGTGCTCGACGAGCTCGGTGACTTCGACCACGAGCGCGTCCGCTTCCTCACCTGCCAGGACGTCGCCGACGAGCAGATCGAGGGGCACAAGATTCTGTCCGAGCTGGCAGATCTTGCCAAGCAAGCAAAGCGTGAGCCCATTCCGGCCTCCGAGCTGGTCATTGGTCTTAAGTGTGGCGGCTCTGACGGCCTTTCGGGCATTACCGCCAACCCCACGATCGGTCGCGTGAGCGATATGGTCGTCGCCCGCGGCGGCACGTCGGTGCTTACCGAGGTGCCCGAGATGTTTGGCGCGGAGAGCATCCTGCTTGACCGTTGCGAGAACGAGCAGGTCTTTAACGCTGCCTCCGACATGCTCAATGGCTTTAAGGACTACTTTATTAGCCATGGCGAGGTGGTCTACGAGAACCCGAGTCCCGGTAACAAGGACGGCGGTATTACCACGCTCGAGGACAAGAGTTGCGGCTGCGTGCAGAAGGGTGGCTCTGCACCCATCGTCGACGTGCTGCCGTATGCCGGTCAGGTCACCAAGCATGGCCTGAACATGCTGTGCGGCCCGGGCAACGACATGGTATCCACCACGGCGTTGACGGCTGCTGGCTGCCACGTGATTCTGTTCTCGACTGGACGCGGCACGCCGTTTGGCGCGCCGGCGCCTACGCTCAAGGTGTTCACCAATCAGCGTCTGTGCGACCACAAGGCCAACTGGATGGACTTTAACGCCGGCGTGATTGCCACGGGTGAGCGCGCGCTCGACGAGGCTGCCCACGACCTGTACCAGCTGGTGCTGGAGACGGCGAGCGGTAAGCTCACGAGTGCCGAGCGCCGTGGCTGTCACGAGATCAGTATCTGGAAGGACGGCGTCTGCCTGTAGTGGCAAACAAGTCCGTATAGGGCGCTATTGACCATGGCCCCGTCGGGAGTGTTCCCGGCGGGGCTTTTTCGTTTCGTGGTTAAGTGAATATGTTGGAAAATACGATAAACGTTCACCTATCTCATGGCTGTCCAGCATGGCACATTTACCAGCAGACAATAGGTCTTAGAGCCTCAATTGTGTCCGTTCGGCGGTAAAAATCGACCGTTTGGGGATAATATGCAAGTGAACGTTCACCTCTCGTAAGGAATCGCGCATAATCTAACTAAACGTTCACCCTGAACGCTGGGCAGACAGATGTCAGTGTGGACTCAAATGTCTTGGTACAAGACAATCGAGAAAAGAGAGGGAGCTCGATGACTAATAAGATCGGAAAAAAGCGTAAGATCACATTCTGGACGCGCTTGGGCTTTGGTATGGGCGGTATGCTCAATTCCGGTGCCCTGACCTTTACGCACAGCTACATGGTGCTGTTCCTGTCCACGGAGTGCGGCCTGTCCGCAGGCGAGGCTGCACTGATCAGCTCGTTTGCCATCTATGTCAACGCCATTCTTTGCCCGCTGATGGGCTTTGTGGCCGATAACTTCTATGCCACCAAGATTGGCCGCATCTTTGGTCGTCGTCGTTTCTGGATCTTGCTGGCCATCCCGATGATGATCGCCGAGCCGCTCATCTTCGTGGCTACGCCGTTTGGCTTCCCGTACTACTTTGTGCTGTACCTGATCTACAACGTCGCGTACACGTTCTGCACCGCCAACCTGTCGCCGCTTACCATCGAGATGACCGACGACTTTAAGGAGCGTACGTACCTCACCGGCTACAAGCATCTCTTTGGTAACGCCGCCGGCTTCCTGATGGCTGCACTTGTGGGCTTTGGCTTTGGCACCTTCGGCGAGACCAACCCGTTCAGCTACTTCATCATCGCTACGGTCAACGCTTCGGTCATGGCAATCTCGCTGCTCTGCGTGTACCTGTCCACGTGGGAGCACACCCCCGAGGAGGTCGCTCAGGAGAAGATCGAGAGCGTCGGCGAGGGCATCAAGAAGTTCTTTGTGGACGTTCTCTCCACCTTCCGCAACAAGTCCTTCCGCAAGGTCCTGTATGCACAGGTCTCCACGAAGCTCGCTGCTGCCTGCTGGTCTGCCTGCCTGTCCTTCTTCATCGTCTACTGCCTGCAGATTCCTAAGTCCTACGAGTCCGTGATGGAGATGCCTGGCAAGGTCGTCGCTATCGTCTGCACCGCCATCTGGGTCGCCCTCATGGCCAAGAAGGGCTTCCACAAGTCTTGGTACCTCGCAAATGTCGGTTGCGCTGCGTGCATCATCGCCTACAACTACTTCGCCTTTGGTCAGATCAACGGCACCTCCACGGTCGCCATCGCCATGATCGCCTACCCCATCATCTTCGCCATCTGGAAGTTCTTCTACGTCGGCTTCCAGTACCTGCCCGATGTTCTGCTCAACTACATCCCCGATGTCGATGAACTCATCACCCTGCGTCGTCGCGAGGGCATCTACAGCTCCGCGCAGCAGCTCTGCCAGCAAATCGCCCAGGCTATCGCCGTCAACGTGTGGGCTATCGTCCTTGCTGCCTCCGGCTTCATTCAGACCGCCGGCAATAGCGACGCCGTGACCCAGCCCGCTACCGTGCCTCTGTATATCTGCGGCTACATGATCATCGGCTGCGCCGGCTTCTTCCTGCTTGCGGCCGTCCTTGCCCGCGGCATCAAGATCGACAAGGAGCAGTGCGACGTCCTTTGCGACGAGATTCACCGAGTCAAGGAGGGTGGCAAGATGGCCGACGTCAAGCCCGAGGTCAAGGCGCTTTGCGAGGAGCTCTCCGGCTTTAAGTACGAGGACTGCTTTGCCCACAACAACGTTGGCTTCCAGGACGGTAGCGTAACTCCCGCCGAGTAAGGCCGACATATCGTCCAAATCACAGGGCCGTGCCACCGGAATTCCGCCGGCAGGCACGGCCCTTTTTTAACAGCGTACAATTTGCCTTTAGAGCATCTTTTTGAGGGAGAAACCCATGGAGACGAACGTTATCTGGCGCAACGCGCGCGCGGCGGTTATCGAGCTTGACGACGGCGGTTACTTTACCTGCGCCGATACGTGGGAGATCTTTGTCAACGACGAGCCCGCCGGTACCACGAATACGGTCGAGACCTATGTCGACGGCCTGACCCCCGGCAAGCGCAACCTGGTTCGTTTTGTTTGTGGCGAGCGTGAGCTGAGCGTAGGTGTCACCACGCCGGCTGAGCCCTTTACCATCAACGTTCGCGACTGTGGCGCCAAGGGCGATGCCGAGCATGATGACACCACCAACATCCAGGCTGCCATCATGGCCTGCCCCAAGGGTGGCCGCGTGCTGATCCCCGCCGGTAGTTATCGCATCAAGTCTCTCTTTCTTAAGAGCAATATCAACATCGAGCTCGCCGAGGGAGCGGTGCTGCTGGCCCGCCACGATCGTGCCTCGCTTGCCTACATTCCGGGCACGGTCACGGGCAACGAGGGTGCCGGGTATGCCGGCACCGATATGCTGCCCCTGGGCCGCTGGGAGGGCGAGAGCTTCTCGACCTACTGCTCTACCTTTACGGGTCTGAGCGTGCACGACGTGTGCATCTATGGTCGCGGCGCGATCGACGGTCAGACTGATTTTGCCGAGGACAACTGGTGGAACAAGGACTTTAAGAACATCTTTCGCCCGGAGGAGGGCCGCGAGGTCGCCCGCCCGCGCATGATCTTCCTATCCGAGTGTGAGAACGTGAGCTTGGCTGGCTTCACCGTCCGCAACAGCCCGGCGTGGAACATCCACCCCATCCTGTGCGAGCACGTCGATGCGCTCTGCCTGTCCATCGAGGGCCCCAAGAACTCCCACAACACCGACGGTTTCGATCCCGAGAGCTGCGGTTTTGTTCGCATCCTTGGTTGTCAGTTCTCAGTGGGTGACGACTGCATCGCCATCAAGAGCGGCAAGCTGGGCATTGAGCCCGAGCTTCGTCCCGCCACGCACGACGTGCTGATCTCTCACTGCTACATGCACGATGGTCACGGCGCCGTGGTCCTGGGTTCAGAGGCTGCCGGCGGCATCAAGGACCTTACCGTGAGCAAGTGCCTCTTTGAGCGCACCGACCGCGGCCTGCGCGTCAAGACCCGCCGCGGGCGCGGCAAGGATGCCGTCAACGAGGGCATTACCTTTGAGCACATTCGCATGGACGAGGTGCTCACGCCCTTCGTGGTCAACTCCTTCTACTTCTGCGACAAGGACGGCAAGACCGACTACGTGCAGTCTCGCGAGGCACTGCCCGTCGACGACCGCACGCCCGGCTTTGGTGCCACGACGTTTTGCGATATCGAGGCCACTAACTGCCACGCGGCCGCTGCCTACATCACGGGCCTGCCCGAGAGCAAAGTAACGCGCCTGACGTTCCAGGATGTCCACGTGACCTTTGCCGACGATGCTGAGCCCTTTGTTCCGGCCATGGCCTGCGGCGTTGAGCCCATGGTGCGTCAGGGCATCATTGCGCAAAACGTCAAGGTGCTCGACCTGCAAAATGTGGTGATCGAGGGCCAGGACGGCGAGGAGCTGCAGCTCCAGAACGTCGACAAGGTTGTCCGTTCCTAACTCGGGTTGATGACCAGGGCTGCATTGTCGGATAAATCGGCAATGCAGCCCTTGTGCGATACGGCCGTGTGCGCTGCGCTACGCATCATGGTGAAAGGGAATACATGCTCAATAAAACGATTCCTGTCGGGGTCGATGGCTCGTCTGCCACGATTACGTCTTATGTTTTTGCCCCGACCGAAGATGCTTATGCTTTAAAACCGCTGCCTGCAGTTGTGGTCGTGCCAGGAGGCGGCTACGATCACGTTTCGCCGCGCGAAGGCGAGCCGGTAGCGCTCCGTTTGTTGGCGATGGGCTACCAAGCGTTTGTACTGAACTATTCGGTTGCTCCGGCTGTCTATCCGCTGGCATTGCAAGAACTCGCGCGGGCGGTCGATACCGTCCGAAGCCATGCGGCAGAGTACTGTGTCGATCCTGATCGGATTACGGTCATGGGTTTTTCGGCCGGTGGGCATCTAGTTGGCTTGCTCGGGGCGCTTTGGGACCAACCCTGGCTTGCAGAGTCGATTGCGGCATCGCCTGAATCGATTCGGCCTGACACACTTTGCTTGGGCTATCCGGTCGTAAGCTCGGGGGCCTATGCTCATCGTGGTTCATTTGAACACCTAACGGGTGCCGATGGCGCTTTGGCTCAAAAGTTGTCGATCGAGAATATGGTGGGCGAGGGCTTCCCCCGTACGTTCTTGTGGCATACCGCCGAGGATGCATCGGTACCAGTTCAAAATAGCCTCCTTCTTGCGCAGGCTCTTGCCGACCACGGGATTGGCTTTAGCCTACATGTCTTTCCGCATGGAAAGCATGGGGCATCGCTCGCCACGGCCCTAACGGCATTTAAGGGCTGCGCCGAGCATGTTCAGCCACAAGTTCAGGGCTGGCCTGAGCAGTTCGCTTCCTGGGAGCGTGATGGACGATGAGCGAAAGTATCTATACGCTGCGCGTTTCGAGGGCTGCGGCAGGAGTGTATCCAACGATTTCCGATGCCTTGGCGGCAGCCGATCAGCTCTATCCGGATGCCGAGCAACCGGTGATGATTCGCGTCGATCCGGGCGAGTATCGCGAGCGGGTCGAGATTCATCGCTCGCATGTGACGATTGAGGGAGAGACGGCCGATAGCGTGCGTATCGTGGGCGGCTTGGGCGCCAAGATGCCCTCGGGGGACGGATCGGGCATCGACGGAATGCTCGGCACCTTTAGGACCTATACCGTTTTGGTCGATGCCGACGACGTGCGGCTCGAGAACCTAACGATCGTAAATGATGCCGGCGATGGGCGCGAGGTCGGTCAGGCGATTGCCCTGTATGCCGATGGCGACCGTCTGGTTGTCGATGCCTGCTGCATTAAGGGGCACCAGGACACACTGTTTTTGGGTCCGCTGCCGCCGCATGAGGTCAAACCGGGCGGGTTCATAGGACCCAAACAGTATGCGCCGCGCCGGGTGGGGCGCCAATATTTCCGACGTTGCCGGATCGAGGGCGATGTCGACTTTATCTTTGGCGGCGCGCGTGCCTACTTTGAGGGGTGCGAGATTCGCTCGCTCAACCGCGATATGGATGTCAACGGGTATGTAACGGCAGCCTCCACGCCTAAAGGCGAGCCGTACGGATTTGTGTTTCATGGTTGTTCGTTTACAGCTCCGGATGGCGTGGCACCGGATTCGGTCTACCTGGGCCGTCCTTGGCGCGAATGGGCGCAAACTGCGCTGATCGATTGCTGGCTGGGACGACATATCAAGCGCGAAGGCTGGTGGGATTGGAATAAGCCGGCGGCGCACAGCTGCGCGCAGTATGCTGGCGCAATCCTGCATGGGCCGGCGGGTGATACTACCGACTGGGTGCCGTGGGCAAATAAACTCGATGTGATGGCTGCCGCCGGGTACGCCCGCGAACAGGTGCTTGCCGGTGCGGACGGCTGGGATCCCGAGGGCGGCGACGGTGATGCGGTGGAGACGGCTGGGCTATCTGCCAATGGCCGCACCGTGCACATCGAGACGTACTGCGAAGACGAGCCTGCGCTGCGTGCCCGGCTGAAGCGCGAGGGACGTTCGGCTGCTTTTACGGGCAAGACTCCTGCAGATTTTGAGGCATGGAAGATTGCGACCAGGACTCGTCTGTACGATGTTTTGGGCCTTTCGCTTATGGATCGCGTCCCGATTGAGATTCGTGAGCTCAGCCGCGTGCGGGTTGCCGGCAGCATCGTGCGCACCCATGCGATGTTGCAGGTCGAGCGCGATGTTTGGATGCCGTTTTACCTGTTGGAGCCGTCTTGTCCTAAGCTTGATGAGCGGGGGCTCAAACGCTGTTATATCTGCCCGCATGGCCATCAGGGAGCGGGTGCTGCAAGCGTAGCCGGTGTTGCGGGCGTGCCGGCTGTCGATGATGCCGTGCGTAAGTTCAATTACGACTACGGTCTGCGTTTGGCACGCATGGGTTACGTAACCGTCTGTCCTGATGCGCGCGGTTGGGGATACCGTCGTGACTGGAAGGGCCAGGGCGATGACGAGAACAGCTACCTGCGCGGTACGTGTCTGAATCAAGCACGTATGGCCGAGCCACTGGGTCTTACGGTTGCGGGCCTCAACGTCTGGGACAACATGCGCTTGATCGATTACTTGGAGGCGCGCGGCGACATTGCCATGGATGACTTGGGTTGCTTTGGTTTTTCGGGTGGCGGCTACATGACGTTGTACCTGGCCGCACTCGACCCGCGTGTGCGCAAGGCGTTTGTCTCGGGCTATCTGTATGGTGTCGGTGATTCGCTGCTGCACCTCAACGGCAATTGCAGCTGCAACTACACACCCGGACTTTGGCGCTTACTCGACATGGGCGATATTGCTTCGCTCATCGCGCCGCATCCGCTGTTGGTGCAGAGCTGCGAAGAGGATCATCTGAACGGTGCGCGCGGGCTGAAAAATGTTGACGAGCAGCTCAAGATCGTGCGCGATGCCTACAAGTTGCTGGGTCGCAGAGATGGCCTGCGGCACGAGGTATGTCCGGGTGAACACCATCTGGGCGTGGCACATCTTGCCGAGGATATCGAATGGCTCGATTCGCACGTTGCGGAATGCGCCCCCGTGCATAGCCCCTCGGCATGCTGCGAATAAACGGTACGTTCCTGTATGACCGCCGATGGGCGGATGAGGAGAAGATTATGGAAACGAAGAGCTTGAGTGAATCGACCATTTGCTGCTTTGGCGACTCAACGACCTGGGGCGACAACGGCTGCGGTGGGGGAGGCAACGACATCTCGTGGACCTCGCATTTGGGCGCGTTGCTGGGAGGCGCGGTCATCGAGAACTTTGGCATCAAGGGTTCGCGTATCGCCATCAAGGCCGACCGCAGCGATTCGTTTGTCGAGCGCCTGGACGGCATCGGCAATGCGGCTGATATCTACATCGTCTTTGGCGGCGTCAACGACTTTAGCCGCAACGTGCCGCTTGGCGAGTTGGGCAGTACCGATGTGCACGAGTTCTATGGTGCACTCGATTACCTGATCCGCACCATCACGGCGCGCTCGCCCCAGGCAAAGCTTGTGTTTATGACGCCGTGCAAGACGAGCGGTAAGCACGAGAAGGATATCCCGGCAAGCGATGAGCTCAATCACCTGGGGTTGACGCAGGTCGCCTACGTAAAGGCGATGCTCGAGGTCTGTGACCGCTACTCCGTTCCGGTGATTGACCTGTATGCGCAAAGCGGTATCAGCCCGTTTTTGCCGGAGCACCGCGAGCTCTATATGCCGGACGGTCTGCACTACAGCCCGGCTGGCTATGAGCGCCTGGCGCATCGCATCGCCGCGGGCTTAGCCGCCGTTTGCCGTTAAAAGTCTGCCGTTCGCGGGGAATATAGGGTTAACGTTCACCCTATATTCCCCGTTCGCGTTACACTAGGATTAACGTTCACCTATCATTAACGTCAGAGGGGACAGCAATGGGTTGCAATCAAATCCTGGACCGTTATATCGAGCAGTTGATCGAAACCTCTACGCCGCAGGCGCCGGCTTGGAATATCGAAAAGATTCGCGCCGGCAAGGAGAACACCTGGAACTATATCGACGGCTGCATGATCAAGGCGCTCATCGAACTGTACGAGATCACGGGTGAGCAGCGCTACCTGACCTTTGCCGACGACTATATCGATTTCTTTGTCCAGGACGACGGCACCATCAAGCATTACAACCCGCAGGAGTACAACCTCGATAACGTCAATGCGGGCAAGACCCTCTACAAGCTCTATGACCTGGTGGGCAAGCCCAAGTATCGCGCCGCCATGGATACCATCTATCGTCAGCTCGAAACCCAGCCGCGTACCAAAGAGGGCGTGTTTTGGCACAAGGCCGTCTACCCCAACCAGATCTGGCTCGACGGCATGTATATGGCGCAGCCGTTCTACATGCAGTATGAGCTGAGCTTCCACAACCGTCGTGCCTGCTCGGACAGCTTCCATATGTTCCAGGTTGTGCATGACCTGATGCGCAACCCCCTCAACGGTCTGTACTATCACGCTTACGACGCGAGCCGCAAACAGTTCTGGTGCGACCCGGTCACCGGCCTTTCGGCTAACTTCTGGCTGCGCGCCGAGGGCTGGTTTGCCATGGCGCTCATCGACACCTGGGAGCTTATGCCGCCTTCGATGTCGGCTGAGAAGGACGAGATCCGCAAGATGTTCCACGACCTGATTGACGCCATGCTGCCGTATCAGGACGAGAAGACCGGCATGTGGCATCAGGTCATCAACCTGCCCAATATCGCCCCCAACTACCTGGAGGAGTCGGGCAGCGCCATCTTTGCCAACGCCATCATGAAGGGCGTGCGTCTGGGCGTGCTGGGCGAGCGTTACTACCAGTACGGCCGTCGCGCCTTCGACGGCATCTGCGAGACCTGCCTGTCCGAGTATGACGGGCAGCTGGCGCTCGACAACATCTGCCTGGTTGCGGGCCTGGGCAACACCGCGCACCGCGAGGGCACGTTTGATTACTACATGAGCGAGCCCGTGGTCAAAAATGATGCAAAGGGTGTGGCGCCGCTGGTGCTTGCCTATATCGAGACCATGCATCACGACAAGCTGGCCGGTAAGCGCGATCCGCTCGCCCCCTCGGGCGTGTGCTCCATCGAGGACCCGTTTGGCGGATACACCCCGGGCATCAACGCTCATAAGGGATGTGAATAACGTGGGGGCTATTACTCCGGGCGTACGTTTGCACGACCTTCCGCAGGGGACCGTCGAGGAACGCATTCGCATGGCGGGAGAGCTGGGCTTTTCGTGCATTCAGCTGCCGAGCAAGGTGCTCTACGCATCGATGGGGATCGATCGAGGCGGCCTGACCCGCGAGCTTGCCGACCATTTGCGTGCCGTGCTCGATGAGTCGGGCGTTTCGGTCGCCGTGCTCGGCTGCTATAAGAATTTGGCGACGCCCGATCGCCAACAGCTCATGGATAATTTTGCCGAGTACGAGGCATGCCTGAACTTTGCCCAGATGCTCGGCGGCTGCCCGGTGGGTACCGAGACCGGTCGTCCCAATGCGCAAAATCGCGTTGCTGGCGACCGCATGACCGATGAGGCGCTCGAGGCTTTTATGGACGGGCTCGCATGCGTCTGCGAGCGTGCCGAGGCCGTTGGTGGGCAAATACTAATTGAGCCCGGTTGGAACGAGACGGTTAATACTCCGGATCGCTGCCGTGAGGTGCTGGAGCGCGTCTCGAGCCCGTCGCTCGGCGTGATCTATGACCCGGTATCGCTGCTGCACCCCAGTGTCGTTGACGAAGCGCAGGAAATCACCGCGTGCATGCTCTACTTATGCGGCAGTAAGATCCGCGTGCTGCACGCCAAGGATTTTGAGGTCGTTGATAACGAGGACGGAGCCGGATGGTGCGACGGTACGGGTTCGCGCCTGGTGTGTCATGGCGTGGGCGAGACGGGACGATATGACTTTGAGCCTGTGGTGGCCTGGGCGGCTGCCGCCTGCCCTGGGATTCCCTGCGTGGTCGAGAACAGCGTACCGGCGACGGCGGCTGACTGCCTGGCGACACTCGAGCACATGTCTGCTCGCTGCGGGGCTTCTCATCGCGAGTTATAGCATTGGCTTTTGCCGTGTCGGCAGATTGAGATTACCTGTATGGGGGCGGCGGTGAAGGGTCTTTATCGTCGCCCCCATTGGATTGCATTAAAAAGGGGAGTTGCGTGGCTATCCACATTGTCGAAGAGGCGAATCGTTGCCTAGGTTGTAAAAGGGCGTCCTGTCAGATTAAGGGCTGCCCGGTTCAGACGCCTATTCCGCAGGTCATCGACCTGTTCAAACAGCGTCGTCTAGAAGAGGCGGGCGAGCTATTGTTCCAGAACAATCCCATGAGCGCGGTCTGCTCCATGGTGTGCAATCATTCGGGCCAGTGCGAGGGCGCTTGCATCCAGGGCCGCAAGGGCGCGCCGGTGCATTTCTCGAGCATCGAGAACTATATCTCGACAGCGTATTTGGATCGTAAGGAGTGGACGCCCGCGCCGTCGTGTGGCAAGCAGGTCGCTGTGGTCGGCTCCGGCCCAGCCGGCATTACCGTGGCAATTAAGATGGCGCAGCTGGGTTGCGCCGTCACTGTTTTTGAGCAGCGGCCCGAGATCGGCGGTGTGCTGGAGTACGGTATCCCCGAGTTCCGCCTGCCCCGTGCGCTCGTGCAAAAGTATCGCCACGTGATGTGCTCGCTTGGCGTGCGCGTGCGCCCCTCGACCACCATCGGTGGCGCGCTGCATATCGACGACCTGCTGCGCGACGGCTACGATGCGGTCTTTGTCGGTACTGGTACCTGGCGAGCTCGAAAGCTGGGTATTCCCGGCGAGTCGCGCGGCAACGTGCTGTTTGGTATCGATTATCTGGTCGATCCCACGAGCGTGGCAATCGGGCAGAACGTGGCGGTTATCGGCGCCGGCAATGTGGCCATGGATGTTGCCCGCACGGCCCTGCGCTCGGGTGCCCGCAAGGTCACTGTGTATGCCCGATCGCGCCATATCTCTGCCATCGATGACGAGGTGGAGCTGACCGAGCTTGACGGTGCCGAGATTGTGCGCGGCAAGGCGATCTGCGCCATCGATGATAACGGTCCGGTGTTCGAGACGGCTATCTTTGACGAGGACAACAACGTGGTGGGCTATGAGGAAGAGCTCGACCATGTGTCCGCCGACACAGTTGTGATCGCGGCTTCGCAGGTGCCCAAGGACAAGCTTGTGCTTACGACGGGCGGTCTGGAGACCGATCATCGCGGCCTTCTTTCGGTCGACGAGTACGGTATGACCACCGTGCCTGGCGTCTTTGCCGCCGGCGACGTGGTTAACGGCCCGCTCACCGTGGTTCATGCCGTGGCAGGCGCCAAGCTCGCCGTCGAAGGCATGACTGCCTATTTGGGTCTCTAACACATCCCATCCATTAGTTGCGGTGAAATACGGACTGTTTTGGCTGTCAAAAGCCTCATCTACTCCGTATTCCACCGCAACTTTTTGTGGGGATTGGATTAAAGGCGGGGGAGTGCGAGCGGGTACGGACGCGGCGGTTGCTGATACGATAAGTACGTTAGCAACTGCCGCCGAGCGGCTCAAATGAAAGGAACCCTGTATGGAGTCCTCCGCCTATCCGATGCTCTTTAGCCCAATCAAGGTCGGTACAACCGAGGTCAAGAACCGCGTCTTTATGCCGCCGGTATCTACCAACCTGGCCGATCATGGCTATGTGACCGATGACTTGGTCGATCATTACCGTGCCCGCGCCAAGGGCGGCGTGGGCCTCATCATCACCGAGGTCGTGACGGTCGAGCCTACCTATACCTATCTGCCGGGTGACATGTGCTGCTACGACGACACGTTTATCCCTGGCTGGGAAAAGCTCGCCGCGGCCGTCCACGAGTATGGCTGTAAGATCATGCCGCAGCTCTTCCACCCCGCCTACATGGCCTTTAACATTCCGGGTACGCCGCGCCTGATCGCTCCGTCCTTTGTGGGCCCGTCCTATGCCCGCGAGGCGCCGCGCCCCATTACGGTCGATGAGATTCACGAGCTCACGCATCAGTTTGGCGACGCTGCCGTGCGTATGCAGAAGGCCGGTGTCGATGGCGTCGAGGTCCATGCGGCGCACGCCCACGGTATGCTCGGCGGCTTTTTGACTCCGCTCTATAACAAGCGTACCGATGAGTACGGCGGCTCGCTCGACGCCCGCATGCGCTTTTTGCTCGAGGTCATCGCCGAGATTCGCGAGCGCTGCGGCAAGGACTTTATCATCGACGTCCGCATCTCGGGCGATGAGTACACCGATGGCGGCCTGACCCTCAACGACATGATCTATGTCTCGCGTCGCTTGGAGAAGGTCGGCGTCGACATGATTCACGTGTCGGGCGGTACCACCATCAAGCGCGGTTCCGCAATTCCCGCCGCCGGTACTCAGCAGGCCTCGCATGCCGCCTGCTCGCGCGAGATCAAAAAGCACGTCAACATTCCCGTTGCCACCGTCGGACGCATTAACGAGGCTTGGATCGCCGAGGAGCTGATCGAGGACGGTGCCGCCGACATCTGCATGATGGGCCGCGCCAATCTGTGTGATGCCGAGTTCTGCAACAAGGCCGCTGCCGGCAACGCCGACGATATTCGCCCCTGCATTGGCTGCCTGCGCTGCCTGAACGGCATTATGTTTGGCAAACGCATCTCCTGCACCGTTAATCCGGACGTGGAGCGCGACGAGGCTGGCTACGAGCCTGCCGCCGAGGCCAAGAACGTGCTCGTTGTGGGCGCTGGTCCTGCGGGCATGGAGGCGGCGTTCATTGCCGCCAAGCGCGGCCACAACGTGGTGCTCGTGGACAAGCAGGACGAACCGGGCGGCGAGATGCGTATCGCAGCCGTTCCGCCGGCAAAGCAGGAACTCACCCGTGTGATCAAGTATCAGTATCGCCGTCTTGCTGAGGCGGGCGTGAAGTGCGTATTTGGCACCGAGCTTACTGCCGAGGACATTCAGCGCGACTACGCCGGCTACGAGGTCGTCCTGGCCTATGGCGCCGAGCCCATCGCCCCGGCCTTCATGCAGGGATTTAAGCAGGTCATGACGGCTGACGACCTGTTGGGCGGCAAGGCTTTCCCGGGCAAGAAGATTGTCATTGTGGGCGGCGGCACCGTCGGTTGCGAGACGGCCGACTACCTGGCCCCGTTGGTCAACGATCTGTCGCCGGCCAATCGCGACGTCACCGTCATCGAGATGACCAAGACGCTCGCCGCCAACGAGGGCGGCGCCGGTCGCGCGGTGCTCATCACGCGCATGCTCTCCAAGGGCGTTCACGTGCTGACCGAGGCCAAGGTGACCGAGATCACCGAGGACACCATCAGCTACGAAAAGGACGGCGAGGTCCACACCATCACCGGTGCCGATACGCTGGTGCTGGCGATGGGCTATCGTCCCAATACCAAGTTGGCCGACGACCTTGCCGCTGCCGGTGTTGCCACCCACGTGTTGGGTGACGCCAACAAGTGCGGCAACATCCGCGACGCCATCGGCGATGGCTACAAGGTTGCCTGCGAGCTCTAGTCAACCCTTTGGTGCATGGGGCTGACCCCGCGGCACCGGTCGATAGATAACAAAAAGAGGCGGCCGTCCCGTGCGTGGGACGGCCGCCGCTTGCGTTAGCTGCAATGAGTCGTGCGATTAGAGCCCCAGGATCTCCTTGACCTTGGCGATGATGGCCTCGTCGGTGGCGTTGGCAAAGAAGTACTCCTGGAAGTGCTCGCCGGCAAGTGCGCCCTTCACCAGGTCCTGATCGATCTCGCCCAGGACGTCGACGAGCGGACGCATGGTCACAGCGCGCACGCCGTCGAGGATCTTCTTGTTACGCTGCTCGGGCTCAACACGCTCGGCGGGGTAGCCGTTGCCCGAACCAAAGCCAAAGAGCTTCTCGAAGGTGTACTCAAGGTTGAGCTCCTGGCCCCAGCCGTTCTTAAGAGCGAAGGGCATGGCGACAGCGTTACCGTCGTTGACCTGGGCAAAGGTGTAGGCATCGAGCGGGTCGGCAACGTGGCCGCACAGCACGCCGGGGAAGGAGTTACAGGCGAGCATGGCGCCCTCGCCGGTGCCGCAGCCGGTCACGACGTAGTCGGCAGCACCGGAGTTCAGCAGCACGGCGGCAAGGATGCCGTTCTGCACGTAGGTGAGGGGCTTGGAGTCGGCGTCGGCATACATACCATAGTTAAAGACGGTGTGCCCCATGGGCTCGACAACCTTCTTAAGGGCAGCCTCGATCATGGGGTTCTTGGAGTTCTGAGAGTTCTCATTGATCAGAGCGATTTTCATGATAGATAACCTTCCACTATTTTCTAAATTAATTGTTAGTTATGTTGCGTGGCATCTCCGACAGAGAGGCCGCTCTGCGGGCGGTGGACGATAAGGTCTGTCGCCTCGCCCAGACGTCTTACTGCGGTTGCTTGCCGATGTAGGCCAAGATTCCGCCGTCGACGTAGAGGATGTGGCCGTTGACGAAGTTCGACGCGTCGGAAGCCAAGAACACGGCGGGGCCCTTCAGATCCTCGGGCGTGCCCCAACGGGCGGCCGGCGTCTTGGCAATGATGAACTGGTCAAACGGGTGACGGCTGCCATCGGGCTGCTTCTCGCGCAGCGGTGCGGTCTGCGGCGTGGCGATGTAGCCGGGCCCAATGCCGTTGCACTGGATATTGGCCTCGCCAAATTCCGAGCAGATGTTCTTGGTGAGCATCTTGAGTCCGCCCTTAGCGGCGGCATAGCCGGCGATGGTCTCGCGACCCAGCTCGCTCATCATCGAGCAGATGTTGATGATCTTGCCGTGGCCCTTGGCGATCATGCCAGGCAGGCAGGCCTTTGACACGATAAACGGTGCGTTGAGGTCAATATCGACGACGCGGCGGAAGTCCTCGGCGCTCATGTCGAGCATCGGGGTGCGCTGGATGACGCCAGCGTTGTTGACCAGGATGTCGGGCGTGGTGCCAAAGTTGGTCTCGATCTTGGCGATGAGCTCGGCGACGACGGCCTCGTCGGTGACGTCTGCCACGTAACCATGAGCCTCAAAGCCCAGCTCGCGGTAGTGCTTCTCGGCCTCGGCTACCTTGTCGGCGTGACGTGCGTTAAAGGCGATCTTGGCGCCGGCCTCTCCGAGCGCCTCGGCGATGGCCATGCCAATGCCATAGGTGGCGCCGGTTACCAGTGCGACCTTGCCGTCCAGACGGAAGCTGTCCATAAGATCAGACATAGCGATCCTTTCAAAAGAAACGTTCATCTATATAAGTCTTGCTTTTCATACAAGGTCAGTATAGGAGAAGAGGAGGATTTAAAAATCAGATTCTCCTAAAATCAGGTGAACGTTCACTTTTAAAAGGTAAACGGTGATCTCGCCCTTGCCGCGCGGACGTTTATTCGCTCTGTTCCTGCGTGCTCTCTGCGATCATGTTGCGGTTGTACACCAGATGCAAATACATCGCATCGTGCGCTGCGGTGGGATTGCGCGCGGCGATGGCGTCGGCCACGCCACGGTGGGTGCGGATAGTTTCCTCGACGAGCTTTTTGCCAGTCACGTCGATAAAGAGGGGGACGGATGCCTTGAGCACGCCCATCAGGCGGGGAACGACGAGGTTTCCGGAGCTCTCGGCAATGGCATTGTGGAACGCGGTGTCGGCGGCGGAGTAATCCTCACCGGCCTCGGCCAGGCGCTCGGATTCGTCGCAGAGCTCTTTGATACAGACGACCTGGTCGTTGGTTGCGTGCTCGGCCGCCATGCGTGCCATCTGCGGCTCGATCATAAAGCGCACCTCGAGTAGGTCGCGCGCCAGACGCTGCTTGTCGTCGATAAAGGTAAAGCCCAGCGGGTCGTCGGCAACGCCGGGGTTTGACGCCACATAGGTGCCCGAACCTTGCTTAATGCGCACGATGTTGCGCGACTGCAGCAACTTCATGGCCTCGCGCACGGTGCTCCTGCCGGCGCCCAAGCGCTCGACCAGCACGGTTTCCTTAGGCAGGCGATCGCCTTGCTCAAGGTGTTCATCCAGAATCAATTGAATGATTTTCTCCGATATTTGCTCGGGGAGTCCCGATTCGGCGCGGGCCATAGCTATACCTTTCATTACAAAATTCATCTGAGCTATTTTAGCGCACCATGGATGCGATATTGGCCGCTGGATTTGAGTCGGGCGGCTTAGATATACCGTTCGCAGCGCAAATACGACCGTTTACCAAATACATCAGATGTATTTCGAACAAATTTCAAAATGAAACATCAGACCTTTCCAAAACACGCTATAGTCATCAGACGAATTCAAAAGGTCTGATGAATTGGAGGAAAGATGTCAGACCCAACGTTTATGGCCGACCCCACCAGGCTGGTCATCGCCGCTATCGTGGGCATCGCGCTGCTGCTTGCGCTCATCATTAAGTTCAAGCTGCATCCCGTGCTTTCGATGATGGTCTCGGCGCTCGCGATCGGCATCGGCGCCGGTATGCCGCTCGACCTGGTGGCGGACACTGTCACCAAGGGCGTGGGAACCACGCTGCAAAACATCGCCCTGCTCATTGGCCTCGGCTCGATGTTTGGCCAGATTCTTGAGGAGAGCGGCGGCGCCAAGAAGATCGCCCAGACCTTCATCGATACCTTTGGGCAGGGTCATTCCAGCTGGGCGCTGGGCATTACCGGTCTGGTTATCGGCACTACGGTGTTCTTTGAGGCCGGCGTGGTCGTTTTGATCCCACTTGCGTTTAGCGTGGCATCCCAGACCAAGAAGTCGACGCTCTACTACGGCATCGCGCTGCTCGCGGGACTGGCCGCTGGCTATGCGTTTGTGCCGCCATCGGCCGGGTCGGTTCTGGTCGCCGGCACGCTCGGTGTCGACCTGGGCACCATGATCCTCGTCAGTATCCCTACCGCCTTCATCGCCATGGCGATCGCCGGCGTCATCTGGGGCCGCAACGTGGGCGGTCGCATCTTTACCGATGTTCCGGAGCACTTTACCTCTGCCGAGGGTGCGAGCGACGAAAAGGAGCTTCCCTCCTTTGGCATGGTGCTTGCCATCGTGCTCACGCCGCTTTGTTTGATTTTGCTGGGCACGCTGTCCTCTTATATCCCCATGCCCGCCGAGCTCGCCTCGATTCTCGCCTTCCTGGGCAAGCCGTTCGTCGCTTTGACGCTCGCCACGCTCGTCGCGATGTATCTGCTGGGCGCGCGCCGCGGCTACTCCGGCGCCGAGCTCAAGGCCTTGCTCGACCGCTCTCTTAAGCCCGTCGGCATGATCTTGCTGGTCATTGCCTGCGGCGGCGTGATCCGCTGGATGCTGCAGGACTGCGGCTTGGGCCAGGTTATCGGCCCTATGCTCGAGGCCTCACCGCTGCCTTTGGTGGTCGTTGCCTTTTTGATTGCCGTCATGGTGCGTGCCTCTGTCGGCAGCTCCATCGTCGCTATGACCATGGCATCGGGCATTATGGCCGCCATGCCCGCGGTTGCCGGAGCCTCAGTGCTCATGCGTGCCGCTATCTGTCTTGCTATCTGCGGCGGTGCCACGGCCCTCTCGCACGTCAACGATGCCGGTTTTTGGATGTGCTCCTCGTTCCTGGAGATTGACGAGAAAACCACCCTCAAGTCCTGGACCATTATGGAGACGCTCATCGGCCTTTCGGGTCTTGCCTGCGCCCTGGTGATTTCGTTCTTCGCCTAGTTCGCGTAGCTAAGCATCTTTCGCCGAGTGCATCGCTCGGTACCCATTTTCACCTGATTCATTAACCAACGATTGGTACAACCGTTCAAACCAAAAGAGGAGAGCATTGTGGACGAGAAGACCAAGGCACAGATTCAGCAGGAGGCAGCCGACTTGGTTGCCAGGCTGCAGCCGCGTTCCGGCAAGTTCCGTACCATCAGCCCCGAGATGGACCCGCTGCGTCTGGGCTCTGGCTGGTCCATCGAGGATCTGGACAAGCCGCAGGTCATTATCGAGTCGACGTTCGGCGACTCGCACCCGGGTTCTGCCGGCCTGTTTGAGCTGGTCGAGGAGGTCCGTGCTGGCGTTGCCGAGGCTGGCGGTCACGGTGCCCGTTACTTCTGCACCGATATCTGCGACGGCGAGGCCCAGGGCCACGACGGCATTAACTACTCGCTGCCCAGCCGCGACATGATCGCCAACATGATCGAGATCCATGCCAAGGCCACCCCGTTCGACGCCGGCGTCTTTGTTGCCAGCTGCGATAAGGGCCTGCCTGCGAACCTTATGGCCATGGGCCGCATCAACATCCCCTCCATCGTCGTTACCGGCGGTGTCATGGATGCAGGCCCCGACCTGCTGACCCTGGAGCAGCTCGGTGCGATTTCTGCCCGCTACGAGCGCGGCGAGATCTCTCGCGAGGAACTTGAGTTTGCCAAGCACAACGCATGCCCCAGCTGCGGCGCCTGCTCCTTTATGGGCACCGCGTCGACCATGCAGGTTACCGCCGAGGCCCTGGGCCTTATGCTCCCCGGCACGGCCCTGCTGCCCGCAACCAGCTCCGATCTGCGTGAGTTTGCGCGCGAGGCCGGCCGTCAGTCCGTGTGGCTCTCCGAACACAACCTGTGCCCGCGCGACATCGTGACCAAGGAGTCCTTCGAGAACCTCATCATGGTCCACGGCGCCATTTCCGGCTCCACCAACTCGCTGCTGCATATCCCCGCGATCGCCCGCGAGTTTGGCATCGAGATGTCCGCCGACGACTTCGACCGTCTGCACCGTGGTGCCCACTACCTGCTCAACGTTCGTCCCGCAGGTGAGTGGCCGGCGCAGTTCTTCTACTATGCGGGTGGCGTGCCGCGCATCATGGAGGAGATCAAGTCGATGCTCCACCTCGACGTCATGACCGTCACCGGCAAGACCCTCGGCGAAAACCTCGAGGACCTTAAGAACAACGGCTACTACGAGAAGTGCGGCCGCTACTTGGAGAAATGGAACCTCAAGCGCGAGGACATCATTCGCCCGTTTGACCAGGCTTTTGGTACCGACGGCTCCATCGCCATCCTCCACGGCAACCTTGCCCCCGAGGGCGCCGTCGTCAAGCACACGGTTGTTCCGCGCGAGATGTTCCAGGCCACGCTTAAGGCCCGTCCGTTCGATTGCGAGGAGGACGCCATCCACGCCGTCCTGACGCACGAGGTCAAGCCCGGCGATGCCGTTATCATTCGCTATGAGGGCCCCAAGGGTTCCGGTATGCCCGAGATGTTCTACACCACCGAGGCTATCGCCAGCGATCCCGAGCTGGGTGCGAGCATTGCCCTTATCACCGATGGCCGCTTCTCCGGCGCCTCCAAGGGCCCGGCTATCGGTCACGTTTCGCCCGAGGCTGCCGTGGGCGGCCCGATTGCCCTGATCGAGGAGGGCGACCTTATCCAGATCAACATCCCCGAGCGCTCGCTGTCTATCGTGGGCATCGCCGGCAAGGAGATGGAGCCGGCCGAGATCGATGCCGTCCTGGCCGAGCGCCGAGCCGCTTGGAAGCCCAAGGCTAATCGCTATACCTCCGGCACGCTCAAGTTCTTTACCGAGCATGCAGTTTCCGCCATTCAGGGTGGCTACATGGAGTAGCGCCCATGCGCATCAAATATCTCCTCTCATAGATGTGCGGCACAAAGAGCCCCGAGCCACGTCACCGGGGCGCGTTGTTCAGCGCCGCCGGGGCGCTCCACTCAAACGACAAGAGACGTCTTACGCAAGCGCCCGCGTCCGTGGATAAAACCACGGGCGTGGGCGCTTCACTTTATTCCCAGCCGCTTTATTCCCAGCCCTTCCACACGTCAGGCTCGTAGCCAACGGTTGCCTGGCGGCCGTTGCGAACGATGGGCTCACGAAGAATCTGCTGGTTATCGAGCACCTTTTCGAACTTCTGGTCGGCAGCAAGATACTGTACGAGCGCAACCGTGTCGGCATCTTTCGCCTTTGGATCGATCACAGCGTCGATCCCGCCGACGGCGCGCGCCACGCTTTCGAGCTCGCCTTTGCTCATCCCCTTTTCCTTCAAGTCGATGAACTGGAACTTCACACGACGTTCCTTGAAATAGCGCTGCGCCTTCTTAGTATCGAAGCTTTTCTTCGTGCCGAATATCTGGATGTTCATACGTACCGCCTTCGCTCAATTCTCGTCCGTCCATGATATGACAAGGGAGCCGAGCAAAAACAGAGCATGCGGAGATGGAGGAGGACGGCGACCGACCGTCGGCAAGAGTCGGCCGGATCGGACTGGCGCCCAGCGCGCGCCGGCGACACGCTCGCAGCTGCACACATAGCCGATGTACAAGCTCGCCGCGGCGTTCCCTCGCCCCGCGGTGTGGCGATAGAGAAGCACGCCACCCGTCAACGATGGCGCCTCGGTGAAGAAAATCAACGTCTGGGTTACATCCCTTGAAAGGGGCGAAGACGGCTGCTGGAATACCTCCCCGCTATGAAGGATTTGACCAAAGCATACATCGCAATTCGGCGGCCCCTGGTATACGGGGCCTCTCCTGTTGTTCCCCAAGTGCGCTCTGAGCAGCCGCTTTCTTCCTGTCGTATCTGATGCACGCATAGCACGTGCATGTTATTTCGCCCGTGGGCCGGCGCGCCTTCGGCGAAGAATCGAATAGATACGAAGGAAGCTTATGTCTGATAATTGTACGGTCGCGCCCGCCAATGGGCGCATTACCGGTACCCAGATCCGCATCGTCGCGGTCGTCGTCCTGGGTGCCTTCTTGGCGCTACTGAACCAAACGGTGATGTCGCCTGCGCTGCCGGTCATCATGTCCGATTTCGCCATCGATGCCTCGACTGCCCAGTGGATCATGTCCATATACCCGCTGGTGAGCGGCATCATGGTCCCCGTTTCGGCGTTCCTTATCGACAAGTTCAGCACCCGCGCGCTATTCTTCGGGGCGACGCTGGTGTTCGCGCTGGGCACGCTGCTGTGCGCCGCAGCCCCTGATTTCCTGTTCCTCATCATCGGTCGCGTGTTGCAAGCGGCGGGCTCAGGCGTGCTCATGCCGCTTGTCTCGGTGGTTCCCATGCTGGTGTTCCCCGTCGAGAAACGAGGAACGGCTATGGGCATGGCGGGCATCGTCATGTCGGCGGGTCCCGCGGTCGGCCCCGTCGTAGGCGGTGCGGTGATCGACACGTACGGCTGGCGCACCATGATCGGCGCCATCGTCCCCCTCGCAATTCTCGTGCTGGTGCTGGGCGTGTTCATGCTGAAAAACGTGGGCGAGCTGAAGAACCCCAAGCTCGACCTGCCCTCGGTCGTCCTCTCCACCATCGCCTTCGGCGGACTTCTCTACGGGTTCTCGAGCGCCTCGTCGATGGGTTGGGGCAACCCCGTGGTGCTCGGCTCGATCGTCGCGGGTGTCGTGTGCTTGGTGCTGTTCGTCGTACGCCAGGGCAAAATCGAGGACCCGCTGCTTCAACTGGGCACGCTCAAGACGCGCGAGTTCCGCGTGGCCGCCATCATCGTCACGCTCATCAACGCCGCATGCCTGGTCACCAACACGCTGTTGCCGTTGCTGCTGCAAACCTCGCTTGGCGCTTCGGCCTTCGAAACCGGCATGGCCATGCTTCCCGCCGCGGCGGTGGGCATCATCATCAGCCCTATCTCCGGCGTGGTGTTCGACAAGTTCGGTCCGCGTGCCATCTCGATCGTCGGCCTGGCCCTCATGACCGGCGCCCTGTTCCTGCTCTCGCTTTCGACGGTAAACACGCCCATCTTGGTGGTTGCGCTGTTCTGCATGCTGCAGTCCGCCGGCCAGTCGCTCGCGAACATGCCGGTGAACACATGGGGTGTCAATGCCTTGAAAAATGACATGATCGCCCACGGCAACGCCATCGCGAACACCGGCCGCCAGGTCGCCGGCGGTTTGTGCACGGCGCTCATCATCACGGTCATGACAAGCGTCACCGCGTCGGCCGGCGTCGATGCGAGCATCCAAGTAGCCACCGCCGTGGGCGCGGGCGTCGCTTACAAGGTGTGCGCGGCAATCGGCCTCGTTTCCCTTATCTGCGCCATATTCAGCGTGCGCACCAAGAAAACCGCACCGAAAACGAAGGAGGCATAAGCGATGTCCGAGATTCTGTCCGAGCGCATCCCGCTCGAGCTCGAGGGGACGCCCGTTTCGAGCATCATGATTGAAGAGCCGTTCACCTGCACGCAGGATTGCACGATTTCCGACGTGGTGCGCATGCTCGCCGAAAACGAGGTGAGCAGCATGCCCGTAATCGATGAGCGCAACCAGGTGGTCGGGTTCATCTCCGACGGCGATGTCATGGGAGCCATCGCGCAGCATCGCGCTCACACCATCTTCACGGGCGGCGACGCGTCCATGCTGTACTTCGACGATCAGAGCCTTGAGCAGCGCATCGAAGACCTGAAGGATCGCTGCGTCATGGATTTCGCGACGCGCCAGGTAGTGTGTGCCCGTCCCGAGCAGAGCATCGCCCGCGTCGCCGCGCTGCTGGCGAAGAAGAAGTTCAAGAAGCTTCCTGTGGTTGATGACGAGGGCAAACTCGTGGGGGTCATCCGCCGCTCCGCCATCACCAAATACATCTTCGGCATCCTTTTCCAATAGGGGCAGGTCGCACTTGAGGCGAACATCTCGAGGCATCGAGCCAGCAACTGGACCAGACAACCTTGACACGCACGCGCTTTCCCTCGATGCTTCGGTAAGGGGAGCTGCGAAAATCGCAGCACGGGTGATCGGCGCCGCGCCCCCGAAGGCAAAAGCGAACACGGGAGCGATACGATGGGAAAAGTCCTGGACGAAGATTTGGTTTATGAGATTCTCTCCGTCGTGGCAGAGATTCCGGCGGGATGCGTCGCCTCGTACGGTCAGATAGCGCGCCTCATCGGCAGGGAGAAAAACTCTCGCCTGGTCGGAGCGGTGCTGAGCGAGGCGGATCGCTACGGCGATTATCCCTGCCACCGCGTCGTCAACCACGCGGGACGCCTCGTGCCAAACTTCCCCGACCAGCGAGCACTACTGACGGAGGAAGGAGTCGCCTTCCGAGACAACGGCTGCGTCGACATGAAAAAGCACCAGTGGAACGAGTAGCCAGGCAGCGTAGCGTCGAAAGGAGCGACGCCACGGGGAACGACCTGCGCCCCGCCGCCGGACAACCTATGGCAAAGTGACACGTCCCACAAAGAGCGGCGCACCAGTACGAGACACGACCGCGACGTAAAAAGCCCTATGATACTCGTAAGCATCTATCTGATTGCCCGCCTCGAGGTACCCAAAGAACGAGAGATGCCGAAACCCCTAGACAAAGAAAAAGGTCGGGAGCTTTTATGCTTCCGACCTGAAGTTTCATGGTCGCGGGGGGCGGATTTGAACCACCGACCTTCGGGTTATGAGGTCGCTACGACGTTGTTTCATTCAGACATTTCGACCCAAATTGAAGTCAATATAACTCCAGGTCATTTGATGTTTTCATAGATTTACGAAAGAAAAGTACGCGGAATAATTCGACCCAAATTCGACCCACAACGAGCTTGAAAGCGGTCAGGCGGAGCATTACCCTTGGGGTGTGACCCCACGCAGGGCCCACCACCAAGGGTAATGCCCACCCGCCCCAGCCCTTTGCGCCATTCCGCGCAACCGAGCGCGATTCTCAGGCACTTCAGGCAAGGAACACGATGAACGACCGACCTCTCGTCATAGGCAAAGGAACGAAGCAACGCCGCGACAAATACACGTGGCGCTACCGTCACAGCCTCGGCAAGGATCCGGTCACGGGCAAATACCGCTATTCGCCGTGGCAGACCATACATACCACCAAAAGCCGAGAGGTCGACGCCGCACTCGAAGCCTACAAGGCAGAACTCAACAGCGGCACCTACGTCCAAAAATCGAGGGACACCGTCGGCTCGTACGCAAAAAAGTTCCACGACAACCGCGAAGGAACCATCACGCCGCTCGCCTACTCGACATCCTACTCAATCGAGAACCGGACGCGCACATCACATGCGTGATGCTCATGCTCGACACCGACATGAGAAGGGCAGAAGCCCTCGGGATGACGTGGTCCGATGTCTCCGTCGAGAACAGAAGCATCCTCATTGAGCAGCAGTTCGCGGCCGATCGAAGCGTTCGCTCGCCCAAAAGCAAGAAAAGCGTGCGGAGGATCTCGATAAGCGAGACGCTGACGTCGTATCTCGAATTCTGGAAAAAGGAGCAGGCCCGCGAAATGGAAGCCTTCGGCCTGGAACAAGTCAAAGGCACTCCGCTCGTCCACTCATTCGAACGAACGAAAGACAGGCATCCCCAAGTCAACTTCATGGACCTGAATGGGTTTTCGCGCTGGTTCAGAAACTTCAGCGTCGAGAACGGGTTCGGCAAGTTCGAAGGCGTTCGAACATACCATTATGTGAAGGAAACTGTCGACGGGGAAACGATTTCGAAGCGTTATGAGCATAAAGAGTGGCTCGAATTGAGGGATTACCTCAGGAAGCATCCCAAGGTTCGCGAGGCGAGGCATATCAGCACATATGAGAGCGAGCACCTTCCTTACGGATATTCGGGCCTATCGAGCCACACCGTTACTGCCGCTACTGCCCGCTAGCTTCCGAACCAGCGGGCGGTAGCAGCACCCCGAACATCTCGCCGACAGCGCAGAGAGTCGTCGACCTGGCGGCCAAGGCCGACATCGAGGACGTGATGCTGTGCGACCTGCCCGGCGTCCTGTCCTTCCTAGGGCTGCCACCTGAGACGGAGATGCCGCCGGGCAACAAGGGGAAGACGAAGCTCAAGAAGCTCTACAGGAAGGTGGCGCCGAACAAGGCATACCACTCCGGCGAGCGCGCCAAGGATTTGATCTCGCACCTCGACATGGCAGAGATCAGGGCATCGGCGCCCGTCCCGCTCGGAGAGATAGACAGAGCGGTCGTAAGCGGCTGATGTAACTTCTGACACCCTAGAACTTACATCGAGCCCCGATTTTTGAGCTCGGGGCTCTTTTCGTCTAGATTGGGGACGCATGGCCGGACGAAAACAATTTGCGTCTGGTAATAAGCGTACGAAAGCGCAATTTACGTCTTAATTCCGTACGCAAATCAAGACGAAAACCGTTTGCGTCTGCTATAAATCCGCACGAAAACGGTTTTCGTCTTGCAGGGCAGTTACCGCTTCTACAGTTCAACTTCCAGTTCGGCTTTGTGTTCGTAGAGGTAATTGCGCATGTAGGGGATGGCAAATGAGACCTTGCCGTACGAGGGGGCCTCGATAATCGATTCTCTTAACAGGCGGCTGCGGACGGAGCTCACCTGTTGAGGCGTTTTGTTTAGGGCATCGGCAACCATGCTGGTCGAGCTCGTTTGCCCCAAAGACGCCATGCTCAGCAGATAAGCGATGCACGTGGGCGGAATGCGCCGCAGCGCGGGCTCAATCACCATGGCGCAGAAGCGTTCGCGTGCCGTTGCAATGCCGCGCTCGGCTTCTTCTTCTCCAATAATCGCTGTATGTGCGCGTCTCGCCAACTGCCATGCGTAGTATCCAACGAGTTGGATCATGAAAGGATAGCCTTGCGTTGCCTCGGCAAGTTGGCCGGCAATACCTGGCTGCAACTCCATGCCAGACGCTTCAATGGTTTCCTCGAGGGAGTACGACACTTCGGTTACTGCCACAGCCTTCAGGTCAAAGGGGAGGGCACGGCGCAAAAACGTAAGTGTCTTTCCGTTGATGATGCTTTCAATCATCGAAGGCAGCCCAGCAAAAACAAAGGCGATATCAAGGTCTTCGCCGATAACCTGCTGAATCGCAATGGAGAGCGTTCGGACCTCATCGAGCTCTGCGTCTTGAATCTCGTCGAGAGTGATGAGCAGGCCATTTCCATTCTTGGATATTGTCTGTCTCATGGCGTCGCGTAGCGATGGGCCGATTCGCTCAATATCTATGCTGCCGATGGATATGCCAGCTACGGTGGGCTCAAATCTGGCATGTTTGGCCTGGAATTTGGGCTGCAGCTGTTCGAGAATGCGCTGGCAAAGTCCCTCGGTTGCGACCTCTTTTATGACCGTCCAGCCACGGCTTTGCGCCAAACGTGAGCACTCGTCAAGGAGGACCGTCTTGCCCGTTCCACGGACGCCGGCTATGCGCATTAGGCGCCCCGGGGCACCAGGCCCGTTGACGAGGCCCTCATTGAATTCTTCGAGTACATCTTCGCGGCCGATAATCGTGGGAGGTGTTTTACCTGCTGTGGGCTTAAAAGGGTTTGTTTGCATGTGAGCCACCTTTGCTCAAGATATAGCAAGATATAGCAAAGTATAGTGAGATATAGCAAAATATAGTGAGATATAGCAAAGTAAGCGCTACTCGCGGGTTTTGCGGTGGTGCTATTTTCCAAATGCCGCGCGGATAAAGCGCTGGTCGAACAGCTTGTTGGCAACTCACGAGGGCTCGGGGTGCCAATTTGGGATGGAGTGGTGCTGTGCCACGAATAGGGCCTATCTACTACGTTTAAGCCGCAGAGGTCAACCATAGCCGGCTTTTTCGAAAATCGACAAGCTGCCTACCTGCGGTTTTGTTTTCACGGTTTTCGGTATGGCCGAGGCTGTCCGTGTTAACGTAGTAGATGGGCCACTTTTGTGGCAAGGGGGCCGATCTGCGGGCCAGGGTAGCTAAAAGAGCCCCGTCCCAAAAAGACTGATTGGGAGCTGGGGCGTGTCGATGCGATAGTATTGCATGGTGGTATTCGACTAACCGAGGGTTTATCCGAGGGCTTTATGGAACAGCACCAGCATTATCAGAGCCTGCAAGATCAGGCATACAACGCATTACGCTCCAAGATTATCTATGCCGAGCTCAAGCCCGGCACGCGCCTTTCGGCGATTGGTCTGGAAAAGGAGACGGGAATCGGGCGCACGCCCATTCGCGAGTCCTTTGTGCGCCTGCGTGAGCAGGAGCTGGTGGAAACGCGTCCCAAAAGCGGCACCTATGTCTCAAAAATCAGCATGGAGCGCGCCGAGAACGCCTGTTTCTTGCGCGAGAAGCTCGAGAGAAGCGTGCTTATTAAATGCTGTTCGGCTGCTACGCCCGAGCAAAAGCAGCGGCTCGAGCAGATTCTTGCCGAGTCCGAGTCGCTCGACCATAGCGAAACGCGTCGCTTTTTCGATCTGGACAACCTGTTCCATGAGACGTGTTTTGAGATTGCCGGCCGTCACATGTTGTGGGATTGGATGAAGAGCGTCAACACACATTTTGAGCGATACAACTGGTTGCGTATGGTCTCGCAGGATCTGGATTGGGAGCCGATTCGTCGGCAGCATCGCCGGATTCTCGAGGCAATTAAGAGGGGCGATACCGATGCGGCGAGCTATCTGGCAGAGACGCACTTGCACCTGATGCCCGAGGAGCAGGGCCCGGTTATCGCCTTGCATCCCGACTATTTTGAGCTGTCCAAAGACTCGGCCATCTAATCAATCCCCATATAAGTTGCGGTGAAATAGGGACTGTTTTGCGGCCTAGGTGGCGCAAACAGTCCCTATTTCACCGCAACTGCGTTGGGGCGTAACCGGGGCACAAAGCTGCGGCGCCGCTTGGAGGAAAAGACCGGAAGCAAGGGTCCATTCCTCCAGACGGCGCCGCAGCTGTTTTGGTGGCTCGGCTTTTGTCGAGGTGGCTTAGTTGAGCGCGACGGCCAGCCGAGTAGGCAAAGCGGCTTGGAGGCGTGTCGCTTCCGTCACGTTCTATCAGCATACAAGACGGTTTTGGTTCTTGTTCGTGACGGAAACGGCGCGCTTCCGAGCCGCTTTAAAAGAAAGGGGGCGAGGTCTAGGGCACGCCCCCCTTCACGATAGAGAGCTAAACCTAGCCGCGGACCTTCTTGACGACGTCCATGGCCTCGTGGGCGATCTGCTCGACCTTGGAGAAGTCGCCGTCGGCAAACAGGGCCGGCTTGACCATCCAGGTGCCACCGCAGGCGATGATGGCGGAGGAGCTCAGGTACTCCTCGACGTTGGCGGTGCTCACGCCGCCGGTAGGCATAAAGCGGTGACCGACAAACGGAGCGGCGAGGGCCTTGATGGTGTTCAGGCCGCCATACTGGGACGCGGGGAAGAACTTGGTGACCTTGAGGCCCAGGTTCTCGGCTGCGGTGACCTCGGAGGGGGTCACGGTGCCGGGAAGGACGGGCAGGTCGATGTCGATGCAATGCTTCACGACGTCCTCGTTGTAACCCGGGGAGACGATGAACTTGGCACCGGCTGCGCGGGCCTGCTCAACCTGCTCGACGGTCAGGACAGTGCCGGCGCCAACGCACATCTCGGGCTCGGCCTCGGCCATGGCGGCGATGCACTCGGCGGCGCAGGCGGTGCGGAAGGTGACCTCGGCGGACTTCATGCCAGCTGCCATAAGGGCGTGGGCGAGCGGAGTGGCGTCCTCGACCTTGTCGAGCACAACGACCGGCACGATGCCCAGGGACTCAAGCGTGGTGTAGAACTGATCGAACATGATGTTCCTTTCGATGTGTGGCGCGCATGGGCGCGTGATTGCCAAATGTGCTGGTCAGGAGCCGATTTTGGATTGGTTATCGGAGGCACTGCTTGGGGTTCAAGCAATTCCAAAACCGGCTGCTCGACCAGTCATGTAGGGAATGCCAGGCAAAACCGGAATGGGACTGGTGGTTTTGCCCGGCCGGAGGAATCGGGGAGCGGGCCGCAGGGGTATGGGATTGGAAAGCTGCGGCCCGCGGAATGGGGAACGAATTAACGGGCGACGCGGGTGCCACCGTCGGCGGCGGATGCCGCGGCTGCGATCTCGTCTGCGGTCACCAAGTTGGAATCGCCCTTGATAGTGAGCTTGAGGATCGAGGCTGCAATCGCGTAGTTGACGGCGTCCTGCGGGTCAAAGTCGTTGATGAGGGCATGGACGAGGCCGGCGTTGAAAGCGTCGCCGGCGGCAACGCCCTCGAGCACGTGCACGTCGTGAGCAGGGGAGAACCAGTGCTCGCCGCTCTCGGCGTCAAAGAGAATGCCCATCCAGATGGAGCGCTCGACGCAGGAGATGTTGCGGACGACCGAGGCGACCTTCTTGCAGCCGTACTCGGCGCAGATCTGGCGGGCCATCTCGACGTAGGTGTCGCGCTCCTCGATGCCGTGGGCAAGGGAACCGGAGACGCAGGTCATGCCGAGGCCGGCAGGCGCATCCTCGTCGTTGGCGATGCAGATGTCGACGAGCGGCAGGAGTTCCTTCATGGTGGCCTGCGATTTCTCGGGCGACCACATCTTGCCGCGATAGTTCACGTCGCACACGGTGGTGATGCCCTTGGCGCGGCAGGCGGCGAGCGCCTCCTTGCAGGCGGCGGCCATCTCGTCGGAGACGGCGGGGGTCACGCCGGAGAAGTAGAAGACATCGATGCCATTGAGGGTCTCGTCCCAGTCAAAAACATCGCGCTTGGCCATGTTGATGGCAGAGAACTTGCGGTCGTAGACGCAGCCGTTGCCGCGCTGCGAGGCGCCGACCTCAAACACATAGGAGCCAAGACGGTCGCCCTGACGCACGACGCGCGTTGTGTCGACGCCGTAGGCCTTCAGCGAGCGCAGCGCGCACTCGCCTAGGCGGTTGGCCGGAACAACGGAGACGTAAGCGGCCTTGTCGCCCTGGTAGGCCAGGGAAAGCGCAGTGTTGGCCTCGGCGCCGCCGTAGCGGACGTCAAACTCGGTTGCCTGCTCAATACGCAGGTGGTCTTTGGGCGAGAGTCTCATCATGATCTCGCCGAAGGTAAGAACCGTTTTACCCATGGTCGCGCAGCTCCTTTTACTCGTGCGTACACCTTTGATATGGCGTTGGCACGCAGGTGCCAAGACGGTAGGGTGCGTCTTTGCACCTGTGTGCCAACGCTCGCCGAAATCGGTTTACGAAATCGGTTTCGTTTCGAGTTGTAGTATACTCACCTACAGCGTTTTGCAACCGAGATTTTTAAAAAATGTCTAAAATGGCTCAGACTGCCGACATTGGGAAACGGGGTGCGCTATGGCGCAGATGAGAATCAAGGACATTGCCGCCGAGGCGGGCGTGAGTCCGGCCACGGTCTCGCGCTATCTCAACAACCGCCCCGGACAAATGACCGAGGAAACCCGTGCTCGCATCGCGGCGGTTATCGAGCGCACTGGCTATCGCCCGCGTGCCGCCGCGCGCAATCTGCGCAGCTCGCGCACCAACCTCATCGGTGTGATCCTGGCCGACATCGCCAACCCGTTCTCGAGCGCCATGCTCGAAGGACTTTCCGCCAGCGCCGCCGCGCGCGGCTGCTCGCTCATGACGGCCATTAGCGGCAACGACCCCGCAAAGGAAGCAGAGTCGCTCACCAGACTTATCGATGCCGGCGTGGACGGCCTGGTCGTCAACACCTGCGGAGGTAATGACGGGGCGATCGCCGCGGCAGCGGGACGTCTGCCCGTTGTGCTGCTCGACCGCGATGTTGCCGACGGCGGTGTAGATCTGGTGACATCTAACAACCGTGCGCTGGTCGCCGGGTTGGTAGACGCCCTGGCCGCTGCGGGCAGCGAGCGCCTATGCCTGCTCACCGAGGCAAGCGACGATAGCCCCGTGCGTCGCGAGCGCGCCGAGGCCTTTGCTGACGAGCTTTCTCGACGCGGCCTTGCGGGCGAGGTCGTCACCTTGGCCGATGGCGGCGCCACTGGCGTTGGCCGCTTGGACGAGACCATGCGTGACTATGCCGGTAAAAAGCTCGGCCTCATTGCCGTCAACGGCCTGGTTTTCCTGCGTCTGACCGAGGCGCTGGCGCAGCTTGGTCCCTCGCTGCCGGCGGGGCTCAAAATCGCGACGTTTGACGACTACCCCTGGAACCACGTGCTCTTTGGCGGTGTGACAACGGCCGCGCAGGACACCCTTACCATTGCCGAGCGCGTGGTCGAGCGCCTGTCCGAGCGCATCGATGTCGTTACCACCACGGTGGGCGAGGCCGCAAAGCTGGCGCCCAAGCGTATCGAGGTCCCCGGTCACATCGAACACCGCGCTTCGACCTCGCGCTAACCGCTCGTTCGCAACGGCCTGTTCGCACACGTTTTTTGAGCGCTTGATACGCTTTAACCCTGCGGAAACATTTTTCTGCGATAGTATCTGCGATATAGACCAGTCGAAACCCGCCCGAAAGAAAGGGGAGCGACATGAACCAGCAGAACATCGATTACGTACTTCGCTCCGTAGAGCAGCGTGACATCCGCTTTGTGCGTCTGTGGTTTGTCGACATTCTCGGCCGCCTCAAGAACTTTGCCATTAGCCCCGAGGACCTCGAGGTCGCTTTTGAGGAGGGTATTGGCTTTGACGGCTCCGCCATCGAGGGCTTTGCCACGCCCGAGGAAGCCGACATGCTGGCGTTTCCCGATGCTTCGACCTTCCAGATTCTGCCGTGGCGTCCGAGCCACAACGGCGTTGCCCGCGTGTTCTGCGATGTGTGCACTCCTGATCGCAAGCCGTTTGCCGGCGACCCGCGCGACGCCCTGCGCCGCATGTTCCGCAAGGCCGAGAAGGCTGGCTATCTGCTCAACGTGGGCGCCGAGCTGGAGTATTACTACTTCCCCGACGAGCACACCCCCGAGCCGCTCGACAACGTGGGCTACTTCGATCTTTCGGTGAGCGATGCCGCTCGCGACCTGCGTCGCAACACGGTCCTCACGCTCGAGAAGATGTCCGTGCCCGTGGAGTACACCTTCCACGCCGCCGGCCGCTCGCAGCACGGCATGAGCCTGCGCCACGCCGAGGCCCTGAGCATGTCCGACGCCATCACCACGGCCAAACTCATCATTAAGCAGCAGGCCTACGAGAGCGGGTGCCACGCCTCCTTTATGCCCAAGCCGTTGGCGGGCGAGGACGGCAGCGCTATGTTCCTGTGCCAGTCGCTATTCGATCACGACGGCAACAACGTCTTTTGGGGCGAGGACGACGAGAAGTACCACCTCTCCGACGTCGCCAAGCACTATATGGCCGGCATTCTGGCGCATGCCCGCGAGATCAGCGCCATCACCAACCCAACGGTCAACTCGTACAAGCGCATCACCACGGGCGGCGACTCCGTGCCGCAGTACGCCACGTGGGGCCTGCGCAACCGCGCGAGCATGGTCCGCATTCCGGTCTACAAGCCCGGCAAGCAGCTGTCCACGCGCATCGAGCTTCGCAGCCCCGACCCCATGGCCAACCCGTACCTGGTCAACGCCGTCACGCTGGCGGCTGGTCTGGACGGCATTGAGCGCAAGCTGGAGCTCCCGCCCGAGGCCACGGCCGAGACGCTCAAGCTTACCGACCGCCAGATGGTCGAGGCCGGCTACACGCCGCTGCCGCGCTCGCTCAAAGAGGCGCTCGACGTGTTTGAGGACTCGCAGTTTATGAAGGATGCCCTCGGCGAGCACATCCACAGCTTCTTCCTTAAAAAGAAGCGCGACGAGTGGCATAAGTTTGAGTCTACGATCACCGAGTGGGAGATCAAGCACTACCTGGCGAACTCCTAATCGCGCTGGCTTGTTCCAGTACGATTGAGCTCATTTCTTTGGAGGCCGATATGTCCGAAAAGAGTGCCCTGTTCATGGCGCGCACGACGCGCTTCCACGAGTTTGCCCGCAGTTTGACGACCACCCTGGGTGTCGAGGTGAGCCTGGCCACGCCCGATTCGCCGACTGCGGCGCACGACTTTGACCTGCTGATCCTCGATTCCGACGGCATCCGCAGCGACCGCATCGATCAGATTGCCAAATGGCTCGACGACCGCGGCGGCGTCCCCATGCTGGTGATTGTCGATGACGAGGCGCTCGGTACCTTGCGCCTGCCCAATCACGCACATGCCGACTTTGTATGCCCCACGGCGACGCCCAACGAGCTCAAGGCTCGTGCGCAGCGCCTGATGGGCGAGGAGGAGACCGTCACCGCCGACGATGTGCTCAACATCGATAACCTCGAGATCAACTTGGCCACCTACCAGGTGACGCTCGATAACGAGCCTATCGACCTGACGCTGATGGAGTACTCGCTGCTGAGCTTTTTGGCGACGCATCCCAACCGTGCCTACAGCCGCGAGGTACTGCTGCACCGCGTGTGGGGCTTTGAGTACTGCGGCGGCACGCGCACCGTCGATGTGCACATCCGACGCATCCGCTCCAAGGTGGGTCCGCAGATCGCGGCACACATCACCACCGTCCGCGGCGTGGGTTATCTGTTTAAGGACTAGATTTCCACCACAAAGGGGACAGGCACTTTTGTGGTGGTTTTGACGCAGGTACGGATTCCTTTCGGGTCTGCGGCAGAACTTAAGCCTTCCTAAAAGATTGCGTTCTCATACACTTGCGCCCGCATATTGGGGTACAACTCAACGTGAACAATGATGGCCCGCCACATGTTTGGCGGGCCTTTGGTTATTAGACGAAAGGATCGCAGCCATGAGCGAGAACGATTCCCAGCGTCCCCAGGATGCGGGCAACGCTGGCGAGACCCAGCAGCAGCCGCGTGTGCAGGTGGAGTCGACGCCTGCCAGTAGCAACATTCCCTACGTGCAGGCCTACGACACGCAGACCGGCAAGCCGCTGGGCGGTCAGCAGGTTGTAAACAAGCATACGGTGGTCAAGACCAAGACCAAAAAGCTGCCGATCTTTATTACGGCGCTTGCCGGCTGTGCCTGCGGCGCCCTGCTGGTCATTGCGCTCATTATGAGCGGCACGCTCGATATCGGCGGCGGCAAGAATGCCGTGACGGCGGGTGCTTCGGGTTCATCGACGCAAAAGATCACGATCGACTCCGAGGACACCACGCTGGCCGAGGCCGTTTCTGCCAAGGCATTGCCCTCCGTGGTCTCCATCACCGCCACTTCGAGCGGTAGTCAGAATGGCTCGCTTTCGCAGTCTGCCGACGAGTCGGATAGTTCGGGCAGCGTCGGTTCGGGCGTGGTGCTCGATACCGAGGGCCACATCCTTACCAACAACCACGTGGTCGATGGCTATGACCAGTACGTGGTGACCATGGACGACGGCACCACCTACGAGGCCGAGTTCGTGGGCAACGATGCCTCGAGCGACCTGGCCGTCATCAAGCTCAAGGACGCCGACGCCTCCAAGCTCACGCCGATCGAGATCGGTGATTCCTCCAAGCTCAACGTGGGCGAGTGGGTCATGGCAATCGGTTCGCCGTTCGGTAACGAACAGTCTGTCTCTACGGGCATTGTGTCGGCGCTGTATCGCTCCACGGCCATGAGCTCTACCAGCGGCAACACCATCTATGCCAACATGATCCAGACCGATGCCGCCATCAACCCGGGCAACTCCGGCGGCGCGCTCGTCAATGACAACGGCGAGCTCGTGGGCATCAACTCGCTCATCGAGAGCTACTCGGGCTCCAGCTCGGGCGTGGGCTTTGCTATTCCCGTTAACTACGCCAAGAACATTGCCGACCAGATTATCGACGGCAAGACGCCGGTGCATCCGTACATGGGCGCTACGCTTTCGAGCGTCAATGCGCTTAACGCCCGCACTAACAAGCTGAGCACCGATAGCGGCGCGTATGTGGCGAGCGTCGTTGAGGATGGTCCTGCTGCCAAGGCCGGCATCCAGGAGGGCGACGTCATCACCAAGCTGGGCGACGACGAGATCACGAGCGCCGATGGCCTGATCATCGCGCTGCGCAGCCACGAGGTGGGCGAGAAGGTCGAGATCACGCTCATGCGCGGCAAGGAAGAGAAAAAGGTTACCGTCGAGCTGGGCTCCGACGAGGAGCTGCAGAACCAGCAGCAGGACGACAGCGCGACCGACACCGGCAACGGCGGTATTACCGACGAGCAGCTGCGCCAGTACCTGGAGGAGCTGCTGGGCCAGCAGGGCCAGGGCTACGGTCAGGGTTTCTAACGAGCCGTATCGCACATACCGATGCCAGAGGGACTGTCCCGCCAAGTGTGGGACAGCCCCTCTTTTCTTATTGATCCGTTGGGGATGGAGGAAAACGGATCATTTAGAAATGGCAAGGGCATGGTTTGATCTCGCGATCCACCCCAGTCTGGCGGCTGCCGATTCGGTGCGGTTCGAAAGGGTTATTCGGCCCTATCGTGACCGGTGGTACTCTAGTATCCGTTTGAAATCGAGCGAAGGAGTGCCGCTATGGAGCAATCGAGCCTGTTTGGTGACGGCGTGGACATCGATACCGAAACGCCCACGACCGCGGAAGCCGCCGCACCGACCGATGCCCGTGCCCAGGCGGCAGCGCGCGCGGCCGAGCTGCGCCACGAGCTCGACTACCACGCCTATCGCTACTACATGCTCGACGCACCCGAGATCACGGACGCCGCCTTCGACAAAATGCTCGTTGAGCTGCAGGAAATCGAGGCGGCCTATCCCGATCTGGTGACGCCCGACAGCTATACCCAGCGCGTGGGCGGCTACGTGAGCGAGCAGTTTACGCCGGTCACGCACATGGCACGCATGTATTCCATGGACGATGCCATGGATCTGGACGAACTCGACGCATGGCTCCAGCGCACCGAGGATGCGCTCGGTGCCGGTAGCGTCACCTATACCTGCGAGCTTAAGATCGACGGTCTGGGCGTGGCGCTTACTTACCAAAACGGCACCTTCGTACGTGCGGCCACACGTGGCGACGGCACCACGGGCGAGGATGTGTCGCTCAACGTGCGTACCATCAAGGATGTGCCCATGCATCTGTCCGAGGCGGCGCTCGCCCATATGGGCGCCGATCGCGAGCGCACCATCGAGGTGCGCGGCGAGGTCTATATGCCCAAGGGCAGCTTTGTCCGCCTGAATGAAGAGGCCGATGCCGAGGGCCGCGACCCATTCGCTAACCCGCGCAACGCTGCTGCCGGCAGCTTGCGTCAGAAGGATCCCAAGGTCACGGCGCGGCGCGATCTGGCCACCTTTATCTACGCCATCGCCGATACCGACCCGCTGCACGTCCACAGCCAGCGCGAGTTCCTCGATTGGCTACGTAGCGCCGGCTTTAGCGTCAACCCCAACGTGGCTCGTTGCGCCACGCCGGCCGAGGTTCACGAGTTCTGTGCCAAGGCGCTTGAGCACCGCGGTGACCTGGACTACGACATCGACGGCGTGGTCGTAAAGGTCGATAGCTTCCAGCAGCAGCTCGAGCTGGGCTTTACCGCCCGCGCGCCGCGCTGGGCCATTGCCTTTAAGTTCCCGCCCGAGGAAAAGCAGACCGTCCTGCGCGAAATTCGCATCCAGGTGGGCCGCACCGGTGTGCTCACGCCGGTCGCCGAGTTCGACCCGGTGACGGTTGCCGGTTCCACCATTGCGCGCGCCACGCTGCACAACATCGACGAGATCCGTCGCAAAAACGTGCGCGAGGGCGACACCATCATCGTGCACAAGGCGGGCGACGTAATCCCCGAGGTCGTGGGCCCGGTGCGCGACAAGCGCCCGGCCGATTCGGTCGACTGGCAGATGCCCGAGGTCTGCCCCGTGTGCGGCAGCCCCGTGGTCCACGAGGATGGCGAGGTTGCCTACCGTTGCGTCTCCATCGACTGCCCCGCGCAGCTCAAGGAGCGCCTGCTTCACTGGGTGAGCCGCGGCTGCATGGACGTCGACGGCCTAGGTGACGAGATTGTCGACAAGATGATCGCCGCCGGCCTGATCCACGATGTCGCAGACTTCTACCAGCTCACGGTCGATGACATCGCAGGCCTGGACACGGGGCGCACCTATGCCAGCTCCAACAGCAAAAAGGGCGTCAAGAAGGGCGACCCCATTCCGGTGGGCCTCAAGACGGCCGAGAAAATCATCGCCGAGCTCAACAAGTCCAAGAACCAGCCGCTCGGTCGCGTGCTGTTTGCCCTGGGCATCCGCCACGTGGGCAAGAGCGTGGGCGAGGTCATCGCCGAGCGATTCCTGTCGATTGACAAGCTTATCTTGGCGAGCGAAGAGGACATCGCCGAGTGCGAGGGCATCGGTCCCAAGATTGCGGCGAGCGTCAAGCAGTTCCTGGCCGTGCCCGAAAACCTTGCCGTGCTGGAACGTCTGCGCCAGGCGGGCCTGTCGCTCGAGGTCGACCTTGGCGCCGCACATGCACAGGCCGCAGCCGATGCCGGCGTGGCGGGCGAGCTCGCCGACGCGCAGCCGCTTGCGGGCCTGACCTTCGTGCTCACCGGCACGCTCGTCAATCGCACCCGCGACGAGGCGGGCGCGGCGCTCAAGGTGCTCGGCGCCAAGGTCTCGGGCAGTGTGTCAAAGAAGACGAGCTATCTGGTCGCCGGCCCCAAAGCGGGCTCCAAGCTCACTAAGGCCGAGCAGCTGGGTGTGCCCGTGCTGGACGAGGACGCACTCGAGCAGATCTTGGTTACTGGTGAGGTGCCACAGGCTTAGCGCATCGATAGCCAAATTGAAGAACCGCCCGGAAAGCATGGTGCCTTCCGGGCGGTTCTTATTTGGACGGGGCAACCGGTACCGTGATCTGTGTCACGTAGGTTGCCGGGTCGTTGCTAATGATGTCATCGATGAGGGCGATCTCACGTTGCCCCGCTACGCTGCCAACTTGTCAAAAGCCCCGCGCCGGTTGAGCACGGTAAACGCGACGACACAGATGACTGCCGACAAAATCGATCCGCACGGCGAAGCGATGCCCATGGGAAACAGCGTGTCGGAATAGGCGTTCGACAGCAGCCACGCACCCGGCACGCGAATGAGCGCCACGGCCAGCACGTTGTGCGCAAAGCCGATGTAGCTCTTGCCGTATGCAGCGAAAAAGCCGCTAAAGCAAATGTGGATGCCGGCAAAAATTGCGTCGAAAATGTAGCTGCGCATATAGCCGGTACCCGCCGCGACCACTGCGGCGTCCTTGGCAAAAAAGCCGATAAACGCCGGCGCTACCAGCCACATCAGCACCGTGATCAGGCAGCCGTACACCACCGAGATGGTCATGGCGTCTTTGAGCACCTGACGCGCGCGATCACCCTTGCCCGCGCCGGCATTTTGCGCCGTGAGTGCGCTGACGGTGGCGCCCATGGAGCTCGGCACAATGAACAAAAAGCTGATCATCTTCTCGACCAGGCCCACAGCGGCGGCGTCGACGAGCCCTCGGTGGTTGGCGATGACGGTGATAAACATAAACGCCACCTGGATGCAGCCGTCCTGCACGGCCACGGGCACGCCGATCTTAAGAATGCTGCCGAGCACCTCGGGCTGGGGGCGCAGGTCGCTGCGCTTAACGTGGATGTTCGTGCGGCGGCTCTTAAGCCAGACGAGCGCGAGGGCAACGCTGGCCGTCTGCGCGGTCACCGTGCCAAGCGCCGCGCCCACGGGGCCGAGCCCCATGTGGCCGATAAACAGAAAATCGAGTGCGATGTTGATGATGCATGCCACGCCGATCACGTACATAGGCGAGCGCGAATCGCCCAGACCGCGAAAGATGGCCGAAAGGATGTTGTACGCGGCGATAAAGGGAATGCCCATAAAGCAGATGCGCAGGTAGGCGGCGGTGCCTTCGACTGCCTCGGGCGGCGTGCCAATGAGCGCCACAACCTGCGGGCACAGTGCGAGCAGGACAGCGGCCAGCACCACCGAGACACCCATAAAGAGCGTGATGGTGTTGCCGATGGCGGTCTCGGCGCGGTCGAAGCGGCGTGAGCCCACGGCGTGGCCGACGATAACCGTCGTTCCCATGGCCAGGCCCACGAGCGTAACGGTAATGATATAGAGCGTCTGCGCGCCATTGCCCACGGCGGTGATGCCGGCGGCGCCGCTAAACTGCCCCATCATGTACAGGTCGGCCATGCCGTAGAGCATCTGCAAAAAGTACGAGAGCATATAGGGCAGGGCAAAGACCGCGATGGTCTTAAGGACATTGCCGCGTGTGAGGTCGTGTTCCATGGGTGGGGCTTTCTGGCTGGGTTTGTTTAGCTACCAGTGTAGTGAAAACCCTACAACGATTGTAGAGTCAAGGTTTGTGTTGGCAGTGGGGAGAAAAAAGTCACGCTCCAAGCACGATGCTTTGGCCCTCTGTGCTCCTCACCTCGCCTCAAACCATCACAACATTCGACGGTTTTTGCCAAAATCGGGAAAAGCATCGAATGTTGTGATGCTTTTTCTGCCACTCGACCGGGTGGAATCGCTTTCTTGTGCACGAAGGTGTGCGGACCCGCGGGCAGGGGAATAAGGTTGGTTATCCGACTCCATTGGAGGGCTCATGGACCTGCCGATCGTCCTGTCCCATAAGACTGCCTGGCTGTACCACAACGTGGCGCGCCCGTCTGAGCCGCTCTCGCGAGCAAGCAGCCTATACGATGAGGACTCGCTTGCCAATGAGGGGGAGCCGACTGCGGACCTGCCCAAATTGGGACTCGATGCCAAGGGGCTGAGGGCTTCAACGGCGGTTGAGATCGTTACCGACTATCTGGTTTCGCTTGGTATTCCACGAGAAGAGCTCGATCATATCGACACGCTCGTCAACTTTGATTTTGAGCGCTCGACGCCGGCTGGATTTAGGTGCCACGTGTTTGGGGCGCCGGTACCTCCAGGGCATCTTATCGAGGTGGCAGAGGGCCTTCTGGTGGTTGATGAGGCCATGTGCTTTGTCCAAGCGGGTTCGTGGATGAGTGAGCCCGAGCAGCTGGAATATGGCTACGAAATCTGTGCCCGATACCATTTGAATCATTTGTCGACAGGCGATTATATCGAGATGGGGCAGAGATATACCGTTGCCGACTTGATTGCCTATTGCAATGAGAACCGATCTCGTCAGGGGGCTATACGCGCGGCCGCCGTGCTCAAGCGCGTGCACGATGGCGCGCGGTCGCCCATGGAGACGGCCACCGCAATCATGGTCGTAGCAAAACGTTCCCAGGGAGGGCTGGGATACGCCAAGATCGAGCTCAACCATCGGGTCGATGTTCCCAGCGAGTTCAAGTATCTCGCAAAGGCCGGGTATTTCGAGATCGACGTATATGCGCCAGCGAGTGGTACGGGGATTGAATACAACGGTTCGGACCATCTTGATAAACAGCGCAGCGCGTCGGATGCGGAGCGTATGACCGTACTGAGCGCGCTGGGCTTTAGGATGATCGTCCTCACCGGGACTCAGTTTGCCCACCAGCTGCAATTGCACCGGGCGATGAACGCCATCGCGCTCGCTATGGGTCTCAAGTGCGACCGAAGCGAGGTGTTTCAAAAACGTCAGAACGACCTGCGAGAGTTCGTGATCCGGCACTGGGACGGCGGCCTTTAGGGACGCTTTGGTTCTTCTGCGGGGTGCCGTGGGCAGGCAAACCATCACAACATTCGACGTTTTTTGCCAAAAACGGGAAAAGCATCGAATGTTGTGATGGTCTGTGCTGAGGATGGGCTTGGGAAGCCGGTTTTACTCGAAGCGCCCTGTCCTGTCGTACGGGTGTCGGCGTGATTCTCTCGTGGGGTATTATGTTTTCCGAAGAATAAAACGCCGCGTGAGGGGAGGGCCGCGTGGACGGGCACGTGCAACATGACGGCTTTGGCCGCGATATCAACTACCTGCGCATTGCCGTTACCGACAAGTGCAATTTCCGCTGCATTTACTGCATGCCGGCCGATGGCGTGGCGCCCCGCGCACACGACGAGCTGCTCAGCGCCGAGGAAATCGCCCGCTTTGTGCGTTTGGTAGCGGGAGAGGGTATTCGCCGCGTGCGCCTGACGGGTGGCGAGCCGCTGGTCAGCCGCCGTATCATCCCGCTCATTCGTGACATCCGCGCGATTCCGCAGATCGAAGACATCTCGCTTACCACCAACGGCGCCCTGCTGCCCAAGCTGGCGCCGCAGCTCAAAGACGCAGGACTTAACCGCGTCAACATTTCGCTCGACACACTCGACCCCGAGCTGTTTGGAAAGATCACGCGCCTGGGTCGGCTCGAGCAGACCATGGCCGGCATCGACGCGGCGCTGGCTTGGGGCTTTGAGCCCGTGAAGGTTAACTGCGTTGTTGTGCGCCGGCTCAACCAGGATGTGGCGGCCCTCGCACGGCTGACCGTCGACCGCCCCATCCACCTGCGCTTTATCGAATACATGCCCATCGGCGACGAACACACGAGCTCGCATTGCGTTGTGGACCCGCATGCGCCCGCGCTCAATCCCGAACTGTGGGACGCGAGCGATACCGTGCCGAGCGACGAGCTGCGGGCGCGCATCAATGCCGGGGCCGCCACGGCGGACCTGGGCGAGCTCGAGCCGCTCGACATCAACGACGCTCCTGCCGGCGCGGGCCCTGCGCGCTATTGGCACTTTCCGGGCGCGGCGGGAACGGTCGGCTTCATTAGCGCCATGTCCAATCATTTTTGTGCGAATTGCAACCGTCTGCGCCTGACGGCCGATGGCAACGTGCGTCCGTGCCTGTTCAGCGATGCCGAGTATTCGGTGCGCGACGCCCTGCGCCGTGGTGATGATATGCAGGTACTTTCGATTTGGCGCGATGCCGTGGCCCACAAACCGCAGGAACACGCGATAATTGAGGGCACGCAACGATTTATGTCCCAAATCGGAGGATGATCATATGGCCAAGAGCAGGTACGCCGATGCCACCAAGGCCGCTCGCAGGGCCGCGATGTCTGCCCACAAAGTCACGGCTGCGGCGAATGCTGGCAACGCCGACGCGTCCGCGCAGCCGACTGTCAGCGCTGCCACCGAGCCCGCCCGTGACGCCCGCCGCGACGAGCTGACGCACGTGGACGCCAAGGGCGAGGTTCGCATGGTCGACGTGTCCGACAAGGCCGAGACCCATCGCATCGCCATCGCCGAGGGCACCATCCTCATGCATCCCGAGACGCAGGCCATGGTGCTGCAAGACCGCGCCAAAAAGGGCGACGTGCTTGCCTGCGCGCGCGTGGCGGGCATTATGGCCATCAAGCGCACGAGCGACATCATTCCCATGTGCCATCCGTTACTCATTACCAAGAGCAAGTGCGACATTGCGCCCATCGCTTCGGCGGGGACGCCGGCCGAGGACGTGCCCGAGGGCTGGGCGCCGGCGCGCGCGGACGGGCAGGTTGGCTTTCACGTGCTGGTTACGGCCGGCGTGACGGGCAAGACGGGTATCGAGATGGAGGCCCTGACCGGCGCGAGCGCCGCGTGCCTGACCATCTATGACATGTGCAAGGCGGTCGATCGCGGTATGGAGATCGTCGACGTGCGCCTGCTGCACAAGGAGGGCGGCCGCTCGGGCGTGTGGGATCGTGCAGAGCGTCAGGCCGCTGCTGTTGAGGCTGCCGCCGCTGACGGTGCCGCGCCCGCGAGCGCACCCGTCGCCGTCGCGCCCGCAGCTCCGGCACCGGCCGTTCCCGCGATCGCGTTTATCGGCTATCAAAACTCGGGCAAGACCACGCTCGTCGAGAAGGTTATCGCCGAGCTCACCCGCCGCGGCCTGCGCGTGGGTTCGCTTAAGCATCATGGGCATCACGGTTTTGATATCGATGTACCCGCTAAGGATACCTGGCGCCATCACCAGGCCGGATCCAAGCACGTGGGCCTCATCTGCGCCACGCGCTGGGCGGAGTACGCCGACACGCGCGAGGAGGACGAGATGCCCGCGCGCGAGCTGCTGTCGCGTTACAACGATGTCGACGTGGTGATCATCGAGGGCTACAAGACCGAGGGCTTCGACAACATCGTGGTCGCGCGCTCCGGTGTCGACCGTCTGCGCGGCAAGAGCTCACTCGACCTGGTCGATGGCCACACGCTGGCCCTTGCCTGCAACGAGGCCCTGGCGCGCCAGGCCTTCGACGCCGGCTTTGCGACCCGAGCCATCAACATCAACGACGCCCGAGCCATCTGCGACCTCATCCAAGACCATCTGGCCTAAAACCTGCCAAATAGGGACAGGTTTATTTTGGCAGGTTTTATCTGGGCAAACGTCATTTCCACCACAAAGGGGCCAGGCACCTTTGTGGTGGATTTTGCTTTGGTAGATGTGTGGGACATGCCTTACAATCTACCAAGTAGTTCATGACGGGCGAAAAACGGAGAGAAGGGGCTTGATGCGTCCTTAATGTTTCATGCGGATAGATTGATTTGACAGACGGTGGCGAATGCCCGCCGTCCGCATTTGTATGAAACAAGGAGTCTCCATGCTTGCCTCTCTCTTCTCAAAGCCTCAATCATCGCTGTCCGTGCAGGCCAAGCGCCTGGTGGCGATGCGCTTTCTCATCTACACCGGTTTTCAGACCAGCTACTTTATCGGCGTCATCGGAACGCTCACCTATGCAGACGATGCCTCGGTCGTGGTGACATCGCTGGCTGTCCTCTTTATGAACGTATTCGTGATCTTGGGATCCTTTGCGGGTGGCGCGGCGCTCGACGCCTGGGGTCCGCGCCGTCATTTCTTGCTGAGCATCGTGGGCACGCTGGCAACCGGCGCGGCGATCCTCGTTTTTGGCAGCGCGACCGGAACAGTCCTTGCCGGCGCGGTGCTCCTGGGCTTTGTGATGGGGTTTGCCCAGCCCATCGCCACATCCTATCCAGCCTACCTCACCGACGATCCTGTCGAGCTCAAAGACATCAACTCCGCCATCGCCATGTTCTCTAACGTGAGTATCATCGTTGGCCCCACGCTGGGCGGCTTTGTCGCGGCGGCTGCGTCGTCGCGCGCGGTGTTCGTGCTCATGATGATTTTTACCGTACTGGCGTTCATTGCCGGCTGGGGCTTTAGGCCGCAAGCAGGTCGCGTCGCCGCGCGCGAAAGTACTTCCGCGGATAGCAGCACAACGGCAAGTACTGCCAGTCAAAGCTCCGACTCCAGTAAATCCACCCGTGCAACCTTCGCGACCAGCATCAAGACCGTCTTTACCAACAGCGTCCTCGCGTTACTTTTCTGCATCATCTTCCTCTCGAACTTTGGCTATGGCGCCTTCGATCCACTGGAGTCGTTCTTCTACCGTGATGTCCTACACGTCGGTGTTGAGTGGATGGGCTGGCTCTCGTCGGCCTCGGGCGTGGGCGCGGTGCTGGGTGCTGTGCTCGCACTCCGTTTGCCGCCGCACCTGGTCAACCTTAAAACGCTGCTTGTGGCGCTTATGTCCGTGGGCCTGGGAAGCCTGCTCTATGTGGGGACGCCGTACGTGGGCGTGGCCCTCGTCGGCCAGATTGCCCTGGGCATAGCTTGGGGTGTCGTCAACCCGCTCCACAACACCATCGTGCAAACGACGGCGCCGCTCGAGCAACTCGGCCGTGTGAACTCGGTCATGGGCTTTGGCAATATGTTCGCCGGCGTGGCGCCGCTGGCGATTGCCCCGTGGATGGCGGCGACGTTTGGCGTGCAGCAGACGCTCGTAGGGGCGGGCATGGTCGTGACGGCGGTTCCCGCGGCGTTGCTGCTGTTTGGCCGCCGGCACTTGGATCGTGCCGCAAAGCAGTAAAAACCATCACAACATTCGATGGAAATCGCGATTTTGCCGAAAAACGTCGAATGTTGTGATGCTTTGCGCTCCGGGCAGGCCGCCCTTCGGGTTCGGCCACCACAAAGGGGGGGCAGGCACCTTTGTGGCGATTGGGTCCCAACGGCCCGTGCCTTGGTATACCATGTACGCCGTTCACGAATACACCCCACACCGCCGCACAACCCAGAAAGGCCCCCATGGACACTACCTTCAGCCACATCAAAGCCGTGTTCTGCGATATCGACGGCACGTTGCTCACGAGCCGGCACACGGTGTCCCCGCGCACCGTGGCGGCGATCCGCGCCCTGCGCGAGCGCGGCGTGCTCTTTGGCCTGTGCACCGGGCGTGACGCCCAGGCGACCGAGGCCATGTTTGGGCTCTGGGGTATCGAAGGCCTGGTAGACGTGCTGGTGGGCTGCGGTGGCGCCGAGGTCATCGACCGCGCGCACGACATCAACGAGCTGAGCTATCCGCTGCCGGGCAAGACCATCGCGCGCATCTGCAAACACATGGCAGGCCTGCCGGCAACGCCCGTCTGCCCCCGAGACGGCGTGTTCTACGTGCCCGAGAGCAACGCGTGCGTCGAGCACCTGTCGCGCGTCGACGGTGTGCCCTACCAGGTGGTCGATTTTGCCGAGTTCTTGCGCGAGCCGCAGCCCAAGGTGATGTTTACCATGGCGCCCGAGGTGATGCCGCGGGTGATTGAGCGGGCGTCGACGTTTGCCGATGACACTGTTAAGGCGGCGGCTCTGCAAACCACGCAGCGGCTCTACGAGTTCATGGATCCGCGCGTGTCCAAGACGCGCGGCCTTGTGCGCGTGGCGGAGCTCAACGACATGGAGCTCCAGGACATCTACGTGTTTGGCGATGCGGACAACGACACCTGCATGGTGGCTGACGCCGGCGTGGGCGTGGCCATGGCAAACGGCAGCGACGCCACCCGCTCCGCCGCCGACTTTGTAACCGCGAGCAACGACAAAGACGGCATCGCGATCTTTATCGAGGAGCATCTGCTGTAGCGCCGGGGGAGAACCATCACAAAGGGGACAGGCGCCTTTGTGATGGCCTCAGGCGATTTGGGCGAATTGGTACCTAAAATCTGTGGGAAAATTCAAATATTGTTGTCTGAACATCATGCTTCTAACCACCGATGGGTTTAAGATATTCTCATCAATTTGGCAGGATATTCATCCCGGTTAATGACCTACCGTTCACGGTCAATTTTCGACTGTTTACAGGATGTTTACTCTTGAGCAAAATGTTGTGCAAATAAATCTAATGCCATTAAAAAATGATGGGCAACTAAATTACCAGTAGAAACAAAAAATAGATAGCGAATAAACGAAGGTAAATCTGAGCAATTGTCAAGAGAATTGACAATTCGCTACAAAACTATCGGTTTATTTGCCCAGATGTTCAAACAATCGTTAGAATAGTCATTACTAAGCGTGCGCAATTACAGATTGCGCAGATACGTTTGATAGTGAAAGAGCAAGATCGCGGTCTCTTGGGGAGGAGACATCGATGAAAGCAAATTCAGACAAATCTAAGCAGAGTAATAAAGCGACGCGCCGTGTGCTGGCAGGCGTCTTGTGCGGAGCCTCCGTGTTGAGCCTGGTACTGTCGCTCGTCATGCCTCCAATCTCGCAGGCCATTGCCAACGATGCCCAGACGGTTTCTGCCGAGGAAACCGTAACGGCGGGTGGTTCCTCAACTGAGTCTACTGATGTAGGAAACACCAACAACGGTGATACCGAAAACCAGAATAGCGACGATGCCGAGAATGGCGCGAGCGAAGACGCCGCTGCCGCAGGCCTGCCGTCCGACGACACGAAGGTCGAGGGTGACACGCAGCCTTCCGACGCACAGCCCGCGGATGATGATAATAACGATGAAAACGCTATCGCTCCCGTCAGTGCCGATGGCTATACCGAGGTAAGCGGCGATGTTGCTGGGGTGTTTACCAATGGCGGCAAGTTCCGACTGACGGATTATGCCCATTCGGATAAGCAGATCACTATCAGCAAAGACACCACCATCGATCTTAACGGCAACATGCTCTGTAACCGTTCTGGCGGCTTAGACTCCTTCTTTGTGGTCGAAAACGGAGCCACGCTCACTATCGAGGATTTAGGCCAAACAACAATAGATGCACCAAGTTCGGTCGATACGGCCAATACGCCGGCGGGTCAGCTTGCGAGTATGGAGTGGGAAAAGGGAAGCAGCTCTAATAACGGCACTCCTAAGAGTCTTACTTACTATGAGACTAAGAGCACGCCCAAGACAGATGGACTTGGCACCACCGAGACTACGTACAGGCATTTCGTTACGGGCTTTGGCGCTATCGATGCAGCATCGGACAGCGGTTCCGTAAAGTATGTGGTCAACGTTGAAGCGGGTGGCATACTCAATCTCAAGGGCGGCATGATTACCACGGCTGCCAATCTGGGCAACAACGGTCATGTGATTTATTCCGAGGGTACAGTCAAAATCGAGGGCGGTTACGTCACCAACGGCAACGGCGGTGGCTGGGGCGGTGGCCTGTGCATAGCAGGCACGAATCCCAAACTCGAAATGACAGGCGGTGTGGTCGCGGGAAACAAGGCGGCTGCTGGCGGCGGCATCTTTGCTGACTTTACAGCCACCCTGAACCTTGCGGGCGGAATTATCTCTGGCAACGCTACGTATGGAAATCCCATCAACAATGGTGAAGACACCGGCGACGGTGGCTACGGTGGCGGTGTTTATACCAAGGGTGCAAACGTTACCATTAGCGGTTCTGCCTGTATAACTAACAACCGAGTCAACGATAGCATCACTTGGGATAAACTTTACAACAATGGCCTGCTCGGTGGCGGCGGCATTGCATGCACACATGGTGGCAAACTCAGTATAGCGGACGGCTTGATTACGGCAAACTATTCCCATGAGGCTGGCGGTGGCGTCTACGCAGGTTTCTACAGTAAGAACAACGGCAAGAACATTAGCTTTGAAATGACTGGCGGCACGATTGCCGGTAACGAATCCGATAACGCCGAGGGCGGCGGTCTGCGTCTCGCAGGCGGCGAAGGTGGCGACAATGTTGGCACGACTGCAACAATTAACGCTGGCGAATCTGGCAAGATTTACATTACGAACAACAAGACGATGACGGGTAGCACCCCGAATCGTGGTGGCGACTGGGGCGGCGGTGGCGTCTTTATCCAGAAGGGCGGCAAGCTCAATATCGTAAAGACGCTGATCACTCAAAATGATGCCGGCGGCTGGGGTGGTGGCATCGGTGCCTGCCCCACGGGAGAGACGATTGTCTCGCACTCAAATGGTGCCGCAATCTACAACAATACGGATCATGGTTATGATGATCACATGTCTGCCGGAGGTAATGGCAAGAACGAGGACAGCGATTCTAACTACATTACCTCAACCTTCAAAGAAGCCGGTCACCAGGATTTCTTCCTGGTGCGCAAGAATGACAGCAATAAGACGGTTGCAGTTGTGCTCGGCAAGATGCTCGGTGGCGGCTCAGCTGGCTGGCAGGGAACTTGCGATAATACGAAGATAACCATCGATGCCAACGGCGGTGCCGAGGCCAAGTACATGTTCGGTTTGGAGGCTCATCCGAATGATGAGGCCGTAAAAAAGGCGCAATTGACGGCTACGACCATCATCAGCGGCAACTACTCGTACACCCATGGCGGCGGCATTATGACCAACGGCGACCTCACCGTCGGTGAAGTCAGTGAACTGAGCGTTTATCCGAACATGAGGCTCAACGCCACTAAGGTGCTTGTAGATGCAGACGAAAATTCGCAAAAGCTTGAGGGACACGGGTACAAGTTTAAGCTGCTTCGCAAGGATGGTACTACTGAGCCTTCTTGGAAAGATGACGACACATTTGATATGGGCGATTGCAGCGTTGCGGGCGAGGCGACTGTTAATCAATCAAACGGCAATATCACCTTCGACTCTGGCAAGGACTATTCTTCGGGACAATACGTTTTCTATCTAGTTGAGGAACCCATCAGCGGCGAAAACGAATTGGATACCAAATTCGACGAGACCATTTACAAGATCGTGGTAAAAGTTGAGGACCATCCATCCGACACTAAATATCTCATGTCGATTCCTATTAATTATTACAAGGTAGAAGGAGTAACCGTTTCTAAAAAGGCAAAGCAGGATAAGGACTTCAAACCACTTAATTCTGATTCCGGAGACTATTCCGTTGGGTACTCAGAGGACAATACAACGGCTACGGTTGCTATCGGTAACAAGGATAACCCGACCTTTATCAACAAAATTGAGCCCTATGCCCCTGTCGGCTCCTGGACGCCAGCGGCGACTAAGGTCGTTGAGGGTGGCGAGATGAAGGAGTTCACGCTCGAGTTTGCGGATAACGAAGGGTTTGAGAACGCTGAGAGGGTTACGACTAAGGCTAACGGCAAAAAGTCCCAGAAGCTTGATTTCCCCAAAATTAAGTACGACCTCGCCAGCTTGAAGCAGGGAGATTCCGATGATTCGGGTCGTGGCGCTAAAAAAGACTTCAAGTACTACGTGCGCGAGAGTACAGGGGTTTTGCCGTTCTCACACTATAAGTACGACAAGTCGGTCTATCGATTTGACGTCACGATGACGGATCAGAAAGATGGCACGATCACTGCCACGAAGGTGACCTACACCCAGACCAAGGACGCTGACGGCAACCCCATCGACGAAGCCGTTCAAACTCCGGTGAATTACAACGACGGATCCGATACTTCTAAGCCGACCTCCACCCCCACCTTCACTAACACCTACTCCACCTCTTTGCCCCTTTCTGGTATGTCGGGCGTCACTCTGACGTACCTTGCCGGCGCGGCGGTGCTTTGCGCTGCTGCGGCCTGGATGCGCATTCGTCGCAAGGCGAATGCGAAGGGAGGTAAGCGTCGTGAATAAGAAAGTTTGCTCCTTCCCGATCTTGTTTGCGCTGCTTGCCCTCCTGATCGGCACCTGCGCGGTTGTGTTCCCCGCTTCCGCGCAGGCCGCGCCGATCTCGACCGGTTCCATCACGGTGAGCGGCACCGTGGCGCGCAGCTACGACGCCTACCAGATCTTTAGCGCCAACGTCGTCGACGGCGACAGCGACGCCAAGATCGCCACCGACCTCGCCTGGGCAAGCGACACCGTGCGCGAAGCCGCGCTGCCTGTGCTGCACAGCGCCGGCATGCCCAATTCCCAGACCACCGCGCAGGAAGCTGCCGAGTGGCTCAACACCGATTCCCACTTTACGAGCGCGCTGAGCGCACAGCTCGCTCGTTCCCTCCAGAGCTCTGGCGCCGTGTCCGTGGCCCTTAACGCGGGCACGACGGCCGAGCTGCCCTGCGGCTACTGGCTCATCGTCGCCGACGACGACGCCATCGCCCAGGGCGAGGCCGGCACCGCGCCGATCATGGCCCTGGTGGGCGGCAGCGCCGTCACCGTCAAGCCCAAGGCCGCGACCCCCAAGGTCCAAAAGCACGTGTTGGAGGACAGCACCGCCGCCTGGCAGAAGGCCGCCGACGCCACGGTCGCCGACGACCTGTACTGGCGCCTCTCTGCCACGGTCCCGGCGGGTCTTGCCGCCTACGACACCTATACGGTGCGGTTCGTCGACACCATGAGCGCGGGGCTCGACCCCTCCAAGGTCGTCGCGAGCATGCGCGTGTACGTGGCGGCGGGCGCGGACGGCGGCTTTGACGCCGTCTCGGCCGGCAAGGACGGCCGCGTCGGCACCGAGTCCGCGAAGGGCTGGACCGATATCACGGCCCAGTGCGCCACCAAGGTAGCGGCGGACGGAACCTTCACCGTGCGCACCGGCGACCTGATCGCCGCGCTCGGCGGGGCGGACGCCTTCACCGCGGGCGCCCGCGTGGTCGCCGTGTACAACGCGCCGCTCAACAGCGCGTGCAACCACGGCATCGCGAAGGGCAACCCCAACGAGGCCTACCTGCGCTACCCGCGCTCTCCCTTTGCCGACCAGTCCGGCGACGCCGGCTTCACCCGCACGCCGAGCGACGATGCGTGCGCCTACACCTGGGATCTCGCGCTCACCAAGCGCGGCAGCGACGGCGACAAGCCGCTTGCCGGGGCGGTCCTGAGCATCGCCGACGACCGCGGCTGTACGCTGGCGGCCGACGGCACGTGGGATGCAGAGGGCAAGGCCACCGTCACCACGGGCGAGGACGGCCGCGTAACTGTCTCGGGCGTGGACTCGGGCAAGCTGGAGGTCCGCGAGCTCAAGGCGCCCAAGGGCTACACCGCCTTTGAGGGCACGCGCTCCGTGACAGTTAAGGCCGAGGGCCTGGACGTCGACCAGGTGGCCGCCGCCAAGCCCAAGCTCACCATCACGGCCGAGTCGCCCCTGCGCGCCGACAGCGCGGACGGGTCGACGGGCAGCCTGGAGGCGTCGCTCATCAACACGCCCACCGGCACACCCCCTAGCATTACCACCGGAGGCTTTATGCCCTCGACTGGTGATATGGCAATGTACGCCGCGGCCGCCGCAGCGGTCGCCGGAGCCGCGCTCATCGTGGTCGCGCTCCTGGTCAAGCGGGGAGGTGGCAGCCATAAAGAGTAGCTGGCAGCCCCACAGAGAGCGGGGCGAGACGTAGCGAAGTAGATGCTAAGACACAGACAGACAGATTTAGATCAAATGGAATTCGAGCAGAAAGCAGAGGAAAAGAAGATGAGCATGAGCAAGAACATCGCACGCCTGGCAGTAACCGCCGGCCTCACGGCAGCGTTGAGCTTTGGCGGCGTGATGGCCCCGGTCACGATGGCGTTTGCTGCGGGTGCGGATGGCTCGGTGACCATCAAGAACGTTGATGGTAACGCTACCGAGTTCAAGGGCTATCAGATTTTCAATGCTGATGTTGACAACAATGGAAAAGTCAGCAACATTACGTGGGCAAGCACTGAGGTGCAGGGTGCTGTCGAGGACGTCATCGGGAAAGAGGATAAGTCCTATGTGGGTACGACTGCCCAGGACGCCGCGGACTGGATCGCGAATAATGTGAAGGAAACCGGTAAGACAACCCGCGTTGACTCCAATTCCGTTGCGTACAAGATTGCCGACGCCGTGGACGGCCTTACCGAAAGCGCGAACACGAACAACAAAACCGTCTCCGGTCTTAAGCACGGCTACTGGCTCTTTGTGACCAAAGCCGACACCATCGGGGTCGGCGAGGCAGGCACGTCCCCCATCTTCACTGTCGTGGGAAGCAAGCCCGTTGACATCACTGAGAAAACGGGCATCCCCACCGTTGAGAAGAAGATCGTAAGCGATAAAGACAGTAGGGAGTACGATGTTGCCGATTCCCAAATTGGCCAGAACGTGACGTACAACCTTTACGGCACCATTGCCGAGAACTTCGATAAGTACGACACGTATTTCTATCGGTTCTCCGACCAGATCTCCAAGGGCCTGACGCTGCAGACGGGCGCCAAGGTCTACCTGTATAAGAACAGGACTGACGCGAAGGGCGATCTCGCCCGCGCGAAGGGCACGGATATCACTGCGTATTTCAATGAGGAAACGCCTGCCGAGGCTGCCGAAGATGGCAGCAAGACGACGACGTGGACCTGCGATAACCTGAAGAAGGTCGATGGCGTCACCAAGGACTCCTACATCGTTGTTTCCTATACAGCGCAGATTAATGAGAGTGCCGTCGTTGGCTTGGATAACAACAAAGAGGGCAATCCCAACACCGTAACGCTTTACTACTCCAACAACCCCATGACCACTGACTATGGCCAGACCGTGCCCGACACTGTCAGGGACTACACCTACGGCCTCAAGATCAACAAGGTCGACTTGGGTACCGAGCGCGCGCTCAATGGTGCCAAGTTCACAATCATGGTTAAATCTGCGGACAATAAGGATGCAGAGGGAAAGTACGTTCAGCCTGATGGAAAACTCGACAAAGATCCGTATCAGTTTGAGACCACCAGTGACGGCACCTTTACGGTCAAGGGTCTCGATACCGGAACCTATACCGTTGAGGAGGTTGAAGCTCCCCAGGGTGGCTACACGACCGTGAACTCTTTCGACTTTACGATTACTCCTGAGTTGGGTACCGATCCCGACGCCAAACTGACAGATGTCGAGTACGCGCTTCAAGCAAATGGACAACAGGATCAAATTATCATCGGCACTCCAGATGATGTGAAGGATGACAACAAGCTTGAGGCCGCAGGTGGCACATCCTTAAACGCCGACGGCACCTTCAACATCACCGTTGGCGATACCAAGCAGGTTGGCCTCCCGCTCACCGGCCTTAACGGTGTGACCTTCACTTGGATTGCTGGTGGCGCGGTGCTGTGCATCGGCGTGGCGCACCTCATCCGCAGCCGTAAGCAGGCCGAGGAGTCCGAGCAGGAGTAACGCTCGCTCACCCATCCCTTTGGCAGGTGGGATGTGATGGCCATGAGACTTGCGGACACTTTTCTCGTTCATCCACGTTCTTGATTTGCCATTCTCTTTTCGGGGCAGACTCCGCACTGGAGTCTGCCCCGTTCTTTTTGGACAACACAGGCAGCCTCCACCGTCCGATGCGGACTCATCCGTCATCGCGTTTCTTGACTCGTATGAGGTTCGGATTAAGGTCCGTAGGCGCACGCGCGGTGCGGACGGTAGAAGGCATTTGCGCCGCAACAAGCGCAAATAAGAATGCCCGGGGGTCGGATCCCGGGCATTTAACAAAACCAGAAAACTAGGCCGCCCGCGCTTTCGAACACTTACGCGGGATGCGTCGTTTCCTATTGATATTGTATCCCGAATCGCCCAGCCGATTCGGGACATTTTGAAAACGCAAGTATGGGCTTATACACGAAAGGAATCTCGTTAATTCCGAAAATTATGTATAATTCTAATTTAAACTGGAATCAAACGAAAACGATGGAAATGAACGAAGCGCTAATCTACTTACAAGAAGCACTAGGCCTCTCCGCCAAGACCAAAACTTGGCCTGGATCCGCACGCTTGCCGCTGCATCTGCGGGCGATTGAGGTCCGCGTTGTTGACGCAAACGGTTTTTCGTTTTTGCTTGCAAGCTTGCCTACGGGCGTCGGGCTTCCCGAGGCTAAGAGAGTCTATAGTCAGCTAGCCTTGCGCGCGGAGACTCCTGTTGTCGTTTCGTTTCCTGATGCCGATGCACGTCAGCGCAAAGCATTGGTCGCACAAGGGATTCCCTTTGTCTGTCCCGGTAGACAGGCTTTTCTTCCATTTATGGGCACAGCTTGCACGGAGAGGGGCGGTGCCCGGTTTCGCAATCACGCGACCAAGATGTCACCCAACGCGCAAGCTGCCGCAATCTGGGGAGCAGCCCAGGAGCCATATCGTCCCTATGACCTTTGTCGTGCGCTTGGGATCTCGGCAAGCCGCGCGAGTGAGGCCATAACCGAGCTTGTTGACAGGGGACTCGCGAGGCGCGAGCGTCGCGAGCGACATGTCGTCGTGTTCCCTGTTGCCGTTGATCTTCTGCTCAGTGAGCACATGGCAGAGCTCTCCTCGCCTGTCTCGAAGGTCTTTTTTGCAAGGAAGACGTCGCAGATCGACTATCTTGTTGACGCCGGGGAGACGGCTCTCGCTGCGCGTTCCATGCTCGCTGCGCCGGGCATGGAACAAAAGGCCGTCTTAAGAAGTACATGGCGTCAACTGAGCGACCTCGAAGTCGCAGACGGGGAGTTGCCGGATAACGAGACGGCGATGATCCAAGTGTGGCGCTATGCGCCCGTGTTTGCCGGCTCCTCCCGTGTCGACGACATTTCGCTTGCGCTATCTTTGGCGGCAATCGACGATGAGCGAATTCAGCTCGAAGTCGATCGCATGTTTGGAAAGGAACATCCATGGCAAGAAGCGCTGTAGAAGGTCTCCAAGAATTTCAGCAGCATATGCAAGAAGCCGCAGGATCGTATGCCCTTATCGGCGGCACGGCATGCGACATTTTGCTCGCGGAGGCGGGACTTCCGTTTAGGGCGACTCACGATTTTGATGTGGTAATTGTCGCCGATGACCGGTTGCCTCAGACGGCAGAAGCCATATGGACTTTGGTGCGTGATGGCGGTTACCGCTGCGGCTGGGGCGAAGGCAAAGGCTCATGTTTTTATCGGTTTACAGAGCCTAAGATGCCGGGTTACCCCCATATGATTGAACTCTTCGCGAAGTGCCCCGACTTTCTAAAGGGTCGTGAGGGGATTAATGTGGCGCCAATTCACGTTGATGAAAACATAAGCAGTCTTTCGGCAATTTTGTTGGACGATGCTTACTACAGCTTGTTCCTTCAGGGAATTCGAACCGTAGGCGGCGTTTCGGTCCTGGGGACGGAATACATTGTCCCGTTCAAAGCGAAGGCGTATCTCGACCTAAAAGCTAGAAGGGAAGCGGGGGAGAACGTTGATTCGAGGAAGGTAAAAAAGCATAAACGCGATGCGCTGAGACTTGCTCAGCTGCTTGGAGAGTCGGAAGGTGTCGATCTGCGCGGAGAACTGAAGGATGATATGCTTGCGTTTGTCAAAGATTGTGAGGTGGGCGACGTCAATCTGAAACAGATTGGGGTTGCGGGCGTAACGATGGCGCAGTTGCTCGAGGCGATGAAAGCAACATATGGCTTGATTGGTTGAGTGGGGTTACGTGGCCCGGACGGTGCAGCCAAGCTGCGTTGTCCGGCGCATGAGCTCGCTAATCGGCTATTATTTGTTTAGACAACCTGAGCTGTAGAGGAGTGACCGGCGATGGTGCAGGGCGCCAAACATATGAAGAGCAATAACGCCGCGGCCAACGGTGGCTCAAGCCCTCAGCCCAAACCTCAACCAAAGCCCAAGCGCCGTCGCAAGCGGCTGCCGCGCTGGGCCGACCGGCTCATCACCATCGTCATCATCCTTATTGGCGTGGGCCTTATGACCTGGCCGTGGATCTTGGACCGGCTCGAGGCCTCGGGCGTGTTCAACCAGATCAGCACCGTGTCCAGCACCGTGGACGCGCTGTCTGCCGAGGAGCGCGAGCGCATCCTGCTCCAGGCGCGCTCCTATAACGAGCAACTTGCCGGCGAGGCCACCGAGCTTCCCGCCGACCAGATCGAGCCCTACGCCCAGCAGCTCATCTTTGACCGCGACCCCATGATGAGCTGGGTCGAGATCCCCTCCATCGACGTGAGCATGCCCATCTACCACGGCACGAGCGAGGAAGTCCTTATGGCGGGCGTCGGCCACCTGGAGGGCACGAGCCTGCCGGTGGGCGGCGCCTCGACGCATTGCGTGCTCACCGCGCACTCGGGCATGCGCAACCTGAGCATGTTCGACGACATCCATTCGCTGGAGCCCGGCGACCTGGTGCTGCTGCACACCATGAACAAGACGCTCGCCTACAAGATGGTGGACTCCGAGGTTGTGCTGCCCGAGGAGATGGAGTCGCTGACCATCGAGCCCGGCGCCGACAAGGTGACGCTCGTCACCTGCACGCCCTACGGCGTAAACGACCATCGCCTGCTGGTGCATTGCGTGCGCACCAAGTACAGCAAGAAGGATGTCGACAAGCAAAAGTCGCTGGCCGGCCGCCACTGGGGCAAGCGCGAGTTTGCCGTGCTCATCGTGGTCGTAGCCATTGTGTTGTTGCTGCTGGACATCGTGATCCACGCGGTCCGCAAGCGCCGCAAGGCCAAGGCCTCGGCATAAGACATTCTCCAGAACCACCACAAAGGGGACAGGCACCTTTGTGGTGGTCGGGACTTCCAAACCATCACAACATTCGATGAAAATTTCGATTTTGGCGAAAAGCGTCGAATGTTGTGATGGTTTTCGTTGTGGGCGAGACGGTTTTCGTTGCGGGCGAGACGGTTTTCGTTATGGACGGTGCGGTTTCGCTGTAGAACCGCCAGCCCGCCGCCTGCCAGCCTGCCGCCCTCGTTACGTTTTCGCTGCATTTGGGTAAAGCACCTGCTCCAAGCGGCGTTGCCTTGTATACTAGAGCGGTTTATCTGTTATGCGGAAGGGAGCGCCTATGGCACTCAGCGAGAAAGACGTGCGCGGCATAGCCGAGTACGCAAAGATCGCACTGACCGATGACGAGCTCACCCAGATGACGTCCTACCTGAACGACGCCGTCCAGATGCTCGAGCCCGTCTTGCAATATGACTTGCCCGACGTGGAGCCCACGTTCCATCCCATCGGAAGCCTGTCCAACGTGATGGGCGATGATCTGCGCGAGCCCGAGCGCGACCTGTCGCTCGACGTCGCGCTCGAGAACGCCGGCAGCGCGCGCGACCGCTACTTCCGCGTGCCGTCCATTTTGGGAGAGGGGGAGAGCGAGTAATGGCGCTAAGCTTCGATTCCCTTACCGCCGCCCAGATCGCTGCGGGCGTTGCCGCCGGCGACTTTACCGCTACCGAGGTGGCCCAGGCCTCCCTTGCCGCCATCGAGGCGCGCGAGGGCGGGGTCCAGGCATTCCTGCAGGTGTCGCCCGAGCTTGCGCTCGAGGCCGCCGCGCGCGTGGATGCCGACCGTGCCGCAGGCAAGCCGCTGCCCCCGCTCGCGGGCGTGCCGCTGGCCATCAAGGACAACATGAACCTCGTGGGCACGCGCACCACCTGCGCTTCCCGCATGCTCGGGGACTACCAGAGCGTCTACACCGCCACCTGCGTTCAGCGCATGCTCGACGCCGGCTGTCTGCCCATGGGCAAGGCCAACATGGACGAGTTTGCCTTTGGCAGCTCCACCGAGAGCTCGGCGTTCCACCGCACCAACAACCCCTGGGATACCGAGCGCGTGCCCGGCGGCTCCTCGGGCGGCTCCGCTGCAGCCGTCGCCGCGGGCGAGGTCGCGCTCTCGCTGGGCTCGGATACCGGCGGCTCCATTCGTCAGCCGGCGTCGCTGTGCGGCGTGGTGGGCTTTAAGCCCACGTATGGCGCCGTGAGCCGTTACGGCGTGGTTGCCTTTGGCTCGTCGCTCGACCAGGTGGGGCCCTTCGGCCGCACGGTCGAGGATGTCGCGCTGGCCATGAACGCGCTTACCGGTGCGGGCCGCGATCCGTACGACTGCACCAGCCAGGATTGCGCCGTCGACTTTACCGAGCATCTCAACGACAGCATCGAGGGCAAGCGCGTGGGCATCATCCCCGCGTTTATGGAGGCCGAGGGCCTGACGCCCGAGGTCAAGACCGCTGTTCAGCGCGCCGCCCAGGAGCTGCAGAACCAGGGCGCCGAGCTGGTCGAGGTCGACCTACCGCACCTGGACGCCGCCATCGCCGCCTACTACGTCATCGGCCCGGCCGAGGCGTTCTCCAACCTGGCCCGCTTCGATGGCATTCGCTACGGCTATCAGGAGGAGGGCTGCGCCAACCTGTCCGATCAGAGCTCGCTGTCGCGCGCCCACGGCTTTGGCGCCGAGGCCAAGCGCCGTCAGATGCTCGGCGCCTACCTGCTGAGCTCGGGCGTGTACGACAAGTACTACTACGCTGCGCAAAAGGCCCGCACGCTCATCACTCAGGACTACGACGCCGCGTATGCCAAGGTGGACACCATCCTCATGCCCGCCTCGCCGCGCACGGCCTTTAAGTTTGGCGAGATCAGCGACCCCACGCAGATGTACCTCTCCGACCTGTACACCATCTCGCTCAACATTTGCGGCAACGGTGGCATCTCGGTGCCGCTGGGCCTGGGCGAGGACAGCAAGCTGCCCGTTTCTGCCCAGCTGGTGGGTCCGGCCTTTAAGGACCGTCAGCTGCTCACGTTTGCCCGCGCCCTGGAGCGCGGCTTTGCCGATGCCGCCACGGGTGCGCCCGCGCTTTCCGTCGCGCCCGATTTTGCCGGGAAGGGAGGCGAGCTGTAATGAAGGAGCTTTCCGAGGTCCTGCAGGATTGGGAGGCCGTGATCGGCCTGGAGATCCATACCGAGCTCACCGCACTCGATACCAAGATGTTCTGCAACTGCAAGCTCAGCCACGATGACGAGCCCAACGCCAACGTGTGCCCGGTGTGCCTGGGCCTGCCCGGCGCCCTGCCGGTGCCCAACAAGCGCGCCATCGAGAGCATCGTCAAGGCCGGTCTCGCCACCAACTGCGAGATTCAGCGCCACTCGATGTTCTACCGCAAGCACTACTTCTATCCCGACATGGCCAAGAACTTCCAGACCACGCAGGGCCCGGTCGCCTTTGCCATGTACGGTCACCTGGATCTGGACGTGACCGGTCGCGGTGCCGCCGAGCGCCCCGATTGCGCGTTTGGCGAGGCCGAGGCCCAGAGTTTGCCGAGCGCCTCGGCCAACGCCGAGGGCCTGTCCACGTCCATGACGTCGACCATGCGCGAGGGCAACCAGCGCGCCGGCCACCTGGCCAGCTACGATGCGTCCAACCTGCAGATGCCCGAGCGTCGCGAGGACGGTTCCTACACGGTGCCCATTCGCATCCTGCGCATCCACATGGAGGAGGACGCCGCCAAGATGGTGCACGTGGGCGGTGCCGAGGGCCGCATTACCGCCGCTGCCGAGTCGCTCGTCGACTACAACCGCTGCGGCACGCCTTTGATTGAGCTCGTGACAGAGCCCGACCTGCGCACGCCTGAGGAGGCTCGCCTGTTTATGGAGAAGCTCCGTCGTATCTTTGTGACGCTGGGCATTTCCGACTGCTCCATGGAGAAGGGCTCCATGCGCTGCGACGGCAACGTGTCGCTGCGCCGCCGCGGCGAGACCAAGCTGGGCACCAAGACCGAGCTCAAGAACCTCAACTCGTTTAAGAGCCTGCATGATGGCCTTGCCTACGAGATTTGCCGCCAGGCCGAGGTGCTCGAGGAGGGCGGCATCATCTATCAGGAGACCCGCCACTGGGAGCCCAGCCGCAAGCGCACCGTGGTCATGCGTGTGAAGGAGACGGCCGACGACTATCGCCTGTTCCCTGATCCCGACCTGGCGCCGTTCGATCTGGACGACGAGTTCATCGACCGCTGCCGTGGCGAGATTCCCGAGCTGCCCGATGCCAAGCGCGCCCGTTTTGAGGCCGACTTTGGCATTAAGGCGGCCGACGCCGAGCAGATTGCAGGCGATCCGGAGTTTGCCGATTTCTTTGAGGCCGCTGCTGCCGGTATGGCTGGCAAGGAGGCCCAGACGGTTGCAAACTTGCTGGTCAACGAGATGATCGCCTACCTTAAGGGCGCGGGTGTGTCGCTGGCCGAGTCCGGCATCGCGCCGGCTCAGGTGGCAGCTCTTGCCAAGCTGCTGGCGACCGATGCCATCAGCTCCAACCAGGCGCACGAGGTCTTTGAGGCCATGGCCCAGACTGGCGACGACCCCAACAAGATCGTCGACGAGCGTGGTATGCGTCAGGTGAGTGACGCCGGCGCGCTGCAGCCGATTGTGGACGAGGTGCTGGTAAACTGTGCCGATCAGGCGCAGCAGTATCGTGACGGCAACCAGAAGGTCATCGGCTTTTTGGTGGGCCAGTGCATGAAGGCGAGCCGCGGCAAGGGCAACCCGAAGCTCTTCAACGAGTTGCTGAGAACGTCGCTCTCGTAAGCGGGAACCGAGGGGCCGGGCGCAGGGCCTTGCCTCTCAATTTCGGACAGTCCTGACTCACGACGGAGGCGCCACTGGCGCCTCCTGTTCGTGCGGAACTCATTGAGAGGCAAGGCCCTGCGCCCGGCCCCTCGGTTCCGTGACGACTCGGCCGTTCGGGTCAGGCGGGGCTGAATGGAATTTGGTGAATGAGGGCGCTATTGGCGCCCTCATTTTTTTGTGGATGTGGCGCAGGGACGGTCCCTTGGTCACAGCGCACCCCAAGATTTCCAAAAAGTTAACCTTTGTTGACCTTAATAGTTAGATAAACTAAACTCTTTTCTAAAAGTGTGCTCGAGCAAACTTGTTTACTCGGGTGCTGAGGCACCGTGCCGCGTCCAATGCGGCAAAAGGGAGAGACATCATGAAGAAGTCTACGTTCAACACCCTGCTTGTCGGTGGCGGTTTTCTGCTTGGTACGGCCGGCATCAAGCTGCTTACCAGCGCTCCGGTCAAGAATGCCTGCGTGCAGGGTATCGCGTGCGGCATGCGCATCAAGAACGGCTACCAGGACATGGTCGAGCAGGCCAAGGCTAATGTCGACGACATGGTTGCCGAGGCTGCCTACATCACCCAGAGCGAGGCCGCTGCTGACGAGGCAGCCGAGTAACGCTCCCAGGCACAAACTATGAGATTCTCGATTATTAGCGAGATCCCCGGCAGGACCCGTCTTCAACTGGCGGGTCCTGTGCCAGAGAGCGATCTCGATGCACTTCTTAAGCTCAGCGGCGATATCGACGGCGTGCACAAGGTGCGTGTTTATGGCCGTATTGGCCAGATGGCGCTCGAATACGACGAGCCGCGCCGCGATGCCGTGCTGGCCGCCGTCGGTGCGCTCGATGCCCAGGCCATTGCCGACGCAAAGACGGGTTACGTGATGCAGCTTGAGCCACGCAAGCACAAGCTCGTCATGGATCTTGCCACACTTATCGGCGCCCACTACGCGCGCCGCTGGTTCCTGCCTACGCCGCTGCGTGCCATCTTTGTCGTGGCCGGTTACATGACCTTTTTGCGCGCCGCCCTCCGTGAGCTTGCACAGCCGCGCCTGACCGTTCCCGTGCTCGACGCTTCGGCCATCGGTATCTCGTTTGCCAAACGCGACGTCGATACCGCGGGGCAGACGATGTTCCTGCTCAACGTGGGCGAGCTGCTCGAGGACTACACACGCGCCATGAGCGAAAACGAGCTCATCAACTCGCTACTCGACGTGCCTGATAAGGCGCAAAAAGTGGTCGGCGACACCGAGGTGAGTGTTGCCGCCACCGAGCTTGAGCCCGGCGACTTGGTCGCCGTTCGCACCGGCATGTCCATCTGCATCGACGGCGTGGTCGAGCAGGGGAGCGCCATGGTCAACCAGGCGACCCTGACCGGCGAGTCGCTTGCCGTCGAGCGCAGCGCGGGCGACGATGTATTCGCCGGCACCGTCGTGGAAGACGGCAGCATCTTGGTGCGTGTGCGCGCCAACACGGCTCAGACCAAGCTCCGCTCGATTGTCTCGCTCGTGCAGACGGCCGACTCGCTCAAGTCCGAGGGTCAGTCGCACATGGAGGACCTCGCCAACAAGATCGTCCCGTGGAACTTCCTGCTCGCGGGCCTGGTCGCGCTCACCACGCGCAGCCTCATCAAGACCTCAGCGGCGCTGATGGTCGACTACTCGTGCGCACTTAAGCTCACGGGCTCGGTCGCCGTCATGACCGCCATGAGCGATGCCGCCAAGATGGGCGTCATGGTCAAGGGCGCGAAGTACTTTGAGTCGTTTGCCAAGGCCGATACCATCGTGTTTGATAAGACCGGCACGCTCACCGAGGCGCAGCCGCGTCTTGCCTGCGTGCTCACCACCGATGGCTGGAGCGAGGACGAGGTTCTGCGCCTTTCCGCTTGCTTGGAGGAGCATTTTCCGCATCCGGTGGCGCGCGCCGTGGTCAACGCCGCCCGCGAGCGTGGGCTCGAGCATCGCGAGCGCCATGCCGCCGTCGAGTACATCGTGGCGCACGGCATCGCTTCGTCCATTGAAGGGCGTCGCGCCATCATCGGTTCCGCGCACTTTGTATTTGAGGACGAGGGTGCGCAGCTCGAGTCCGACATTAAGGAGCAAATCGAGTTCCAGATGCAGGGCTTGTCGCCGTTGTATCTGGCGGTCGACGGCACGGTCGTGGGCGTGCTCGGCATCGAGGATCCGCTCAAGCCCGGGGTCCGCGAGGCCATCGCCGACCTGCATGCGCTGGGCGTCAAGCATGTCGTTATGCTCACGGGCGACTCCGAGCGCACGGCCGAGCGCATTGCGCGCGAGGCGGGGGTCGACGAGTTTAAGGCCGAGCTGCTGCCCGAGGACAAGTACGCTTATGTGGAGCGCATTAAGAGTGAGGGGCGCCATGCTGCCATGGTGGGCGACGGCGTCAACGATTCGCCGGCGCTCGGTTTGGCCGACGTGGGCCTGGCGATGGGTGGCGGAAGCGACATCGCCAAGGAGGTCGCCGATATCATCCTGACCGATACGGATCTGGCCGCGATCGTGCGCCTGCGCCGTATGAGTCAGGGCCTCGTTGATCGTCTGACGAGCTCCTACTCTAAGGTGATGCTCACCAACTCAGCACTCTTGGCACTGGGCATTACCGGCGCGATTACCCCGCAGGCGTCGTCGCTGTTGCACAACGGTTCGACGATTGCCTACAGCCTGAGCAACGCGAAGGCATATCTGCGTTAGGGTTTTCGATTGAGCTTATGGCCTGCACCCAGGCGGTACCGCAGCCGCCAGGGTGCAGGCCTTCTTTTGTTTGACGAGATGTTAGCTCGGATATATGCTTGTGCTAGCACTGCTAGCAAATGCTGAAGGTGAGGTTGAGATGGCTACCGTTGGCAGCATGGCGCAGGTGAATGTTCGCGTAGATCGCTCGGTTAAAGAGCGCGCCGAGGAAGCGCTGCAGCTTTCGGGCAGGTCACTGCCCGAGCTCATCAAAAAGGTCGTGGCCAAGGTCGCACAGGGTGGCGGACAGTGCGAGGAAGTGCTTGCGGCCGTCGACGACCGGCAGCAGACCGTCGCGCCCGATACGCCGTTCGCCGCGTCGTGGGCAGCGGCAGACCGGCTTTATGCAGATTTGGGCATCGCTGCGTCGCCCGTATCCGACGATCGCGATTGGGACACAATCTATTCCGAAGCCATGGACGAGCGCTATCGCCAAAAGGGGATGATCCTGTGAGCGGGGCTCCCCTCAAAATAATGGTGGATGCCAACGTATGGGTTGATTCGTTTTGCGTCGACCATGCCGAGTCGCTTGCCGCGCGTGCGTTTATTGGGCAGGCGACGGAGACGGGGGCGTCGCTGTTCTTTCCGGTGCATATCGCTAAGGACGTACTGTACGTTGTCCAACACGAGCTGAAGCGTAGCGTTCTTGCCAGCGGGGGAGCGCTCGACGAGGCATCTGCCCGCGCGATTGGCGATGCGGCGCTGGCGTTTGTTCGGAACATGACCGAAAACGCCACGGCAGTGGGTGCAGATGCGTCGGACCTTTGGCTGGCCGACAAATACTTAGCGCTCCATCGCGATTACGAGGACAACTTGGTGCTCGCCGCGTGCAAGCGCGCACAGGTCGATTACTTGGTGACTAACGATCTCAAGCTGCTCGAACATGCCGATCTTGCAGCGAAGACCCCGCGCCAAATGATGCCGATTCTTGCTTTGGCCGAACGCGGCGGCGCGGCTATCGGTTGACGCGAACTGTTTGCGGGCCTCTTGGACGACGATGCGCCAAGGGGCCCGCGTCTGCTATTTACAAAAGCTCGGCCTTGATGGCGTGACTTTCTGCGAGCTGCTCGGCTGCCTTTTCGTCGGAATCGTTTAGTGCAGCCAGGCTGCGGTAGACCCACTCGTTGACCTGGGTGTTCTTGACGCCTGCGGTCTGCATAAGGGCGCCTACCTCGCGGATTGCTGCGAGCAGATCGGCTTTGGGGCCCGCGAGCTCGACCTCGATGCCGTGGTAGGCGGCCACGCCGCGGTTCTCGCTCACGTGGTCGATAAAGCCCTCGACGGTCTCAAGCTGCTGGGCGAGAGCTACATTATCGTCGGCGTCCAGCGCAACAAGGGCGTTCGATACCGTGAGGGCGGGATGTCCGCAGGGAACAAAGCCCTCGATGACATCCATAGCTTCGGTAATGGTTGAGCCCAGGCCTGCGAGGGCATTGACGAGTTGCTGCTTGGTATCCATAACGGTCCTTTCGACGGGTCAATTTTGCTTGGCGAAAATATACGTGACGCGATCGGTATCAAAAGTGCGAAGTGCAGTGCACATTAGGGTCTTCACAGCTCGTGCATAGAGCGGCTGTCTGCCTTTAGAACGTGGTAAGATAGCTATCCACGAGCGGGGTTCACCCCGCATGTTCCTTGAAAAGTCGACGGTTATCGGGTGTTTGCAGACCCGATACCATCCAGACTTTCCCGACATTCGGGGGCGACTGGTTTCGACACGATAGCTCTGAGAGAGGAAGCAAGCCGAGGTCTCCTCGCCTCGTTAAACAGGGGTACCGTCAAATTGAATTGACAACAACTCTTCTTTTGAGCCTATGGCTCTCGCTGCTTAGTTTATAGCGGCGCGTCAACCCGGTGATTTCCCCGACACCGGCGCGACGTCATTTTAGGGGAATGCTCCTGCGCACGTAATCGGTATGACGCAGGCTAAGACCGAACCGGTTAGGACGCCGCGAGCGTGTCGCTGCGCGCAAAGCGTCCGAGACTAAACCAGCGACTGAGCTTGGAGATGCCAATCAGGGGGCTTTCGTGGACCGGAGTTCGATTCTCCGCGCCTCCACCATAAGTAACAGGCAGGTAGATACTTATATCTACCTGCCTTTTTATTTCTAGTCCGTACCGCGGAGAATCGAACTCTATGCAGGGCGCGGGCGTAAAGAAAACGCGTAAGCGTTTTTAGCTCGCGGGCGAGGACGGCGGCAGCCGGCCGAAGCCGGTGCGGATTTGCGAAGCAAATACGCGGATTCTCCGCGCAAAGCTCCAACCCAAAACAGATGCGATGTTTATCGAATCTCAGCTGGCCTCGCCCAGCATCAACGGATCCCCCAAACCGCGGAGAATCGAACTCTGCTCCAAAACCCGCGCCCTCCATCCCAAAACTGGGTAGAAGAAGGCTAAAACGCAATCGCAGGAGGTCAACATGACTGCAGAAGATAAGGCAAAGAACGCCGGCAAGGTCGCGCTCGTCCTGGAGGGCGGTAGTTTTCGCGGGCAGTTTACCGCGGGCGTGCTCGACGTTCTCATGGAGGCCGGCGTCGAGATTCCGGCTGTCTACGGTGTATCGGCCGGCGCCCTCAACGGCGTGAACTACAAGTCGCACCAGATCGGCCGTGCCAACCGCATCAACCTGGCTTTCTGCAACGACAGCCGCTTCATGGGCGCCGCATCGTTTGCGTCCACGGGCTCTATTGTGGGTTACGACTTTATCTTCAACGATGTCCAGGACCGCTTGGATCCCTTTGACAACGAGACGTTCGACGCGAGCCCCATCGAGATGTACGCCGTCGCGACGGACATGCTCTTTGGAACCGCCACGTACCTCCCGGTCAAAAGCGCCGTGCTCGACCTCGACGCCGTGCGTGCCTCGACCTCGCTGCCGCTGGTGACGCCGCCGGTCGAGATTGACGGGCATAAATACGTCGACGGTGGCGTAGCCGATTCGATCCCCATCGAGCACGTGCTGGAGGAGGCGGGCTTCGACCGTGCGGTCGTCATCGTCACGCAGGACCGCTCGTACGAGAAAAAGCCCTACGAGTTTATGCCTGCCGCGCGTGCGCGTTATGCCGACTACCCCTATCTGCTCGAGGGAATCGAGACGCGCCACGACCGCTACAACATACAGCGCATGCACCTTTGGAAGTATGAGCGCGAGGGCCGTGCGTTGGTCGTCGCGCCGCAAAAGCCGGTCGAGGTCGGCCATGTCGAGCACGATTCGGCAAAGCTTTTGGACCTGTATATCCAGGGCCGTCAGGAGGCAAAGCGCCTGCTCGCGGAAATCCAAGAGTTCGTTGAACGCTAGCGACGGCGAACCCTCAAAAAATGACAACAGCTAAAGAGCTAGAAAATCACGGCTCGTGGATGACATGTGCAGAAACTCTGCTCGGAGTCAAAATACCTGTTGACTCGTACGGCGAGCGGGGTAATATGGACGGGTTACTTGCAGAGCCCCGTGAATCTCTGTAACAACACGTACTGTACATGGAGGAGTCTAAGTGATTTCGAAATCGACTCACTACGCCAAGCAGGGCGAGGTCCAGCGCAACTGGGTTCTCGTCGACGCCGATGGTGCTGTCCTGGGCCGTCTTGCCACCCAGATCGCAATGATCCTGCGCGGTAAGAACAAGCCCCAGTTCACGCCCAACAGCGACTGCGGCGACTTCGTTGTCGTCATCAACGCCGATAAGGTCCAGCTTACCGGTAACAAGGCCGACACGAAGACCTATTATCGCCACAGCGGCTACAACGGCGGCCTCAAGGCTGAGAGCTTCCGCCAGGCTATGGAGAAGCACCCGGAGAAGGTCATCGAGCGCGCCGTTCGCGGTATGCTGCCCAAGACCACCCTCGGCCGTGCCCAGATGACCAAGCTTAAGGTCTACGCTGGTGCCGAGCATCCGCATGCTGCCCAGAACCCCACGAAGATTGAGCTGGAGGCTTAAAGATGGCTGAGAACACCGTTGTCTACCAGGGTACCGGCCGTCGTAAGAACGCCGTCGCCCGCGTCCGTCTCGTCCCCGGCACCGGCAAGGTGACCATCAACAAGCGTGACGCCGAACAGTATTTCGGCCGTCATCAGCTCGTTGAGAACGCCCTTGCTCCCTTCAAGGTGACCGACACCGCCGGTCAGTTCGACGTTATCGCTCTGTGCGATGGCGGCGGCATCTCCGGTCAGTCCGGCGCTCTGCGCCTGGGCATCGCTCGCGCTCTTCTGAACGCTGGCGACTACCGTGCTGACCTCAAGAAGGCCGGTTTCCTTACGCGCGATGCTCGCGTGGTCGAGCGCAAGAAGTACGGCCTCAAGAAGGCCCGCCGCGCTCCCCAGTTCTCCAAGCGCTAAGGTTTTATCTCCTTTCGAGATACAATGTACAAGCGGGGCCTGCCGATTCCTCGGCGGGTCCCGCTTTTCTTTTTCGACTAGGGCGGGCGGTTGCATATCGCCTGCTAGGGAAGGAGCGATCCTATGCCCCAGAACATCTTCGGTACCGACGGCGTCCGTGGCGTCGCTAATGCCGACCTCTCGTGCGACCTCGCGTTTCGACTGGGCCGCGCGGCGACCAAGTTTCTTGGTCCGGACATCTGCATCGGCCGTGACACGCGCCTTTCGGGTACCATGCTCGAGAGCGCTCTGACCGCCGGCATTATGGCCGAGGGCGGCCGTCCTCATTGCTGCGGCGTTATCCCCACGCCCGCCGTGGCGCTGCTCACTGTTCAAAACGAGCTCGATGGCGGCATCGTCATCTCTGCTTCGCACAATCCGCCGGAGTTCAACGGCATCAAGTTCTTTAGCCGCAAGGGTATGAAGCTTCCCGATGCTGTCGAGGAAGAGATCAGCGCCTGGGTCATGTCCGAGGAAGCCATGGCTGCCGACACGCTGCCGACCGGTGCTGGCGTGGGCCACATCATCAAGATGAAGGACGCCCGCAAGGCATACGTCGACCACGCCATCGATACGCTTGATGGCCTGAGACTCGACGGCTTGGTCGTTGCCGTCGACTGCGGCCATGGCGCTTCCTGCCAGACCACGCCCGCCGCGCTGCAGCGCCTGGGTGCCACGGTCCATGCCATCAACACCGATTACTGCGGCACCGACATTAACGTTGAGTGCGGCTCTACGCACCTCGAGCCCCTGCGCGAGCTCGTGTTGCGCACCCATGCTGACATCGGTCTGGCCCACGATGGTGACGCCGACCGCGTACTGTTCGTGGACAGCGAGGGCAATGAGATCGACGGTGACTACATCCTGGCTATCTGCGGTTCTGACCTTGCCGCTCGTGGCAAGCTCGCCAACTCCGAGATCGTCTCGACCGTCATGTGCAACCTGGGCTTCTCCATCGCTATGAAGGAGCAGGGCTTCGAGATGGTCCAGACCGCCGTGGGCGACCGCTATGTTCTTGAGCGTATGCTCGAGGACGGTGCCGTCATCGGTGGCGAGCAGTCCGGCCACATCATCTTCCTGGAGCACAACACCACCGGTGACGGCCTGGTGACGGCTCTGCAGCTGCTGGCCGTGCTCAAGCGCACCGGTCGTACCCTCACCGATCTTGCCGGCATCATGAAGAAGTACCCGCAGGTACTCGTCAACGTGCATTCCGACAACAAGGCTGGTCTGGACGATTGCCAGCCCATTTGGGACGCCGTCGCTGCTGCCGAGAAGGAGCTTGACGGCCGCGGCCGCATTCTGGTGCGCCCGAGTGGTACCGAGCCGCTGGTCCGCGTGATGGCCGAGGCCGAGACGCACGAGCTGACTCAGCGCGTTGTCGACGACATCGTCGAGGTTGTCAAGCGCGAACTTCCCTAATGGTCAAAAACGGGTGCCAAGTGGTAAACTGTTAAGGTTATTTTGGTTGATCGGTATGTCCGAGGGGGAGCATGTTCACTAAAGTCCTAAGGTCTTTTGGTATGCGTGGTCGAGTCCTTACGTTGGATGCTCCCATCTCGGGTGACGTCATTCCGCTCTCCGAGGTAAACGATCAGACGTTTGCCACCGGCCTTTTGGGCCAGGGCGTGGCGATTCAGCCCACCGGAACGCGCGTGATCGCGCCGGCTGATGCCAAGGTCGAGGCTATTTTTCCCACGGGACACGCCGTTGCGCTTAACACGGTCGATGGCTTGGACGTGCTCATCCACGTTGGTTTGGACACTGTTCAGCTCGAGGGCAAGCACTTTACCGTACATGCGCAAGTGGGTGACATCGTCCATAAGGGCGATGTACTCATTGAGTTCGATCGCGAGGCAATTGCTGCCGAGGGCTACGATGTGACGGTTCCCATCTTGGTATGCAACTCCGTTGAGTTCTCGAGCATCAAGGGCTCCGTTGGCGTGCATGTCGAAGAGATGGACCAGCTCATCGTTGCTCGCGAGCGCTAGCAAGTGCACGTGGCCATTAGCCTACAATTCAAACACGTTTACGGAGGGCGCCCTTGAAAGAGGACGCCCTCCGTGGCAAGATGGGATTTGTCCGAAGCTAAAAGGCTTTGGGTCACCGTGGACGGGCAGGGGCCTCGACGCGGCTAGACACGAGACACATACATTACGCGACCTCGCCCTGGTGGCCGCACACGTTGGTTGCGGCCGACGCGGGCCGCGGGCAAGTGCTTGTAAGGGAGCCTTGCCTCTCTTGTACGAGAAAGGACGCGTAATGAAGATCATTAAAGCTAAAGACTACGAGGATATGAGCCGCAAGGCCGCCAATATCATCTCGGCCCAGGTTATCCTCAAGCCCGACTGTGTGCTGGGTCTTGCCACCGGCTCCACCCCGATCGGTGCCTACAAGCAGCTCGCTGCTTGGTACGAGAAGGGCGACGTCGACTTTGCCGAGGTCAGCACCTACAACCTGGACGAGTATCGCGGCCTTTCGCACGACGATCCCCAGAGCTATCACTATTTCATGCGTGAGAACTTCTTCGATCACATCAACATCGACCTGAACAACACGCATGTGCCCGACGGTTCCAACCCCGACGCCGCCGCTGCCTGCTCTGAGTACGACAAGATTGTCGCCGACGCCGGTTACCCGGATCTGCAGCTGCTCGGCATTGGCAACAACGGCCACATCGGCTTCAACGAGCCCGATGACCACTTCTCCAAGGGTACGCACTGCGTCGACCTCACCGAGAGCACCATTCAGGCCAACAGCCGCCTGTTCGACAGCATCGACGATGTTCCCCGTCAGGCCTACACCATGGGCACTCAGACCATCATGTATGCCCGCATGATCCTGGTTGTCGCTAACGGCGAGGCCAAGGCTCAGGCCGTGCACGATATGTGCTATGGTCCGGTTACGCCCGAGTGCCCGGCTTCGATCCTGCAGCTGCACACCAACTGCGTTGTCGTTGCCGACGAGGCCGCCCTTTCGCTCTGCGAGTAGCGCGAATCCTGCAGCTCGACATAGCCTTGCCTAAGGCCTCCGCTTTGCGGGGGCCTTTTTGCTATCCCTTTTCGCCCACTTGACCAAAATCTTGCCGCAAGCTTGACGAATGCCGGATGCCCAACAGCTTGATTCATTCTATATCAGATTCTATGCAAAAATGCCACTAGAAGGTCGTAGACGGTAGCGGGTGCTAGGCGAGTTGAATGACATGGCTGAACCTTGTTCATCTGCGTTACACTGCCGCTTAGATGGGACAAGCTGACAAGCTCATTTACCTGCTTAAAGACCGATTAGTCGGGGGATTAATAACAATCGGCCCTCGCTGTACAAAAACTTGCCGCTTGCGTACCAAAAGACAACCTAAAACACAAGGTCGCTCTATTCATAGCGCGGCTTGTATGGTCTTGCGGCTACAGTGTCCATACGGTCGAGTTGAGGAGCGGGCATGGTAAACGATTTGAGCGGTATAGACGACCTCGAGCTGATGCCGTTAGGCGGAGGCTATATGGTGCGACGCGAACGCTTGATGAATGAGCTTATCGCCAAGGGCCGAAAGGCCGGCATCGTGGTTCTTTATGCGCCCGATGGGTTTGGGAAGACCTCGGTGCTGCTGCAGTACACCCATGAGGTTAAATGCGACCCGACGCGAGGCCCCGTGCGGATTATCGAGGCCGATCGCGCCATTGGGCGCGAGGTGTTTATGCAGCTCGAGGTGGTTACCGAAGAACTTAAAGACAAACCGCACTCTCTTATCGCGATTGATAATGTGCCAAACCTCGATCAGCACGATACCGAAGACCTCATCGACAGGATTCGCGGCCTGCGCGCTATGGGGATAGGGGTCTTTATCTCCTGCCGTCCTTCAAATCGTCAGCTGATTCATGGGCTGGGCGATTCGGTTAAGATCAATGCGCAGATGCTCAAGGTGCATGCCTATGAGTATTCGGCGTGGGCATCGGCGTTTTCGATCAGCACATCGCTCGACTTTTATCAGCTCACGCAGGGCGTGCCCGAGCTCGTTTCGGCATTGCAGACGGGTCTGTATGGCCAAGGCGACGTAGCCGGTCTGCTCGAAAACGAGATTGTCAACGTATATGGCGCGGCACTTGCCGATCTGGCTTCGCTCGACAATAATGCGCTGTTTTGCGTGGCATGCCTCATGGTTTTAATGGGCGAGGGCAATATTGCGGAACTCGAGGCTTGTGGGGTAAGGCTGTCGATGGTCGACCAGTCCTACTTTGTACGCGACTACCCGATCTTTGGCTTGGATCCCGCCGAGCGGAGTTTTACGTGTCTGGGCACGGAGGATAACGGACGCTTGCGCTTGCGTAAGTTGGTGGCCGAGGTTCGCCCCGAACTTGTTCCGAGGGCGGCCCGGATTTTGCTTAAGGCGGGCCGATGCGATGCGGCGATGGGCCTGGCGGACGCCTTTTTGGACCGTGAAGCGGTCCTTGAACTTGCTGGACAGTATGGGGTCGATCTTGCTCTGACGGGGCACGGGGCCGATATCTGCCGAGCAGCGCTGGGCACGATCGATGCCGACGATCCGGCTCCAGAGCCAACGCCTGCCGAGGCGCTTGGCGTATATCTGGCAGCGGTCAGCGTGTCCAATACAAAGCTCGCCCGCTATATGGCATCGGTCATCGAGCGCGGGGGCGAACGGGCGGCTTGCGAAATAGACCCTGTTTCATGGAGGGTGGCCCAGACACTGACGGCTGTTTGCTATGGGGACAACGGGCTTGGGCTTCCTACGAACCTGGCCGTGCCAGAAATCGAGACATCCCATACCGCACTCGATATGTTGTCTGCGCATATCGAGGTCAAGCGCTGCCTGACCGAGCGGGGAGATGACGGCGGCGTTCTACAGCAGCTCAAAACGAGCAAGGCCTACGATTGCGAGCTCGACATCGCGGGGATTGTCATACGGGCCGATAGCATGCTGGTGGAGCTCTTTGACGGGTCGTTTGCGGGAACCGACGAGCGCGACGACGAGATGACGGTGGTGCGGGAGGCGCTCGACGTACGTGGGCTTAAGGCGATGGCTATCTGGGTGCGCATGGTGTTGGCGGCACGGCGGCTCCTTTCCGGCTTGCCGGTAACCGACGACGCGGCGTTCAACGAGCTCGATCGTTTTGCCGTGCGCATGCGCGACAACCAGATTCAGCTGTTTGGCCTGTTGCTAGAAGGCTGGCAGTCGCTGGCAGAGGGACGGCCGGTTAATGCAAAGTTCCGTGCGGTCCAAGTGCTCAAACTTGCCGAGGAGTCGATTGCGTACATGCGCGATAACGCATTGCTGCTGGAGCGCGCGGCATATCTACGTAACACCTCGATGGTTTCGGTGCGCGAGGAAGCGGAGCTACTCGATATAAGCCAGACGCAGGTTGGTGGAGCAGAAGCCTGGATGGTGGCGCTGCATTTGGCCTGTGCGGGCCGAGACAGCGATCTTGCGGCCTGGATGTCCATGAATCGTGCGGGGATTCTAGAGCCATCGTATCGGCTCTTTGCGCGCCTTGCCATGCATTGTCTGGGCGAGCCGGCGGGCAGGATACGCAAGAAGCTTCCCGTGCGCGAGCTGTCGCGGTACTCGCTGCGCGACGATTTGGAAGGGGAGGGCGAGCGCCTGTTCCAGGCCGGCGAGGTTGAAGCCGTTGATACCATCGACCATATCGAGATTCGCATGTTTGGTGCGTTTCGCGCCGAGCGCGACGGGTTTCCCATCACGGATAAAATGTGGCGCCGCAAGAAGGCGGCGACGCTTGCCGAGCGGCTTGCGCTGGGCATGGATTCGCTCGTCGATCGCGAGACGCTGGCAATGGAGCTGTGGCCCCATGCCGAGTTCAATAGCGCCCGCAACAACCTGTACTCGACGATATCGCGCTTGCGGTCGGCTTTGGGCCCGACGCCGGATGGCAAGTCATGTGTGCTCATCCAAAATGAATGCATCGGACTCAACGGCGATTACGTCAAGACCGATGTACGGCTGTTTGACCAGATAAGCCGCGAGGTTTTGGGAAATCGCACAGGTGCGCGCGGGCCCCATTTAGTTGAGCTGTGCCTTAAGATTGAGCAGCTTTATGCCGGACCGCTGTATGTTCCCAATGGCTGTAATCCCACCTACTTTTTGCGCATGCGACGCATTATGCAGTCAAAGTACATCGATTGCATGATTAAGGGAGCAAATGCCGCTCTAGAAGAAAACGATCTGCAATCGGCGATTTGGCTGGCGGAGTCGGGGCTTCGGCAGGAAACGGCGCGTGAGGATATGGTGCGCTGCGCCATGCGCGTCTACAGTGCGGCGGGGCGGCGGCGCGATATCGTCGAGCTGTACAGCGGACATATGCACCATCTGAGGGAACAGGTCAATGGCGTGCCCGAGCCCGAGACGCGGCGTCTATACGAGCGCTTGGTGGAGGGGCGGCTCAATCGTGTGCTGGTCGAGCGATAAAAAACGGGCGCCCGAAGTACTTGGGCACCCGTAAGCTTGCTATGTGTTGGATCGCCGGATCATTGGCTCTTAGACGAGCTTGATCTTCTCGATGTCCTTGCGCGAGGACTCGCGATACAGCGAGAACTTGCGGCCGATGACCTGGACGACCTCGGCGTGGCAACGCTCAGCGAGCTCCTCGGCGGCCTCGCGGGCAGAAAGGCTGGAGCCGTCCAGCACAGAGCACTTAACGAGCTCATGCTTCTCCAGATAGGCGACCGTCTGCTCGACGGTGCCCTCGTTGATATCGGACTTGCCGATGATGATGGCGGGGTTGAGGTGATGGGCCATGCTGCGAAGCTGCTTGACCTGTGCTCCTGTCAGTGCCATGGGTTCTCGCTTTCTATGTATGGGGCGCCCCGCAATGGGGCCTTAATCTACGTGAGCTGTCCCACGATAGCGCAGGAACGGCACGGTGTGGGGCGCGTTTGCCCAGTTCAAAAAGAATGCGGATGCCGGGCGGGTGGACGGTGCGGGCTGCGAACAGGCTATGAACTGGGCGCAGAGACCGGATCCCATGCAATAAACGCCCAACGAACCTTACGGATATGGTCGAGCATATAGCGCCCCTGCGGCACGCCCTTGGAGCCCGGCTCACCGGCATGGGGGTTCTCAATCATGTGTTGGGCGATGTAGTCGCGCAGGCGGTCGATCTTATCCTCGTTGCCATGCTCGAGCATACGGGAAAAATCTGCCACGCCCGCCTCAAGGCTATCGAAAGTATCGCGACGAGGCGATTCAAAGTACGTAACCTGCGGCAGGGCACCCATCTGAATGAGGATATTGAAGGCGTACACAAAGCCATTGCTGCAGGTAACCGAGGCACCGATGGCGTTCATCAGGTGCAGGTCATAGCGCGGGCTGGAGTTGGCGACCATCGTGACGGCACAACGACGACGAGCCGTACGATCAAGCTTGGCAAGCGCGCCTTTTAGATTGGTGGTCGTAACCGAACGACTGGCAAAGGCAACATCTACCGCTTTCGCGACCGGTCCAACCAAATCCCAATCATCATCCCAAGCAAGCTCAAGCGGCGTTATGCGCCTTTCGAGTCCGTAGTACTCAATGCCGGCATCAAGCGTGCCCAGCATAGCGGGGGAGAAGTCGGCAGCAATCACAGGATGCCCAGCCTGAGCAAGCGGAATAGCAATCGACCCAGCCCCACATCCCATATCCAGCACCGACTCACCAGGCTCAAGAGCCAGCAATTTCATAAAATCCCGGGCATACGGAGCAGTCTCCAGTGGACGAAAATGCCGAGCCCGCTTATCCCATTCAAAAGAATCATCAGCCCGATGCCGAGCGGCCTGCAGACGCATCCATTCGCCATTCCAATCCGCAGAAAGAAGCTCAGAGCGAGCATCCCCATCAACCACGGGCTAACCTCCTAGCAACAAAAAAGCGACTCCTCCCAAAAGAAGAGCCGCAACCAGCATATATCAGAAAAGAACCGTTCCAACGCCAAACCGCCCTCACAACCAAGGCGGGCAGGAGCGAAGCGACTGCCATACGGGATAGAACCCAACTGAGGTCCCGTTGTGCGAGGAGTCCCGGGGAGGGCAAATATATAAGGTCGATCGCGAGTTCCGCACGAGCCGGAGAGCACTTAATGTGCTCTCCGTGCGAGTCAGGACTGTCCGAGCAGGCGACCTTATATATTTGCCCTCCCCGGGACTCCTCGCCCGAACCCCTCAGCTAGTTCTTCAGCGAGTTCAGCGGCGCCGGGAAGCGTCCACCACGGTGGGCAAGCACGGTGCCGGCGTTGGGGTTCACCGGCATGATGGGCGCACGGCCGAACAGACCACCGTACTCGACGCAGTCGCCCACGCCCTTGCCGATGGCGGGAATCACACGGACGGCCGTGGTCTTGTTGTTGATGACGCCGATGGCCATCTCGTCGGCGATGATGCCGGCGATGGTCTCGACCGGGGTGTCGCCGGGGATGGCGATCATGTCCAGGCCAACGGAGCACACGCAGGTCATGGCCTCGAGCTTCTCGAGCGAAAGCGCGCCGGCTTCGACGGCGGCGATCATGCCGGCATCCTCGGACACGGGGATAAAGGCGCCCGAGAGACCGCCCACGCTGGAGCTGGCCATGACGCCGCCCTTCTTGACGGCATCGTTGAGCATGGCGAGCGCGCAGGTCGTGCCGGGGCCACCGCAGGTGCCCACGCCGATGATCTCGAGGATGCGGGCAACGGAGTCGCCGATGGCAGGCGTGGGAGCCAGCGACAGGTCGACAATGCCCTTCTCGACACCCAGGCGATGGGCGGCCTCGCGGCTCATGAGCTCGCCGGCACGGGTGATCTTAAAGGCGGTCTGCTTGATCTTCTCGGCGACTTCCATCATCGATGCGGAATCGGGCAGCGTCTCCAGGGCTGCGGCCATAACGCCGGGGCCCGAGACGCCTACGTTGATGACGGCGTCGGCCTCGCCACCGCCGTGGACGGCGCCCGCCATAAACGGGGAGTCCTCGACCATGTTGGCAAAGCAGACAAACTTGGAAGCGCCGACGGAATCCTGGTCGGCCGTGAGTTTGGCGGCATCGATGATGGTCTGGGCGGCCATGAGCACGGCGTCCATGTTGATACCGGCACGCAGGCTGGCGACGTTGACGCTGGAGCAGACGCGGCTGGTGGTAGCGAGCGCCTGGGGGATGGACTGGATGACGCGGCGGTCGGCGTCGCCGATGCCCTTCTGGACGAGTGCGGAGAAGCCGCCCAGGTAATCGATGCCGAGCGTCTCGGCCGCGCGGTCGAGGGCATGCGCGATGAGGGTGAGGTCCTCATCCTTGCAGCACGCGGCGATCTGCGCCACCGGGGTGACGGAAACACGCTTGTTGACGATGGGGATACCGTACTCGCGCTCGAGGTTCTCGGCGGTCTCGACCAGGTGCTCAGCCGTGTGCGTCACGTGGTCGTAGATCTTCGTGCACATGCGGTCGAGGTTCTCGTCGCCGCAACCCATGAGCGAAACACCCATGGTGATGGTCCTGATGTCGAGGTTCTGCTCCTCAACCATGCCGCGGGTTTCCGCGATTTCTGCGGGCGTGATCGCCATCCTTGCGCTCCTATCTGCCAAAACGAGCATAATCTTATCTATTCTAACGTGCCGCACGTGCCAAGTGGCGCATGCGGCACGTTTTGGTGCTCGGTTGTTTCCGTTGTGTTACTGCCCAAAGACCTCTTCGGCGATACGGGCGCTTTCGGCGGCGTCCTTGGCGTAGTAGTCAGCGCCGATCTGCTTGGCGTATTCGGGGGTGAGCACGGCGCCGCCCACGATGATCTTGACGCCCGGCACCTCGGCATGAAGCAGCTTGATGGTCTCCTCCATGGCGACGACCGTGGTAGTCATAAGCGCCGAGAGGCCGACGAGTTTGATATCGCGCTCCTTGACGGTCTTGAGTACCTCCTGCGGATCGACGTCGCGGCCCAGGTCAAAGACGGTGTAGCCGTAGTTATCGAGCAGCATTTTGACGATGTTCTTGCCAATATCGTGGATGTCGCCTTTAACGGTGGCCACGCAGATCTTGCCCTTGTCGGCAATCTCGCCGGCGGGCATCAGGCGCTTGATGGTGTCGAAGCCCACGCGTGCGGCCTCGGCCGAGGCCATAAGCTGCGGCAAGAAGAACTTGCCCTGGTCAAAGAGGACGCCAACTTCGTCGAGGGCGGGGATAAAGTGATTGTTGATGAGGTCCATGGCGTCGTGGTCTGCCAGCAGACGCTCGGTCTCGGCCGCGATCTCGCCCTTGCGGCCCGAGACGACCATGCGACGAATCGGGTCGTCGTTGCCGTCGGTGCCGGCGGTGCCCGCGGCAGGCGCGGCATCACTCGATGCGGCCTGAGCTGCTGCCGGGTTTGCGGCGATCTTATACGGATCGGTCCAGCCGGCGTAGCGCTCGATGTATCCGGTCGAGCCCTCGTCCTCAACGCTCAGGACGCGATAGCTGTATACGGTATCCATAAAGCGCTTAGAGCCCGGGTTCATGATGGGGGCGTCCAGACCCGCGCCAAAAGCGGCAGCCAAAAAGACCGAGCCCAGCAGCGGGCGGGCAGGCAGGCCAAAGCTGATGTTCGACACGCCGAGCGCGCATTTGACGCCCAGACGCTCCTTGCACAGGGACATGGCGCGCAGGATCTGTTCGGCCTGGCGTTGATTGGTCGAGGCGGTCATGACCAGGCAGTCGATGAGGATGCGGTCCGGGCCAATGCCGTAACGGGCAGCCTCGGCCACGATGTGCTCGGCGATGGCGAAGCGAGCCTCGGCGGTATCGGGGATGCCGCCTTCGTCGAGCGTGAGGCCGACGACGTTGGTGCCGTAGTGGGCGACCAGCGGAAAGATCTCATCCATGATCTGCTGCTTGCCATTGACCGAGTTGATGATGGGCTTGCCGGCGTAGCGGCGCACGGCGGCCTCGACGGCTGCGGGGTCGGTGGAGTCGATCTGCAACGGCAGCAGCGTGGAGCCCTGGAGTTGTTCGGTCGCCTGTTGGATGATCTTGACCTCGTCGATCTCGGGCAGGCCCACGTTGACGTCCAGGATGTCGGCGCCCTGTTCCTGCTGGCTGATGCCCTGGCTCACAACGTAGTCCAGGTCGCCGTCGCGCAGGGCCTGCTGCAGGCGCTTTTTGCCGGTGGGGTTGATGCGCTCGCCGATGACGGCGATCTTGTGGCCGTCGCAGGGAAGGTCCACGACCGTTTGGGCGCTCGTGACGGACATGCTGGGCTTGCGGCGGCGCGGGCTGGGCGTGTGGTTGTCGATAAGCGTGCGCAAGGCCGCCATGTGCGCCGGCGTGGTGCCGCAGCAGCCGCCCACGACGCTCACGCCGTCGACGATCATGCCGGCGACGGCCTCGGCGTATTCGGGGGCCTGGATATCAAAGACGGTGTTGCCGTCGTCGTCCACGTGGGGCAGTCCTGCGTTGGCCTGCACCATAATAGGCTTGTCGGTAACGGTGAGCATACGTGCGGCGAGTCCTCGTAGCTCGGCCGGTCCCTGGCTGCAGTTGATGCCCAAAACGTCGGCGCCGATAGCGTCGAGCGTGATGGCGGCCACCTCGGGACTCGTTCCCAGGAAGGTGCGACCGTCTTCCTCGAAGGTCATGGTGGCAAAGACGGGCAGGTCGGAGTTTTCGCGGCAGGCGAGGACGGCCGCCTTGATCTCGGCCAGGTCGGTCATAGTCTCGATAATAAAGAGGTCGACGCCCGCATCGACGCTGGCGCGCACTTCCTCGGCAAAGAGGTCGTAGGCCTCGTCGAAGCTGAGGGTGCCTAAGGGACGAAGCAGTGCGCCGATGGGGCCGATGTCGCCGGCGACGTAGCGGGCGCCGGCCTCGCGGGCGCAGGTGACGGCCGCGGCAAAGACGTCTGCCACGGTGGCGGCACCGTCGAGCTTGTGGGCATTGGCGCCAAAGGTGTTGGCGGTGATCACGTCGCAGCCAGCCTCGACGTACTGACGCTGGATATCGGTGATGACCTGGGGCTCCTCAAAGTTGAGCAACTCGGGCAGGGCGCCGGCCTTCATGCCGGCCGCTTGCAACATGGTGCCCATGCCGCCGTCGAACAGCAGGTGTCCCGTGCCCTCGATGGCCGCACGCAGGCGATCGTCCTTAATGTACAGATCGTCGATCGTGCGCGTCTTGTACGTGGCACCGTTGCGACGTGCGGCATCAACGGGTGCCGCCAATGCAGTGCCGTCAGAATCATGAGTGATAAGCGGAGTAAACATCGGGGGCTCCTAATGGCTGGAATAGCAGGTGGTGTGGGCGGCGCGGAAGCGGCAGTGTTCGCGCATGCGGCAGATATTGCAGGTGGGGCGGCTCTGGGCGTCGTGGACCTCGCCGTCAAACAGGCCGATCACCGCGGTCACGCTTTTGGTGGGCATGAGCAGGCTGGTGGGCGTGACGGTAAGCCCGATGAGCCGCGTGGCGTTGAGCGCATTGACGATCGCGCGCTGGGCCGAAAGCGGGCAGTCGCCGTAGCCGGGACTAAAGCGCCAGTTGCCGGCGAGCCCATGAACGGCGGCGTCCGTCTTGACCTGCTGGTCCATTTGCTCAACGGCGGCTTCCACGTAAGCGGAGCACGCGGCGTCGAGCACGGCGCCCTCCAGGGGATGTTGGGCTCCCGTGGTGCGCAGACGGCGCTCGGCGTCCATGCCGAGGGTGCATGCCATGAGCGCGGCAAAGCGGGCGTCTTTGAGATGTCGATAGATATCGCGACCGCGCAGCTCAACGTTGGTGCCGACCAGGCGAATGCAAGGCTTGCCCTGCTCGTCCACACCCGTGGCGTCGACGGCAAACACGCGGCGCACGCCACGGGGCTCAATGTCCAGTTCCAGACGTTCAACGACAAGCTCAATACGTCGTGACAGTTCGGGCTCAATCTGCTGGCCGCCGTAACCCAGATACCGCAGCATCTCGGCACGGTCGACACGGGGATGGTGCGCAGCATCGATACGGTAGAGCGCCGGCGACGCAAGGTCGGCCGGCACTTCGACAGCGGTTGTATCGATGTGCGGTTTTTCCATTACCCCAGGCGCTCCATAATGGTCGCGGCGATCGCAGGACGGTTCATAGTGTACAGGTGCAGGCCGTCGGCGCCGTGCTCCTTGAGGTCGCAAAGCTGGCGGGCTGCATAATCTACACCAGCTGCCTGCAGGCTCTCGGGGTCATTCTCGTACTTGGCGAGAATCTTGATGACAGGGGAGGGCAGCGACGCGCCGCACATAAAGACCATGCGGCTGATCTGCGACTTGCCCATAAACGGCATGATGCCCGCGGTAATGGGCACGGTGATGCCGGCCTTGTCGGCAAGCTCGCGAAAACGGTAGAAGCACTCGTTATCAAAGAAGAGCTGCGTCACAAAGAAGCTCGCGCCGGCGTCCTGTTTTTGCTTGAGGTGTTCGACCGAGAGGTTGAGATCCTCACAGGCAATGTGGCCCTCGGGGTAGGCTGCGGCGCCCACGCAAAAGTCGGCGTCGACGAGCTCGGGGATGAGGTCGCGGGCGTAGGCGTAGTCCGAGGCGGGCTTGTCGTCCTCGGTTGCGCCGGCAGGGAGATCGCCACGCAGGGCCAGGATGTTTTCCACGCCGGCGGTGCGATACTCGTCGATCTTGGCGGCGATATCGGCGTGCGAGCGGCCCACGCAGGTAAGGTGTGCCACCGAGGGCGTGTCGAATTCGCTCGAAATCATATGCGCGATGGGGGCGGTGGTGGCACCGTTGCCCGAGCCGCCGGCCGAGCAGGTGACCGAGACAAAGCTCGGCGAAAGCTTGCACAGATTGCCTGCCACTTCGCGAGCCGTGTCGAGGGTCAGCTCGCCCTTGGGCGGGAACATCTCAAACGAAATGGGCGCGGTGCCCTGGGATGCTGCCTGCTTAAAAACCTCGTCGACGCGCATATCGTGCTCCTCTAGATATGTAATAGTGTGATGTGTTGTAAGGATTCTACAGCACCACTGTGCCACGGTGGAGTTTCACTCGCTATTTGAGGATACCAATCAAAGATGCCTTGCTATCGGCTTTCTCTATAACAGAGCGGCTAATCTAGGCACGGACTATAAAGACTGGTATCTGATGCAAAATACCAGTTAATAGAGCTCCATCCCAAATTGACTACCCTTAAACCATGGAGAGAGGTCTGCAATTTATGCAGTTGATTGGCTGTTGAGGGTGGCAACGCCGCCTCGATAGGGTAACCTCATTGATTGGTTTCGCGACAGCAACATAACGGTAATGTCGCGGAAACACGGCGAGTCTAAGCTATGACTCGTTCGTTAGTAATCAACACCGCTTCTCACGCGGTGCCGATACGAAGGGAGTTCCGTATGGCCGAACTTACTGACCGCTTCGGGACCATGGTGTTCTCTGAGGAAGTCATGAAGGACTACCTCCCCAAGGACATTTGGAAGCGCCTTGCTGCAACCCTCGAGGGCGGTGAGCCGCTCGACCTGGATGTGGCCAACGCCGTTGCCCATGCCATGAAGGTCTGGGCCATCTCCAAGGGCGCGACGCACTACGCGCACTGGTTCCAGCCGCTTTCGGGCATTACTTCCGAGAAGCACGACAGCTTCCTGGAGCCCAACCACGACGGCACCGCCATTACCAAGTTTACGGGCAAGAACCTCATCCAGGGCGAGCCCGATGCCTCGAGCTTCCCCAACGGCGGCCTGCGCGCCACCTTCGAGGCCCGTGGCTACACCGCTTGGGACCCCACTAGCCCCGCCTTTATCAAGGACGATGTCCTGTGCATCCCCACGGCTTTCTGCTCCTACACGGGCGAGGCCCTGGACAAGAAGACCCCGCTGCTGCGTTCCATGACCGCGCTCTCGCGTGAGTCTAAGCGCGTTTTGGCGCTGTTCGGTAAGACCCCCAAGAAGGTCGTTCCTTCCGTGGGTGACGAGCAGGAGTACTTCCTGATCAAGAAGGACGCTTACCGCAAGCGCAAGGACCTGGTCATCACCGGCCGCACCCTCTTTGGCGCCGCTCCCTGCAAGGGCCAGGAGCTCGAGGAGCACTACTTTGGCGCTATCCGCCCCACCGTCTCGGCCTACATGAAGGACTTGGACGATGAGCTGTGGGCGCTCGGCATTCCCGCCAAGACCAAGCACAACGAGGTTGCTCCCTGCCAGCATGAGCTTGCCCCCGTCTATGGCGAGGTCAACGAGGCCATCGACCAGAATCTGGTCATGATGGAGAAGATGAAGCTGATCGCCTCCCGCCACGACTTGGTCTGCCTGCTGCACGAGAAGCCCTTTGAGGGCATCAATGGTTCGGGCAAGCACAACAACTGGTCGCTTGGCACCGAGTCCGAGAACCTGCTCGATCCGGGCGACACCCCGCTCGACAACCTGCAGTTCATCGTCTTCCTCACCGCGGTGATCGAGGCCGTCGATAACTATCAGGAGCTCCTGCGTGCCTCTGTTGCCTCGGCTGGCAACGACCATCGTCTGGGCGCCAACGAGGCTCCTCCGGCGATTATGTCCATCTTCCTGGGCGACCAGCTTACCGAGGTCGTCGAGAAGATCATCGATGGCAAGGCTTCCGTCCATGCCACGCGCGGCGTGCTCGACCTGGGCGCCGATGCCCTGCCCAAGCTGATGCAGGACAACACCGACCGCAACCGCACCTCCCCGTTCGCCTTCACCGGCAACAAGTTCGAGTTCCGTGCCTGCGGCTCCGAGCAGAACGTCTCCGACTCCAACCTGGTGCTCGATGCCGCCGTAGCCAAGTCGCTCAAGTCCTTCGCCGACGCGCTTGAGGGTACGCCCGAGGATGAGTTCCAGGACGCTGCGCTCGAGTACTGCAAGAAGGTCCTGACCGACCACCAGCGCATCTTGTTCTCCGGTGACGGCTACTCCGACGAGTGGCCCGTTGAGGCCGAGAAGCGCGGCCTTGCCAACAACAAGACCACGGCCGACGCCCTGCCCGCCTTTGTTTCCGATAAGGCCATTGCGCTCTTTGAGGAGACGGGTGTCCTGACCAAGGCCGAGGCTCAGTGCCGCTACGACTGCAAGCTCGAGAAGTACAACAAGCTCATGAACATCGAGGCTACCACGATGGTTCGCGAGGCACGTCGTACCTATCGCCCGGTCATTACCGCCTATGCCACCAAGGTCGCTAAGGGCCTTGAGACTATTCGTGCCGCCGGTGCTGAGGCCGCCATGCAGTGCGAGCAGAACACGCTCAACAAGCTCTGCAACGGCATCACCACCATCAACGACTCCATCAAGGCGCTCGACGCCGTGCATCAGAAGGCCGAGGCCCTCGATGGTCAGGAGCAGGCCAACGTGTACGCGCACGAGGTCGTTCCCGCTATGGATACGCTGCGCGCCGCCGTGGATGCCATGGAGGAGATCGTGGCCGCCGACTACTGGCCGGTCCCGACCTACGACGACATCCTGTTCTACGTGTAGAGCGTAACTGACATATCGTCACGGTATTGAGCCGGGGTCCGCATCATGCGGGCCCCGGTTTTTGTTTGCGAAGGGCGCTTTGAAGCCCGTTTTGCCGCCGATATGCCTAGGTATAAAGGGTTGTGGGCAAAAAACGTCAAATATGAGTACTGTCACAAGTCCTGTAGCATTATTTATTTGCAAAATATGAAGTGTTACGCAACATATGTCCAAGTACTTAGCCGATAAACGTCTGCAATTCTTCCGCCGTAGGACGCCTGACGTCTAAATCGTCTTCTGAAGGCATGAAATTGCTGTTACTAAAATGATAACAGTACTCAAATTTGCTATTTTTTGCCCACAGGCCTTGCGATGATGCCGGGATTCGCACCCTGTCGGGTTCGAACCGCGGCGTTTCGGTAGCAAAAAGCCCGCTACCGCGAGGGTAACGGGCTCTTCAATTCAAATGGTGCCCCCAGCGGGATGTCCGCGTGCGGCTGACGCCGCCCGCTTTCGCCGCGTCGCTTCGCTCCTTGCGTGCTGCGCTGGAAAACGCTTCGCGTTTCCTCAGCTCCGCACCCTGTCGGGTTCGAATCCCGGCGCATGGGTAGCAAAAAGCCCGCTACCGCGATGGTAACGGGCTCTTCAATTCAAATGGTGCCCCCAGCGGGATTCGAACCCGCGATATCCACCTTGAAAGGGTGGCGTCCTTGGCCGCTAGACGATGGGGACAGCGGGAAAGAGTATAGCAGACTTTTTTAGCCGTTCACATATCGTTGGCAAACTGAAAAACCACCACAAAGGTGCCTTGATTATCAACTTTATCCGAACACCTCCCACATTCATCCGCACATGTGCGGATGAATGTGGGAACCCGATACCCTGAGGGCCGGATCGGCCGGCCCCGGGAGATCGGAGGACGGCATGTCCGGAAAGAAGAAGAGCGG